>NZ_LGQZ01000034.1 GCF_003116015.1 Azospirillum sp. TSO22-1
GGGGCGGGGGGGGGGTAAGGCCAAGGATCCTGGCGGGCGCCCTCACCCTCCCACCGCTTTGCGGTGGGCCCCTCCCTCTCCCGGGGCGGGAGAGGGAAAGCAGGGAGGCTTCCATGAACCCGATCTTCCTCGCCGAACAGGCGCTCAACGGCCTGCAACTGGGAACCATGCTGTTCCTGATGGCGGCCGGGCTGACGCTGGTGTTCGGCATCATGAACCTGATCAACCTGGCGCACGGCTCGCTCTACATGCTGGGCGCCTACCTCGCGGCGACGCTGTTCCGCCACACCGGCTCGTTCCTGCTGGCCGGGGCGGGCGCCTTCGTCGGCGTGCTGGCGCTCGGCATGGCTCTGGAGCTGGCGGTGCTCCGCCGCTTCTACGCCCGCGACCACCTCGACCAGGTGCTGGCGACCTTCGGCCTGATCCTGTTCTTCAACGAGGCGGCGCGCATCGTCTGGGGCGTGCAAGCGCTGTTCATGCCGCTCCCCGAGGCGCTGGAGGGCACCGTCACGCTGATCCCCGGCGCGCCGTACCCGCTGTTTCGCCTCGCCACCATCGGCGTCGGGCTGGCGGTCGCCGCCGGGCTGTACCTGCTGATCGGGCGCACGCGCGCCGGCATGCTGATCCGCGCCGGCGCAAGCAACCGCACCATGGTCGAGGCGCTGGGCGTCAACATCCGCGTGCTCTACACGCTGGTCTTCGGCCTGGGCGCGGCGCTGGCGGCGCTGGCCGGCACCATGGCCGCACCGCTGCTGTCGGTGCAGGTCGGCATGGGCGACGGCGTGCTCATCCTCACCCTGGTGGTGATCGTCATCGGCGGCATCGGCTCGATCCGCGGCGCCTTCATCGCGGCGCTGCTGGTCGGGCTGACCGACACCTTCGGGCGCATGCTGCTGCCCGCCGCGCTGGCGGAGATGACGATCTACATCCTCATGGCGGCCATCCTGACGTGGCGCCCGCAAGGACTGTTCGCGGCCAATGACTAGCCTCCTCCCAAACACCCCGCGCCGGTGGGCGGTGGCGCTGCTCGCCGTCGCCCTGCTGGCCCTGCCGCCCGCCGCCCAGGCGCTGGGCGAGCCGTTCTACATCTCGCTGGTCAGCCGCGTGCTGGTCTTCGCGCTGGCGGCGATGAGCCTCGACCTGATCCTCGGCTTCGGCGGGCTGGTGTGCTTCGGGCACGCCATGTTCGTCGGGGTCGGCGCCTACGTGGTCGGCATCCTGGCCCACCACGCGGCGGAGGAGACGCTGCTGCTGGGCCTCCTCCCCGGCACGGCGAGCGGCTGGATCGCGTGGCCGCTGGCGATGCTGTGCGCCGGCGCGCTGGCGGCGGCGGTCGGCTTCGTGTCGCTGCGCACCAAAGGCGTGCACTTCATCATGATCACCCTGGCCTTCGCGCAGATGGCCTATTTCTTCTTCGTCTCGCTGCGCGCCTACGGCGGCGACGACGGGCTCAGCCTCGCGGCGCGCTCGACCTTCTCCGGGCTGGTCAGCCTGCGCGACAAGGTGAGCTTCTACTACGTGGCCTTGGGCGTGCTGGCGGTCGTCGGGCTGCTGCTGTGGCGGGTGACCGGCTCGCGCTTCGGCATGGTGCTGCAGGGCGCCAAGGCCAACGAGCGGCGGATGGTGCACATCGGCTTCCCGGTGTTCCGCTACCGCCTCGCCGCCTTCGCGCTGGCCGGTGCCGTCGCCGGGCTGGCCGGGGCGCTGCTCGCCAACCAGGCGAACTTCGTCAGCCCGGCGATGATGCACTGGACGCGCTCGGGCGAGATCATCGTCATGGTGATCCTCGGCGGCATGGGCACGCTGGTCGGGCCGGTGGTCGGCGCCTTCGTCTTCCTGCTGCTGGAGGAGGCGCTGTCCGGCTGGACCGAGCACTGGCAGGTGGTCTTCGGGCCGGCGCTGCTGCTGGCGGTGATCTACGCGCGCCAGGGGCTGTACGGCCTCCTGCCGGTGCGGGAGAGCGCGCGATGACCCGGCCGCTCATCAAGGTCACCGGTCTGTGCAAGAGCTTCGGCGCGCTGCGGGCCACCGACAACCTCGACCTCGACATCCGCGAGGGCGAGATCCACGCGCTGATCGGCCCGAACGGTGCCGGCAAGTCGACGCTGGTGGCGCAGCTCGCCGGCGAGCTGCGCTCCGACGCCGGGAGGGTGGAGTTCCAGTGCCGCGACGTCACCGCCCTGCCGCCGCCGGAGCGGGTGGCGCTCGGCCTCGTGCGCTCGTTCCAGATCACCAGCGTGTTCCGCGAGTTCAGCGCGCTGGCCAACGTGGCGCTGGCGGTGCAGGCGCGCCAGGGGCACAGCTTCCGCTTCTGGCGCGGCGCGCTCGCCGACCCGCTGCTGACCGAGCCGGCGCGCCGGTGTTTGGAGCAGGTCGGACTGGGCGCCCGGGCGGAGACGCCGGCGGCGCGGCTGTCCTACGGCGAGCAGCGCCAGCTGGAGATCGCCATGGCGCTCGCCACCGGGCCGAAGCTGCTGCTGCTCGACGAGCCGCTGGCCGGCATGGGGCGCGAGGACAGCGCGGTCATCGTCGAGCTGCTGGGATCCTTGCGCGGCCGCCACACCATGCTGCTGATCGAGCACGACATGGACGCGGTGTTCAGCCTCGCCGACCGCATCAGCGTGCTGGTCTACGGGCGCGCCGTCGCCACCGGAACGCCGGACGCGATCCGCCGCGATCCCGACGTCCAGCGCGCCTACCTGGGCGAGGAGGCGCATGCCGGGGAGTTCTTCCATGCTTGAGGTCAAGGGATTGCAGGCCGCCTACGGCGACAGCCAGGTGCTGTTCGGCATGGACCTGTCGGTCGGCGCGGGGGAGATGGTGACGCTCCTGGGCCGCAACGGGATGGGCAAGACGACGACCATCCACACCATCATGGGCATCGTCCGTCCGAAGGGCGGCGAGGTGCGCTTCGCCGGCCGGGCGCTGCATGGCCAGCCCGCCTTCAAGGTGGCGCGCGCCGGCCTCGGGCTGGTGCCGGAGGGGCGGCAGATCTTCCCCAACCTGACGGTGGAGGAGAACCTGATCGCCACCGCCACCAAGGGCGAATGGACGCTGCGCACGGTCTACGAGCTGTTCCCGCGCCTGTCGGAGCGCCGCTCCAACCTGGGCAACCGGCTGTCGGGCGGCGAGCAGCAGATGCTCGCCATCGGCCGGGCGCTGCTGACCAACCCGAAGCTGCTGATCCTCGACGAGGCGACGGAGGGGCTGGCGCCGCTGATCCGCATCGAGATCTGGCGCTGCCTGGCGGCGCTCAAGCGGCGGGGGCAGTCGATCCTGGTGGTCGACAAGAACGTCGACGCGCTGATCGAGATCGCCGACCGGCACGTCATCGTCGAGAAGGGCCGGGTGGTCTGGCACGGCGACGGCGACACGCTGGCCGCCGACCAAAGTCTGCGCCACCGGTACCTGGGCGTATGAGACAGGGAAGAACCCCATGAAGCTTCACAACTACCATCTCAGTTCCGCGTCGTTCCGCGTGCGCATCGCGCTCAACCTCAAGGGGCTGCCCTTCACATACGTGAGCCACCACCTGCGCCGCGCCGAGCACCGCAGCGAGGCCTTCCTGCGCCTCAACCCGCAGGGGCTGGTGCCGGCCCTGGAACTGGACGACGGCGCGGTGCTGACGCAGTCCATGGCGATCGTCGAATTCCTCGACGAGGCACACCCGGAGCCGCCGCTGCTGCCGCGCGACCTGCATGGGCGGGCGCGGGTGCGGGCGCTGGCCCAGGCCATCGCCTGCGACATTCATCCCATCAACAACCTGCGCGTCCTGCAATATCTGGAAACGCCGCTCGGCCACGATCAGGCGACGCGCGACGCCTGGTACCGCCACTGGGTGGCCGCGGGCTTCGACGGGTTGGAACGGGAACTGGCCGGTCACCCGGCGACCGGGCGCTTCTGCCACGGCGACGCGCCGACGCTGGCGGATATCTGCCTGGTGCCCCAGGTCTTCAACGCCAAGCGCTTCGCCGTCGATCTCGGACCCTATCCGACCGTTCGCCGCATTCACGGCGTGTGCCTCGACCTGCCGGCTTTCGCCGACGCGGCACCGGAGAAACAACCCGAGGCGGCGACCTGAGCGTGCCCGTCGCCGTCCGGCCGTAACGGCGGACGCGCTACGCGGCGATCAGCTGCGGGCCGCGGCGCAGGAAGCCGAGGTGCCGTTCCCCGAGCGTCGCGGCCCATTCCGCCGCCGCGCCTTCGGCATCGGAGCGGGACGGGAACCAGCGCAGGTCCGGCGTCCACTCGGTGTCGCCGTGGGACGCGTGCCAGCACCACCACCCGTCCACCGTCTCGGTGACGCAGAGAACGACGCCGAGTTCGCCGTCGAGGGCGTGCGTTCCGCTGGTGTATGCGCTGCCGTGCCAATCCATTGGTCATTCCCCATTCGTTTGGCTAGTCACTTTGGTATCATGATAGTCCGTATTACGGAATATGTTGTGACAAGTGACTCCGTGACGTGGAACGGAGCTGTGGCCGCGGGGATACGCTTTCGCCGCCCGCGTGCTATCATCGCTTCAGGTCCGGCGGTGGGGAGGGCGCGCCATGATGTGGGTCCTGCTTGCAATCTTCGTCGTTGCGCTTGTCGTGGTGTTCGCGCTCGGCACCCAGCGCCACGCCGGGCGCAAGCCGCGCCGGGGGCATCGGTAGGCTGGGGCTGCGGCGAAAAAAAAGGCCGCCCATAGGGCGGCCTCAGGGTCTAGCAGGGAACTTGCACTCAGCAGCACTGCCTTTGCCGCAAATCCCCGGGCGGCGCAATCGGCGGCCGGCCGCGTTTTCACGCAGTGGAAACGCGGGGGCGGAGCCGCCGGCCCGCCCTCAGTCAGGCATGACGCCCCTGGCGGCGGACAGGGTGCGCCGGGCGCTCTCGATGAAGGTCAGGGAACTGTCGAAGAACGCGAGGCAGGTCTTCCTGTGCTCGTCATCGCCGTGCACGTCGATCTCCTCGATCGTCGTGATGAGCGTCTCGGCGGACGCGGCCAGCGCGGCGACCGTCGGAAGGTTCATGCCGTCGCCGCGGATTTGCAGAAGCCCGTCGCGCACGGCCCGCAGATCGTGCAGCAGGGTCTCCCGTCTCCGCTCCAGCGATTGGAGCTGTTGCGCGCTCTCGACCGCTTTTCGCCTGGCCTCGATCTTCGGGTGCATACCGCTGGTCCACGCTTCGTCCGACACCGTCAGGGACTATCGGCGCGTCGAGGACGCGTTGTCCAGTCGTCAGCGCGTCAGCGGCCGGCGAAGACCGCCGGGCGCTTCTCGATGAAGGCGGTGATGCCTTCGCGGATGTCCTGCGTGGCGGCCATGCGGGCGAACTGGCCGGCCTCCACCGCCAGCCCCTCGTCGATGGACAGGTTCAGGCCGCGCGTGGTGGCGGCCAGGCAGGCGGCGACCGCCAGCGGCGACTTGTCGACGATCCGCGCCGCCAGCCCGCGGGCGGCGTCCATCAGGTCCTCGTGCGGGACGACCAGGTTGACGAGGCCCGCGTCCTTGGCGTCCTCGGCGCCGATCGGGTCGCCGGTCAGCAGCATGGCAAGCGCCCGCTTGCGGCCGATCAGGCGGGGCAGCCGCTGCGTGCCGCCGTAGGGCGGCGGGAAGCCCAGCCGGATCTCCGACTTGGCGAACAGCGCCCGGTCGCTGGCGACGGCGAGCGGGACCGCCTCCGTCACCTCGCAGCCACCGCCGTAGGCGATGCCGTTCACCGCGGCGATGATCGGCTTGGGGAAGGATTCCAGGCGGCTGGTCAGCCGCTGGCCGCGCCGCACGAACTCGCGCAGCGCCGTCTCGGGGCCGGCGAAGACCGGGCCGGAGAACTCGGCGATGTCCGCGCCGGCGGAGAAGGCGCGCTCCCCCGCTCCGGTGAGGATGACGGCGCGCACCGCCGCGTCGGCCTCGAGGACGTCGAGGTGCTCGTGCAGGCGCGCGATGGTGGCGAAGTCGATGGCGTTCAGCTTGTGTGGGCGGTTCAGCGTCAGGGTGGCGACGGCGCCCTCGACGGTCAGAAGCACGATGTCGGTCATGGGGTGATCCCTCCCTTGTCCGGCGGTCCGGAGTGTCTATGCCCGCGAGGGTCGCTTCCGGCGGAGGTCGGCACAAACGAGAAATCCTGGTCCGGCCGTGAGTTCCGCTCACCTGGTACCGGGCAGACGCGTCGTGGCGTTCCGCGCGGCGCGGGCGTAACCTGCGGTCCCTCCCCGCCTCCGGCAGGGGAAGGCAACGGTCAGGAGGCTCCATGCTCCCCATCGCCGGGCGCTGGTTCGAACGGCAGCGGATCGACGACGACGTGACGCTGCTCTGGGAACCGCACGTCATCCCGCTCCTGCGCTGCAACATCTGGCATGTCCGCGGGCGCGACCTCGACCTGCTGATCGACACCGGCCTGGGCATCGTCAGCCTGCGCCGCGCCGCCGCCGACCTGTTCGGCAAGCCGGTGCTGGCGGTGGCGACGCACACGCACGTGGACCATGTCGGCGGCCATCACGAGTGGTCCGACTGCCTCTGCCACGCCGCCGAGGCCGAGGCCCTGCGGGCGCCGAAGGGCCGGCGCAGCCTGCGCTCCGCCGACTCCCCGCCCGACGAGCTGCGCCAGCTGCGCGAGGCCGGGTACGAGATCGGCGACCTGATGATCACCGCGCTGCCCCACGCCGGCTACGACCTCGACGGTTTCCGCCGGCTTCCCGCCAACCCGACCCGCGTCGTCGGGGAGGGCGCCGTGGTCGACACCGGCGACCGCCGCTTCGAGGTGCTGCACCTGCCCGGCCATTCGCCGGGCAGCATCGGCCTGTGGGAGGCGGCGACGGGGACGCTGTTCTCCGGCGACGCGCTGTACGACGGCCCGCTGCTCGACACCCTGCCGGGCTCCGACCGCGCCGCCTATCGCCGGACCATGGAGCGCCTGCGGGACCTTCCGGTGCGGACGGTCCACGCCGGCCACGACCCGAGCTTCGGGCCGGAGCGGATGCGGGAGTTGATCGACGGCTATCTGCGATCGATCTCATAAGCGCAGCGTTCCGGTCGCTTCGGGGAGGCATCGCCATGGTTCATCGCGCGCCGGCGGCGGCGCTCGCCACCCACACCGTCGCCAACCAGCCGCCGGACTTCGCGCCGCGCGACCTCTGGCGCACCGACGCGGCCCTGTGCGACGCGGTGCGGCGGGAGGGCGGCGCCTGGGCCGAGGACCGGCTGGCCGCCCTGGGCGTCGAGGCGGGAAGCGAGCGGGTGATGGAACTGGGCGAGCTGGCCAACCGCCACCCGCCGGTGCTGAAAGCCTTCGACCGCTGCGGGCGCCGGCTGGACGAGGTCGAGTTCCATCCCGCCTACCACGCGCTGATGGAGCTGGCGTTCCGCCACCGCATCCACGCCCTGCCCTGGGACCGGCCGCAGGCCGGCGCGCACGTGGCGCACGCGGCCATGGTCCACCTGCTGACCCAGGCCGAGGCGGGCGTGCTGTGCCCCGTCGCCATGACCTACGCCGCGGTGCCGGCGTTGCGGCGCCAGCCCGAACTGGCCGGGGACTGGCTGCCGCGGATCCTCTCTGACCGCTACGACCCGCGCTTCATCCCGGCGGGCGAGAAGACCGGGGTGACCGTCGGCATGGCGATGACGGAGAAGCAGGGCGGCTCCGACGTCCGCGCCAACACCACGCGGGCCGAGCCGTGCGGAAGCGGGGGCGAGCACACGCTGACCGGGCACAAATGGTTCTGCTCGGCGCCGATGTCGGACGCCTTCCTGACGCTGGCCCAGGCGGGGCGCGGGTTGACCTGCTTCCTGGTGCCGCGCTGGCGCCCGGACGGCACGCGCAACCCGTTCCGCATCCAGCGCCTCAAGGACAAGCTGGGCAACCGCTCCAACGCCTCGGCGGAGATCGAGTACGACGGCACCTGGGCCGTCCGGGTCGGGGAGGAGGGGGCCGGCGTCGCCACCATCATCGACATGGTGCACCACACCCGCCTCGACTGCGGGGCGGCGGCGGCCGGCCTGATGCGCGCGGCGGTGTCGCGCGCGCTGCACCACGCCGGGCACCGGGCGGCGTTCGGGCAGCCGCTGATCGGGCAGCCGCTGATGCGCCACGTCCTAGCCGACCTCGCGCTGGAGGCCGAGGCGGCGACCGCGCTGGTGCTGCGGGTGGCGCGCGCGTTCGACGAGGGGGAGGCCGGCGCGGAGGCGCGGGCCTTCGCCCGGCTCGCGGTGGCGGTCGCCAAGTACTGGGTCACCAAGCGCTGCCCGGCCGTCGCCTGCGAGGCGCTGGAGTGCCACGGCGGCAACGGCTACGTCGAGGACGGCGGCATGCCGCGGCTCTACCGCGAGGCCCCGCTGAACGCGATCTGGGAGGGGTCGGGCACCGTGATCTGCCTGGACGTCCTGCGCACGCTGCGCAAGGAGCCCGCGGCGCTGGCGGGCCTGGAAGCGGAGCTGCGCGGCGCGGGTGGTCTGGACGGCCGGCTGGACGCGTGGGTCCGCGAGACGCGGCGGATGCTCGCCGATTCCGCCGCGCTGGAGGTGCAGGCCCGCCGGCTGGTCGAGCGGCTGGCGCTGGCCCTCCAGGCCGGGCTGCTGCTGCGCCACGGCCCGCCGGCCGTCGCCGAGGCCTTCTGCGCGTCGCGCCTGGGCGGGGAGTGGGGGCACGCCTTCGGCACGCTGCCAGCGACCGTGGATGGCGACGGCATCCTAGCCCGCGCGGCCGGAGCGGGGTGACGTCCGTGGCGCTCGGCGGCGCGCTGGTCTACGGCCGGGGCGGGCAGGCCCGGTCCCGGGGGAGGGCACCGCAGACCTCGCGGACGCAGCCCCTCAGCCAGCGGTGCGCCGGGTCGGCGTCGAGCCTCGGGTGCCACAGCATCGACACGGTGACCGGCGGGACGGCAACCGGCAGCGGGAAGCTGTGCAGGCCAGCGCGCAGGGCTTGCGTGTGCCGCTCCGGCACGGCGGCGATCAGGTCGGTGGCGCGCACCAGCGCCAGCGCGGCGGCGAAGCCGCCGACGGTGGTGGCGACGTGGCGCTCCAGGCCGAGCGCTTCCAGCGCGTCGTCGACCGGCCCGCGGTCGAGGCCCTGGCGCGAGACGAGGACGTGCCGGCCGGCGGCGTAGCGGGCGGCCGTGACCTCGCCCCGGCAGAGCGGGTGCCCCGCTCGCACGACGCCGACGAAGCGGTCGCGGAACAGGGCCTGCGCGCGCACCTCAGGGCCCGTCGTGTCGCCGACGACCCCGGTTTCCAGGTCCACGGATCCGCCGCGCAGCGGCGCGCTGTCCTTGTCCGGCTTCGGCACGAAGCGCAGCCGCACGCCCGGCGCCTCCACGGCGACGCGGGCGAGGAGGCCCGCCCCGAAGTTCTCGACGAAGCCGTCGCTGCCGCGCAGCGTGAAGGTGCGCGCGAGCCGCGCGAGGTCGAGCGCCTCGGCCGGCCGCAGCACCGCCTCCGCGTCCTGCACCAGCCGGCTCACCCGCTCGCGGAGGTCGAGCGCACGCGGCGTGGGCACGAGTCCGCGCCCGGCCCGCACCAGCAGCGGGTCGCCGGTCGCCTCGCGCAGCCGCGCCAGCGCCCGGCTCATCGCCGACGGGCTGAGCCGCAGGCGCCGGGCGGCGCGCGCCACGCTGCCTTCCGCCAGCAGGACGTCGAGCGTGACGAGCAGGTTGAGGTCGGGCCGCGCCATGCGGCGAGGATAACACCGTCCGGCATGGCGTTGCATGCACGAATACAGTGCAACCGCTGCGTCTTCCGCCATCCCTGGCGCGGGGTTAGGTCTCTCGGAAACCAACGAGGGACCCGATGTCATGCAGAAGCTCATGGAACGCAAGGATTGCAGCGCGGGGGCCGGAGGGGCGCTCGCCGGCCTGTCGGCCTGCATGTTGCTGTCGTCGCTCGGCACCAGCGTCGCCAACGTCGCCCTGCCGACGCTGGCGGAGGCGTTCGGCGCCTCCTTCCAGCAGGTGCAGTGGATCGTGGTGGCCTATCTCCTCGCCGTCACCACGCTGATCGTCGGCGTCGGGCGGCTCGGCGACAGGATCGGCCGGCGGAGGCTGCTGCTGGCCGGGCTCGCCCTGTTCACGGCGGCGTCGGCGCTGTGCGGCGCCGCGTCCACGCTGTGGCTGCTGGTTGCCGCGCGGGCGGTGCAGGGGCTCGGCGCCGCCGTCATGATGGCGCTGGCCCTGGCGTTCGTCGGCCAGACGGTCCCGAAGGAGCGCACCGGCAGCGCCATGGGGCTGCTGGGCACGATGTCGGCGGTCGGCACCGCGCTCGGCCCGTCGCTGGGCGGTGCGCTGATCGCCGGGTTCGGCTGGCGGGCGATCTTCCTGGTCAACCTGCCGCTCGGCGCGCTCGCGCTGGGGCTGGCGTGGCGGGGACTGCCGGCCGACCGCGCGGTGCCGGCGGCGGAGCGGGTGGGCTTCGACCACCTGGGCACGCTGCTGCTGGCCCTGACGCTCGGCGCCTACGCGCTCGCCATGACGGTGGGGCGGGGGAGCTTCGGCCCGCTGAACGCGGGGCTGCTGCTGGCGGCGGTGCTGGGTGCCGGCCTTTTCGTGCGGGCCGAGGCGCGGGCGGCGTCGCCGCTGGTCCGGCCGGCGACGTTCCGCGATCCGGAGCTGGGCGCGGGGCTTGCCGCCAGCCTGCTGGTGGCGACGGTGATGATGGCGACGCTGGTGGTCGGGCCGTTCTATCTGGCGCGCGCCCTGGCGCTCGACACCGCGCTGGTCGGCCTGGTCATGTCCATCGGGCCGGCGGTCGCCGCCCTGGCCGGCGTGCCGGCCGGCCGCGCCGTGGACCGGTTCGGGGCGTGGCGCATGACCGTCGCCGGGCTGGTGGGGACCGGGTCCGGCTGCGGGCTGCTGGCGGCGGTGCCGGCGACTCTCGGCGTTCCCGGCTACGCCGCCGCCATCGCCGTCACCACGGCCGGCTACGCGCTGTTCCAGACGGCCAACAACACCGCGGTCCTGGCGGACGTCGCCCCGGACCGGCGCGGCGTGGTGTCGGGGATGCTCACCTTGTCGCGCAACCTCGGGCTCATCACCGGCGCGTCGGTGATGGGCGCCGTGTTCGCGTTCGCCGCCGGAACCATCGACCCGACCGCGGCGCCTGCCCAGGCGGTCGATGGCGGCATGCGGATCACCTTCGTGCTTGCGGCGGTCCTGGTCGCTCTGGCGCTCATGGTCACGATGGGAAGTCGTGCCCGCTCCGCGGAGCCGGCGTAAGCACGGGCCGGCGGCGCGGGGATGCGTCGCCGGCCGTTACCGTCAGCGGGTGGCGGGCAGGGCCGCGCCGATGTGGCGATCGCCGCAGATGGCGGAGAACAGGCGCCGCGCCATCGAACGGAGATACGCGACGCGCATTTCCTCGGCCTCGCGGCGCAGGCGCCGCAGTTCCAGGCTCGACGGCAGAGAACCGGCGATGCTGCGTTCCTGGTTCATGATCGTCTCCTGAGCAAAGCGTTCAGTTGAAGGTGTGCAGCTGGCTTGCCGTCTCGGAGATGGCGTTCCAGTCGATGTGGGCCGGCGTCGGCACCGGCTCGCTCGTCACGGCGGCGCCCGCGGCGGCGGCGGCGACCAGGGCGACGAGGGCGGCGGCCGTGGTGACCGCGATGCGCGACAGGGAATGCTTGATGTGCATGGGACTGCTCCAGGGATGCTTTTTGGATTCTTGGCCGGACCGGGGGAGCAGCGTCTCCAACCCCCGCCATGTCCTGTGGGGAAATCATGGCCCCGCTTTGCTGCGGTGCGAAGCGCGCTCTGCACATGCCCACCATAAGCATATTGCAGTGCAACATAGCGCTGCGAAGTCCTAGTCTCTAAACACGGCGCCGAAATAATAGCGCTGTGAACGTCTGCGGATCTCCGGCAGGAACGGACGCATCCATTGACCGGTTTGCTGTCTCGGGGCGGAGGGCGCGCCGGTGTGCCGCGCGCCGCCACGACGTACGGGCATGGCTGCCTTGAGCCGGTAACCGGAAGCGTGGCGCGCGGAACGGTGTATCAGAACGCACGAGGCGCGGTGCGCATGAACAACCGCGAGCCAAAGGACGTAAAGGAGACACTGGAATGACCCGCAGCATTTCCCTGGTCAGCGCCCTGGCGCTTCTGGCCGGCGTGGGCACCGCGCACGCCGACATCGCCATCGGGCTCGGCACCGCGACCAGCGGTTCCGTCGCGGCGCTCGGCCAGCAGACGGTGTACGGCGCCCAGCAGGCCATCAAGGACATCAACGCCAAGGGCGGGGTGCTCGGCCAGCAGCTGGTGCTGAAGGTCGGCGACGACGCCTGCGACCCGCGGCAGGCCGTGGCGGTCGCCAACCGCTTCGCCACCGAGAAGGTGGTGGCGGTGAACGGGCACCTGTGCTCGGGCTCGGCGATCCCGGCGTCGGAGGTCTACAACGAGGAGGGCATCGTCATGATGACCCCCACCGCCACCAACCCGACGCTGACCGACCGCGGCTACAACGCGGTGTTCCGCGCCTGCGGCCGCGACGACCAGCAGGGCGTGGTGTCGGGCCAGTACATCGCCACCAAGTTCAAGGGTAAGGCGGTCGCCATCGTCGATGACAAGCAGTCCTACGGCAAGGGCCTGGCCGACGTCGTCGCCAAGACGCTGGAGCAGGCCGGCGTTCCGGTCGCTTACCGCGGCTCGGTCACGGCCGGCGAGAAGGACTTCTCCTCACTGATCACCAACCTGAAGCAGCGCAACGTCGAGGCCATCTACTACGGCGGCTACCATCCGGAGCTGGGCCTGATGGTCCGTCAGGCGCGCGAGCACGGGCTGCAGGCGCAGTTCATCGCCGGCGACGGCCTGAACAACCCGGAATTCTGGGCGATCACCGGGGCGGCCGGGCAGGGCACGCTGTACACCGACAGCCCCTCGGCCGCCAGCAACCCGGCGGCGCGCCAGCTGGTCGACGCCTTCAAGGCCGCCGGCCTGCCGGATCCGGGCAACTTCGCCTTCTACAGCTACGCGGTGATCCAGACCATCGCCCAGGGCCTGGAGAAGGCCGGCGCGGCCGATCCCAAGAAGCTCGCCGCCGCGCTGCACGGCGGCACCTTCGACACGGTCGTCGGCCAGATCCAGTTCGACAAGAAGGGCGACGTCGTGAAGCCGGCCTACGTGCTGTACGAATGGCGCGAGGGCAAGAACGTCCAGATGGCCGACCAGTAAGGCCGCCGGCCGCTCCCCTCCCGGGCGCCTGCCGGGGAGGGGAGGGCCGATGTCCCGATTGGGCTGCAATATGGCGGTTGCTCGTGTATCTCTGTGCGGGCGGAAACCGCCGCGTACGCTGTTGCAGGGTTCGACATGCCGTCGGTAGACCATGATCTCATGCCGCCGTCCGAAGGCCCGGCGCCGGACCCGACGGTCCACGACGGCCTCTCGGCGCATGACTGGCTGGAAGCCGAGATCCTGTCCGGACGGCTTCCTCCCGGCTCCAGGATCGTCCTCGACGCGCTGGCGGAGCGGCGCTCCGTCACCCCGTCGGAGATGCGCGAGGCGGCGATCCAGCTGTCCAACGACGGGCTGGCCTTCCTCGACGCCGGGGCGTCGCTGCGCGTGGCGCCGGTGTCGCTGGCCGACCTCAGGGACCTGACGGCGACCCGCATCGTCGTCGAGAAGGAGGTGCTGCGCAGCTCCATCCTGGCCGCCGACGCCGACTGGGAGGCGCGGGTGCGCGCCGCCTTCGGCGAACTGACGGCGGTGGAGGCGCTGCTGGGCGACAACCCGCGCGCCCACCTCGACCGCTGGGAGCGCTGCAACGGCGAGTTCCACGGCGCCCTCGTCGCGGCGTGCCCGCTGCGCCGGCTGATGCGCTTCAACCGCCTGCTCTACAAGCAGCACGAACGCTACCGGCGCCTGGTGTTGGTGCAGCGCACCACGCCGCGCGACGTGCACGCCGAGCATCTGGCGCTGTTCGAGGCCGCCATGGCCCGCGACGTCGAGACGGCCTGCGCGGTGCTGGAGGAGCACATCGCGCGGACCGTCGACATGCTGGCGAACGGCATCCGCGACGGGTCGTGGTTCGGCGCGCCGGCGGGGCTGCCGTAGGGCGGTGTCCTGGGTGGTCTGAACGTCGAAGCCCTCCCCCACCCCCGGCGGGGGAGGGTTGGGTGGGGGCTACGGCGCGCACGAGAATCAACGCCTGCCACCCACGCCGTAGCCCCCACCTTCCCGCGCCTGCGGCGCGGGCCCCTTCCTCCCCCGCCGGGGGCGGGGGAGGGGACGTACAGACCTTCGCGGTCCTCGGAAACCTGCCCTAACCCCGCATCTTCCGGTACCGGTACGCCAGCTGCGCGCGCGTCAGGCCGAGCATGCGGGCCGCCTCGGACAGGTTGCCGCGGGCGCGCTGCACGGCGGCCTCGATGGCGCGGGTCTCCAGCTGTTCGAGCGGCAGGTCGCTGGACAGGATCTCGTCGATCACCCCCGCCGGCCGGGGCGCGGCGGGCGGCGCGGGCGGGCGGCGGCTGTCGATCAGCGAGCCGTCGTGCGCCACGCCGTAGAACGGGGCGTGCACCTCGTCGCCGAAGGCGAAGACGTGGCCGACGTCGATCGGCGAGCCGTCGTCCGGCGCCATGATGACCGAGCGCTCGACGATGTTCTCCAGCTCGCGCACGTTGCCGGGGAAGTCGTAGTCGACCAGCCGGTCCATCGCCCGGTCGGTGATTCCCGACACCGGCTTGCCGTGGCGCTCGCAGTACTTCAGCAGGAAATGGCGGACCAGCAGCGGGATGTCGTCGCGCCGCTCGCGCAGCGGCGGGATGCGCACCGGGAAGACGTTCAGGCGGAAGAACAGGTCCTCGCGGAAGGCGCCGCGCTTCGCCTCGGCGCGCAGGTCGACGTTGGTGGCGGCGATCACCCGCACGTCGACGCGCCGCGTCTCGGTGCCGCCGACGCGCTCGACCTCGCGTTCCTGCAGAACGCGCAGCAGCTTGCCCTGGGCGGGCAGGTTGAGGGTGCCGATCTCGTCGAGGAAGATGGTGCCGCCGTGCGCGCGCTCGAACCGGCCGGGGCGGCTCTGCACCGCGCCGGTGAAGGCGCCGCGCTCGACGCCGAACAGCTCGGATTCGATCAGGTTCTCCGGGATGGCGGCGCAGTTGATCGCCACGAAGGGCTTGTCGGCGCGCTTGCTCGACGTGTGCAGGGTGCGGGCGAACATCTCCTTGCCGGCCCCGGTCTCGCCGAGGAACAGCACCGTAGCGTCGGTCGGCGCCACCTTCTGCAGCAGGTGGTAGGCGGCCAGGAAGCTGGAGGAGACGCCGACCAGACCCGGCTGGCGGCGCGCGTCCGGCGCCGCCGGGTCCAGCCGCGCTAGCGCGGGGGCGGCGCCGCGGTAGAGCGACGCCAGGCTGTCCGGCTGGAGGTAGACGAGGTCGGGGTTGGGGTCGTCCCACTCGTGCACCGGCTTGCCGACGATGCGGCACTGCCGGCTGCCGGTGCCGCGGCACTCCACCTCACGGTGCAGGATCGGCTGGCCCATGAAGATGCTGGTGTAGCCCGAGGCGTAGCCGATCTGCATCCAGCACACCGGTTCGGCGCTCATGCCGAAGGCGGCGATGTGGGCGTCCACCTCGGACGAGCTGTGCCAGATGAACTCGCCGTAGTAGTGGCCGGAGTCGATGTCCACCTCGACCCGCACCGGCTCGGCGTGGACGATGCCCTCCAGCGCGTGCATCTGCGGGCCGACGTAGAAGGCGTTCAGCTCGTCGTCCGGGCGGATGCGCCGCGCGAACTCCGCGTCCTTGCAGCCGGAGGCGTAGCCCATGCGGGTGAACAGCCCGCGCGCCGCCTCGACGCCCAGCGAGTTGACCAGCTCGCGCCGCAGGCCGGCCAGCGCGCTCAGGTGGATCAGCAGCATGCGCTGGTCGCCCAGCCAGATGCGCCCGTCGCTGGGGCAGAAGCGCAGCCGGGCCGACAGGTCGGCGATGTCCGGCATCTGCGCCGTCACCTGCGGCGGCACCAGCGGCACGGTGATGGAGTCGCCCGACGGCGGAGCGTTGGTCTCGGCGTTGCGCATTTCGTAAAGGTACGCGGGCGGCGCCCCCGGCGCAACGCCGCCTCCACGATGGGCATGATTGATGAAATGATCAATCGCTTCCGCCTTTCGCATGAAACGGATTGATCAAATCATCAATTCCGCGGGTGCCCGCCCGCCCGTACGGTCACCCCCGGCTGTGGCCAAACCATTGGTTAGGCAACGAAAACATCCGCGTTCCGGACCGTCCGCTTCACTTGGCACGGCGCTTGCCAATAGGAGGGCAAAGCGCGGCTCGCCGCGAAAAGAGCAGCTTCGGGGAAACGCTAGGGAGGCGCACCCATGGTGCAGTCGATGACCTCGTTCGTCCGCGTCACCGGGATCCGGAACGGGACGTTCGTCGAGTTCGAGTTCGCGCTCGGCGACCGCGACCTGTCGGTCGAGCTGATCATGCCCTTCGCGGCCTTCGACGAGTTCTGCCGGCGGCAGGGCGCGGTGGTGCTCCCCACCGCGGACGGCGTCGATGTCCCGGCCGCCTCGGCCCCCGGCCTCTACCGGCCCCCCAGCACGCACTGACGGAAACCGCCCGGCGGCAACCTCCCCCCGCCGGGATCGCACCACAAGGGAGGAAGGAGGAACGCGTGACCATCGACATCAAGACGATCAAGGTCGAGCCCCGCCGCCAGACCTTCGGCCACATCGCCCGCCGGCTGGGCGCCGACAAGGCCGCCTCGCGCTACGAGGAGGCGACGCTGGACGTCCAGGCGACGGCGAATTTCCACTACAAGCCGCTGTGGGGCGCCGACCACTGGCACTACGACGAGGGCCGCACCGCCATCCGCATGGCGGACTGGTACGCGCTGCGCGACCCGCGGCAGTTCTACTACGCCACCTACAACATCGCCCGCGCCAACCAGTATCAGGCGACCGAGCACAACTTCGAGTTCGTCGAGAAGCGCGGCCTGCTGGGCCTGCTCGACCCAGCGTGGCGCGGGACGGTGGAATTCTACCTGCTGCCGATGCGGCACGTGGAGTGGGGCGCCAACATGAACGCCGCCACCATGTGCGACCAGGGCTACGGCACCGCGGTGACCGCGCCGTGCATCTTCTCCGCCGGCGACCGGCTGGCGATGGCGCAGATCATCGGCCGCATCGGGCTGGCGCTCGACGGCAACTCCGGCGCGTCGCTGGACACGGCCAAGCAGCGCTGGATGACGGCGCCGGAGTGGCAGGGGCTGCGCCGGCTGGTCGAGGACACGCTGGTCGTCAAGGACTGGTTCGAGCTGTTCGTGGCGCAGAACCTCGCCATCGACGGCGTGCTGCACGCCCTGGTCTACGGCCGCTTCGACGCCGAGGGGCAGCGCCAGGGGGGCACCGGCGTGTCGATGCTGACCGAGTTCATGACCGAGTGGTTCGCCGAGCACGCGCGCTGGGTGGACAGCGTCATCAGGACCGCCGCCGCCGAATGCCCGGAGAACAAGGCGCTGCTGAGCGGCTGGTTCGCCGCCTGGAGCGCCCGCGCTGCCGAGGCCGCCGCGCCCCTGGCCGCCCGCGTGCTGGGCGGGGAGGCCGCCAAGGGGGCCGTCGCCGAGGCGCTCGGCACCCTCCAGGCCCGCGCCAAGACCCTCGGCCTCGCCGCCTGACCCGCAAGGAAGCCCGATCCATGCCGCGCATCGTCTCCATCACCTTGCAGAACACCGACGCCGCCCGCCCGATCATCGAGGCGATCACCGAGGACAACCCCGGCGCCGTCGTCCACAGCTTCCCCGGCATCGTCAAGATCGACCGCGAGGGCAGCCTGACCGTCCACCGCGCCTCGGTCGAGAGCCGCATCGGCCGCGACTGGGATCCGCAGGAACTGCACCTCAGCATCGTCTCCATGGCCGGCAACGTGGACGAGGACGACGACTATTTCGGCCTCGCCTGGGCGCACTGACGAAAAAATCACGGGGAAACGCCATCATGACCATGGTCGCCAAGGCCAAGCTGGGCCTCAAGCAGCGCTACGCGCTCCTCACCCGCGGGCTCGACTGGGAGCCGTCCTACCAGTCCAAGAGCGCCGTCTACCCCTACGCCGAGTTCGAGGGGATCAAGATCCACGACTGGTCGAAGTGGGAGGACCCCTTCCGCCTGACCATGGACGCCTACTGGAAATACCAGGCGGAGAAGGAGCGCAAGCTGTACGCGGTGCTCGACAGCTTCGCCCAGAACAACGGCCAGATGGGCCTCAGCGACGTCCGCTACATCAACGCCATCAAGCTGTTCCTCACCGGCGTGTCACCGCTGGAGTACCAGGCGCACCGCGGCTTCGCCCACGTCGGCCGGCACATCCCCGGCGTCGGCCCGCGCGTCGCCGCGCAGATGCAGTCGCTCGACGAGCTGCGCCACGTGCAGACGCAGATCCACACGCTGAGCCACTACAACAAGTTCTTCGACGGTTTCCACGAGTGGCAGCACATGCACGACCGCGTGTGGTACCTGTCGGTGCCCAAGTCGTTCTTCGACGACGCGCGGACCGCCGGCCCGTTCGAGTACTTCATCGCCATCGGCTTCGCGTTCGAGTACGTGCTGACCAACCTGCTGTTCGTGCCGTTCATGTCGGGCGCCGCCTACAACGGCGACCTCGCGACGGTGACCTTCGGCTTCTCGGCGCAGTCGGACGAGAGCCGGCACATGACGCTGGGCATCGAGGTCATCAAGTTCCTGCTGGAACAGGACCCCGACAACCTGCCGATCGTGCAGAAGTGGGTGGACAAGTGGTTCTGGCGCGGCCACCGCGTGCTGGGCCTCGTGGCCATGATGATGGACTACATGCTGCCCAAGAAGATCATGTCCTGGCGCGAGGCGTGGGACATCTACTTCACCGAGGCCGGCGGCTCGCTGTTCGAGGATCTGGCGCGCTACGGCCTGAAGGTGCCGAAGTACGCCGACGTCGCGACCGCCGAGGCCGACCACCTGTCGCACCAGAACTGGTCCACCTTCTACCAGTACACGCAGGCCGCGGCGTTCCACACCTGGCTGCCGACTCCGCAGGAGATGGACTGGCTGTCCGAGAAGTACCCGACCACCTTCGACAAGCACTACCGCCCGCGCTACGAGATGTGGGCGGAGATGGAGAAGGAGGGCAAGCGCTTCTACAACAACGCGCTGCCGCAGCTCTGCACCGTCTGCCAGATCCCGATGGTCTACACCGAGCCCGGCGACCCCGGCACCATCGCCTTCCGCACCTCGCAGCACAAGGGCGAGACGTACCACTGCTGCTCGGACGGCTGTAAGGACATCTTCGACGGCGAGCCGGAGAAGTACAGCCAGTCCTGGCTGCCGGTGCACCAGATCTTCCAGGGCAACTGCGGCGGCGCCTCGGTCGAGGACGTGCTGAAGTGGTACCGGATGAACCTCGGGGCCGACAACCTCGACCAGGCCGGATCCCCCGACCAGAAATTGTGGAACGAGTGGATGGCGGCACGCCAGCGCGTCGCCGGCTGAGCCGCCCCGCACACCAGGAAATCACCGGAGGAAACCCCATGGCCGTCGTCGCCCTGGAGAAGGATTACGCCGACAAGGTCGAGGTCCGCGACCGCGTCGAGAACTTTCACGGCAATCACGTCGTCTACCTGCACTGGGAGGAGCATCTCGGCTTCTGCGCCGCGCTGGCCTTCCCGCTGCCGCCCGCCATGCCGTTCGGCGCGCTGATCCAGGAGATCATCCCGACCTACTACGGCATGCACCCGGACTTCGCGTCGATCGACTGGTCCGCGGTGCGCTGGACCATCGACGGCAAGGAGGTCACGCCCGACCCGGCGAAGAGCCTCGCCGAACACGGCGTCGGCCACAAGTCGCTGGTCCGCTTCTGGACGCCGGGCCTGCACGGCTTCAAGGGCTCGCACAGCTGACGCCAGGGGAGGGCATGCGGTGACCCACACGCTGACCATCGAGCCCACCGGCGAGACCGTCGCCGTCGCCGAGGGCCAGACCATCCTGGACGCCTGCCTGCGCCAGGGCATCTGGCTGCCGCACGCCTGCGGGCACGGGCTGTGCG
Organism: Azospirillum sp. TSO22-1; assembly: GCF_003116015.1. Classification (GTDB taxonomy): domain Bacteria; phylum Pseudomonadota; class Alphaproteobacteria; order Azospirillales; family Azospirillaceae; genus Azospirillum. Next base: position 19,973 of record NZ_LGQZ01000034.1, read on the forward strand.
GCACCTGCAAGGTGGACGTGGTCGACGGCGACGTCGACCACGGCGACGCCTCGGGCTTCGCGCTGATGGACTTCGAGCGCGACGGCGGCAAGACGCTCGCCTGCACGGCGACGCTGGCCTCCGACGCCACCATCGAGGCCGACATCGACGAGGAGCCGGACGCGCTGCGCATCCCGGTCCGCGACTTCACCGGCACCGTGGTGCGGCTGGAGGACCTGACGCACGACGTGAAGGGCGTGTTCGTCGAACTGCCCGGCGACGGCATCGCCTTCCAGGCCGGGCAGTACGTCAACCTGACGGTGCCGGGCGTCGATGGCGCCCGCGCCTTCTCGCTGGCCGGGCCGCCGTCGCGACCGACCCTGGTCGAGCTGCACGTGCGGCTCGTTCCGGGCGGCAAGGCGACGGGGTACATCCACCGCGACCTCAAGGTCGGCGACACGCTGAAACTGAGCGGCCCGTACGGCCGGTTCTTCGTGCGCAAGTCCGCCGCGGCGCCGATGATCTTCCTGGCCGGCGGCACCGGCCTGTCCAGCCCGAAGTCGATGATCCTCGACCTGCTGGAGGAGGGCTGCACGCAGCCGGTCACGCTGATCCACGGCGTGCGGGCCTCGCGCGACCTCTACGACCGCGACCTCTTCGAGGGGCTGGCGGCCAGGCACCCGACCCTGACCTACATCCCCGTGCTGTCCGAGCCCCAGCCGGGCGACGACTGGCCGGGCGAGACCGGCTTCGTGCACGAGGCGCTGCACCGCGCGTTTGGCGGCATGTTCGCCGGGCGCAAGGCCTACCTGTGCGGTCCGCCGCCGATGGTCGAGGCGTGCATCCGCACCCTCATGCAGGGCCGCCTGTTCGAGCGCGACATCTTCACCGAGCGCTTCCTGACGGCCGGCGACGGCGACGCCGGCAAGGTGCGCAGCCCCGTCTTCAAGAGGATCTGAGCATGACCGCACACACGGTCCGCGTCGAGGATGCCGCCGGCGTCATCCTCTGTCAGCCCGGCGAGACCATCGTCGCCGCCATGGAGCGCACCGCGATGCTGAGCTTCCGCACCGGCAAGGACCAGCCGCGGGTCGCCGTCGGCTGCCGCAAGGGCGGCTGCGGCGTCTGCCGCGTCCAGGTGCTCGACGGCGCCTACCGGGCGCTGCCGATGAGCCGCGCCCACGTCAGCGACGACGACCGGCGGGACGGCTACGTGCTGGCCTGCTGCGTCGTGCCGGAGAGCGACCTCGCGGTGCGCCTCGCCCCGCGGCTGCCCGTCCGGCCCACCACCAGCACCACCGACATCCACGCCAACCGATAAGAACCAGGAGGAACACCCAATGGCAGTCACCGGCGTCCTGCGCCCCGGCTTCATCCAGCTCCGCGTCCTCGACATGGAGGCGGCGGTCACCCACTACGTCGACCGGCTCGGCCTCAACACGGTCACCACCGGTCCGGACGGCCGCGTCTACCTGAAGGCCTGGGACGAGTTCGACCACCACTCGGTGATCCTGCGCAAGGCCGACAACGCCGGCCTCGACGTCATGGCCTTCAAGGTCGCCTCGGAAGCCGATCTCGACACTTTCGCCAAGCGCATCACCGCCTGGGGCCTCGCCGTCGACCATGTTCCGGAGGGCGAGCAGCCGGGCCTCGGCCGGCGCATCGGCTGCGTGCTGCCGTCGGGCCACCGCATCGAGCTGTACGCTACCATCGCGCTGTCGGAGAAGCACCCGCCGATCAAGAACCCGGACGTCTGGCCGGAGGAGCCGCGCGGCATGAAGGCCACCCGCTTCGACCACGCGCTGCTGTACGGCCCGGACATCGACAAGAACCTGAAGTTCTTCCAGGAGGCGCTGGACTTCTCGCTCGCCGAGAAGATCGAGCTGCCGGACGGGCTGCTGGCGATCTGGCTGACCTGCTCGAACAAGGCGCACGACATCGCCTTCGTCAAGCACGCCGAGCCCGGCAAGTTCCATCACGCGGCCTTCTTCCTGGAGACCTGGATGGACATCGGCCACGCCGCCGACCTGATGACCCGCTACAACATCTCCATCGACATCGGGCCGACCCGGCACGGCATCACGCGCGGCCAGACCATCTACTTCTTCGACCCGTCGGGCAATCGCAACGAGGTCTTCGCCGGCGGCTACATGTACTACCCGGACAACCCCACCCGCGTGTGGGACGAGAACGAGCTGGGCAAGGGCATCTTCTACTACGAGAAGCAGCTCAACGAGCGCTTCCTCACCGTCGTGACCTGAGGACGCGGCGATGCAGCTGACCGTCCGCCAGGACAGCATCGGGCACGAAGCGGCGCTGGCCGCCGTCTCGGCCGCGGTGCGCGCGGGGCTGGAGATGGGGGTGGCGGTGAACGCCGCCGTGGTGGACGCCGGCGGCAACCTCGCCGGCTTCCTCCGCGCCCCCGGCGCCTTCCTGCATTCGATCTCCATCGCCCAGGACAAGGCCTACACCGCGGCCGGCTTCAGGCTGGCGACCGACGCGCTGTACCGGCTGATCCAGGACAATCCGGGCCTGCGCGACGGGCTGATCCGCCGCGACCGGCTGACCGCCTTCGCCGGCGGCTTCCCCATCGTCGTGGAGGGACGGGTGGTCGGCGGCATCGGCGTCTCCGGCGCGTCGGAGGAGCAGGACTGCGCCTGCGCCCGCGCCGGGCTGGCGGCGCTGGGACTCTAGGGAGGGAACGGGCATGCAGGACTCGAACCCGGAGATCGCCAGCCGTGTCCTCGCGGGCGGCATCGCCACCAATTACCACGATGTCGGCCCCAATGGCGGCGGCACCGACCCGGTGGTGCTGATCCACGGCTCCGGGCCGGGGGTCAGCGCCTGGGCGAACTGGCGGCTGGTGCTGCCGCTTCTGTCCGGCCGCTTCCGCGTGATCGCGCCGGACATGGCCGGGTTCGGCTTCACCGATCGGCCGGAGGGCATCCGCTACGACCTCGACACCTGGGTCGGGCAGGTGGTCGGGCTGCTCGACGCCCTGGGGCTGGAGCGGGTCCACCTCGTCGGCAACTCGTTCGGCGGCGCCGTCGCGCTGGCCGTGGCGATCCGTCACCCCGGGCGCGTCAACCGGCTGGCGCTGATGGGCAGCGTCGGCGTGCCCTTCGCGATCACGCCGGAGCTCGACGCGGTGTGGGGCTACACGCCGTCGCTGGAGGCGATGCGCGGCCTGCTCGACATCTTCGCCTTCGACCGCGCGCTGGCCACCGACGAGCTGGCCGAGCTGCGCTACCGCGCCAGCATCCGGCCGGGCTTCCAGGACTCCTTCGCGGCGATGTTCCCGGCGCCGCGCCAGCGCTGGGTCGACGCGCTGGCCAGCCGCGAGGCGGACATCTGCGCGCTGCCGCACGAGACGCTGGTCCTGCACGGCCGCGACGACCGGGTGATCCCGCTCTCCAACTCCCTGACCCTGTGCGGCTGGATCGACCGGTCGCAGCTGCACGTCTTCGGGCGCTGCGGCCACTGGGTCCAGATCGAGCACACCGACCGCTTCTGCCGGGTCCTCGGCGATTTCCTCGCCGAGCGCGACTGACGCCCGGCCAGCACGAAGAACAAGGAGACGACTCCACCATGACGACGACCACCCTGTCCCGCCCGGACCCGGCGCCCGCCGCCGGAACCGGACCGAAGCGGGTGCTGCACTTCATCGACGGCGCCCACACCGCCGGCACCGGCGAGCGCACCTTCGAGAACCGCTCGCCGGCCGACGGCGCGCTGATCTCCACCGTGCACGAGGCCAGCCGGGCCGACGTCGATGCCGCCGTCAAGGCCGCGCGCGCCGCGCTGAAGGGCCCGTGGGGCCGCATGACCATGGAGGAGCGCGCGGCCATCCTGCACAAGGTCGCCGACGGCATCACCAGGCGCTTCGACGAGTTCCTCGCCGCCGAGTGCCTGGACACCGGCAAGCCGCGCTCGCTGGCCAGCCACATCGACATCCCGCGGGGCGCGGCCAACTTCAAGATCTTCGCCGACCTGGTGAAGAACGTCGCCACCGAGTGCTTCGAGATGGCGACGCCGGACGGCAAGGGGGCCATCAATTACGCCAAGCGCGTGCCGAAGGGCGTCATCGGCGTGATCAGCCCGTGGAACCTGCCGCTGCTGCTGATGACCTGGAAGGTCGGGCCGGCGCTGGCCTGCGGCAACACGGTGGTGGTCAAGCCGTCCGAGGAGACGCCGACCACCACCGCGCTCCTGGGCGAGGTGATGAACGAGGCCGGGGTGCCGCCGGGCGTCTACAACGTGGTGCACGGCTTCGGCCCCAACTCGGCCGGCGAGTTCCTGACCACCCACCCGGACGTGGACGGCATCACCTTTACCGGCGAGACGCGCACCGGCGAGGCGATCATGAAGGCGGCGGCCACCGGCGTGCGCGCCGTGTCGTTCGAGCTGGGCGGCAAGAACCCGGCGCTGGTCTTCGCCGACTGCGACCTCGACAAGGCGATCGAGGGCACCATGCGCTCGGTCTTCGCCAACTGCGGGCAGGTCTGCCTGGGCACCGAGCGCGTCTACGTCGAGCGCCCGGTCTTCGACGAGTTCGTCCGCCGCCTGAAGGCCGGCGCCGAGGGACTGAGGCTCGGCCGGCCGGAGGATCCGGAGACCAGCCTCGGGCCGCTGATCAGCCAGGAGCACCGCTCCAAGGTGCTGTCCTACTACGCCAGGGCGGCGCTGGACGGCGCCACGGTGGTGACCGGCGGCGGCATCCCGGCGATGCCGGCGGACCTCCAGGACGGCGCCTGGGTGCAGCCGACGATCTGGACCGGCCTCTCCGACGACAGCGCCGTGGTGCGCGAGGAGATCTTCGGCCCCTGCTGCCACGTCCGCCCCTTCGACACGGAGGAGGAGGCCGTGGCGCTCGCCAACGACACGCCCTACGGGCTGGCGGCGGCGGTGTGGACGGAGAACCTAGCGCGCGCCCACCGCGTCGCCGGGCAACTGGAGGCCGGCATCGTCTGGGTGAACTCCTGGTTCCTGCGCGACCTGCGCACGCCCTTCGGCGGCGCCAAGCAATCCGGCATCGGCCGCGAGGGCGGCGTGCACGGGCTGGAGTTCTACACCGAGCTGAAGAACGTCTGCATCAAGCTGTGAGGGATGCCAGCATGAGTGAACAATCCATCCAGACCGCCGCCGACCGGCTGCTGGACGCCCAGCGCACCGGCGTGCCGTGCGCGCCGATCCGCGACCTGCTGGTCGAAGGCGACCTCGCGTCCGCCTACGCGGTGCAGGAGATCAACACCACCCGCGCGCTCGGCCAGGGCCGCGTGCTGGCCGGCCGCAAGATCGGCCTGACCTCGCGCGCCGTGCAGAAGCAGCTGGGCGTCGACCAGCCCGACTACGGCATGCTGTTCACCGACATGGCGGTGCCCGACGGCTGGGAGATCGCCCGCAGCCGCCTGATCCAGCCCAAGGCCGAGGCGGAGGTCGCCTTCGTGCTGGGCCGCGACCTGGAGTCCGAGCACATCACCGCCGCCGACGTGCTGCGCGCCGTCGAGTACGCGCTGCCCGCCATCGAGGTGGTCGACAGCCGCATCGCGGATTGGAAGATCGGCATCCTCGACACCATCGCCGACAACGCCTCCTCGGGCCTCTACGTGCTGGGCAACGAGCCGAAGCGGCTGGACGGCCTCGACCTGCGGCTGTGCGGCATGGTCATGGAGATCCGCGGTGAGCCGGTGTCCACCGGCGCCGGGGCGGCCTGCCTCGGGCATCCGATCAACGCGATGTGGTGGCTGGCGCAGGTGATGGCCCGCAACGGCCGCCCGCTCAAGGCCGGCGACACGGTGCTGTCCGGCGCGCTCGGGCCCATGGTCCCGGTGCGCTGGGGCGACGTGGTGGAAGCGCGCATCAACGGCCTGGGCTCGGTCCGCGCCGCCTTCGCAAAGGAATGAGACGAGACATGAGCAGCAAGGTCAAAGTGGCGATCCTCGGGTCCGGCAACATCGGCACCGACCTGATGATCAAGGTGATGCGCCAGTCCAGGCATCTGGAGATGGGTGTGCTGGTCGGCGTCGATCCCGACTCCGACGGCCTCGCGCGCGCCCGGCGCATGGGGGTGGCCACCACCCACGAGGGGCTGGAGGGGCTGATGCGGATGCCGGAGTGGGCGGACATCCGCGTGGTGTTCGACGCGACCTCCGCCTACGCGCACAAGACGCACAGCGAGATCTGCGTGGCCGCCGGCAAGCAGGTGATCGACCTCACCCCGGCCGCCATCGGCCCGTTCACCGTGCCGTCGGTGAACCTGGACGACCACCTGGGCCAGCCGAACGTCAACATGGTGACCTGCGGCGGGCAGGCGACGATCCCCATCGTCGCCGCGATCCGCCGCGCCGCGAAGCGCGTGCCCTACGCCGAGATCGTCGCCTCCATCTCATCGAAATCGGCCGGACCGGGCACGCGCGCCAACATCGACGAGTTCACCGAGACCACGTCCCGCGCCATCGAGCGCGTCGGCGGCGCCGAGCGCGGCAAGGCGATCATCGTGCTGAACCCGGCCGAGCCGCCGCTGATCATGCGCGACACCGTGTTCGCGCTGGCCGAGGGCGCCGACCCGGCGGCGGTCGAGGCCTCGGTCGCCGCGATGGTGAAGGACGTGCAGAGCTACGTCCCCGGCTACCGCCTGAAGCAGACGGTGCAGTTCGAGCGCATCGGCGACAACGACCCGCTGCTGATCCCCGGCTACGGCACCTTCACCGGGCTGAAGGTCGCGGTGCTGCTGGAGGTGGAGGGGGCGGCCCACTACCTGCCGGCCTACGCCGGCAACCTCGACATCATGACCTCGGCCGCCATGGCCACCGCCGACCGCTGGGTCGAGCGCAAGCTGAACGCGTGAGGCAGGCCTCCATGAGCAACACTAGCAAGCTCTACATCCAAGACGTGACGCTGCGCGACGGCATGCACGCGCTGCGTCACCAGTATTCCCTCGACACGGTGGTCGGGATCGCGCACGCGCTCGACGCCGCGAAGGTCGACGCCATCGAGATCAGCCATGGCGACGGCCTGGCCGGCGGCAGCTTCAACTACGGCTTCGGCCGGCACACCGACCTGGACTGGATCGGCGCGGTGGCCGACGCGGTCAGCCACGCCAAGGTGACGGTGCTGCAGCTGCCGGGCATCGGCACCAAGCAGGACCTCAAGGCGGCCTATGCGGCCGGCGCCCGCTCGGTGCGCATCGCCACGCACTGCACCGAGGCCGACGTCTCCCGGCAGCACATCGCCTTCGCCCGCGAGCTGGGCTACGACACCGTGGGCTTCCTGATGATGGCCCACATGATCCCGACCGCCCGGCTGGTCGAGCAGGCGAAGCTGATGGAGAGCTACGGCGCGCAGTGCGTGTACGTGGTGGACTCCGCCGGCGCGCTGCTGATGGAGGGCGTCGCCGAGCGCGTCACGGCGTTCCGCCAGGAACTGAAGCCGGAGACCCAGATCGGCATCCACACCCACCACAACCTGACGCTCGGCGTCGCCAACGCGGTGGTTGGCGTGCAGAACGGCGCGGTGCGCGTCGACAGCTCGCTGGCCGGCATGGGTGCCGGGGCCGGCAACGCGCCGCTGGAGGCGCTGATCGCCGTGCTCGACCGCATGGGCTTCGAGCACGGCTGCGACCTCTTCGCGCTGATGGATGCCGCCGACGACCTCGTGCGGCCGTTGCAGGACCGCCCGGTGCGGGTGGACCGCGAGAGCCTGTCGCTGGGCTACGCCGGCGTCTACTCCAGCTTCCTGCGCCACGCCGAGAAGGCGTCGAAGACCTACGGCATCGACGCCCGCGAGATCCTGATCGAACTGGGCCGGCGCAAGATGGTCGGCGGCCAGGAGGACATGATCATCGACGTGGCACTCGACCTCACCAAGGAAAGGGTCCCGGCATGACCAGCAACCTCGCCCGGCTGGCGGAGATCGTCGACGACGCGGCCCGCCTCGCGCACGAGATCCCGCAGCTCACCTCCATGGTGCCCGACCTGACGGTGGACGACGCCTATGCCATCCAGGCGCTGTCGCTGGCCCGCCGCTACGCCCGCGGCGAGCGCCGCGTCGGCATGAAGATGGGCCTGACCAGCCGCGCCAAGATGGCGCAGGTCGGCGTGTCGGAGATGATCTGGGGGCGGCTGACCGACGCCATGCAGGTGGAGGAGGGCGGCAGCATCGCGATGGGCCGCTACGTCCACCCGCGCGTCGAGCCGGAGGTCGCCTTCCTGCTGAAGGCGCCGCTGTCCGGCGCCGTCACCCAGGCGCAGGCGCTGGCGGCGGTCGAGGCGGTGGCCCCGGCGCTGGAGATCATCGACAGCCGCTACAAGGACTTCAAGTTCGCGCTGCCCGACGTGGTGGCCGACAACTCGTCGTCCTCCGGCTTCGTGGTCGGCGAGTGGCGGCGGCCGGACCTCGACGTTGCCAACCTCGGCGTCGTGCTGGAGGCGGACGGGCAGGCGGTGCAGGTCGGCTCGACCGCGGCGATCCTCGGCCACCCGGTGCGCTCTCTGGTCGCGGCGGCGCGGCTGGTGGCGCAGTGGGGCGAGCGGCTGGAGGCCGGCTGGATCGTGCTGGCCGGCGGCATCACCGCCGCCCACCACCTGGCGCCGGGCATGGCGGCGCGCACCGTCATCCAGGGCCTCGGGTCCGTGTCGTTCCAGGTGGAAGGGTAGGGCGCATGCCGTTCATCGACGTCACCATGATCGAGGGCCGCACCCCGGCCCAGAAGGACGCCTTCATCAAGGCGATGACCGAGGCCGCCGTCACCACGCTGGGCGCCCCGCGCGAGACCGTGCGCGTCGTCCTGCGCGAGGTCCCCGGCGAGCACTGGGCGGTCGGCGGCGTGCCGAAGAAGCCCCTGGTCCCGGGCTGACCCCTTTGCCCCTCCCCCGCCGGCGGGGGAGGGATGGGGTGGGGGATCGATCAGGAACCAACCGAGCAAAGCCGAACCCGGCCGGCGCGCCCCCGCGCGCCGGTCCCACAGGAGTTCGCGCCCAAAAACCCAAGAAACGACATCACGGAGAGGAAACATCATGAAGTCGATCGTGCGTGGTCTTGTCGCGGCCGCCGCGCTGCTGTTCCCCGCCCAGGCGATGGCGGCGGAGAACTGGTCGCCGCATCTGCCGGGCGTTACCGAGGGGTTGCCCGCCGGCGCATTGCCGCCGCCGGGGGTCTATTTCTTCAACCACACGCTGGTGGCGCCGTTCACCCTCCACGACAAGGACGGCAACAAGACGCCGGTGAAGGCCGACGTCTTCGTCGACGTGCCGCTGCTGCTGTGGAATCCTGGCGTGCAGGTGCTGGGCGCGACCTACGCGGCCGGCATCGCCCAGCCGATGACCTACGTCAGCTCGTCCGGCGGCGGGCTGGACAAGTCCGGCTACGGCCTGTTCTCCACCATCCTGATCCCGGCGCAGCTGTCGTGGGCGCTGCCGAACGATTTCCACGTATCGACCGGGCTGGCGGTCTACGCCCCGACCGGGCGGGCGCAGAAGACGGTCATCAGCTACCCGGGCGGCACCTATCTGGGCGTGCCGAACAGCATCGACTACTGGGCGCTGGAGCCGTCGGTCGGCATCAGCTGGCTGCACGACGGCTGGAACGTCAGCGCCAGCCTGAACTACGACATCAACTTCAAGAACACCCGGTCCGGCTACCGGTCGGGCAACATCCTGGTCGGCGACTACAGCATCACCAAGACCATCGGCAAGTGGACGGTGGGTGTCGGCGGCTATTCGGTCAACCAGCTGAGCGACGACACGTCCGACGATCCGCGCATCCAGGCGGGCATCAACGCCAGCGACGGCAACCGGCAGACCAAGTACGCGGCCGGCCCGATGGTCGGCTACGACTTCGGCCCGGTGGTCCTCACCGCCTACTACAACCACGGCTTCGGCGCCAAGAACACGCTGAGCGGCGACACCTACTGGACGCGGCTGACCGTTCCGTTCTGATCCGATCGCCCCCACCGGCGGAAGGCATAAAAAAAGCCGCGTCCCCCGGCGTGGACCGGAGGACGCGGCAGCCTTGCGTGCGGACCGTTACTCGGCGGCGGCGGCCATCGGGGCGATGGGAGCCTTCGCCTTGTGCTGGCCGAGGACCAGCCAGATGATCAGGAAGGCGGTCAGATCGAACACCGTCAGGCAGGCGAACAGCGGTTCGTAGCCGATGGTGGTGGCGAGCTGGCCGATCATCAGCGAGAAGATCATGCCGCCCAGATAGCCGGCCATGCCGCCGAAGCCGGTCGCCGTGGCGACGTCCTTCTTCTCGAAGGTGTCGGTGACCAGGGCGTAGAGCAGGCTGGACAGCATCTGGTGGGCGAAGGCGCCCAGGGAGAACAGGAAGATCGCGGTGATCGGGCTGACGGCGAAGCTGATGAGCGCCGGGCCGACCATGCACACCGCGCCGATGCCGACGCCGGCGATGCGGGAGTTGACCAGCGACATCTTGAAGCGCTTGACGAAGAACGGCGACAGGTAGCCCGAGAGGATGCAGCCGAGGTCGCCGAATAGGAACGGCAGCCAGGCGAACAGGGCGAACTGCTTGATGTCCATGCCCCGCGTCGTGACCATGTACAGCGGGATCCAGAAGCTGAAGGTCTGCCACGCCGGCTCGGTCAGGAAGCGGGCGGCGGCGATCGCCCAGAACTTCTTCTTGGTCAGCACGTCCTTGAAGGAGGGCTTGGCGGCCGGCGCGTGCTCCTGGCCGTCCAGGATGTAGGCGTGCTCCTCCGGGGTCAGGCGCGGGTGGTTCTCCGGGTTGCGGTACAGCAGCATCCACAGCACCGACAGCATGACGCCCAGGACACCGGTGATGAGGAAGGCGATCTGCCAGCTCCAGGTCACCGAGATCCAGATGACCAGCGGCGGCGTGATCATGGCGCCGATCGAGCTGCCGGTGTTGAACCAGCCGGTGGCGATCGAGCGCTCCTTGGCTGGGAACCACAGGGTCGAGGTCTTGACGCCCGCCGGCATGGCGGCGGCCTCGCTCATGCCCAGCAGGCCGCGGAAGAAGGCCATCGACTGCCAGCCGCCGGCAAAGGCGTGCAGCGCCGCGGCGGAGCCCCACAGCAGGGCGAACATGGCGTAGCCGAACTTCAGGCCGACCCAGTCGGTGATGAAGCCGGCCACCGGCTGCATCAGGCTGTAGCAGAGCTGGAAGGCGCTGACCACGAACGAGTACTGCTCGGTCGTGAAGTGCAGCTGCTCCTTGAGCTGCGGCGCGAGAACGCCCAGCGTGTTGCGATCGATGTAGTTGATCACCGTGCCAAGCATGATCAGGGCAAGGATCTGCCACCGCAATCCGCGGATCTTTTTCATGGTGTCCTCACTTGGCCGCGGTCCGGCGGCCCTGGGAATTCCTGCCGACCCGCCCCTCGGGCTATCGGCGTCTTGCGGGTGTTCCTGCGCTCATCGTAGCGCTGCGATCCTCGCTGGTGACGGTTATACTAGTATATCAGTCTGCGGGGCAAGCGCGATTTCGGGTGGATTCCAGACGCCCGCCAAAATGTCGCAGAACCTTGGAGGGCAGGTAAAAACGCAGGGGCGCGGCGGATCGGGTGGGTCCGATCCGCCGCGCCCCTGAAGTTTTGGCGCTGGGGAGTTTTGGTGCCGGGCTACCGAAGCCTCAGCCGACCAGCTCGGCCATCGCCCCGCGCATGCCCTTGGCCTCGATGGCGGCCAGCGCGTCGGCGACGCGCACGGCAAGGCCGGGGATGCGGGTGAGATTCTCGCCCCACAGCGTCTCGTCGGCCAGCAGCGCCGCGGCCAGCGCCTTGGGATCGCCGGCAAAGGTGGACCACGCGGCGCTCATGGCGGCGATCACCTCCGGGTTGTCGCGGATCGGGTAGGAGCCGGACTCGCGCGTTCCGGTGTAGGCGCCGTCCACGATGGTCCCGCGGTAGAAGCGCAGCAGCGCCGCCAGCGAGAAGGACAGGCCGGCCGGCGCCTCGCCATGCTTGGTCACGGCGTCCTTCAGGCTGGGCAGCACGCGGACCTGCCACTTCGACACCGAGTTCAGCGCGATGGAGATCAGCTCGTGCCGGATGTAGGGGTTGCCGAAGCGCTCCATGATGGTGCGGGCGTACTGCTGGCGCTCTGCCTCGGGCAGCGGAACGTAGGGGACGATCTCCTCGAACATCACGCGGTTCAGGTAGGCGGCGACGGTCGCGTCGTCCATCATCGACTTCACCGTGTCCAGCCCGGCGCAGAAGGCGGCGAGCGAGCTGGCGGTGTGCGCGCCGTTGAGGATGCGCACCTTGCGGGTGCGGTAGGGCTTGAGGTCGTCGGTCCACACCACGTTGAGCCCGGCCTTGTGCAGCGGGAATTCCTCGGCGAGCGCGGCCGGGCCTTCGATGACCCAGACGTGGAACGGCTCGCCGGCCACCGCCAGCGTGTCCTCGTAGCCCCACTTGGTGAACAGCGCGGCGGCCTCATCGCGCGGGTAGCCGGGGACGATGCGGTCGACCAGCGTGTTCAGGAAGTGGTTGTGCGCCTCCACCCAGGCGGCGAAGCCGGCTTCCAGGCCCCAGCGCCTGGCGTGCGCCAGCACGATGCGCTTCAGCGTGCTGCCGTTGGCCTCGATCAGCTCGCAGGGCAGGAACACCAGGCCGCTCTCCGGCGTGCCGCCGAGCGCCTTGAAGCGCGCGTGCAGCAGGGCCGCGACCTTGGCCGGGAAGCTCTTCTGGCAGGCGCCGGGGGTGTAGGGCTCGTCGCTGTCGGCGATGCCGGCCTCGGTGGTGTTGGAGACGAAGAACCGCAGCTCCGGCGCCGTCGCGTGCGCCAGCATGCGCTGCCAGTCGGCGTAGGGGTTCAGCGCGTCGGAGACGCAGCTGACCACCCGCCGCGCCTCGACCTCCCGGCCGTTCTCGATGCCGCGCAGCAGCACGGTGTATAGGTTGTCCTGCGCTTTGAGCAGCCCGGCGACGCCCTGGTCGAGCGGCTGGGCGATGGCGACGCCGCCGCGGTAGACGCCGGCGCCGTTGGCCACGTCCACCATCCAATCGACGAAGCCGCGCAGGAAGTTGCCGTCGCCCACCTGCAGCACGGTCACGGGCAGGACGGGCGCGCCCGCCGTGTGCGCCACGTCGTGGGCGCCGCCGGCAAGCTGGTCTCGGGTCAGGGTGGGCATGGACAGGGTTTCCTTCCGGGAAGAGGGGTCAGGACGCGGCCAGCGCGGAGGCCTCGCGGGCGAGGCGCTCGACCTCGCCCCAGCGGCGCTCCTTGACGGCGTCGGCCGGGGTGAGCCAGGTGCCACCGAGCGCGAAGACGTTGGGCAGCGACAGGATCTCGCGGATGTTCTCGGCCTTCAGGCCGCCGGTCGGGCAGAAGCGCACCTCGGGCAGCAGCGGCGCCATGCCGCGCAACGCCGGGGCGCCGCCGTTCAGCATGGCGGGGAAGAACTTCAGCTCGCGGAAGCCGTGCTCCAGCGCGATCAGCGCCTCGGAG
>NZ_LGQZ01000135.1 GCF_003116015.1 Azospirillum sp. TSO22-1
GGGCGACCACACCCCGCCTGTCCTGGCTGCCGGGAGGCTCATGACCGAACCGAACGAAACGCTCTCCCCCGCCGAGGGCCTCGGCGTCGTGCTGGACGAGCATTTGCGCTGGATCGGCCAGTGGCACCGCGCCGCCTTCTTCCACCAGGGACAGGGCGGCGACCGGGTGTCGGCGCCGGCCTCCTTCGCCGCGTGGTGCGTCGCCGCCAAGAAGGACGATCTCGCCCACCAGCCGGCGGTCGAGAAGCTGGTCCACCTGCACGAGCAGATGCACCGCCACGCCAAGCTGGTGCTGTTGCAGGCCGCCACCGGCGACCTGCCGAGCGAGAGCGACTACGATTCGGTGATCGGCCGCTTCAACGAGTTCGTGATGCAGTTGCGCCGGGTCGAGCGCGCCTTCGGCGCCGCCGCCTCGGGCCTGGACCCGCTGACCGGCCTGCGCTCGCGCCGCGGCATGCAGGAGGCGCTGGACCGCGAGATGAACCGCTTCCGCCGCGCCGGTCAGCCCTTCTGCCTGGCGCTGTGCGACATCGACAAGTTCAAGGGCATCAACGACACCTACGGCCACGACATCGGCGACCGCGTGCTGGCCTCCACCGCCGCCGTCATCAGCCGCGGCATCCGCAGCTTCGACGAAGCCTTCCGCATGGGCGGCGAGGAGTTCCTGATCTGCCTGAAGGAGACCTCGCTGGACGAGGGCTTCCACGTGATCGAGCGGCTGCGCATCGACCTCCAGCGCTCGCCGGTGCCGCTGCCGGACGGGCGGGAGGTCGCGGTGACCGCCTCCTTCGGGCTGGTCGAGGCGCGGCTGGAAACCCCGGTGGACGAGGTGATCGTCCAGGCCGACCGCGCGCTCTACCAGGCCAAGAACAGCGGCCGCAACCGGGTCGTCCGCTACGGCGTCGACATGCCGGTGGCGAAGGCGGGATAAAAGCCCCTCCCCCCTCGCGGGGGAGGGGCTTATGGCGCCTCTCAGAACCGCCCCTCCTCGAAGTCGCGGAAGGCCTGCATCACCTCCTCGCGGGTGTTCATCACGAAGGGGCCGCCCCAGGCGACCGGCTCGTTCAGCGGGCGGCCGGCGATCAGCAGGAAGCGCGCGCCCTGCGGCCCGGCCGCCGCCTCGACGCGCTCCCCCTCGCCGAGCACCACGACGCGCACCGCACCCGCCTCGGGCGCGGCCAGCCCGCCTTCGTAGACCACCAGCACGGCGGTGTGGTCGGCCGGCAGCGGTTCGGCGAAGCGGCCGCCGGGGGCCAGCGTCACGTCGAAATAGCGCGCGTCGGTGGCTTCGGCGCGGACCGGGCCGGCGGTGCCCTGCGCCGTGGCGCCGGCGATCACCGCCACCGCGGCGCCGCCGTCGCGCCGCTCGACCGGGATCTTGGCGGCGTTGAACTCCTGGTAGCCGGGCTCGGTCATCTTCTTGGCGGCCGGCAGGTTGATCCAGAGCTGGAAGCCCTTCATCAGGCCTTCGGTCTGCTCCGGCATCTCGGAATGCAGGATGCCGCGGCCGGCGGTCATCCACTGCACGCCGCCGGTCTCGATGACGCCCTCGTGGCCGTGGTTGTCGGCGTGGCGCATGCGGCCGGCCAGCATGTAGGTCACCGTCTCGAAGCCGCGGTGCGGGTGCTCCGGGAAGCCGGCGATGTAGGAGCCGGGATCGTCCGAGCCGAAGAAGTCCAGCATCAGGAACGGGTCGAGCATGCGCAGCCGCGGCGTGCCGATCAGCCGCGTCATGCGCACGCCCGCGCCGTCGGAGGTCTCCATGCCCTCGAGGACGCCCAGGACCGGGCGGACGGCGGGGAGGGGCTGTGCAGTGCTCATGACGGGACTCCGGGCTGCGGGGAACGCTGTCCGCCATATGATCGTTGATCGGCCGGCGCGGTAGGGGTGTGGGCGGGACAAGCGTGTTTCGGAAACCGCAACAGTGCGCGGCGCACTCGCGACGGGGCTTGCCGCCATCCGATTGCTTGATCAACAAACGTCGCAACCAAGCGTTCGTCTCAGGGGGAGGGCCATGTCACCCGACGACATGGAAACGGTTCGCCGCAGCTTCTGCAAGGTGGCGATGCTCAACGCGCGGGTGGGGCTGCAGTTCTACGAGCGGCTGTTCGCGCTCGACCCCGACCTGCGGGCGCTGTTCGGCGAGGACGTCCACCCGCAGGCGGAAAAGCTGGTGGCGACGCTCGCCTCGGCGGTGCGGCACCTGTCCAACCCGGCGGCGCTGGAGGGATCGCTGAGGGCGATGGGGGAGCGCCATCGCGGCTACGGCGTGCGGGACGAGCATTACGCCACGGTCGGCGAGGCGCTGCTGTCGACGCTGGAGACCAACCTGGGGCCCGAATTCACCCCGGACGTGCGCGGGGCGTGGCTGGCGCTGTACGGCATGGTGGCGCGGATGATGCGCGGCGACGGCGCGTGCGCGCCGCTGGCCCCGGCCGGATCCGCGGCTGCGGATTAATAGTTGGTGGTCCAGTCGGGCTCGGCGCGCGGCGCCTCGCCGCTCTCCGGGTCGCGCAGGTAGGCAATTTCTTCCGCGTAGAGCGGCAGTTGCCGGGCAAATTCTGCCGAGCGCTCGGCCTTCATGCGCTCCAGTTCACGGGCGGAGAGGTAAGCGTCCATCATGGCAGGCTCCCTTTTCGAGCTCCGGCCGGGGTGCTCGGACGGTCGTTCGACCGCTCCGGGCCCGTACCGTGTGTGTGCCTGAACCCTATCCTGCAAGAACCGGACCCAACTTTGACTCCGGTCAAGCTCCCGCAGGAACGGCGGGTCTGCCCCGGTGCAACGCCCGGCCCTCGGTCTGTTGTTCCATTCGCGCGCGCGCCGGCCCATAGTCGCGCGGGGCGCCTGGGGCGTTCCCAATTCCGGGTTTCCCGACACCGCGTTCCCGTTTTCGAGACCGACATGCACCAAGCTGCCCAAAATTGCGCCACCTGCCTGAAGCCCGAGCACCTGTGCGTCTGCGAGGCGGTGGACCCGGTGGACAACCGGATCCAGGTCGTCATCCTCGAGCACCCGCAGGAGAAGCGGGAGATCCTCGGCACGGCGCCGATCGCCGGCCTGCAGTTCAGGAACGTGGTGGTGCGGGTCGGCCTCAGCTGGCCGAACCTCAGGAAGATCGTCGGGCGCGAGGTGGACTACAAGCGCTGGGGCGTGCTGTACCTGGGCGCCGCCAAGCAGGGCGCCGCCGCCGCGTCGGAGGAGATCGCCGCCGTCGACAAGAACGGCGCGCCGCTGCCCGACAGCGCGGCGATCCTCGACGGGCTGGAGGGCGTCATCCTGCTGGACGGCACCTGGAGCCAGGCCAAGAGCCTGTGGTGGCGCAACGCGTGGCTGCTGAAGTGCCGGCGCATCGTGCTGCACCCGCGCTTCAAGTCGCTGTACGGGCAGGCCCGCCGCGAGCCGCGGCGCGAGAGCGTGTCGACGCTGGAGGCCGCGGCCTTCGTGGTGTCGCGTCTGGAAGGCCAGCCGGAGATGTTCGACCGGGTGCTCAAGCCCTTCGCGCTGCTGCTGAAGAAGATGCGCGCGCCCCGGCCGCGGCCGGTGCTGGCGAAGACGGCGGAGCCGCCGGTGGAGGAACCGGCGGAGGAGTGACGGGCGCCGCTCAGGGCGTCCCGATCACCGCCGGGTCGCGCTCCAGCGTGCGCAGGCAGGCGTCCACCACCGCGGGGTCGAGGGCGCTGCCGCGGTGCTTGCGGATCTCGTTCACCGCCGTCTCCAGCCCGAGCGCCGGGCGGTACGGGCGGTGCGAGGTGATCGCCTCGACCACGTCGGCGACGGCGACGATGCGCGCCTCCAGCGCGATGTGCTCGCCCTTCAGGCCATTGGGATAGCCGGTGCCGTCGAAGCGCTCGTGATGCTCGGCGACGATGCGGGCGACCGCCGGGTCGAAGTCGATGTTGCGGACGATGTCGTGGCCGATCTTGCTGTGCGTCTTGATCAGCTCGAACTCCTCCTTCGACAGCCGGCCGGGCTTGGTCAGCAGCTCCGCCGGGATGCCGACCTTGCCGATGTCGTGCATCAGGGCGCCCAGGCGGATGTTGTCCACCCGCTCGTCGGCCAGGCCCAGCTCGCGGGCGATCAGCACGGACAGCTGGGCGACGCGCGTCTGGTGGCCGGCGGTGTAGGGATCGCGCTTCTCCACCGTGTGGGCCAGCGCCTCGACGCTCTGCGCCAGCGTGTTCTTCAGCCGCCGCAGCGCGTCGGCGCGCGCTTCCTCGGCCTCCGAGCGGCGGCCGGACTCCTCCTCCAGCCGGCGGTTGGTGGTGTCCAGGTTGTCGATCTTGCGCACCAGCTGGACCGCGAAGAACACCACCACCAGCGAGATCACCACGCCCAGCACGACGCGCAGGCTCAGCCCGTCGTGCCAGCCGGACAGCACCGCCTGCCGGTCCACCCCGGCGACCACCACCAGCGGCAGGTCGCCGACGGCGCGGTAGCTGGCGATCCATTCCTGCCCGCCGAAGCCGCTGGCGCCCTCCACGGTGGCGCTCGACGCCCTCTGCAGGTGCTTGCGGAACACCGCGTGCTCGGCCAGCGAGGTGCCGGGCGCGGCGACGCCGTAGGGGCCGGTGATCAGCAGCGTGCCGTCGGCGCGCAGCAGCGCGATGGTGCCGGCGAAGCCGGCGTCCAGGTCCTGGTAGAAGCGCTGGAAATGATTGAGGTCGAGGTAGGCCACCAGCACCCCGGCAAAGCTGCCGTCCGCCGTGGGGATGCGGCGGGCGACCGGGATCACCGGGCGGTTGCTGATGCGGCTGACCACCGGCACGCCGACGTGGATGGCGGAGTCGGCCGAGTCCCGCGCCCGCATGAAATAGTCGCGGTCGGCGAGGCTCATCGGCGTGCGCGCCATCAGGTCGCTGGCGTGCGCCACCTTGCCCTGGGGGTCCAGGATGACGATGGCCAGCACGTGCGGCGGCATGGTGTAGCGCCGCTCCAGGAACTCGTCGACGATCGAGGGGCGCGGGTCGATGGCGGCGCTGGTGGCCTTCAGCACGTCGGCGACGCCGCTCAACGTCTGGTCGGTGGTGGCGAAGGCGCGCGCGGCGTGCTGCTCCATGGTGCGCGCGACGTTCATGGTGGTGCGCGCGGCGGCGCCCAGCGAGCTGTGGTAGTCGTTGATCAGGTCGAAGACCAGCGCGCTGTTCAGCAGCAGCAGGAACCCGACGGCCAGCCCGACGACGCCGCGGCGCAGCCCGCGCTGGCTGTGCGAATGGCTCGCCGTCGCGTCGAAGCGGAAGGCGAGCGTGTCGGTGAGCGCCTGGATGGCAGCGTGCATGTCAGCCTTGGAGCGTCCATGGCGGGCGGGAGGCGGAGCGCCCGGACGGACCGTCCGGACGGCGCCATGGACAAAAGGTTACACGCAAAGAGCCGCGACGCGTAAGCGGTCAAATTGGCTCACGCGCCGCGCAGCAGGGTCGCAGGTGCAGCAAGAAGCGGTTGTCGACCGAGGCTCCCCGCACAAATTCCGCGCCGTACGCTCAGGCGTAATGCCGGCCGAAGCGGTTGGCCAGGAAGTCCTTGAGGTCGGCGTCTTCCTGCCGGACGAAGCCGTGCTGCGGCAATTTGCCGGCCCGCAGCAGATCGACCATGGTGCATACCCCGGCTGCCGTGGTGATTTGGATGGCGCTCCACAGCTTGCCGCCGACGGTGGCGTTGTAGACCTTCTTGGCGAAGGTCTCCTGGGTCAGCCGGCCGTCCTGGATGCCGTTCACGGTGACGAACACCAGCACCACGTCCTGCTTGGTCACCGGCACCGCGGTCTCCAGCACGTCCTTCAGCAGGTCGCGCCGGCCGGACAGGCGCAGCTCCTGGGTCAGGAACTTCACGTGCTCGCGGTGGCCGGGGTAGCGCACGGTCTTGTAGTTCAGGCACTCCACCTTGCCGGCCAGCGTGTCGCACAGCGTGCCCAGCCCGCCGGACGTGTTGAACGCCTCGTACTCGATGCCGTCCAGCGAGAAGCGCTCCAACCCCTCCAGCGGCAGCACCTCGCGCGTCTCGCCGTCGTGGATCGCCTCGCACAGGTTGCAGTACTCGTTGATCAGGCCGTCGGTGCTCCAGGTCAGGTTGTATTTGAGCGCGTTGGTCGGGTAGATCGGCAGCGCGCCGACGCGCATGAAGACGTCGCGCAGCGCGTTGAACCGCTTGGCGAGGTCGTAGGCGACGATGGAGACGAAGCCCGGCGCCAGCCCGCACTGCGGCACGAAGGCGGTGGCGGCGTTCTTGGCGATGGCGCGCACGCGCCGGGTGGTCGCCACGTCCTCGGTCAGGTCGAAGTAGTGAACGTGCGCGTCGCGCGCCGCCTCGGCGACGGCGGCGTTGAGGTAGTAGGGCAGGGCGGAGATCACCACGTCGTGCCCGGTCAGCGCGGCGCGCAGCGCATCCGCGTCGGCGACGTCGAGGGTGCGGCGCGCCGCCTCGTCCTTGGCGATCCAGCGCAGGCAGGCCTCGTCGCGGTCGGCGACGGTGACCGTGTACTCGCCGGTGGCGTGCAGCAGGTGGCAGATCATGCTGCCGATCTTGCCGGCGCCGAGCAGCAGGACCTGGGTCATGGCAAACCCCCTCCCCGGAAACATCGCTGCCTTGACCGTGGGGAGGGGCGGGGGCGATTTCCAGGCTTGACCGGCGGGCGGGGATGGGCTGCCCTCGCAAGCGCCCTATTTCCCGAAAGACGCACCACCACCCATCGCCCCCACTGCCGGAGTTCCCGTCCCATGCCGCGTTCCTTCGTTCCCTTCACCCTCACCGTCTGCGGGATCGAGGAGCTGCCCGGGCACAGCGAGGTCGGGGTCAGCCACGTGCTGTCCATCCTCGACCCGGAGCATCCGGGGCTGGAGGTCTTCGGCGGCTACGGCGAGCACGAGCGGCTGGAGCTGCGCTTCCACGACATCATCGAGGAGCTGTCCGGCCAGTCCCCGCCGCTGCGCGAACACGTAGACGCGATCCTGGCGCTGGGCCGCGACCTGATGGCGGAGCCGGAGGCGTGCCGGCACCTGCTGGTGCACTGCCACATGGGGATCTCGCGCTCGACCGCGGCGCTGACCATGATCCTGGCCCAGGCCCGGCCGGACCGGCCGGCCGCCGACGCGATGGCCGCGATCGTCGGCATCCGCGCCAAGGCCTGGCCCAACCTGCGCATGATCGAGTTCGCCGACGAGGCGCTGGGCCGGGGTGGCGAGCTGGTCGCCGCCGTGCGGGCGCGCCACCGCGACTACGGCCTGCGCAACCCGGACATGGTCACCTACATGCGCGAGAACAACCGCGGCCGCGAGGTCGAAGACCTATGAGCGCGCGGGCCTCGCGCATCCTGCTGCTGGCCGCGGTGGCGCTGTTCTTCACGCTGGTGGCGCTGGGGAACGTCACCGACTACGGCTCCAACTTCGCCTTCGTGCAGCACGTGCTGGCGATGGACACGACGTTCCGCAGCCCGGCGCTGATGTGGCGCGCCATCGAGGCGCCGGCCCTGCACCACGCCGCCTACGCCCTGATCATCGCCTGGCAGATCATGACGGCTGCGCTGTGCTGGTGGGGCGTCTGGCGGCTGTGGCGGGTGCGCGGCTTCGAGGGGGAGATCTTCGAGCGCGAGAAGCGCGCGGGCATCGCCGGGCTGACCGCCGGTTTCCTGCTCTACGCCGCCGGCTTCATCGGCGTCGGCGGCGAGTGGTTCGCCATGTGGCAGTCGCAGACCTGGAACGGCCAGCGTTCGGCGGCGATCTTCCTGACCTTCATCGGCATCGCGCTGCTGCACCTGTGCGCGGCGGAGCGGGAGCGGGCGTAGGCCTCAGTGGAAGTTCCGCCCCTTCGGAAACACCTGCGGCGGGGCGGCGGTCAGCTCGGCGAGGCGATGGGTGAGGTCGGTCAGGCGGTCGACCTTGACGTGGACGACCGACTCCTCGCGCTCGACCCGGCCGGTGGCGGCGAGCAGGCGGCTGGTCATCACCTCCTTGCGGAAGCGCTCGAAGGTGTCCGGCATGACCACGAGGTTGGCGACGCCGGTCTCGTCCTCCAGCGTGACGAAGATGATGCCCTGGGCGCTGCCCGGCCGCTGGCGCACCAGCACCAGCCCGGCCACCGTCAGCCGCACGCCGGGGCGGGCGTCCTTCAGCCGCCCGGCCGGGGCGATTCCGGTCAGGCCATCGCGCAGCAGCGCCAGCGGGTGCATCTTCAGCGACAGGCTGAGGCTGGTGTAGTCCATCACCACGTGCTCGCCCATGGCCATGCCGGGCAGCGCGACGTCCGGCTCCGCCTGCGCCGGGCCGTCGAGCGCCGCGAACAGCGGCAGCGGATGCGCGCCCAGCGCCTTCACCGCCCACAGCGCCGCCCGCCGGTCGAGCCCCAGGGAGCGGAACGCGTCCGCCTTGGCCAAGCGTTCCAATGTGACGACCGGCATGCCGGCGCGGCGCCAGACGTCGTGCGGGTCGCGGTAGCCGGCGCCGCGCCGGTCGGTGAGGACTTGGGCGTCCTTCTCGTCGAGTCCTTTGATCTGGCGCAGGCCGAGGCGCAGGCAAAAACGCCCTCCCCCTGCCCCGCAGGGGGAGGGAGGGACCCGCGAAGCGGGAGGGTGGGGGCTACGGCTGTCCCGGCAGGCCGCTGCCCCCACCCAACCCTCCCCCGCCGGAGGCGGGGGAGGGCTTTTTTCTTCCAGCGTGCAGTCCCACTCCGACAGGTTCACGTCCGGCGGCAGCACGGTGACGCCGTGCTCCTGCGCGTCGCGGACGATCTGCGCCGGGGCGTAGAAGCCCATGGGCTGGCTGTTCAGCAGCGCGCAGGCGAACACGTCCGGGTACCAGCGCTTCACCCAGGCCGAGGCGTAGACCAGGTTGGCGAAGCTCGCCGCGTGGCTCTCGGGGAAGCCGTACTCGCCGAAGCCCTCGATCTGCCGGAAGCAGCGTTCGGCGAACTCCGCGGTGTAGTTGTTCGCCAGCATGCCGGCGACGAACTTGTCGCGGAACTCCGTCACCCGGCCGGTGCGCCGGAAGGCGGCCATGGAGCGGCGCAGCTTGTCCGCCTCGGCCGGGGAGAAGCCGGCGGCGGTGATGGCGATGTTCATCGCCTGCTCCTGGAACAGCGGCACGCCGCAGGTGCGCTTGAGGATCGCCTCCAGTTCCGGCGAGGGGAACGTGACCGGTTCCTTGCCCTGGCGGCGGCGCAGGTAGGGGTGCACCATGTTGCCCTGGATCGGCCCGGGGCGGACGATGGCGACCTCGATCACCAGGTCGTAGAACTCCCGCGGCCTGAGACGCGGCAGCATCGACATCTGCGCCCGGCTCTCCACCTGGAACACGCCGATGGCGTCGGCGGCGCACAGCATGTCGTAGACCGCCGGGTCCTCCGGCGGCAGGGTGGGGATGGACAGCGTGCGGCCGTAGTGCTCCTCCAGCAGGTCGAAGGAGCGGCGCAGGCAGCTCAGCATGCCCAGCCCCAGCACGTCGACCTTGAGGATCCGCAGGGCGTCGATGTCGTCCTTGTCCCACTCGATGGTGGTGCGGTCCTCCATGGCGGCGTTGAGGACCGGGGTCAGCTCGGTCAGCGGGCTGCGGGTGATGACGAAGCCGCCGACGTGCTGCGACAGGTGGCGCGGGAAGCCGATCAGTTCCTGCGCCAGCTCCATGGCCAGGGTCAGGCGCCGGTCGTCCGGGTCGAGGCCGTAGCGGCGGGCGCGCTCGGCGTCCACGCCGTCTTCGCTCCACCCCCAGACCGAGCCGGTCAGCCGCCCGACCAGATCGGCCGACAGCCCCATCGCCTTGCCGACCTCGCGCAGCGCCGAGCGGGCGCGGTAGCGGATCACCGTGGCGGTCAGCCCGGCGCGCTCGCGGCCGTATTTCCGGTAGATGTACTGGATGACCTCCTCGCGGCGCTCGTGCTCGAAGTCGACGTCGATGTCCGGCGGCTCCTTGCGGTCGGCCGAGATGAAACGCTCGAACAGCAGATAACCGTTGACGGGATCCACCTCGGTGATGCCGAGGCAGTAGCAGATGGCCGAGTTGGCGGCGGACCCGCGCCCCTGATGGAGGATGCCCCGGGAGCGCGCGAAGCCGACGATGTCGTGCACCGTCAGGAAGTACGGCGCGTAGGCGAGTTCTCCGACCAGGGCCAGCTCACGCTCCAGCGATGCCGCGACCGTGTCCGGCACGCCGTCCCCGTAGCGTTCCGCAGCGCCTTTCCAGGTCAGTTCGACCAGCCGCTCCTGCGGCGGCCGGCCGTCCTCGGCGATCTCGTCCGGGTATTCGTAGCGCAGGTCGCCCAGCGAGAAGCTGCAGGCCTCGACGATCTCCAGCGTGCGCTCCACCGCCTCGGGCGCCTGGCGGAACAGGCGGGCCATCTCCTGCGGCGCCTTCAGGTGGCGCTCGGCGTTGGCCGCCAGCCGCCAGCCGGCGCCGTCGATGGTGGTGTGCGTGCGGATGCAGGTCAGCACGTCGGCCAACGGCCGGCGGGCGGGCGCATGGTACAGCACGTCGTTGGTCGCCAGCAGCGGCACGCGCGCCCGCGCCGCGATCTCCTTCAGCCAGGCCAGCCGCTTGGCGTCGTCGCCGCGGTAGCGGTGGCTGGCGGCGAGGTAGAGGCTGGCGCCTAAGTCGAGGCGCCAGCGCTCCAGCTCCGCCGCGAAGCCGGCGTCGTTGCGGCCGTCCGGCGGCAGCAGGACGAAGCGCATCCCCCGCGCATGCTCCAGCACGTCGTCGCGGCCGAGGAAGCACGCGCCTTTCGGCGCCCGCCGCTTGCCCAGCGTCAGCAGGCGCGAGAGCCGGCCGTAGGCGGCCCGGTCGGTCGGAAAGGCGAGCAGGCTGGCGGCGTCGGTGAGGTCGAGCCGGCAGCCGACCACGAGGCGCAGCGCGTGCTCGTCGGCGGCGACGTGGGTGCGCACCACGCCGGCCAGCGTGTTGCGGTCGGTGACGGCGACGGCGGCGTGGCCGAGCGCCGCGGCCGTCCGCACCAGCTCGTCGGCGTGCGACGCGCCTTCCAGGAAGGTGAAGTTGGTCGTCACCTGCAGTTCGGCGTAGCGGATCATCACCCGAAGAACCCGTGCAGGAACCAGCGCGCCGCCGTGTCCGGCCGATACAGCCCTTGGCGGAACAGCCAGAAGCGTCGCCCCTCGGAATCCTCGACGCGGTAGTAGTCGCGCGGGTCGCCGTGCTTGCGCCACCATTCCGATTCGAGGCGTTCCGGCCCGTCGGCGCGGCGCACGCGGTGGGCGACGCCGCGCCAGCGGAACATCCGCGGCGGGTCGTCGGGCACCGGGGCGACCGCCTCGATGGGTTCGGGCGGGGCGAGCAGGCGCACCGGGCGCGGCCGGTCGGCCGGCCACAGCAGCGGCATGGACTGGTTGGCCGGAACGCCCAGCGCCGGGCACCCGGTCACCGCGCGCTCCGGCAGCCAACTGGCGCGCGGCACCAGACGCAGCACGCTGCGCGGCCCCAGCCGGTTGCCCAGCCGGTCCACCAGGTCGCCGAGGCCGGAGTCGTCGCCTCCGCCGTCCAGTCCGGTCTGGATGGCGCCCAGAGGACCGACCACCGGGGCGGCGAGTGTCATCACCTCGATGCCAAGTCCCGGTTCGATGCGCTCCAGCTTTTCGGCGAACAGGCGCATCAGCGCGGCGGGAGCGCGCACCGGGCGGCCGGTGCCGATGATGAGCGTCTGCGGCGCATCCTCCGGGCGGCGGTCGATGCGGTGGGCCTCCAGCTCCAGCCGGCGCGCGCCCTCCTGGCTGCGCTCCAGCCTGGCGCACAGCGTGTCCAGCAGGTGGCGGACGGCGCAGGCGAGGTCGTCGGGGGTGCTGATCGGCTCGGCGAAGGCGAGGCGCGCGCTGTGCGGGACGACCGGACGGTGCGGCGACACCGGTTCGTCCAGTTGGCCGAGCGCCTGGTCGAGCCGGCGCATCGGCTCCGCCCCGAAGCGCGCGGCCAGCGTGGCGCGCGGCACGCCGTGCAGGTCGCCGATCCGGCGCAGGCCGACGGCGTCCAGGGCGGCGACGGTGTCGGACGGCAGGCGCAGCGCCGCCATGGGGAGTGGATCGAGGGCGTGGCGCTGGGCGTGTGGGGGGATGATGTGAACGCACGTGCCCCCACCCTCCCCGCGCCCTTCGGCGCGGGTCCCCTCCCTCCCCCGCTGCGCAGGGGAGGGCATTCCCCCCTCTCCTGCGCAGCGGGGGAGGGGTAGGGGGTGGGGGCAAGTGAGCGCATACCGCGCCACCGCCCACGCCGCCGCCGGCGTGTCCGCGATCGCCACCCGCAACTCGAACCCCGCGCGTCCCAGCCGCTCCACCACGTCCCGCGCCAGTTCCGACTCGCCGCCGAACAGGTGGGCGCAGCCGGTGACGTCCAGCATCAGCCCGTCGCCGTCCGCCGCCGTCCACGGCGTCCAGCGCAGCGCCCAGCCGGCGAGGCGGTCGAGCAGCGCGGCGTCCGCCGCCGGGTCGGCGTCGAAGGAGGTCAGGCCCGGCTCCACCGCGCGGGCGTCGGCCAGCGTGACGCCGGGCAGCACCCCGGCGCGCTCGGCGGCGCGGTTGGTGGCGATGACGATCAGGCGCCCGCGCTCCGCCGCCACCGCGGCGAGCGGCCGCGCCGCCGTTTCCGGCCGCCGCCGCGTCCAGGCGTCGGTGGCGAACCGCGGAAGCCAGAGCGACAGGATGCGCCGCGCCATGCCGTCCCCCATCTCCAATTCGAACAAATCAAGAACATCATAGAATCGGAAATGGTGCCTTGTGGAGTCCGAAGCGTCGGCCTTGCCGTGGACGTGCCTCGAAAGGGGGCGCTTGTTCCGGGCGGTCCGGGGGACGACATTGTTGTCATGAAACGCACCGCGACCACGGCCGTCCTGGTGCTCGGGCTCGCCGCCTGCGCGGGCACCGAGGTGCGGGACGAGACGCCGGGACTGGCCCGCGGGGAGATCCCCAAGGCCGTCCAAACCCAGACCTATGTCCCCGGCGGCAGCGGCTCCGCCCGCAGCGCCGAGCGCGCGGAGCCGACAGCTCCCGCCCAACGCCCGGAGACTCCGCCGCCGCGCCGCCGCGGCAGTTCCAGCCCGCCGCCCGCCGGCCTCTACAGCGGGGTGCCGGTGACGCCGCAGCCGGGCACGTCCACCGACCGCGCGGTCTCCGACCTCAAGCGCGATCAGGCGCGCTCCGACCTCGACCGCCTGAACAACTTCCCCACCCCGATGACGCCCGAGCCCTGGCGCCAGCGCGAGATCATGAACCAGCAGCTGGAACTGGACCGGCAGGAATTGATGCGGCGCTGACGCCTCGGCTATACCGGCGGAACGGGGATGCCGTCGGGGGAATGGGCCGGGGAATGGAGATGAGCGGGCGACTCGCGGCCGTGGCCGCAATCATGGTTCTGCTGGCGGCGCTGCCGGCCGAGGCGCGCACCGTGCTGACCGGCGGGGCGTTCGGGCAGGGCCTGCTCGGGCCGGCCGGCGTGCTGGCGCACCTGCTGGGACTGCTGGCCATCGGGTTGTGGGCCGGGCAGAGCGGCGGCCCGGCGGTGTGGCAGCTGCCGGCCGCGGCGCTCACCGCGGCGCTGGCCGCCGGGATGGCGGCGCGCTTCGGCGTGCGGCTGCCCTTCGCCGGAGAAGGGCTGGCCGCCTCGCTGGTGCTGTTGGGCGCCCTGGTCGCGATGGGGCTGCGGGCGCCGCTGGTGGTGGCGATCCTCGCCGTGGCCGCGGCGGCGGTGTTCCACGGCTATGTCCAGGCCGGGCCGCCGCTGTTCTGGGCGGGCTTCGCGGCGTCGGTGCTGCTGCTCACCTCGGCCGGGGTCGGGCTGGTGGCGGTGCTGGGGCAGGCGGCATCGCCGCGCGCCATGCAGATGTGTGGCGGTGCGGTAGCACTCGCCGGCGTTCTCGACCTGCTGGGCGTTCTTTAGGCCGGCCACGCCTTGAAAAAAGCGCGTTGCAGGTATTCTTTTACACCAGTTTCCCAGCACGACGCCCGAACCCGACTGCCTAAGCGAGGATCCCTCCGGTGCAGCGCGCAACCGCACATCCGTTCCGCCGATTGTTCGATCGCGAAGCATCGCGGCGCCGGGTGCTGGCGGGCATGGCGGGGATGGCCCTGATACCGTGGGCCGGGGGCCTGAAAGCGCAGGACCTCAGCTACTTCCGCATCGCCACCGGCACCACCGGCGGCACCTACTTTCCCATCGGCGGGCTGATCGCCAACGCCATCTCCAACCCGCCGGGCTCGCGCCCCTGCGACAAGGGCGGCAGCTGCGGCGTGCCGGGGCTGATCGCGGTGGCGCAGGCGACCCTCGGCTCGGTGGAGAACGTCGATCTGCTGCGCGCCGGCAACGTCGAGGCCGGCATGGCGCAGGCCGACGTCGCCTACTGGGCCTACACCGGCACCGGCAGCTACGCCGGCAAGCCGCCGTTCGGCGAGCTGCGCACCATCGGCACGCTCTTCGCCGAGGCGCTGCACATCGCCGTGCGCGCCGACGGCGGCATCCAGGCCGTCCCCGACCTGAAGAACAAGGTGGTGTCGGTCGGCGAGGAGGGCTCCGGCACGCTGGTCGACGTGCGCTTGGTGCTGGAGGCCTACGGCCTGTCCGAGGAGGACCTGCAGCCGCGCTACCTGAAGCCCGGCACCGCCGCCGACCGGCTGGCGCGCGGCGAGGTGGACGCTTTCTCCATCGTCGGCGGCGCGCCGGTGTCGGCGGTCGCCGACGTGGCCGGGCGGCTGCCGGTGCGCCTGCTGCCCATCGACGGCCCGGTGGCCGAGCGGCTGCGCGGGACGCACCGCTTCTTCGGCGAGACGGTGCTTCCCGCCGACACCTACCCCGGCGTGCCGGCGGTCACCACGCTGAGCGTCGGCGCCGAGCTGCTGGTGCGCGCCGAGGCCAGCGAGGAGCGGATCTACACCGTCACCCGCGCGCTGTGGCACGAGAACACCCGCCGCCTGCTCGCCGACGGCCACCCGAAGGGGCGCAGCATCGACCGCGCCCACGCGGTGGCCGCCGTCGCCGTGCCGCTGCACCCCGGCGCCGAGCGCTACTACCGCGAGGCCGGTCTGGTCGGCGACGCCGCCAAGGAAGCCGGCGCCGAGTCCAAACCATAAACACCCTCCCTCGCCCCCGGCGGGGGAGGGAGGGACCCGCGCAGCGGGAGGGTGGGGGCTACGGCCTCTCGGGACAGCCGTTGCCCCCACCCTGACCCTCCCCCGGCGGGGCCGGGGGAGGGGAACGACGAAGGAGTTTCCCATGCCCGTCATCGCCCCCTACGGCACCTGGACGTCCCCCGTCACGGCGCGCAGCCTCGTCGATGCCGGCGTCGGCCTGCGTGCGCCCTGGCGCCGCGACGGCGCCGTGCACTGGCTGGAGAGCCGCGCCACCGAGGGCGGACGGACGGTGCCGGTGCGCCGCAACGCCGACGGCACCGCCACCGACCTGCTGCCCGCCCCCTGGGACGTGCGCGGCCGGGTGCACGAGTACGGCGGCGGCGACGCGCTGGCGCTGGCCGAGGGGCTGGTGTTCTGCCACGGCGCCGACCAGGCGGTGTATCTGGCGGCTCCCGGCGCCGAGCCGGTGGCGCTGACCCCGCCGGGCCGCGACCGCTTCGCCGACTTCGCCCATGACCGGGAGCGCCGCCGGCTGATCGCCGTGCGCGAGCGCCACCCGGAACAAGGCCACGCCGAGCCGGAGAACGCGCTGGTCGCCATTCCGCTGGGCGGCGGCGAGCCGGTGCCGCTGGTGGGCGGCGCCGACTTCTACGCGTCGCCCCGGCTGTCGCCGGATGGCACGCGGCTGGCGTGGCTGAGCTGGGACCACCCCAACATGCCCTGGGACGGCACCACGCTGTGGGTCGCCGGGTTGGGCGCCGACGGCACGCCGGGCACGCCGGTGCGCGTGGCCGGCGGGCCGGACGAGGCCATCGTGCAGCCGGTGTGGCTGCCGGACGGGCGGCTGGTCTACGTCTCCGACCAGGGCGACTGGTGGAACCTCTGGCTCTGGGACGGCGCCGCCGGCCGCCCGGTGCTGCCGATGCCGGCCGAGTTCGCCCGGCCGCTCTGGGTGTTCGGCAACCGCGAGGTGGCGGCGGTGGACGCCCGCACGCTGGCCTGCGCCTTCACGCGGGACGGGTTGTGGTCGCTGGGCTTGGTGGACGTCGAGGCCGGGACGATCGACCGGCTGGACCTGCCCTTCACCGACGTCGGCGAGCTGTTCGTCGACGGCCGCACCGTCACCTTCCTGGCCGCCGCGCCGGATCTGCCCGGCTCGGTGGTCACCCTCGACCTCGACAGCCGGCGCTGGGAGGTGGTCAAGCGCTCGACCGCCACCGCGCCCGATCCCGGCTGCGTCTCAGCGGCGCGGCCGATCCGTTTCCCGACCGACGGGGGGGAGGCGCACGCCTTCTATTACCCGCCGGCCAACGCCGGCTTCCAGGCGCCCGAGGGTGAGCGGCCGCCGCTGATCGTCAAGAGCCACGGCGGCCCGACCGCCGCCGCCAGCGCCGCCTGGAGCCCGAAGATCCAGTACTGGACCAGCCGCGGCTTCGCCGTGGTGGACGTCAACTACAGGGGCTCCACCGGCTACGGGCGTGCCTACCGCGACGCGCTGAAGGGGCGGTGGGGGATCGCCGACGTCGCCGACTGCGTGGCGGCGGCGCAGTGCTTGGCGGACCAGGGGCTGGCCGACCCGCGGCGGCTGATCATCACCGGCGGCAGCGCCGGCGGCTACACCGTGCTGTGCGCCGTCACCTTCCACCAGGGCTTCCGTGCTGGGGCGAGCTATTACGGCATCAGCGACCTGGAGGCGCTGGCCGCCGACACCCACAAGTTCGAGGCGCGCTACCTGGACAGCCTCGTCGGTCCGTATCCCGAACGCAAGGACGTCTACGTCGCGCGCTCGCCGATCCACTTCGTGGACCGGCTGTCGGTGCCCATGGTGTTCTTCCAGGGACTGGAGGACAAGGTGGTGCCCCCGGCCCAGGCCGAGCGCATGGTCGAGGCGATCGACGCCAAGGGCCTGCCCGTCGCGTACGTGCCCTTCGAGGGAGAGCGGCACGGCTTCCGCAAGGCGGAGAGCATCGTGACCGCGCTGGAGGGGGAACTGTACTTCTACGGCCGGGTCTTCGGCTTCACCCCGGCGGGGGAGCCGCAGGCGATCCCGATCCGGAACCTGTAGGGGCTCACCCCACCAGTTCGCACGGCACCCGGCGCGGCGCCACCGGGCGGGCGCCGGTCAGGCCGGAGCGCAGCAGGTCCAGGTAGGCCGCGCCCCATTCCATCGCCTCGGCCCGCTGCCCCGGGGCGACGGCGTGCGAGGCATGGAAGATCGCCTCCAGGCAGGCGCCCTCGTCCGTCAGATCCACCCCGGCGGCGTCGAGGTGGCGCTTCACCAGCAGCGACATCGGTCGTTGAGCCGTCTGTGCCATCGCAGGATCCTCCGTGCAGCCCGTCATCCTGCGGCGACGCTAGCGCTGCCGTCGCCGGCGGGTCAATGCAGGGAAACAGTATAGGTCATGAATAAAAGCCTCTCCCTCCCAACCCTGTCCGGTCATAGACCGCCTATGACCTCATGTTGGGGTGCAAAGCCCGGCCCTGGTGGAGGCGGTGTAGGGCTCTGGTGATAGGACATCTGCCGATCATCGCCTGTTAACCATTTCAAAGCGTTGGTCGTAGGGCTATTTCCGGTCTAAATGCTACCAATTGGGAATTTTTATTGCTGCGATTTCTGATTATTGTCTGCCTCAGACGAGGAGGCCGACCCCAAACGTCGGCATCGGATCGGCGGAGCGCCCGGCGCAGCCGCTGTAAACCCAACAAAGGCAGACAGACGACTATGGATACTGTGAACGTTTTTCTCACCGACACCAACAAGCTCTTCCGCGAGGGCATGAAGCGGTTGTTCGACAGTTCACTGTTCACGGTCGTCGGCGAGGCCGGCAGCGTGCAGGAAGCGGCGACGGCGTTGGCGGACGCACCCATCCATCCGGACCTCGTCCTGATCGATCCCACCGGCGGTGCCGAGGACCTGGAGAGGGTGAAGGCGCTGCGCGCCGAGCATCCGCAACTCCGCATCGTCATCCTGACCGGCGCGCTGGACACGCGTCTGCTCTCCGCCTCGCTGAGCGCTGGGGCGGACGGCTACCTGATGAAGGACATCGCCTGCGAGGCGCTGATGCAGTCGCTGCGCCTGGTGATGATGGGCGAGAAGGTGTTCCCGACGCACCTTGCGGCGCTGCTGGTGTCCGGCCGGGCCGAGGACATGGGCGCCGAGGTGCCGACCCGCCGCAAGGGCCTGTCGCAGCGCGAGGTGCAGATCCTGCACTGCCTGCTGAACGGCAACTCCAACAAGATGATCGCCAACCACCTGAAAATCACCGAGGCGACCGTGAAGGTCCACCTCAAGAGCCTGCTGCGCAAGATCAACGCCTCCAACCGCACGCAGGCTGCCATCTGGGCGATGAACAACGGCATGGGCGAAAGCTCGGCCGCCGCCGTGAACTGATGGCGTGAACTGATGCCTTGACCTGATCTCCGGGGCACAGCCGCCTTTCTCCGGGCAGCCATTTCTTGGTGCGTTCCTCCCTGAAACTCAGGCCAGCCGCGTCCCCGCGGCTGGCCTCTTTCTTTGCGGGAGGGGACGATGATCAGGCCGCCAGAGTCGTGTCTTCGGTCAGCGCGGTGTAGGTCTCGCGCTGGTCGGCGAGGTTGCTCAGCAGGTCGGATAGGCTGTCGCGCAGGAACGGCGCCATCGACGTGTCCATCTTGCCTTCCACGACGCGGATGAATTCATCCAGGATGGCCAGGTGGACCTGTGAAGCGGCGTGGATTTCGTCCGAATTCATACGCGCGGCCATCTCTGCAATCTCCTGATTGGCGTGTATCCGATGCGCCAATTAGGCCATTTCGTCGGTTAACGAGATGTTAAGATCGCCATTCGTGCTAATGACGTTTGGGGATTACCTCTTGCGTATACTTCGGATATCGGGAAGAGGTGGGACTACGCCGCGGCATCCGTAGGGGTTTGACTTGTCGGGGTCTGGCTGTCCGGGGACGGCGCGAAGGTGATGATGCGGCCGGCGGGCAGGCGCAGTGTCATGGTGGTGCCGGCGCCGACGGTGCTCTCGCAGGTCAGGTCGCCGCCGTGCAGCTCCATGAAGTTCTTGGAGATCGACAGGCCGAGGCCGGTGCCCTCGTAGCGCCGGCTGGACGAGGTGTCGGCCTGCCGGAACGGTTCGAACAGGTGGGCCATGAATTCCGGCGCGATGCCGATGCCGGTGTCGGCGACGGCGATCGTCAGGCTGCCGTCCTCGGCGATGCGGCCGGACATGGTGACGCTGCCGCCCTCCGGCGTGAACTTCACGGCGTTGGACAGCAGGTTCAGCACCACCTGCTTGAAGGCACGGCGATCGACGGTGACCAGCGGCAGCCGCGACGCTTCGGACATCCGGTTGGTCAGCGTGACGCCGGCGCCGACGGCGCGGTCGCGCACCATCATCGCGCACTGGGCCACCGCCTCGTACGGGTCGAGCGGTTCCTCCGCCAGCTCGTAGCGGCCGGCCTCGATCTTCGACATGTCGAGCACGGCGTTGACGATGTCCAGCAGGTGCTTGCCGCTGTCGTGGATGTCCTTGGCGCAGGCCTTCTGCCGCTCGTTCAGCTGGCCGAAGAACTCGCTGTCGAGGATCTCCGAGAAGCCGATGATGGCGTTCAAGGGCGTGCGCAGCTCGTGACTCATGTTGGCGAGGAACTCGGACTTGGCGCGGTTCGCCATCTCCGCCTGGCTCTTGGCGGCGAGCAGTTCGGCTTCCTTCTGCTTGCGCAGCGTGATGTCACGGATGACGCCGACGAAGACCCGGCCGCGCTCGCGGTCGGCGTCGCCGTGCAGCACCAGTTCGCTCACCGCCAGATTCATCGGGAAGGTGGAGCCGCCGCGGCGCATCGCCAGCACCTCGCGGTCGGCGCCGATGATGCGCGACGCCTCGCCGGGCTTGTGCGCGCGCATCCAGCGGTCGTGGTCGCGGCGGAAGCCCTCGGGGATCAGGATGTTGATGCTCTCCCCGATCACCTCGGCCTCGCGGTAGCCGAACAGCTGCTCGGCGGCCGGGTTGAAGGTCTCGATGCGGCCGCGGGAGTCGATGGTGACCACCGCGTCCACCATGGATTCCAGGATGCCGCGGATGCGGCGCGAGGCCTGCGCCAGCTTCTCCTGGTCCTGCTCGCGCCGGCGGTGCTGGCCGACCACGAACCAAGTCAGCAGCGCGATGGCCCCGGCCATCGACAGGCCGATGAAAGTCCACGCCGCGCTGTCGCGCCGCCAGTCGGCCAGAGCGTCGTCGAGCGGCACCGTGGCGATCACGGTGAGCGCGTGGTTGTGGACACGGCGGAAGCTGACCAGCCGCCTGCCGCCGTCCGGCGCCGTCAGGATCATCGTTCCCTCGGGCGTCCCGTCGGGCGCCTGCATCGCTTCCCTGAGCGCCGGCCAGCCGGCGAGGCCGGCGGCGAACAGCGTCTCGGCCGCCGGCTGGTGCGCCACCACCGTGCCATCCTGCAGCACCAGCGTGGCGGTACCGCGCCGGCCGCTGCGCAGTTCGGCGAAGCTGCCGTCCAGATAGGCCGGGCTGACCAGGATGGCCAGCACCCCCGCGAAGCTGCCGTCCGGGGCGTTCATCCGGCGGCTCAGCGGGATCACCGACGTGCCGGCGAACACCCGGCTGACCATCGGCGCGCCGATGTACAGGCCGGCGTCCGGGCGGTCGCGGTGCACGGCGAAGTAGGCGCGGTCGTTGAGGTCCACCGGCGGCGGCTGGCGGTCGGCGGAATGGTGCCGGATGCGGCCGTCGGCGCCGACCACCACCAGATCGGCGATCTGCGGGAAGGCGTCGCGCCGGCCGCGCAGGTACTCGTAGACGCCCTGCGAGGCGGGGGTGCCGGCCTCGGGGTGGATGCCGAGCACGTACTGCATGTCGGCGAACAGCTGGTCGACGCCGAAGATGCGCTGCACCGCGTCGGACTCCAGCGTGCGCACCAGATGGTGGGCGCCGCTGCGCACCGACTCCAGCGTCTCGTTGTGGTGCTGCCAGATGCCGTAGCCGATCAGCCCGCCGACCACCGCGATGAAGGCGGCGCCGGAGGCGACCATCAGGAAGCGGACCGACCCCAGTGCGGCGTCCAGCCGCCGACTGATCCGTTCCGCCAAACCGACGCGCGGCGGTTCCGCCGTGGGGGCGGCTCGGTCGTGCATGGGCATGGGGCGGCGTCTCCACGGGGTGCGGGTGGAATGCTACACCTCTTTCGCACACATTTCATCAAGGAAGCCTACTTTTGGCAGAGGATATCGGCAAAACCGCATAGGCTGGCGGAACCGCATAGAGGGCATTCCCGCGACCCGGCCCGTGACCTGGATTGCGTGCACGGCCCGCATCGGCTAGGAAAAGGGCCTGTTTTTCCCCAAGCCCGCACTGCGGAGTCCCATGCCCGAAGGACCGCTTTCGCTCTATCGCGCCCGGCGCGGCACCGGGACGCTGCGCCCCGATCCCGACCAGGAGCTGGCCGCCGAGAAGCTGCAGAGCCTGTACTGCGCGTTGCGGAACTACCGGCCGCAGACCGGCAAGCTGGGTTGGCGCGAGCGCTTCGGCCTCGCCCGCCGGCCCGAGCCGGTGGAGGCGCCGCAGGGGCTGTACCTGTACGGCGGGGTGGGGCGCGGCAAGTCCATGCTGATGGACCTGTTCTTCGAGACGGCGCCGGTCGAGCGCAAGCGGCGCGTCCACTTCCACGCCTTCATGCTGGAGGTGCACGAGCGCATCCACAAGCACCGCCAGGCGCGCGGCAAGGCCACCGGTCCCGACGACGCGCTGCCCGAACTGGCGCGTCAGATGGCGGACGAGGCGTGGCTCCTGTGCTTCGACGAGTTCCACGTGGTGGACATCGCCGACGCGATGATCCTCGGCCGCCTGTTCACCGCGCTGTTCGACGCCGGCGTGGTGGTGGTGGCGACCAGCAACTGGGCGCCCGACCTGTTGTACAAGGACGGTCTGCAGCGCGAGCTGTTCCTGCCCTTCATCGCGCTGTTGAAGGAGAAGCTGGACGTGATGGCGCTGGACGGGCCGACCGACTACCGGCTCGACCGGCTGAAGGGCACGCCGGTGTACTACTGGCCGCTGGGGCCGGCGACCGACAAGACGATCAGGCAGCTGTTCGCCACTCTCACCGACGGCACCCACGCGGCGCCGACGCATCTGCTGGTGCAGGGCCGGCGGGTGGACATCGCGTGCGCCGCCAAGGGGGTGGCCTGGGTGAACTTCTGGGAGCTCTGCGGCAAGCCGTTCGGTGCCGCCGACTATCTGGCGATTGCCACGCACTTCCACACGGTGCTGATCGACGATGTGCCGACGCTGAAGGACGACCGGCGCAACGAGGCCAAGCGCTTCATGACGCTGATCGACGCGCTGTACGAGCACAAGGTGAACGTGGTCACCGCTGCCGACGGCCCGCCGGAGCGCCTGTACCCCGAGGGTCAGCACGCCTTCGAGTTCGAACGCACGGTCAGCCGGTTGATGGAGATGCAGTCGGAAGACTACCTCGCGAAGCAGCATCTGACGTGACGCCATGACCGAACCCGAACACCGTGACCTGCGCGACGTGCGCGTCCAGGATCTCGTCGAGCGCACCGGCATCGACGAGGCGATGATCACCCGTCTCGTGCACGGCTTCTACGGCCGCGTGCGCGAGGACGCGACGTTGGGGCCCGTCTTCGCCGCCGAGGTCGAGGACTGGGACGAGCACCTGCGCACGCTGGTGGACTTCTGGTCGTCGGTGGCGCTGATGACCGCGCGCTACGGCGGCCGGCCGATGCCAGCGCACATCAAGCTCGACGTCGGCGAGGAGCACTTCGCCCGCTGGCTGGAGCTGTTCCGCCAGACCGCGCACGAGGTCTGCACGCCCGAGGCGGCGGCGTTCTTCATCGGCAAGGCCGAGAACATCGCCCGCAGCTTCCAGATGGGGATCGCCTTCCACCGCGGCCGCTGAGCGACCCCGCGGCCCGTCAGGCCTTCATGTCGAAGACGCTCTTCAGCATCTCGTCCGCGGTCTTCACGACGGCGGCGTTGAACGCGTAGGCGGCACCGGCGACCATCTGCCGGGTCGTCTCCTGCGCCAGATCGACGTTCGGCGCCGCCACCATGCCGCCAGCATCGGCGTCGGGCGAGTCCGGCTGATACTCGGCATAGAGGGCGGGCGACATCGGCGCCAAGCTGGCGCGGACGCCGCCGGTCGGCAGCGCGGTGTTGACCGCCTGCAGCGGCACGTAGGGACTGCCCGAGGCGGGCGTGGACTGCATCGCGCCCAGGTCGCCATCCGCCGGCATCGGGCCGGAGGTGCGGGCGTTGGCGGTGTTCGACGCCGACGCGTCCAGGTGACGGGACGCCGCGGTCAAACCCGACAGAGCGGTGTTCATCGCGATGTTCATGGGGAAAGTGTCCTCCCGGGCCGGCGTGTGCGCAAGGGAAAAACGGACCGTCCGCCACGGTCAGCGTGGTGCCGGCAGCAGGGTGGCGACCATGCCCTTCGCCACCGCCTGGGCGACGTTCCTCGCCTTGAGCTTGCGCTTCAGATGCAGGATGTGCTGCTCGACCGTCTTCGGGGTCAGGCCCAGCTTGGCGGCGATGCGCTTGGCGGAATAGCCGGACGCCAACAGGCCGAGGCACTGCCGCTCGCGTGGGGACAACGACGGTATTCTGGGCGCCGCCACATCCTCCACCACCAGCTTCAGCCGCGACAGCGTCAGGAACGCCATCAGCCGATCGCCCTCGAAGAACGGCAGCGTCAGCCGCTCGTAGGCGAGCAGCCGCCCGTCCACGATTCCCTGCACCCGGTGGGCGGACGGCTCACGGTCATGTTCCGGGGCGCCGCGTTCGACCGGCGTCAGGCGCAGCTGCGTCGCTGAGTCGCACAGCGGCTCCAGCAGCCGGATCGCGCCCTCCGGTGTGCCGCCGTCCGGCGCCTCCTGCCAGCAGCGCAGGGCCTCCACGAAAGCCTTGTCCGTCACCGTGTCCACCGCGATCCGCTCGATCCGGCCGCCGGCCAATTCGCCCTGGGGCACGGGCTGCGGGAGGGCATTCGTTTCGGGACTTAAGGGATTTTTCCGGTATCGCGTCATCGGTCGCCTGCCGCCTATACGAGGTTGAATATCAATCTTGGCGTGTCCGCAATTGGCGATATCGCCGGCCCGGACCTGCCCGAAAACGCTCTGGAAACCCAAAAGGGGAGATCATCCATGGTTGCTCAGAAGGCTGGCGGCGTGCCGGCTGCGTCATCGTCGAAGCACGAGCACACCGCCTCCGACGGTCCGGATCCTAGGACGTCGGGCGGTGGCGGCGATGTGACGACCGTCACGCACCCGACGGATCCGGTGACTGGAGCCAATGGCTGGCACGGCCACAACCCGCGGCGGCAGGGCTTCGGCGCCGGCGACGATCAGTCCGGCGACGACGACGTGCCCGCCGTGAACGCCGCGCCGACCATCGGCGGGCTGCCGGCCGAGGGGCTGACGGTCGTGGCCGGTCAGGCGGTCGCGCTTCCCGGCATCACGGTGGACGATCCGGAGGACGGCATCCTCACCGCGTCTGTGTCGGTCAGCAACGGCGTCATCAACGGCCTGCCGGCCGACCCCACCTGGCCCGGTGTGAGCGGCCACTACACGCTGACCGGCACGGAGGCCGAGATCAACGCGCAGCTCGCCGCCGCCACCTTCACCGGGACCGCCGGCGGAGCGGGGCAGATCAGCGTGTATGTCTCCGACGGCCTGGCCGGCGCCTCCGAGACCGTGGAGGTGACCGTCACCAATGAGGCGCCGGTCCTGAGCGGGGTGCCCGCGGGGTATGTGACGGTGCGGGCGGGGGTCGCGAGCGCGCTGCCGGACATCACGGTGGACGATCCGGAGGACGGCCCGCTGACGCTGCGCCTGAGCGCCACCGGCGGCAGCCTGGGCGGGCTGTCGCTCACGCCGGAGGTGGTGAACGGCCTCGCGGTCTACACGATGACCGGCACTGAGCAGGAGATCAACGCGACGCTCGCCGACCTCACCTACACCGCCGACGGCGAGTCGTGGGGCACGGTGGACATGGAGGTCACCGACCAGGGGGGCGCTGTGACGATGGCGAACTACGCCACGTACGCCTTCAACCAGGGGCCGGCCTTCGACGGGGTGCCGACCGAGACCCAGTCGGTGCGGACGGGCGTGCCGGTGGCCCTGCCGGCGTTCACGGTCGACGATCCGGAGGACGGGCAGCTCACCGTCCGCCTGACCACCAACGGCGGCACCATCCAGGGCCTGCCGGCCACCACCGCGGACTATCCGTGGCAACGGTCGTACCAGCTGACCGGCACGGAGGCCGAGATCAACGCGCAGCTCGCCGCGGCCACCTACACGGCGGACGGGGTGGGCTGGAGTTCCATCGACATCTCCGCCCAGGACGACCATGGCTGGACCAGCTACGCCTCGATCGGCGTCGACGCGACCAACGAGGCGCCGACCATCGGCGGTATGCCGACGGGCGTCCTGTACGCCAGCGTGGGCCAGGCGACGCCGCTGCCAGGCATCACGGTGGACGATCCGGAGGACGGATCGCTGACGGTGCGCCTGAGCGTCTCCAACGGCGCCTTGGGCGGCCTGTCGGTCGATCCGATGGTGGAGGGCGGCACCAGGGTCTACACGCTGACCGGCACCGAGGCGGAGATCAACGCGGATCTTGCCGACCTCACCTACAGCCCGGACAACGAATGGGGCGGGAGCTTCGAACTCTCCGTCCAGGATGCCGGGGGAGGCTTTTCCTATGCGTACACCCCCACGCAGGGCACCGATTATGCGCCGGTCATCGGGGGCCTGCCGGAAGGGGGTGCGGTGACGGTGCCGATGGGCAGAGAGACCGCGCTTCCGGACATCACCGTGGACGACCCGGAAAACGGCATCGTGACCGTCCGTCTCAGCACGTACAACAACTCCATCAACGGCCTGCCGCTCGATCCCGCGTCGCAGGACGGCCTGTCCGTCTACGTGCTGACCGGCACCGCGGCGGACGTCAACGCGCAGCTCGCCGCCGCCACCTACACGCCGACGGTTGAGGGATGGCACAACATCGACGTCTGGGCCGAGGATTCGACCGGCCACGGCAGCGCGGCGTCCTTCACGATGAGGGTCACCGACGATCCGCCGATCATCAACGGCTGGCCCGAGGGGCCGTTGACGGTGACCTACGGCACGGTGACGGCGCTGCCGGGCATCACCGTGGACGAACCCGAGGACAGCATCCTGACCATCCGCCTGGCCACCAGCAGCGGCATCATCGAGGGCCTGCCGCGCGCTCCCGACGCCGGGCCGAACGACCTCTACTACGAGCTGACCGGCACCGAGGCGGAGATCAACGCCGCGCTCGCCGCCGCCACCTACAGGGCGACGCGGGAGGGGCCCGACTCGATCTTCGTCCAGACCTTCGACGGCACCAACATACCCACCCAGGGGTCGATCGAGGTCAACGTCGTCAATGGGGCGCCGACGATCAGCGGCGTGCCCGAGGGGATGCTGGAGATGCCGGTCGGCAAGGCGACGGCGCTGCCGGCCATCACGGTGGACGACCCGGATGGCAACGTCCTGTCCGTCCGCGTGTCCGTCATGAACGGCTTCATCACCGGGCTGCCGCAGGACCCGAACGTCCCTCCGGACTCGCCGTACTACCTGCTGACCGGCACCGCCGACGAGATCAACGCGCTGCTGGCCGCCGCCACCTACACCGCCGGGTACGAAGGGCAGGGCTTCCTTGGGATCGTGGCCACGGACGGCGCGGCCTATTCCAACAGCTTCGACATCCCGATCATGGGCACCAACCATGCGCCGGTCATCGGCGGGCTTCCCGAGGGGCCGCTGTCGCTCCGCTCGGGCGTCGCGACGGCGCTGCCGGCCATCACCGTCGATGATCCGGAGGACGGCATCGTGACGGTCCACCTGTATGCCTCCAACGGAACCGTGGAGGGGCTGCCCTATCCCGACTGGGCGGGCCCCGCGAGCGGCGTCTACGAGGTCACCGGCACCGAGCAGGAGATCAACGCGCAGCTCGCCGCCGCCACCTTCACGGCGTACCAGGAGGGGGCAGGCTACATCTCGGTCCAAGCCTGGGACCAGGGGTCCCACCTCAGCGACGCGCGGATCGATTTCACGGTCGTGAACGAGACGCCGGTCATCGGCGGGGTGCCGGCGGAAGCGACGCTGGTGCGGGCGGGGCTCGCGTCCGCTCTGCCGGACATCACGGTGGACGACCCGGAGGACGGGATCGTGCGGGTCGACGTGTGGTCCTCGAACGGCTTCATCGACGGTCTGGGCGACCGCACGTCGCCGTACTGGAACGCCTATCAGCTGACGGGCACGGAAGCCGAGGTCAACGCGCAGCTCGCCGCCGCCACCTACACGGCGTACTCAGAGGGGGCGGCGTCCATCTGGGTGTCCGTGTCGGACGCCGGCGGTCGTCAGAGCACGGCGGAGCTCCACGTGACGGCCCTGGACGAAGCGCCGGTCATCGGTGGATTGCCCACCGGACCCCTGTCGCCGTCGGTGGGGCGGGCGTTCGCGTTGCCGGACATCACGGTGGACAATCCTGAGGACGGCATCGTCAGCGTCACGGTGTCGACCCGGAGCGGCGCCATCGAAGGCCTGGGCGCCAGCACGACGCCGTACTCGAACTTCTATCAGGTGACGGGCACGGAAGCCGAGGTCAACGCACAGCTCGCCGCCGCCACCTACTGGGCGTACGCCGAGGGGCCCGGATTCATCACCATCCTCGCCGAGGACGGCACCGGCCACAGCAGCTCGGTGTCCATCGACCTGACGGGCGTCGACCGGAGCCCGACGATCAGCGGCGTGCCGTACAGCCTCGTGGAGGCCTCGCCCGGACAGGCGATCACGCTGTCCGGCATCACTGTGGACGACCCGCTGGACGAAACCCTGACGCTGACGCTGACCGCCCGCGCGGGCATGGTCGGCGGCCTGTCGTGCGACGTGACGACGCCCCAGCCCCTGACCTGGCAGTACCAGATCACCGGCACCGAGGCGGAGATCAACGCGCAGCTCGCCAACGCCACCTATGTGGCGATGAACGAGGGAGCGGCGGATATCGACATGGCGCTGACCGCGCCGGGCGGGCAGGCCGGCTCGTGGGAGCGGATCATGCTCGCCGGGACGTTGCCGGGCATCGATATCGACGAGACGCTGGTCGGCACCGACGGCAACGACCTGCTGTCGGGCGGTGGCGGCAACGACACTCTGTTCGGCGGTCTGGGCAACGACCAGCTGCTCGGCGGAACCGGGGCGGACCTCTTCGATCTGAGGGGCGAGTCGGGCCACGACTGCCTCGCTTACTTCAACCCGGACGAGGGGGACCGGATCCTGCTGTCGGCGGGCACGACCTACACGATCGAAAGCACGCCGGTGGACGACGCCCTGATCCGCTTCTCCGGCACCAGCGACCTGATCCTCACAGGCTGCCGCCCGAACGAGGTGTCGTCGTCCTGGTTCCTGGCGGCGTAAGGGGGCGTCCAAGGGGAAACGCAGCGGCGCGCCGGGTCAGCCCGGCGCGCCGTTTGCCGTTACGGCACCCTGGCGACGATGTGCCGGCGGTTGCCTACGCCGCCCGCAGCCGGTCGATGACCGGCTTGAACTCCGCCAGCACCGCCTCGTAGACCGGCTTCTTGAACGGCACGATCAGCGCCGTGAGGTCGGCGGCGTCCACCCACGTCCAGGCGTCGAACTCCGGGTGTTCGGTGGCGAGGTCGATGTCGGCGTCGCGGCCGGTGAAGCGGGCCGCCACCCACACCTGCTCCTGCCCGCGCCAGCGGCCCTTCCACACCTTGCCCAGCAGATGGTCGGGCAGGTCGTAGCGCAGCTTCTCCACCGTCTCGGTCAGGATCTCGGCCTTGCCGGTGCCGATCTCCTCCTTCAGCTCGCGCAGCGCCGCCTCGTGCACCGTCTCGCCCTCGTCGATGCCGCCCTGCGGCATCTGCCAGGCGTCGGCGGTGTCGCGGCGGCGGGCGACGAAGACCTGGCCGCGGCCGTTCAGCAGCATGATGCCGACGCACGGGCGGTAGGGCAGGGACGCGCGGTCCGGCTTCTTGCTCATCCGTTCGGACCTTTCGTCTGGGTGATCAGCGCCGACAGCGGCGCCAGCACGATGCCGCGGTCCTGCAGCCCGGTGGCCCAGATCGACAGGCGCTCGACCGTGCTGGGGTAGGGGAAGCCGATGCCGACGGCGGAGCCCTGCTGCTTGGCCACCGTCTCCAGCTCGCGCAGCTGGTCGTCGATGGCGTTGCGGGCGAGGTCGCGGTCGATGACCCGGTCGGCGGATGCCCGCGGCACGCCGGCCTTTTCGGCCGCCGCCGCGCCCTGGCTCTTCGGCGTCAGGCGCGGGTCGAGGAACAGCAGGCCGCGCGCCTTCAGGTCGTCCATCACCGGCTTCAGCGCGTCGGCGTTGCCGACGAACTTGCTGCCGGTCGTGGTGGTGATGCCGGTGTAGCCCATGACCTTGCTCATCGACCAGTGCAGCCGCTCGACGTTGCGGTCGGACGGCAGCGTGGTCAGCAGCGCGTTCGGGCCAGGGTCGTCACGCGGGAAGCCGAGGGGCTCCATCGGCACCGACAGCATCACCTCGTGCCCCTTGGTGCGCGCCTGCTCGACCCAGGAATCGAGCCGTTCGGCGTAGGGCAGGAAGGCCAGCGTCACGCCGACCGGCAGCTTCTGCAGCGCGGCGCCGGTGGTGACGCCGGACAGCCCCATGTCGGAAACGACGATGGCGATGCGCGGGCGCTTGTCGGTCGCCGGGAAGGGACGGGCGTAGACCTGCCAGGGCCGGCGGCCGTCCTCGGCGACGCGCGGCAGCGGGCCGGTCTTGGTCTCCTCGACCAGACCGGCGGCCGGGGCGGGGGTGAGGGTGACGAACGCCTCCTGCGGCGCCGGAGCAACCGGGGTGGGCGGCGGCGGCGGCGTGGGGGCCGCGGCCTGGGTCGGCGCCGGGGGCTTGGCCGGCTGCGGCGGGGCGGCGCCCTTGACGGCGACGGTGACCTGCGGCAGCCCGGCGTCGCGGGCCTGCACCGTCTCCTCCCCCTTCATCATCAGCCAGCCGCCGACGCCGGCCAGCGCCACCGCAAGCCCCCCGAAGGCGGCGAGCAGCGGCAGGGGAAGCGGCTTGCGCGGCTCGCGCTCGCGGTAGCGCCAGCGCTTGACGGCGTGGAGGTTCCGGAAACGCTCGCCGCCGCGCCGGATGGCGCCCAGCGGATCGAACTTCAGGCGGCCCAGCATGGCGGCGGCGTTCACGGACGTCCTCTGCGGTCAGTGCGCGGCGCGCGCCTGGAACAGCGCCACCCCGCGCAGCAGGTCGAGCGCACGCGACAGCTGGTAGTCGAACGGCGGCTTGTTGTCGTTCGACGCCTCGCCGGGCTCGACCGGCGGCGCGCCCGGCGTGGCGCCCGGGGCCGGGGTCGGCGGGGCCGGCGGCGCGTTGGACGCACCCGGCGCTGGGGTCGGACCCGAACCCGGAGGCGTGGCCGGCTTCGGCTTGTTGGCGGCGTCGTTGTTGCGCAGCGAGTGGCGCAGGTCGGCCTCGCGGCGGCGCTGGCCCTGGCTGTCCAACTCCTCCAGGCGGGCCGGCTTCACCTCGATGTCCGGGGTGATGCCGAGCTGCTGGATCGAGCGGCCCGACGGGGTGTAGTAGCGCGCCGTGGTCAGGCGCATGGCGCCGTGGCCGGGCAGCGGGATGATGGTCTGCACCGAGCCCTTGCCGAACGACTGCGTGCCGAGGATGACGGCGCGCTTGTGGTCCTGCAGCGCGCCGGCGACGATCTCCGACGCCGAGGCGGAGCCGCCGTTGACCAGCACGATCAACGGCAGGCCCTTGGCCATGTCGCCGGGCTTGGCGTTGTAGCGGGTGCCCTCCTCGGCCTTGCGGCCGCGGGTGGAGACGATCTCGCCCTTTTCGAGGAAGGTGTCGGACACCGACACCGCCTGGTCGAGCAGGCCGCCCGGGTTGTTGCGCAGGTCGAGCACGTAGCCCTTCAGCTTGTCGCCGGCCTGCTGCTGGAGCCCGGTGATCGCCTTCTCCAGGCCGGTCTGCGTCTGCTCGTTGAAGCTGGTGATGCGGATGTAGCCGACGTCGCCTTCCAGGCGCGAGCGCACCGACTGCACCTTGATGACGGCGCGGGTGATCGACACCTCGAACGGTTCGCCGGTCTCGCCGCGGCGGATGGTGACCTTGATGTCGGAGCCGACGGGGCCGCGCATCTTCTCCACCGCCTCGTTCAGCGCCAGGCCCACCACCGCCTCGCCGTTCAGGTGGGTGATGTAGTCGCCCGGCTGCAGGCCGGCGCGGAAGGCCGGCGTCTCGTCGATGGGGGACACGACCTTGATCAGGCCGTTCTCCATGGTCACTTCGATGCCCAGCCCGCCGAACTCGCCGCGGGTCTGCACCTGCATGTCCTGGAAGCTCTTCTTGTTGAGGTAGCTGGAGTGCGGGTCCAGCGACGTCAGCATGCCGTTGATGGCGTTCTCGATCAGCTGCTCGTCGCTGG
This sequence comes from Azospirillum sp. TSO22-1, assembly GCF_003116015.1. Taxonomy (GTDB): domain Bacteria; phylum Pseudomonadota; class Alphaproteobacteria; order Azospirillales; family Azospirillaceae; genus Azospirillum. Next base: position 31,529 of record NZ_LGQZ01000135.1, read on the forward strand.
CCTTCTCCACGTATTCGGCGCGGACGCGCTCGAACACGTCGCCGAAGAGGTTGAGCTGGCGGTACGTCTCGGATGTGTTGGTGTCGGCGGCGGTGAGGCGGCCGATGCCGGCCCCTACGAACACCATGGCCGCGGCGAAAGCGGCGCGCTTCATCATTCGCATCTAGCCTTGTCCTTTCCCCTCCGGCGCGCTGAACCCGCGTTCCGGGTTAATCGGCTGACCGTGTCGTCTCAGCTCGAAGTAAAGATCCGGTGTGCCGTCGGCGGGGGACGGCATGAGACCGACCGGTTCTCCGGTGGAGACATGCTTGCCGACGGACGTGTCGATCCGTCCCAAACCAGCAATCAGACTATGATATCCATTGCTGTGTTCTACGATCAAGATTTGCCCGTATCCGCGAAAAGGCCCGGCGAACATCACGCTTCCGGCATAGGGCGCGAGGATGGGCGTACCGGCCCTGGCCGAAATGGTGACGCCGCGGCTGGTGCCGCCGAAGCGGTCCTGCTCGCCGTAGCGCGCGATGACCGTGCCGCCGGCCGGCAGCCGCAGCCCGCCGTTCAGGATCGGCAGGTCGGGCGGGCGCTGCACGGCGACCACCTCGGTCCGGGCGGCCTTGGCGGCCTTGCGGTCGGCCTCCTTCTGCTCAGCTGATCTCTGTTCGGCGGCGCGGCGTTCTTCCTGCAGCCGTCCGGCTTCCAGTCTGGCGGCCGTCTCGATGGTGGCGCGGCGCTCCTGCTCGACCCGCTCCATCAGCTGGCGCAGGTCGCCGGCCTGGCTGGCCAGCCGCGCCATGTGCTGGGCGATGCTCCGGCGCTCCTCGTCGGTCTGGCGTGACAGCGCCTCGCGCCGGGCCACCAGGGCGGCGATCTCGCCCTCGCGGCTGGTCAGGTTGGCGCGGACGGAGAGCGTGCGGACGCGCTGCCCCTCCAGCCGCTCGCGCACGTCGGCGAGGCGCTGCAAGGCGGCGGCCAGCGCGTCGGCGCGCTCGCGCAGCGCCGGCACGGTGTCGCGCAGCAGCAGCGCCGAGCGCAGCGTGTCCACCGGCCCGTCCGGCGTGGCCATCACCACCTCGGGCGGGACGCGCGACAGCCGCTGCAGGGCGGCGAGCAGGCGGGCGATGTTCTGGCGTTCGGCGTCGAGCTTGGCGGCCTGGGCGCGCTCCTCGTCCTCCAGGGCGGCGAGGGTGCGTTCCAGCTCGCCGAGTTCGCTTTCCTGGGCGCGGGCCTGCTCGGCGAGGCCGACGAGGCGGTTGCGCAGGTCGGCCAGCTCCTTGCGGATGGCCTCCGACTGGCGTTCCAGGTCGCGCTGGCGCGCCTTGTCGGCCTGGATCTCCTGCTCGACGCGCCTGAGCGTCTGATTGGGCGCCTCGTCCTGCGCGAACGCGGGCGTGGTGAAGAGAAGAAGCAAAAAAGCCGGGGTCAAGGGGCCTAAAGGCCCCTTGCGGGGGGTAAGGGTGGCGGCGCCCCCCTTGGTCTTCCTGCCCCCTGTGTTCATCCCCTATTCCGCGGCCTCGCGCCGGGCGGCGCGGTCGATGAGGGTGTGGCCGGTCATCTCCGCCGGCTTGGGCAGGCCCATCAGATCGAGCAGCGTCGGGGCGACGTCGGCCAGACGGCCGCTGTGCAG
>NZ_LGQZ01000129.1 GCF_003116015.1 Azospirillum sp. TSO22-1
CGCCCGGGCCCCCCCCGCCGTTGATCGCGTCAGTGGGACAGCCGTTCGATCTCTTCCTTGAGGTGCAGCTTTTCCGCCTTCATGCGCGAAACGGCGACGTTGTCGTAGCTGTGGTGGGCCTCCTCCTCGCGGATGCGCGTGTCCAGCTCGGCGTGGCGCTGGCGGAGCGTGGCGATGTGGGATTCCTTGTTCATGGGACTGTCCCCCTGTTTGGCTGGAAGGCAAGGCGATCAGCGGGTGCCAGCGACAGAGTCTGCATTCTTGGGCGGTTCCGCCGCCTGACCGGAGCAACCGCCGCGCTGCGGCGTTTCCCGGTCCGGAGAACCATTATGCTCCTGTTTGATCGGAGGGCGACGTGAAATTTCGCATGGGTCATTTGGCCGCTGTCGTGGCGGCAACCGCGCTGGCGGGTTGCCAGTTCCCCGGCTTCGCCACGCAGCAGGCGGCGCTGCCCGCCCCGCCACCCAAGCGTGCCGAGCCGCCGGCTGCGCGCGGCATCTGGATCGTCGGCAGCCGGTCGGTCGAGCCGCGCGTCCGCGCGGTGTCCGCGACGTACGAGGGGACGCCCGACACCAGGCCGAACCTGACCGCCGAGGGCACCGCGTCGGGCCTGCGCGCGCTGTGCGCCGGCACCGGGGTGGAGCATCCGGACATGGCGCTCGCCGACCGCGCCATCCGCGCCGAGGAGCTGCGGCGCTGCGCCGCCAAGGGGATCACGCTGACCGAGTACGCGCTGGGCCCGAAGCAGTTCGCCTACGTGAAGGACGCGCATGTGGTGGCCATCCCCGGCGTGCGCGACTTCGTCGGCAGCTGGGGGCTGCAAGGCAGGCCGGTGAGCCCGGCCACCCAGCCGAGCTAGGCCCAAGCGGGGATGGGGGTAAGGCGCTCAGGTGGATTGGCGGCGGCGCGCCGGATGCCACTTCCTATTGAAGGAGGTGGCTCATGGACGACGAAGCCGCACTCCGCAGCGCGCTGCGCGCCGTGGATTACCTGCTCGGGCACATCGGCGACGATCCCGCGGTCCTGGCCGCGGCGGTGCGGCGGATGGCGGAGGTGGCCCGGCTGCTGGCGGCCGGCGGTCCCGGCGGAAGCGACGCCGCCGGCGCGGTGAGCGCCGCCGTCTCGATGGCGCTGGCGGCGGGCGCCGACCGGACGCTGGCCGCCGCCCGGCTGCGGCTGGGCTGGATGGCGGCGGTGCGCTCGCTGGCCCGGCGCACCGGCCTGCACGCGGTTCCCGGCCTCCCCGCCGATATTTCCCTCCCGCGGCCGGGCGGCGACGGGTAGGGTGGCGCGTCGTCAGCGAGGGGGCGTGCCGTGGCGGAGCAGGGTGGAGCGTTGGTGCTGTTTTCCGGCGGGCAGGATTCCACCGTCTGCCTCGCCTGGGCGCTGGACCGCTACCAGCGGGTGGAGACGGTCGGCTTCGACTACGGCCAGCGCCACGCCGTCGAGCTGGACTGCCGCGGCGGCGTGCGCACGCGGCTGGCGGCGGAGAACCCGGCCTGGGCGCCGCGTCTCGGCGACGATCACACGGTGGACCTGCGTGGCCTGTCCGCCATCAGCGACACGGCGCTGACCCGCGAGGCGGAGATCCGCATGACCGCCGAGGGGCTGCCGAACACCTTCGTGCCCGGTCGCAACCTGATCTTCCTGGCCTACGCCGCGGCGCTGGCCTACCGGCGCGGGCTGACGCACATCGTCGGCGGCATGTGCGAGACCGACTATTCCGGCTATCCCGACTGCCGCGACGACACCATCAAGGCCATGCAGGTGGCGTTGAACCTCGGCATGGACCGCCGCTTCGTGCTGCACACGCCGCTGATGTGGCTGGACAAGGCCGAGACCTGGGAGCTGGCCGAGCGGCTGGGCGGTGCGCCGTTCGTGGACCTCGTGGTCGAGGAAACGCATACCTGCTATCTCGGCGACCGCTCGCGGCGGCACGCCTGGGGCTACGGCTGCGGCGCCTGCCCGGCGTGCGATCTGCGCGCCAGGGGCTGGGAGCGCTACGCCGCGGCCCGCTCGCCGTCCTCCGCCGCCGGCCGCACGTCCTCGTAGGGAATGGCGCGGAAGCGCGGGCCGGGGCCGGAACGCGCGTGGCCGAGCGCCTCGCTGAACACCCGGTACTTGCCGTGCACGAGGTCGATGCCGACGATCTCGCCCTCCACCTCGACGCGGTTCCAGGCGCGGTCGTTGGTCACCACGCGAATCGCCGCGCCGTAGGCCAGCTCCGGCTGGATCCCATGGTGCGCCACCCAGGCGGCGACCAGCCGGTCGTGCGCCCGCAGCCGCTCGACGGTGACGTCCTCGGGCGCGCCGCCGCGTTGCCCCAGCGCCTGGGCGGCCATGTCGCGGACGATGGGCAGCCCCAGGGACGGGCGCCGACGGGGCGTGGTCTTCGTGGCGACGAAACGGGCGGGATCGGGGAGAGCGTGCAGGCGCGGGGCGTCCATGCCGGGGCCTCCTGTGTTGCGGAACCATGACATCTCGCCCGCACTACGCGCCCAATATGGTTAACGAGAGGTGACCTCCCACATACGCCCTTGCCTTGCGCGCCGTAAGGGACTAATTGAGTGCGCCATAAGGCGCCCCCGTGTTGGTCACAGTGGCGCGAGGACCGTCGTCTGTGATAGAAGGCGGCCCGGAATTGGGATCAACCGCGACGGAACGTCCGGGCGTGAGAACGCGCGGGTGTTTCGCCTAACGTTCATTGTGCCTTAACCGAACACCCGTAAAACCCCAAACCACCCGCCGGAGCGGACGGCCTGATCGTCGTAGCTTCGCGTACAGGTTTACACCGTAACGGACCCGCCACATGCCGCGCCAAACGCCTCTCGCTGACATCCGCAACATCGGCATCATTGCCCACGTCGACGCTGGCAAGACCACGACGACCGAGCGGATCCTGTACTACACCGGCCGTAAGCACACGATCATCGACGTGCACGAGACGAAGGATCTCAAGACGTCGACCACGACCGACTACCTGGAGCAGGAGCAGAAGCGCGGCATCACGATTCAGTCGGCCGCCGTCTCCGCGTTCTGGCGCGACAAGAAGATCAACGTCATCGACACCCCGGGCCACGTCGACTTCACCATCGAGGTGAACCGTTCGCTGCGCGTGCTCGACGGCGCGGTCGTGGTGTTCGACGGCGTCGCCGGCGTGGAGCCGCAGTCGGAGACCAACTGGCGCCTGGCGGACAACTACAACGTGCCGCGCCTGTGCTACGTCAACAAGATGGACCGCTCCGGCGCCAACTTCACGCGCTGCGTCGGCATGATCCGCGACCGCCTGGGCGCGCGTCCGCTGTGCGTGCAGGTTCCGCTGGGCTCGGAAGACAACTTCCGCGGCATGGTCGACCTCGTCGAGATGAAGGCCTACGTCTGGTTCTCCGACGACAAGGACGCCAAGCCGGAGGTCTGGGAGATCAGCGAGGACGACCTGATCGCCAAGCTGAACATCACGGTCAAGGAAGACCTCGACAACATCGCCAGCATCCGGGCACTGCGCACCGAGCTGGTCGACACCTGCCTGGAGCAGGACGAGGTCGCCATGGAAGCCTACCTGGAGTCGGGTGAGGAGCCGTCGGCCGACACCCTGCGCACCTGCCTGCGCCGGGGCACCCTGGTCGGCGCCTTCACCCCGGTCCTGTGCGGTTCGTCCTACAAGAACAAGGGCGTGACCCAGGTGCTGGACGCGGTCGTCGATTACCTGCCGGCCCCGACCGACGTCCCGGCCATCAACACCGTGGACGAGGACGGCAACGCGAACGGCACGCGTGACAGCTCGGACGAGGCCCCGTTCTCGGCGCTGGCCTTCAAGGTCATCAACGACACCTACGGCTCGCTGACCTTCGTGCGCGTCTACTCGGGCGTGCTGACCAAGGGCATGTCGATCCTCAACACCACCCGCGGCAAGCGCGAGAAGATCGGCCGCATGGTCGAGATGTTCGCCAAGGAGCCGCACCCGCTGGAAGAGGCCCGCGCCGGCGACATCGTCGCGCTCGTCTCGCTGTCCGAGACCGAGACGGGCGACACCCTGTCCGACGCCTCGGCCCCGGTGATCCTGGAGCGCATGCGCTTCCCCGAGCCCGTCATCAGCGTCTCGGTCGAGCCGAAGAGCAAGGGCGAGCAGGAGAAGTTCTCGATCGCGCTGGGCAAGATGGTCCGCGCCGATCCGTCGCTCCGCCTGGAGACCGACCGTGAGACCGGCCAGACCATCCTGCGCGGCATGGGCGAGCTGCACCTCGAGGTGACGCTGGACCGCATGCGCACGGAGTTCGGCGTGGAAGGCAACATGGGCAAGCCCCAGGTCGCCTACCGCGAGACGATCACCAAGCCGGTCGAGTACACCTACACCCACAAGAAGCAGACCGGCGGTTCGGGCCAGTTCGCCGAGGTGAAGATCATCTTCGAGCCGCGCGAGCGTGGCGAGGGCTTCGAGTTCAAGGACGAGACGGTCGGCGGCACCGTGCCGCGCGAGTACGTGCCGTCCGTGGGCAAGGGCCTGGAGGTGCAGAAGGAAGAGGGCGTCATGGCCGGGTACCCGACCGTGGACTTCCGCGCCCGCCTGGTGGACGGCAAGTACCACGACGTCGACTCGAACGCGCTGACGTTCGAAATCGCCGCCAAGGCCTGCTTCCGCGAGGGCCTGAAGCTGGCCGGCCCGATCCTGCTCGAGCCGGTGATGAAGGTCGAGGTCGTGACGCCGGAGGATTACCTCGGCGACGTGATCGGCGACATCAACCGCCGCCGCGGCATGGTCAACGGCCAGCTGGAGCGTGGCGCGAACATCGCCGTGGAGGCCCACGTGCCGCTGAACGAGATGTTCGGCTACATCGGCCAGCTGCGCGGCATGACCTCGGGCCGTGCGAGCTACACCATGGAGTTCAGCCACTACGAGCCGGTGCCGCGCAACGTCGCCGACGAGATCGTGGCCGGCCGCAACGCCAAGGCCGCCTGATCTCCTGGTATCGCGTTCGTGAAGACGACGGCCGGCGGAGCGATCCGCCGGCCGTTTCTTTTTGTGCTATACAGGGCGCACAAAAGCACAGGGGTTGGGGAGACACCATGAGCACCGACGCGCTCGCGATCCGTTTCGCCGACGTCGAAGCGGCGTCCAAACGTCTGGCCGGCAAGGCGGCGGTGACGCCGCTGCTGGAGAACCGCCAGCTCAACGACCATGTCGGCGGGCGCGTGCTGATCAAGCCGGAGATCCTCCAGGTCAGCGGCTCGTTCAAGTTCCGCGGTGCCTACAACCGACTGAGCCAGCTCGACGAGGCGCAGCGGCGCGCCGGGGTGGTGGCGTGGTCGTCGGGCAACCACGCGCAGGGCGTGGCGGCGGCGGCGCAGATGCTCGGCATCCCCGCCACCATCGTCATGCCCGAGGACGCGCCGGCGCTGAAGATCGAGAACACCCGCGGCTACGGCGCCGAGGTGGTGCTGTACGACCGCTGGCGGGAGAGCCGCGAGGGCATCGCCGCCGCCATCGCCGGGGAGCGGGGCGCCGTGCCGGTGCCTCCCTTCGACGATCCGCACATCATCGCCGGGCAGGGAACCGCCGGGCTGGAACTCGCCTGTCAGGCGCGTGAGTTGGGGGCGACGCTCGACGTGGTGCTGGCACCGTGCAGCGGCGGCGGGCTGGTCGGCGGCGTCGCCACCGCGGTGAAGCACCTTTCGCCACGGACCGAAATCTACAGCGCCGAGCCAGCCGGGCTGGACGACCTCGCGCGCTCGCTGCGGGCCGGCGAGCGGGTGCGCAACGACCCGGAGGCACGCTCCTTCTGCGACGCGCTGATGGCGCCGACGCCGGGCGAGCTGACCTTCCCGATCCACCGGGCGTTGCTGTCCGGCGGCCTGGCGGTGACCGACGACGAGGCGGCGGCGGCGATGGCCTACGCCTTCACCGTGCTGAAGCTGGTGGTCGAGCCGGGCGGCGCCGTGGCGCTGGCCGCCGTGCTCAGCGGCAAGCTGCCGACCGCCGGCCGCACTATCGGCGTGGTGCTGAGCGGCGGGAACGTGGATCCGGCGCTGTACGCGGGGGTTCTGGGGCGCCAATAGCCCCTCTCCCGCAAAGGGAGAGGGGCTTGCAAGCCTACCGCTTGTGGAACACCGGCGTGCGCTTTTCGAAGAAGGCGGTGATCGCCTCGTGCGCTTCGGGGTGGTGCAGGGCCTCGACGAACTGGTCGCTCTCGCGGCCGAGCTGGGCGAGCAGGGACGTGTAGGCCTGCTCGATCAGCCGCTTGGCGCGGCCGATGGCGACCGTCGGGCCTTCGGCGAGGCGCTCGCCCCAGACCACCGCCGTGTCCAGCGCCGTGCCCTTCGCCACCACCTTGTTGACCACGCCCAGCGTGTAGAGCCGCTGCGGGTCGACGCCCCCGCCCTCGAACAGCAGTTCGGCGGCGAGCTGCGGCGGCAGCGCGCGGGCCAGCGAGCCGGAGATGCCGCCGTCCGCCGTCAGGCCGACCTTGGCGTAGGCGGCGATGAACTGCGCGTCCTCGGCCGCGACGATCAGGTCGGACGCCAGCGCCAGCGCGAAGCCGGCGCCCGCCGCCGGTCCTTCGACCGCCGAGATCACCGGCTTCGGGCAGTCGCGCATGGCGCGGATCCAGCCGTGGAAGCGCTCGATGCCGTTGCGGTTCTCCGAGCGCGCCTGGGTGCGGTGGTTGTAGAGCCGGCCGAGGTGGCCGCCGGAGCTGAAGGCGTCGCCGGCCCCGGTCAGCACCACCGCGCCGACCCCGGGATCCTGGACCGCCTGGTCGAAGGCGTCGCGCGCCCCGTCCATCATCTCCACGCCCAGCGCGTTGCGGCTCGTCGGGTCGTTCATGGTGAGGACCAGGACACGTCCCTTGCGTTCGACGTCGATACGGCCGGCCATGCGTTCGCTCCCCTGATGATTTTGGATTGGGAGCAATGATGCGCCTGTCCGGCCGCAGCGTCCAACGCGCCGTTGCCGCAGGGGGCACCGCTATCCCATCAGCGACTCGACCGCCCGCCACAGCTTGCCGTAGGGGGAGGCGAGGTCGTCGAGGACGTCGAAGTGGTGCCGGCCCTCGATCTCCATCAGCTTGGCCCCGGTCGCGGCGACGTACTCGGCCGACTGGCGGCGGAACTCGTCGCTCTCCGCGCCGCCGACCGCCACCGCCAGCGGCACCGGGACGGTGTGCAGGTGGCGCATCGGGCTCTGCGCCAGGATCTCGTCGCCGCTCAACTGCAGGGTGGGTTGCAGCCACGACCAGCGCAGCGGCTCCAGGTCGAACAGACCGCTGATCGGCAGCGCCGCCTTGATGATCCCGTCGGGGATGCCGTAGTCGCGCTGCCACGCCGTGCTCAGCATCCGCGCCGTCAGGTGGCCGCCGGCGGAGTGGCCGGAGACGCCGATGCGCTCGCGGTCGCCGCCGAACTCGGCGATGTTGTGCCACGTCCAAGCCAGCGCGGCGCGGCACTGGCGGACGATCTCGGTGATCGGGACGGTGGGACAGAGCGCGTAGTTGACCACCACCGTGCACACGCCGCGCGCCACCGGTCCCTCGGCAATGAAGGAGAAGTCGCGGGCGCTGAACGACCGCCAGTAGCCGCCGTGCAGGAACACGTGCACCGGCGCGTTCGGCCGCGTCGCCGGGAAGACGTCCACGTACTCCGCCAGCGTCGGCCCGTAGGGCAGGCCGAGGCGGCAACCGAGCTTGCGCCGCGCCTCCTCGCTGCGCTGCGCCCAGCCGGCGAACCACCCCTCCACGTCCGGCACGCCCAGGCGCGGGTTGTAGGCGCGGTCGATCGCGTCCTGGCTGGTGAGGTGGCGGTACATGGAGGTCCTTCTCAGACCCTCCCTCGCCTCCGGTGGGGGAGGGAGGGGCCCGCGAAGCGGGAGGGTGGGGGCGACGGCTTCTCGGGGAGGCCGATGCCCCCACCCTACCTCCCCCGCCGGAGGCGGGGGAGGGGATTTCCATCAGCTCGCCTTCGACAGCCGCTGCTCCTCCATCTGGCGCAGCTTGAAGCGCTGCACCTTGCCGGTCTCGGTGCGCGGCAGGCTGTCGATGAATTCCACCGCGCGGGGGTATTTGTACGGCGCGATGGTCTGTTTGACGAAGTCCTGCAACGCCATCGCGTCGCGCGCCGCGCCGGGGCGCAGCACCACGAAGGCCTTGACGATGGCGCCGCGGTCCGGGTCTGGCGATCCCACCACCGCGCACTCCGCCACGTCGGGATGGGCCAGCAGCGCCTCCTCCACCTCCGGGCCGGCGATGTTGTAGCCCGACGAGATGATCATGTCGTCGTTGCGCGCCTGGAACCAGAAATAGCCGTCCTCGTCCATCACGTAGGCGTCGCCGGTGATGTTCCAGCCATTCTCCACGTACGCCGCCTGCCGCGGGTCGGCGAGGTAGCGGCACCCCGTCGGCCCGCGCACCGCCAGCCGGCCGGGCTCGCCGGGAGGCAGCGGCTTGCCCTCGGCATCGACGATGCGCGCCTCGTAGCCGGGGATCGGCTTGCCGGTGGCGCCGGGGCGGATATCGTCGCCGGCCGAGGCGATGAAGATGTGCAGCATCTCGGTGGAGCCGAGGCCGTCGATGATCTTGATCCCCGTGGCGTCGTGGAACGCCTGCCACGTCGGCAGCGGCAGCGTCTCCCCCGCCGACACGCATTTGCGCAGCGAGCCGATGTCGTGGCTTGGCAGCAGCGGCAGCATGGCGCGGTAGCCGGTGGGCGAGGTGAAGCAGACGCTGGCCCGGTGCCGCTCGATCGCCTCGGCCAGCAGCACCGGCGGCGAGGCGGCGGGCAGCAGCAGGGTCGAGGCGCCGAAGCGCATCGGGAAGATCACCAGCCCGCCCAGCCCGAAGGTGAAGGCCAGCGGCGGGCTGCCGCAGAACAGGTCGTCCGGCTCCGGCTTCAGGGTCGAGCGCGGGAAGGTGTCGGCGATCGCCATGACGTCGCGGTGGAAGTGCATGGTCCCCTTCGGCACGCCGGTGGTGCCCGAGGTGAAGGCGATCAGGCAGACGTCGTCGGCCGCGGTGCCGACGCCGGCGAAGTCGCCGCCCCTGGCGCGCATCCGCGCCTCCAGCCCGTAGGGCGCGTCGGTGCCGAAATAGGCGAGGTGGCGCAGCGTCGGGCACTTCGGCCGGGCCAGTTCGATCTCGTCGGCGAGCGGAGCGGCGCACAGCGCGTGCGTCACCCGCGCCTTGTCGATGATGGCGCACAGTTCCTTCGCGCGCAGCAGCGGCATGGTGGACACCGCGATGCCGCCCGCCTTCATCACCGCGAACCAGCAGGCCACCATCATCGGGGCGTTGGCCGAGCGCAGCAGCACCCGGTTTCCGGGCAGCAGGCCCATGTCCTCGGTCAGCACGCGGGCGATGCGGTTGGCCTTGTCCAGCAGGTCGGCGTAGGTCCAGCGCTCGGTCGGGGAGAGCACGCAGGGGCGGTCGGCGAAGCCGCCGGCCACCATGCGGTCCAGCAGTTCGACGCCGCAGTTCAGGCGCCCGGGGTACTGGAGTTCGGGAAGATCGAAGCGGATGTCCGGCCACAGCTCGCGCGGCGGCAGGTTGTCGCGGGCGAAGGTATCCACATGCGCGGTGTCCATCGTGCCTCCCCCTGGGTGCCGTGCCGGCACACGCCGAGTCTCCGCCTTCTGCCGGGCGTTTTGCTTGAAGCTTAAAATTGGCCTGGACGATTGTCCATGTGGAATTCGGTCTATCCCGGCACGACTCTCGGACGGGTGTTGTCGGCGTGGGCTGGACTTTGCGGCGGTTTGCGCGCACCATCCGGCACACGATGTGCTTTAAATATAAACGAATGCGTCGGGCAGGGAGGGAGCGGTGACCATGTGGCGTCCGCCGCAGCGCATCGAGCACCGGCCGACGCCGGGCCGCTGGCCGGACGCCGCAGAGGCGTCCTCCTCCCACCTGTTCCAGCCGGTCGGGCTCGGCCCTGTGACTCTCGCGCAGCGCACCTGGGTGCCGGCCATGGTGCCGTGGCGTGCCACCGATGAAGGGTTCGTCAGCGACGGCGTGCTCGACTGGTACCGCCGCTTCGCCGAGGGACGGCCCGGCGCCATCGTGGTGGAGGCGACGGGGATCCGCGACGTGCCCTCCGGTCCGCTGCTGCGCATCGGCCATGACCGCTTCCTGCTGGGGCTGGCCAAGCTGGTGGAGACGGTCCGGGAGGCGTCCGGCGGCGAGACGCGGCTGTTCATCCAGATCATCGACTTCCTGACGATCCGCCGCCGCCCGACGCGCGAGGCGTTCTTCGGCCGCTTCCTGGCGGTCACCGACCGGCACCGGGAGGCGCTGGGCGTGTCCGATGAGGCGGAGGTGCGCCGTCGGCTGCTGGAGATGCCAGCGGAGGAGGCCGACGCGATCCTCGAAGACCGCGAATGCGAGAGCCTTGCCATGGGTTACCGGGAGCGGGTCACCGACACCCACCTCCCGCACATTGCCGACCTGCCGCGGGTGCTGCCCGATCTGTTCGCCGACGCCGCGGCTCGGGCTCGGGACGTGGGCTTCGACGGGGTGGAACTGCACTACGCGCACGCCTACACCATGGCGTCCTTCCTGTCGGAGCGGAACGACCGGGCGGACGGCTACGGCGGCGCGCGGGAGAACCGGGTACGGCTGCCGCTGGAGGTCTATGGGCGGGTGCGCGAGCGGGTCGGGCCGGGCTTCGCCGTCGGCTGCCGCTTCCTCGCCGAGGAGTGCATCGCGGGCGGCGGCACGGTGCAGGACGCGGCGTACTTTGCGGTGGAATTTGCCCGCGCCGGCATGGACTTCCTGTCCACCTCGCGCGGTGGCAAGTTCGACGACGCGGCCCAGCCGCGGGTGGGAGAGGCCGCCTACCCCTACACGGGGCCGAGCGGCTACGAATGCATGCCGCAGCACATCTCGGACGAACTCGGCCCGTTCGGCCGCAACGTCGCGCCGACCGCGCGGATCCGCCGGGCGGTGCGCGACGCCGGCTTCGCCACGCCGGTCGTCGTCACCGGCGGCATCCACAATTTCGAGCAGGCCGAGGGCATCCTGGCGCGCGGCGAGGCCGACCTCATCGGCATGGCGCGGCAGTCGCTCGCCGACCCCGACTGGTTCCGCAAGGTCCGGCTGGGCCGTGGAACGGAGGTGCGGCTGTGCGAATACTCCAACTACTGCGAGGGCCTCGATCAGAAGCACAAGCCGGTGACCTGCAAGCTGTGGGACCGCGCGGGCGGGCAGAAGCGGATGGTGGCGCCGGGGTGGGAGGCGCAAGGAAAAGAAAAGGATTGAGCCGCCGTCCGCGTGGCTTATCCTGCCGGTGCGAAACGCCGGACACACGGCGCGGGGAGGTGGAGAGCGATGGGAACGGCCGGGCCGATGCTGGAGGTGTCGGGCCTGCAGGCGTCATACGGCGCCGGGCAGGTGCTGTTCGGCGTCGACCTGCGCGTGGGCGAGGGGGAGGTCGTCACGCTGCTCGGCCGCAACGGCATGGGCAAGACCACCACCGTCAACGCCATCATGGGCCTGCTGGCGCCGAAGGCCGGGCGCGTCGCCTTCTGCGGGCGCGAGCTGACCGGCCGCCCGGCGCACGAGGCGGCCCGCGCCGGGCTGGGGCTGGTGCCGGAGGGGCGGCAGATCTTCCCGAATCTCACCGTGCGCGAGAATCTGGTGGCGACCGCGGATGGACGGGGTGCCTGGACTCTTTCGCGCGTCTTCGACCTGTTCCCGCGCCTGCGCGAGCGGCAGGACCAGATGGGCGGCAGCCTGTCGGGCGGCGAACAGCAGATGCTCGCCATCGGCCGGGCGCTGATGACCAACCCGCGGCTCCTGCTGCTGGACGAGGCGACGGAGGGGCTGGCGCCGCTGATCCGCAAGGAGATCTGGCAGGTGCTGCTGAGCCTGAAGCGCGCCGGCCAGTCGATCCTGGTCATCGACAAGAATCTGAAGGCGCTGAAGCGAATCGCCGACCGCCACTACGTGCTGGAGAAGGGGCGCATCGTCTGGCAAGGCTCCGGCGCCGAGCTGGAGGCGGAGCGCGAGCGGCTGGAACGGCATCTCGGCGTGTGAGGACAACGGGGAAGAGGTATGACCATGAAGAGGACGGTTCTGGCGGCGGCCCTGATGGCCGGACTGGCGCTGCCGGCGGGGGCGCAGGATCTGCGCATCGGCCTGATGTCGACGCTGACCGGGCCACAGGCGGTGACCGGGCAGCACCTGCGCGACGGCTTCATGCTGGGCGTCGAGCACGCCGGCGGCAAGCTGGGCGGGCTGGAGACCAAGGTCACCATCGTCGATGACCAGCTGAAGCCGGACGTCGCGGTGCAGGAGGTCGAGGGCCTGCTGAAGCGGGACAACGTCAACATCGTCGCCGGCGTCGTCTACTCCAACATCCTGATGGCGGTGTACAAGCCGGTGGTGGAGTCCGACGCCTTCCTGATCTCGGCCAACGCCGGGCCGGCGCCGGTGGCGGGCAACCGCTGCTCGGAGAACTTCTTCAACACTTCCTGGCAGAACGACCAGACGCACGGCGCGGTCGGCAAGCACGTGTCCGACAGCGGCATCAAGAAGGTCTTCCTGCTGGCGCCGAACTACCAGGCCGGCAAGGACGGCCTGACCGGCTTCAAGCGCCACTTCAAGGGCGAGGTGGTGGACGAGGTCTACACCAAGCTGGGCCAGCTCGACTTCTCCGCCGAGATCGCCAAGATCCAGTCGGCCAAGCCGGACGCGGTCTACACCTTCATGCCCGGCGGCATGGGCGTGAACCTGGTGAAGCAGTACGCGCAGGCCGGGTTGAAGGACAAGATCCCGCTGTTCTCCGCCTTCACGGTGGACGAGACGACGCTGCCCGCCACCGAGGATGCGGGCCTCGGCCTGTTCAGCGCCTCGATCTGGACGCCGGACCTGGACAACGTGGCGAACAAGAGGTTCGTCGAGGATTTCCGCAAGAAGAACGGCTATGTGCCGTCCTACTTCGCGGCCCAGGCGTACGACGCGGCGCGCCTGATCGACGCGGCGGTGAGGCAGGCCGGTGGGGTGAAGGACAAGGCGAAGCTGCGCGCGGCGCTGCGGCAGGCGAAGTTCGACAGCGTGCGCGGGGCGTTCGCGTTCAACAAGAACCACTTCCCGGTCAGCGACTTCTATCTCGTCGAGGCGGCCAAGCTGCCGGACGGCGCGCCGGCCATGCTGAAGCGCAAGCTGGTGTTCGAGAAGTACGCGGACGATTACGCCGGCGAGTGCCCGATGAAGTGGTGATGGGGTTTACCCCTCTCCCGTCCCGGGAGAGGGTGGCCGCCGCAGGCGGCCGGGTGAGGGGGCTGCCAAGGATCGTTGCAGGCACCCTCACCCTCCCGCCGCCTCCGCGGCGGGCCCCTCCCTCTCCCGGGACGGGAGAGGGGATTTCAGGAGACTCCATGGACCCCATCCTGCTCGCCGTCCAGACGTTGAACGGGTTGCAGCTCGGCGTGCTGCTGTTCCTCGTGGCCGCCGGGCTGACGCTCGTGTTCGGCATCATGGACTTCATCAATCTGGCGCACGGCGTGCAGTACATGATCGGCGCCTACTTCGCCGCCACCTTCACGGCGGTCACCGGCTCGTTCCTGCTCGGCGCCGCGCTGGCGCTGCCGGCCGCGGTGCTGGTCGGCGTGGCGCTGGAGCGCGTGGTGTTCCGTCACTTCTACGGCCGCGACCACCTCGACCAGGTGCTCGCCACCTTCGGCGTCATCTTCTTCCTGACCGAACTGGTGCGGGTGATCTGGGGGCCGACGCCGCTGTCCTTCCCGGTACCGGCCTGGGCCAGCCACTCGGTGACGCTGTTCGGCGGCGCCACCTACCCGGCCTACCGGCTGTTCATCATCGGCGGCGGGCTGGCGGTGGCGGCGGGGCTGTACGCGCTGGTGGCGCGCACGCGCTTCGGCATGCTGGTGCGCGCCGGGGCGAGCAACCCGCGCATGCTCCAGGCGCTGGGCACCGACATCAAGCGGCTGTTCCTGCTGGTCTTCGCGCTGGGCGCCATGCTCGCCGGCTTCGCCGGGCTGATGGCCGGGCCTATCCTGTCGGTGGAGCCGAGCATGGGCGACAACCTGCTGATCCTCGCCTTCGTCGTCATAGTCATCGGCGGCCTCGGCTCGATCCAGGGGGCGTTCCTGGGGGCGCTGCTGGTCGGGCTGGTCGACACGCTGGGGCGGTCGTTCCTGACCGACGCGGTGAAGCTGGTGCTGCCGGCCTCGGCGGCGGTGGACGTCGGGCCGGCGCTGTCCTCCATGCTGATCTACGTGCTGATGGCGGCGGTGCTGATCGTCTCGCCGACCGGGCTCCTGCCGGCGAAGGGAGCGACGCGGTGAGCGCCGACACCCTCTCCGCCCCGCCGCGCGCGGTCCGGTTCCGCGGCGCGCTGCTGCCGCTGGCGCTGTTCGCGCTGCTGGCGGTGGTGCCGTTCGTCGCCGGAGCCCTCGGGCAGCCCTTCTACGTCAGCCTGTTCACCCGCATCATGATCTTCGCCGTCGCGGCGCTGGCGCTCGACCTCGTGCTGGGATACGGCGGCATGGTCAGCCTGGGGCACGCGGCGTACATGGGGGTGGGCGCCTACGCGATCGGCATCCTGTCGTTCCACGGGGTGGACAGCGGCTGGCTGCAGTGGCCGCTGGGCATCGGGGCCGCGGCGCTGGCGGCGCTGGTGATCGGCGCGCTGTCGCTGCGCACGCGCGGCGTCTACTTCATCATGATCACGCTGGCCTTCGCGCAGATGCTCTACTACACGGCCAACGCGCTGAGCACCTACGGCGGCGACGACGGCATGACGCTGTGGGGGCGCAGCAGCTTCTCCGGCCTGGTCAAGCTGTCCGACGCGCGGACCTTCTACTGGATCGTCTTCGCCGTGCTGGCGCTGAGCTACCTGGGCCTGCGGCGCGTGGTGGCGTCGAAGTTCGGGCGGGTGCTGCGCGGCTGCAAGGAGAACGAGCGGCGCATGGCCGCCATCGGCTACAACACCGCGCTCTACAAGCTGGCGGCCTTCGTGCTGTCCGGCGCGCTGGCCGGGTTGTCCGGCGTGCTGCTGGCCAACCACACGGAGTTCGTCTCGCCGGCCTACATGAGCTGGGTGCGCTCCGGCGACCTCATCGTCATGGTGGTGATCGGCGGCCTGGGGACGCTGCACGGCCCCATCGCCGGCGCGGTGCTGGTGCTGGTGCTGGAGGAGGTGCTGTCCAAGCTGACGCAGCACTGGTGGCTGATCTTCGGTCCGCTGATCGTGCTGACGGTGTGGCGGGCCAAGGGCGGCGTGGTGCGCCTGTTCGGGGGGCGGGCATGACGCTGCTGTTGGTCGAGCGCCTCGCCAAGAGCTTCGGCGCCGTTGCCGCCACCCGCGACCTGTCGCTGGATGTGGCTGAGGGCTCCATCCACGCCGTCATCGGCCCGAACGGCGCCGGCAAGACGACGCTGGTGGCGCAGCTGGCCGGCGAGCTGCGCCCCGACGCCGGGCACGTCCTGTTCGACGGGCGGGACGTCACCCGGCTGCCGGTGCACCGGCGGGTGCGGCTGGGGTTGGCGCGCTCGTTCCAGATCTCCAACACGCTGCTGAGCTTCTCGCTGCTGGAGAACGTGGCGCTGGCGGTGCAGGCGCGGCATGGGCACAGCTTCCGCTTCTGGGCCGACGCGTCGCGCGACGGGCGCATCAACGCCGAGGCGCTGGCCGTGCTGCAGACGGTCGGTCTCGCCGACCGCCGCGACCGGCTGGCGTCGGAGGTCAGCCACGGCGAGCGGCGCCTGCTGGAGATCGCCATCGCGCTGGCGACCGGGCCGAAGATGCTGCTGCTCGACGAGCCGATGGCCGGCGTCGGCCCGGAGGAGGGGCAGCGCATGGTGGAGATGCTGCGCACGCTGCGCGGCCGCGTCACCATCCTGCTGATCGAGCACGACATGGACGCGGTGTTCCGCCTCGCCGACCGCATCACCGTGCTGGTCTACGGCCGCGCCATCGCCACCGGCACGCCGGACGAGATCCGCGCCGACGCCGCGGTGCGCGAGGCGTACCTGGGCGAGGAGGACGACGAGCTGGTGGCGTGAGCCTTTACTTCTTCACCGGCGGCCGCAGGTTCAGCCACACCTTCTCGATCCGCGGCAGCGATTCCGTGCGGCCCTTGAGGTCGGTCGACGACACCGTGTCCACCCCGCACTGGAAGTCGTAGTAGACGAAGCGGTGCACCGCGCTGACGTAGAAGGCGCCCTCGAACAGGTCGCCGTGCCGTTCGATGTGTTCGCTCTCGATCTTCAGGCCGGCGATCTTCGGCACGCGCTCGGCCGCCTTCAGCAGGCATTCGAGGGCCAGACGCTGGCTTTCCGGATCGCCGGGGACGCCGCCGGCCGCCCAGGCGGTGGGCGAGGCGAGCAGGGCGGCGCCCAGCAGGGCGCAGGCGAGGGGGCGGCGCATGGTCAGAAGCCCGTCGGCGCTTGCAGCGCCGCGCCGTACTCGTGGAAGTACTTGATCTCGGTGGTGGTGTGCGCGATGGCGTCGCGGAAGGCGACCACCGCCTCGTCCTTGCGGCCGAGCTTGCTCAGCAGCGTGCCCAGCATGTGGTAGTTGGCGGGGTCGTCCGGGCGCATCTCGATGCCGCGGCGCAGCCGGGCGACCGCCTCGTCGGTACGGCCCAGGCGGTCGTACGCCTTGCCGAGCGCCACGTACACGTCGCCCATCCGCGGATTCAGCTCCAGCCCGCGGTCGAAGGTGGCGATGGCCTCCTCCGTCTTGTCCTGCGCGGCGAGGATCAGGCCCTTGGTGACGTACAGGCTGCCGTGGTTGGGCTTGGCCGCGAGGCCCTGCTCGATGACGCGCATCGCCTGCTCGGGCTTGCCCTGCAGCAGCAGCGTGCGGGCCCACAGGTTGTGCAGCAGGTGAAGCTCGCCCGGCTCGATCGCCACGAAGGCCTTGCCGATGTACTCCATCGTGCGCGGGAAGTCCTTGCTGCCGGCGCGCTCCTCGGCGCGGCGGACGGACAGGGTGACCAGATAGGGGTCGATCACCATCATGGCGTCGTTGGCGACCGATTCGATGATGCGCGGCAACTCGTCGATCGGGCCGCGATGCTTGATGTCGCGGATCTGCCCCTCGCGCGGGTAGGCGCGCAGGCGGAACTCCACCTCGTTGCCCTGCAGCACCAGCTCGCCGGCGAAGTGGTAGGGGACGAGGCCGCCCATCTGGCGCACCGCGTCGATCACCGGCGTGATGTGCAGGTAGTCGGACACCGCGACCATCGAGCGGTCGGTCTGCCCGAAATCGACGTCCACCGAGCGCAGGCTCGATTTCGCCTGTTCGCCGATGCGCCGGACGGAGTCGGTCAGGTGGCGGGTGACGACCTCGGACGTGTAGCCCTGGTCCTCCAGCGCGTGCGGCACCGGCACCTTCTCGAACACGATCTCCGGGCCCGAGTAGATGCTGTACCCCAGCAGGCCGAGGGCGCCGACGATGGGGATGGTCAGAATTCCCAGATCGAAGAACATTCCGCATCCCCCCGCACGGCCGCTTTATGAGTACTACGATGGTATCACCGGCAACGTGCGCGGCGTCAAGACGCGGTGCGGCGCCGGCTGCACCGGCCTGCGTCCCCGCTTGACAACGAGAGCCGTTCGCAACACCATTGTAGCAATCCGGTACCGAATTAATAAATATACCGGACCGCAGCCCTGGGGAGGGAGGCCATGGAGCGCAACGCTCTGATCGATTTCCGCACGCATCCGGACCGCTACCGGCATTGGCGGCTGGCCGTCGATGGCGACGTGGCCACGCTGACGCTGGACGTCGCCGAGGACGGCGGGCTGGTGCCGGGCTACCAGCTGAAGCTCAACTCCTACGACCTCAGCGTCGATATCGAGCTGAACGACGCCGTGCAGCGCCTGCGCTTCGAGCACCCGCAGGTGCGCGCCGTGATCGTCGCCTCGGGCAAGGACCGGGTGTTCTGCGCCGGGGCCAACATCCCGATGCTGGCGCAGTCCTCGCACCACCATAAGGTCAACTTCTGCAAGTTCACCAACGAGACCCGCAACGCCATCGAGGAGGCGGCGGCCAAGGCCGGCCAGACCTGGATCAGCGCCATCAACGGCACGGCGGCCGGCGGCGGGTACGAGCTGGCGCTCGCCACCGACTGGATCGTCATGGCCGACGACGGATCGACCGCGGTGTCGCTGCCGGAGGTGGCGCTGCTGGCGGTGCTGCCGGGCACCGGCGGGCTGACCCGGCTGGTCGACAAGCGCAAGGTGCGCCGCGACCACGCCGACGTCTTCTGCACCCTGGAGGAGGGCATCCGCGGCCGGCGCGCGGTGGACTGGCGGCTGGTCGACGAGGTGGTGCCGCGCACCCGGCTGCTGGAGGCGGCGCAGGCGCGGGCCAGGGAGTTTGCCGCCCGCGTGCCGCGGACCGGCGAGGGCGTCGCGCTGCCGGCGGTGGAGCGCCGGTTCGAGGGCGACCGTATCGACTACACGCACGTTTCGGCTGTGCTCGACCGCGACGCCGGCACCGTCACCATCACCGTGCGTGCGCCTGCCGAGGCACCGAAGCGGGAGGACGGCGCGGCGTTCTGGCCGCTCGCCATGGCGCGGGAACTGGACGACCTGATCCTGCACCTGCGCTTCAACGAGACGACGCTCGGCACCTGGGTGCTGAAGGCGCAGGGCGACGCCGCGCTGGTCGAGGCGGCCGATGCGGCCCTGCTCGCCGACCCGGAGGACTGGTTCCTGCGCGAGACGACGCTGCACCTCGCCCGCGTGCTCAAGCGGCTGGACGTGACGGCGCGCAGCCTGTTCGCGGTGATCGACCGCGGCTCGTGCTTCGCCGGCACGCTGCTGGAACTCGCGCTGGCGGCCGACCGCAGCTACATGCTGGACGGCGGCGACGACGCGCCGGTGGTCCGGCTGACGCCGATGAACTTTGGGCCGCTGCCGATGCCCAACGGCCTGACCCGCCTGCACAGCCGCTTCCTCGCCGCTCCGGACCATGCCGAGGCGCTCAAGCGCTCCATCGGCGAGGACCTGGACGGCGACGACGCGCTGGACCAGGGCCTGGTCACCTTCGCCCCCGACGACATCGACTGGGACGACGAGATCCGCGTGGCGCTGGAGGAGCGCGCCGGCTTCTCCCCCGACGCGCTGACGGGCATGGAGGCGAGTTTGCGCTTCGGCGGGCCGGAGACCATCGAGAGCAAGATCTTCGCCCGCCTGTCCGCCTGGCAGAACTGGATCTTCCAGCGCCCGAACGCCGCCGGGGAGGCCGGTGCCCTGAAACTCTACGGAACCGGCCGCCGCGCCGAGTTCGATAAGGTGAGGGTGTGACCCGCATGACCACCGCCATCGACTACGTCAACCGCATCCCCAACAACGTCAACCTCGCCGACGACAAGCGCCTGCAGCGCGCGCTGGAGCAGTGGCAGCCGGGTTTCCTGCGCTGGTGGCAGGACCTCGGGCCGGTGGGCACCGGCGACCTGGACGTCTACCTGCGCACGGCGGTCGGCGTGGACGCCGGGGGCTGGGCGCACTGGGGCTACGTCAAGATGCCGGAGTACCGCTGGGGCATCTTCCTCACCCCGCACGACCGGGACCGCCGCATCGCCTTCGGCGTGCACAAGGGCGAACCGGCGTGGCAGCAGGTGCCGGGCGAGCACCGCGCGACGCTGCGCCGGCTGATCGTCACCCAGGGCGACACGGAACCCGCGTCGGTCGAGCAGCAGCGCCACCTCGGCCAGACCTGCCCGTCGCTGTACGACCTGCGCAACCTGTTCCAGGTGAACGTCGAGGAGGGGCGGCATCTGTGGGCGATGGTCTACCTGCTGCATGCCTATTTCGGCCGCGACGGCCGCGAGGAGGCGGAGGCGATGCTGGAACGCCACTCCGGCGACCCGGACAAGCCGCGCCTGCTCGGTGCCTTCAACGAGCGCACGCCGGACTGGCTGTCGTTCTTCATGTTCACCTTCTTCACCGACCGCGACGGCAAGTACCAGCTGGCCTCGCTGGCCGAGAGCGGCTTCGACCCGCTGGCGCGCTCCTGCCGGTTCATGCTGACCGAGGAGGCGCACCACATGTTCGTGGGCGAGACCGGGGTGGGACGCGTCATCCAGCGCGCCTGCGAGCTGATGCGCGAGCACCGCACCGACGACGTGCGCCGCTTCGGCGGCATCGATCTGGCGACCCTGCAGAAGTACCTGAACTTCCACTTCTCGGTGTCGCTCGACCTGTTCGGGCAGGAGCTGTCCACCAACGCCGCCAACTACTACACGCTGGGCCTGAAGGGCCGCTTCAACGAGGAGAAGATCGCCGACGACCACGTGCTGGAGGGTTCCTCCTACACCGTGACCACCGCCGAGGACGGGCGCGTCGTCACCAGACAGGCGGCGGCGCTGACCGCGCTGAACGAGCGGCTGCGCGACGACTACATCAAGGATTGCCAGCGCGGCGTCGACCGCTGGAACAAGATCATCGAGGCGCACGGCATCGACGTGCGGTTGACCCTGCCGCACCGCGCCTTCCACCGCGCCATCGGCAGCCTGTCGGCGCTGCACGTCGATCCCCAGGGCCGCCCGCTGCCGGCCGAGGAGTGGCGGCGCCGGCAGTACGAGTGGCTGCCCTCGCCGGAGGACGAGGCCTACGTCGCCTCGCTGATGGTGCCCGTCACCGAGCCTGGCAAGTTCGCCGCCTGGATCGCCCCGCCGGCCAAGGGGCTGGACGGCCGCCCGCTGGACTTCGAGTACGTGCGGCGCGGGCACTGACGGCGCAGGCCTGCACGCGACCAACGCGCTGCGCCGCCGGTATCACGCGGCGGAGCGCGGCTCGCCCTTCAGCAGCCCGGCCCGGGCGAGCGCCCACATCGCCTTGGTCCACGCCGCCTCGACGCCGAGCGACTTCTGCCGCGCCCGCAGCACCTCCACGGCGATTTCGATCGAGGAGACTTCGTCCATTCGCCGGCGGACCGAAGCGTAGGTCTCGCACACCGCCGCCGCGTCCTCGTCCCGGAGATCGTTGTCCATCGCCACCCCCGCTGACAGTGTCCGATCACAGACACATTATTGCGGAATCCTCAAGTCCCGTTTGACTCAAGTCAAGGGAGTGTTTGTATACGTTCAAAGCCGATTCTTGTCACAGCAATCAAGCTGCAAACAAAATCCGAATTCCTGCGTGTTACGTGACGTGTCACGTTGGCAAAGTACTTGGCCTGTTGTTCATCCCGACGGATGATCGCCCCAGACCTGCTCCAGTCGCTTGTCGCGGCCGCACGTGTACCGGTAGTAGTGATAGCGCAGCGGATTCTTCTTGTAGTAATCCTGATGGTAGTCCTCCGCGGGATAGAAGGCCGCGGCCGGCAGTACCGGAGTCACCACCGGCTTGCCGAGGCGTTTGGCGACGCTTTCCTTGGAGGCTTCCGCTTTCTGCCGCTCCTCGTCGGTGGCGGCGAAGATGGCCGTGGTGTACTGCTTGCCGCGGTCGCAGAACTGGCCGCCGGAGTCGAACGGATCGACCTGCCGCCAATAGACCTCCAGCAGCGTGTCGTAGGTCACCTTCTTCGGATCGTACCGCACCTCAACCGCCTCGTAATGGCCGGTGCGGCCGGCGGAGACCTGTTCATAGGTCGGGTTCGGCACCATGCCGCCGGTGTAGCCGGAGGTCGTCGCCATCACGCCGTCGAGCTTGTCGAAGGGCGGCTCCATGCACCAGAAGCAGCCGCCGGCGAACACGGCGGTCTTCGTCCCCGGTGCGTCCTGCGCCGGTGCCGGCGCGCTCACGCCGAGCGCCAAGGCCAGCAGCACCCCCGTCCACGCCGTGCGCATGTCATCCTCCCTGCCTTCACTCCGCACACTATAAGCATGGGGTGCCCGAGCCGGGGGTCACGCCTGATCACATCAGCGCGATCCGCCAAAAGAGGTACTTCTTCTGCGCTCCGGTCGGGCTTGACGGACGGTGCGCCGGGGAGGATGGTTATTTGTATGACGAATGATCCGCAGCACGGATCGTTTGCGCCGAGACCGGGAGAAACCGGCCGGTTCAGGGAGGGAAGAGACATCATGCCCAGGATCCGCGCTGCGGGGCCTTCGCCCCTGCACGCCGGGCGGGCGCGCAAGCGGCGTGAGGGCCCATGCGCGTCCTGATTCCCGATGCCAAGTTCACCGACGCGGCGGAGATCGAGAGCGGCGTCGCCGACGGCGTCGTCGCCTTCGTCCCGCGCCGCCACCTGCCGCAGGCCGAGATCCCGGCCGAGGACTGGGAGACCTGCGACGGCGTCCTCGCCTACGACGAGGTGCGGCTGGACAAGCACTGGCTGGAGCGCATGCCGCGCTGCCGCGTGGTGGTGCGGGCCGGCGTCGGCTTCGACAACGTCGACCTGGACGCCGCCGGCCGCCTGGGCATCGCGGTGTGCAACGTGCCGGACTACGGCACCACCGACGTCGCCGACCACGCCATCGCCATGCTGCTGACGCTGACGCGCGGCACCGCCGGCTTCGACGAGGCGATGCGCCGCGATCCGGTGGCGGGCTGGCAGTTCGACGGGCCGCCGCTGCTGCGCCGCCTGCGGGGGCTGGTGTTCGGCGTGATCGGGCTGGGCCGCATCGGCCTCGCCACGGCGCTGCGCGCCAGGGCGTTCGGCATGGAGGTGGTGTTCTTCGACCCCTACAGGCCGACCGGGACCGAGCTGTCGCTGGGCTTCGGCCGGGCGGACAGCCTGGCCGAGCTGATGGGGCGGGCCGACGTGGTCAGCGTGCACACGCCGCTGACCGGGGAGACGCACCGGATGCTCGACGCGGCGGCGTTCGCCGCGTCGAAGCCGGGGCAGATCCTGGTCAACACGGCGCGCGGGCCGGTGGTCGATCTGGACGCGCTGCACGAGGCGCTGGCGGGGGGACGGCTGGCCGGTGCGGCGCTCGACGTCATGCCGGTGGAGCCGATCGCCCGCGACATCGACCACCCGCTGTTCACCGCGTGGCGCAACGCCGAGTCCTGGATCGACGGGCGCCTGCTGCTCAGCCCGCACGCGGCCTTCTATTCGCCGGACAGCATCCGCGATCTGCGCCGCAAGTCGGCCGAGGTGGTGACGGCGGCGCTGCGCGACGGGCGGCTGATCAACTGCGTCAACCGCAGTTGGCTGACGTCGGAACGTGGTTGGACGGCGGAGGGATAAGCTCATGGCGTCGGTCGATATCCGCAAGGTGCGCAAGGCCTTCGGCGTGCACGAGGTGATCCACGGCATCGACGTCGACATCGGCGACGAGGAGTTCGTCGTGCTGGTCGGCCCGTCCGGCTGCGGCAAGTCGACGCTGCTGCGCATGATCGCCGGGCTGGAGCAGATCAGCGGCGGCGAGATCTCCATCGGCGGCCGGGTGGTCAACCAGGTGCCGCCGAAGGAACGGGACATCGCCATGGTGTTCCAGAACTACGCGCTGTACCCGCACATGAACGTCTTCGACAACATGGCGTTCAGCATGAAGCTGCGCCGCGCCGACCCGGCGGAGATCAAGAAACGGGTCGAGGGGGCGGCGGACATCCTCGACCTCGGCCCGTACCTGGGGCGCTACCCGCGCCAGCTGTCCGGCGGGCAGCGGCAGCGGGTGGCCATGGGGCGCGCTATCGTGCGCGATCCGCAGGTGTTTTTGTTCGACGAGCCGCTGTCCAACCTGGACGCCAAGCTGCGCGTGCAGATGCGCACCGAGATCAAGGCGCTGCACCAGCGGCTGCGCACCACCTCGGTCTATGTCACGCACGACCAGATCGAGGCGATGACCATGGCCGACCGCATCGTCGTCATGCACGATGGCCACGTCGAGCAGATCGGCACGCCGCTGGAGCTGTACGACCGCCCGGCCAACCTGTTCGTCGCCGGCTTCATCGGCTCGCCCGCCATGAACCTGTTCCGCGGCCTGCTGCGCCGCCGGGACGGGAAGGCGTTCGTGGTGACCGACGACAACCTCGCTCTGGAGGCCGAGTCCGACGTGGGGGGCGAGGAGGGGCAGAAGGTCGTCTACGGCATCCGGCCGGGCCACCTGCGCCTCGCCTCGGACGCCGAGCAGGGACTGCCCGCGGAGGTCGAGGTGATCGAGCCGACCGGCGACAACACGCTGGTGTTCTGCAAGGTCGGTGGCACCATAGCCTGCGCCGCCACCACCGAGCGCCACCCGCTGCGCCCCGGCGAGCGGCTGCGCCTCGTGCCGAAGCCGGGCGCGGGGCACGTGTTCGACGCGGCGGGCGGGCAGCGGCTTTAGTTAGAGAGGGAAGAAACCTCGCTATGACAGCGATGAACCACAGAGACACAGAGGCACAGAGAGGCACAGAGAAGAAAATCTCTGTGTTCCTCTGTGTCTCTGTGTCTCCGTGGTAAATGCCGGTGCAGCGGGATTTTCTCGGGAATGCCAACCAACGGCCGACCGGCGGAGCCGGCGACCCAACCAAGGGAGGGACGGTCATGGAGTTCACCAGACGCGACGTTCTGAAGGCGGGCGCCGCGGTGTCGGCCTTGAGTTTGGCCCCAAGCAGCTTCGCGGCGGACTTCAAGCTGGAGCCCGAGAAGGGCGCCGAGCTTCGCGTGCTGCGCTGGAAGAAGTTCGTCCAGGGCGACGAGGACGGCTGGATGGCGAACACCGAGAAGTTCACCAAGGCCACCGGCATCAAGGTGCGCATCGACGCGGAATCCTGGGAGGACATCCGGCCGAAGGCGGCCGTCGCGGCGAACGTCGGCTCCGGGCCGGACATCATCTTCGGCTGGTTCGACGACCCGCACCAGTACCCGGACAAGCTGGTGGACCTGACCGACCTCGCCGAGTATCTGGGCGCCAAGTACGGCGGCTGGTACGACGCGCCGAAGCGCTACGGCATGCGCGACGGCAAATGGATCGGGCTGCCGGTCGGCGCCGCCGGCAACTGCATCGTCTACCGCAAATCCTGGCTGCAGGAGGCCGGCTTCGAAAAAATGCCGACCGATACCGACGGCTTCCTCAAGGCCTGCAAGGCGATGCACGCCAAGGGGCACCCGGCCGGCTTCGCGCTGGGCAACGCGGTGGGCGACGGCAACACCTGGACGCACAGCATCCTCTGGGCGTTCGGCGGCCGCATGGTGGACGACAACAACAACGTCACCATCAACTCCCCCGAGACGGTGCGCGCCCTGGAATGGGTGGCGGAGCTCTACAAGACCTTCATCCCGGGCACGCTGTCCTGGCTCGACCCCAACAACAACAAGGCCTTCCTGGCCGGCGAGATCGGCGTCACCGCCAACGGCATCTCGGTCTACTACTCGGCCAAGAACTCGCCGGACCCGGCGATGCAGGCGATGGCCAAGGACATCGAGCACGTCAACATGCCCATCGGCCCGGTCGGCAAGCCGACCGAGCTGCACCTGTTCACCCAGGGCATGGTGTTCAAGTATTCCAAGTACCCGAACGCGGCGAAGGAGTACCTGCGCTTCATGATGGAGAAGGAGCAGTACGAGCCCTGGCAGCAGGCCGCCATCGGCTACGTCACCCAGCCCCTGGCCGCGTACGAGAGCAACCCGATCTGGACCGTCGATCCCAAGCACACGCCGTACCGCGACACGGTGAAGAACATGCTGTGGAACGGCTACAGCGGCAAGCTGGGGCCGGCCTCGGCGGCGGCGATGGCCGACTACGTGGTGGTCAACATGTTCGCCGAGGCCGCCTCGGGGCAGCAGTCGCCGAAGGACGCCGCCGCCCGCGCCGAGAAGCGGGTCATGCGGTACTACAAGACCTAGCAAACCTAGTCCCTCCCCCGCCCCCGGCGGGGGAGGGAGGGACCCGCGGCATCGCCGCGGGAGGGTGGGGGCTACGGCATTCCCCGGAAGCCGCTGCCCCCTCCTAACCTCCCCCGCCGGGGCGGGGGAGGGATTGTTCTGCCTTTTCGAGGCCGCCATGTACGTCGACACCAAGGCCCACGGCACCTCCTCCAAGGCGCTGGCTGCCCACCGCTTCCGCTTCGGCGAGAGCCGCGGGTTCCTCGGGCTGCTGTTCATGCTGCCCGCCGCCACCGTGCTGCTGCTGTTCCTCGCCTACCCGCTGGGCCTCGGCGTCTGGCTCGGCATGACCGACGCGCGGGTCGGGCGCGGCGGCACGTACATCGGCCTCGAGAACTACGAGATGCTGTGGACCGACAGCGTGTTCTGGCTGTCGGTCTTCAACACGCTGCTCTACACGGTGGTCGCCAGCGTGTTCAAGTTCGCGCTCGGCCTCTGGCTGGCGCTGCTGCTGAACCACCACCTGCCGTTCAAGGCGTTCCTGCGCGCCATCGTGCTGCTGCCGTGGATCGTGCCGACGGCGCTGTCGGCCATCGCCTTCTGGTGGATCTACGACCCGCAGTTCTCCGTCGTCTCGTGGGCGCTGGTGCGGCTCGGCCTGATCGACAAGTACATCAACTTCCTGGGCGACCCGGCGTGGGCGCGGGCCAGCGTCATCATGGCGAACATCTGGCGCGGCATCCCGTTCGTGGCGATCACGCTGCTGGCCGGGCTGCAGACCATCCCGCCGTCCTTGTACGAGGCGGCGGTGATCGACGGCGCCACGCCGTGGCAGCGCTTCCGCTTCGTCACCTTCCCGATGCTGACGCCGATCATCGCGGTGGTGATGACCTTCTCGGTGCTGTTCACCTTCACCGACTTCCAGCTGATCTACGTGCTGACCCGCGGCGGGCCGCTGAACGCCACGCACCTGATGGCCACCCTCTCGTTCCAGCGCGCCATCCCCGGCGGCAACCTGGGCGAGGGCGCGGCCATCGCCGTGTCGATGATCCCGTTCCTGCTGGCGGCCATCCTGTTCAGCTACTTCGGCCTGCAACGCCGCCGCTGGCAACAGGGCGGCGGCGATTGAGGAGGACCCCATGGCGCGCAACAAAGACGAGGCGCCCGCCGACGGCATGGACTATCTGACGTCCATCCCGCGCCGCTGGGTGACGGTGTACATCCCGCTGCTGCTGTTCCTGTTCGTGCTGCTGTTCCCGTTCTACTGGATGGGCATCACCTCGTTCAAATCGAACGAGGAGCTGTACGACTTCCAGAACTTCAGCCCGTTCTGGGTGGCGCACCCGACGCTGGCCAACATCGAGAAGCTGCTGTTCCGCACCGCCTATCCGGAGTGGCTGCTGAACACGCTGCTGGTTTCGGTGGTGTCGACCGTCCTGTCGCTGTTCTGCGCGGTGTGCGCCGCCTACGCCATCGAGCGGCTGCGCTTCAAGGGCGCGCGCTTCGTCGGGCTGGCGATCTTCCTGGCCTATCTGGTGCCGCCGTCGATCCTGTTCATCCCGCTGGCCTCCATGGTGTTCGCCTACGGGCTGTTCGACACCAAGTGGGCGCTGATCCTCACCTACCCGACGTTCCTGATCCCGTTCTGCACGTGGCTGCTGATGGGCTACTTCCGCTCGATCCCCTACGAGCTGGAGGAATGCGCGCTGATGGACGGCGCGTCCCGCCTGCAGATCCTGGTGAAGATCCTGCTTCCCCTGGCGGTGCCCGGGCTGATCTCCGCCGGCATCTTCGCCTTCACGCTGAGCTGGAACGAGTTCATCTACGCGCTGACCTTCATCCAGTCCTCCGAGCAGAAGACCGTCCCCGTCGGCGTCATCACCGAGCTGGTGGAGGGCGACGTCTACCACTGGGGCTCGCTGATGGCGGGGGCGCTGCTGGGCTCGCTGCCGGTGGCGATCCTCTATTCCTTCTTCGTCGAGCACTACGTCGCCAGCATGACCGGCGCGGTGAAGGAGTGACATGCTCGACGCCCCCGCCCCCAGCCTGGGATCGCGGCGCAACCTGCACGGGCGGGTGGTGCAGGACCTGGGTGCGCGCATCGCCGGGGGCGGCTATGAGCCAGGGGCGCTGCTGCCGTCGGAGGCGGTTCTGGGCGCCTCGTTCGGCGTCAGCCGCACGGTGCTGCGCGAGGCGGTGAAGGTGCTGGCCTCCAAGGGGCTGGTCGAGGCGCGGCCCAAGATCGGCACCCGTGTCCGCCCGCGCACGGACTGGAACATGCTCGACCCCGACGTGCTGGCGTGGCAGTGCGCCGGCACCGACCTGCCGGGCGTGGCGGAAGACCTCATGGAGATCCGCCGCGTCGTCGAGCCGCACGCCGCGGCGCTCGCCGCCCGCCGCGCCAGCGCGGCGGAGGTCGCGGAGATCGCCGCCGCCTACGCCGATATGGAGCGCGCCCCGGACATCGAAAGCTCGGTGGAACCGGACGTGCGCTTCCACCTCGCCGTCATGGACGCGACGCACAACGCCTTCCTGCGCCCGCTCGGCGCGCTGATCCGCGCGGCGCTCAGCGCCAGCTTCCGCCTGTCGAAGATGCCGCCGGGCGCGCACGAGCGCTCGATGCCACGCCACCGCGCGGTGCTCGATGCCATCCGCGACCGCGACCCGGAGGCGGCGCGCGCCGCGATGCGCGACCTGCTCGACCACGCCGCCGAGGACATCCGCAACGCCAAGGAGACCATTCGATGACCGAACGGAAAAAGCTGCGCTCCCAGGCGTGGTTCGGCGGGCACGACAAGGACGGGTTCATCCACCGCTCCTGGATGCGCAATCAGGGCCACCCCAGCCACATGTTCGACGGCCGTCCGGTGATCGGCATCTGCAACACCTGGTCGGAGCTGACGCCCTGCAACGCGCACTTCCGCCTGCTGGCCGAGCGGGTCAAGCGCGGCGTGCTGGAGGCCGGCGGCTTCCCGTTGGAATTCCCGGTGATGTCGCTGGGCGAGACCAACCTGCGCCCGACCGCCATGCTGTTCCGCAACCTGGCGTCCATGGACGTCGAGGAGTCGATCCGCGGCAACCCCATCGACGGCGTCGTGCTGCTGTGCGGCTGCGACAAGACCACGCCGTCGCTGGTGATGGGGGCGGCCAGCTGCAACCTGCCGACCCTCGTGGTGTCCGGCGGGCCGATGCTGAACGGCCACTACCGCGGCGGGCTGATCGGCTCGGGCACTGCGGTCTGGCAGTTCAGCGAGGACGTCAAGGCCGGCAAGATGAGCCTGGAGGACTTCATGGACGCCGAGGCGTGCATGTCGCGCTCGGTCGGGCACTGCATGACCATGGGCACGGCGTCCACCATGGCGTCGATGGTCGAGGCGCTGGGCCTCGGCCTGCCGCAGAACGCCGCCATTCCGGCCGCCGACTCCCGCCGCAACGTGCTGGCGCACATGGCCGGGCGGCGGATCGTCGAGATGGTGCACGAGAACCTGACGCTCGACCGGATCCTCACCAAGGCGAACTTCGAGAACGCCATCCGCGTCAACGGCGCCATCGGCGGATCGACCAACGCCGTCATCCACCTGATCGCCATGGCCGGCCGCATCGGGGTGGAGCTGTCGCTCGACGACTGGGACCGGCTGGGCCGCGAGGTGCCGACGCTGGTCGACCTGATGCCATCGGGGCGCTTCCTGATGGAGGACTTCTACTACGCCGGCGGCGTGCCCGCGGTGGTGCGGGCGCTGGGCGAGCAGGGGCTGCTGCACAGGGACGCGCTGACGGTGAACGGCCGCACCATCTGGGAGAACTGCGAGGGCGCCAAGAACTGGAACGAGGAGGTCATCCGCGGCTTCGACCGCCCGCTGGTCGAGCACGGCGGCGTGGCGGTGCTGCGCGGCAACCTGGCGCCCGATGGCGCGGTGCTGAAGCCCTCCGCCGCCTCGCCGCACCTGATGAAGCACCGGGGGCGCGCGGTGGTGTTCAGCAGCATCGAGGACTACCACGCCCGCATCGAGGACCCGGCCCTCGACATCGACGAGACCTGCGTGATGGTGCTGCAGAACTGCGGCCCCAAGGGCTATCCCGGCATGGCCGAGGTCGGCAACATGGGCCTGCCGCCGAAGGTGCTGCAGAAGGGCATCACCGACATGGTGCGCATCTCCGACGCCCGCATGTCCGGCACGGCCTACGGCACGGTGGTGCTGCACGTCTGCCCGGAGGCGGCGGCCGGTGGCCCGCTGGCGCTGGTGCGCGACGGCGACCAGATCGAGCTGGACGTCGAGGCCCGCACCCTGCACCTGCACGTCTCCGACGCCGAGCTGGAGCGCCGCCGGAAGGACTGGACGCCGCCGGAGCCGGCGATGAAGGGCGGCTACCAGTCGTTGTACGTCGAGCACGTGATGCAGGCCGACAAGGGGGCGGACTTCGACTTCCTCGTCGGCTGCCGCGGCGCCGCGGTGCCGCGCGAATCCCATTAGGAGCGAGAGCATGAACCGCATCGACCTCGACGGCCGGCGCGCCGTCGTCACCGGCGGCGCCCAGGGCATCGGACGGGCCGTCGCCGAACGGCTGCTGACGTCCGGCGCCACCGTCGCGCTCTGGGACCAGGACGCCGCCCTCGCCGGGCAGACCGCGGCGCAGCTGGGATCCGCGGCGCACGCCGTCGCCGCGGACGTCACCGATGCCGCCAGCGTCGACGCGGCGCTGGCCGAGACCACCACGCGCCTCGGCGGTATCGACATCCTGGTCGCCAATGCCGGCATCTCCGGCCCCAACCTGAAGGTCTGGGAATACCCGCCGGAGGAGTGGCGCCGCGTGCTGGAGATCGACCTGACCGGCGTCTTCCTGTGCTGCCGCGCCGTGGTGCCGGGGATGATCGCGCGGAACTACGGCCGCATCGTCTGCACCGCCTCCATCGCCGGCAAGGAGGGCAATCCCAACGCCTCGGCCTACAGCGCCGCCAAGGCCGGGGTCATCGCGCTGACCAAGTCGCTGGGCAAGGAGCTGGCCGGCCACGACATCGCCGTCAACGCCATCACCCCCGCCGCCGCCCGCACCCGGATCTTCGAGCAGATGACCGAGGAGCACATCGGCTACATGCTCTCCAAGATCCCGCGCGGCCGCTTCGTGCAGGTGGAGGAGATCGCCTCGATGGTGGCGTGGCTGGTGTCGGCTGAGAACTCCTTCACCACCGGCGCGGTCTTCGACCTCAGCGGCGGCCGGGCGACGTATTAGCACCTTCAAGCCCCTCTCCCCTTGAGGGAGAGGGGTTGGGGTGAGGGGTGCGCCGGCGGAAGCCGGCCCGTCTCTTCCGCCGCCTGCCGGCGGCTACGACCCCCCATCCCAACCCTTCTCCCTCAAGGGGAGAAGGGCTTCGATAACGATTGGGAGGAACCATGGCGGACCGACTGAAGGGAAAGACCGCGCTGATCACCGCGGCGGGGCAGGGGATCGGGCGCGCCTCGGCGCTGGCCTTCGCGGCGGAGGGGGCGCGCGTTCTGGCCACCGACATCAACGAGCCGGCGCTCGCCGCGCTGGCGAAGGAAAACCCCGTCATCGAGGTCCACCGGCTCGACGTGCGCGACAACGCCGCGGTGAACGCGCTGGCGGCCGAGGTCGGCGCGGTGGACGCGCTGTTCAACTGCGCCGGCTTCGTGCACAGCGGCACGGTGCTGGAGTGCACCGAGGAGCAGTGGGACTTCGCCTTCGACCTCAACGTCAAGTCGATGTACCGGATGATCAAGGCCTTTCTGCCGGCCATGCTGAAGGCGGGCGGCGGCAGCATCGTCAACATGTCCTCGGGCGCCAGCAGCATCAAAGGCGCCCCCAACCGTTTCATCTACGGCACCACCAAGGCGGCGGTGATCGGCCTGACCAAGTCGGTGGCGGCGGACTTCATCACCCAGGGCATCCGCTGCAACGCCATCTGCCCCGGCACCGTGCAGACCCCCTCGCTGGACGAGCGCATCGCCGCACAGGGCGACCTGGAAAAGGCCCGCGCCGCCTTCATCGCCCGCCAACCGCTGGGCCGGCTGGGCCGGCCGGAGGAGATCGCCGCGCTGGCGGTATACCTGGCCTCCGACGAGTCTTCCTTCACGACAGGGGCGATCCACGTTATCGACGGTGGCTGGACGCTGTAGAAACACCAAAGGGAACAGAGACACCATGAAGCTGCTGCGCTACGGCCCCAGGGGCCAGGAGAAGCCCGGACTGCTCGACGCGGAGGGCCGCATCCGCGACCTGTCCGGTACGCTGGACGACATCGCCGGCGACGCGCTGACCCCCGCCGGGCTGGCCAGGCTGCGCGGGATCGACCCGGCGTCGCTGCCGCTGGTTCAGGGCACGCCGCGCCTCGGGCCCTGCGTCGGCCGGGTCGGCAAGTTCGTCTGCATCGGCCTCAACTACGCCGATCACGCCGCCGAATCCGGCATGCCCGTGCCGAAGGAGCCGGTGGTCTTCATGAAGCCGACCAGTTGCATCGTCGGCCCCGACGACGACGTGGAGATCCCGCGCGGCTCCGAGAAGGCCGACTGGGAGGTCGAGCTGGGCGTCGTCATCGGTGCGCCGGCCAAGTACGTCTCCGAGGAGGACGCGCTGAAGCACGTCGCCGGCTACTGCATCGTCAACGACGTGTCGGAGCGCGCCTTCCAGCTGGAGGGCACCGGCCAGTGGGTGAAGGGCAAGAGCCACGACACCTTCGGCCCGGTCGGCCCGTGGCTGGTGACGGCCGACGAGGTCGAGGACCCGCAGGCCCTCGACATGTGGCTGGAGGTGGACGGCAAGCGCTACCAGAACGGTTCGACCCGCACCATGGTGTACGGGGTGAAGCATCTGGTCAGCTATCTCAGCCGCTTCATGAGCCTGCAGCCGGGCGACATCATCTCCACCGGCACGCCGCCGGGCGTCGGCATGGGCCAGAAGCCGCCCGTGTTCCTGCGCGCCGGCCAGAGCATGAAGCTGGGCGTCCAGGGCCTGGGCGTGCAGACGCAGAAGACCGTCTCCGCCTGACGGGGTCCTTCGGGCGGACCAAGGGTTAACCCTTGGTCCGCCCCGGGTTCGCCCCGATGGCGGGTTTATCAGTCTCCGCTTATAGTTTTCCCACACAAACAATGCGGGTAAGGACGGTTAAGCCGCCGGCCCGCGCAGAAATCCTATGTGGAGGAAACCGTGAGCGAGGGCACTCCCCGCACCCCGGCGCTCGCCCGGGATGCCGGACCGTCCGGTGACCGTCTCCGGCGGGCGCCGGAGAACTTCCTGAGCCGCGAGCAGATCACGCAGGTGAGCCGGGGCCGGCGCGACTTCCTGCGCTCCAGCTTTCTGGCCGCCGGCGCCGCGCTGACCGGAACGGCCGCTTCGGCTTCCCCGGCCCTGGCGCAGAGCGTCG
>NZ_LGQZ01000040.1 GCF_003116015.1 Azospirillum sp. TSO22-1
CCGCGCGGCGGCGGGGTGAGGGTAACGGCAAGGATCCTTGCGCTACCCCCACCCCAACCCTCCCCCGGGGCGGGGGAGGGAGCAACCCCTCACCCGGCCCTTTCGGGCCGACCTCTCCCGGAGCGGGAGAGGTGAACCACAGGAGACCCCACCGTGCGTTTCGACGCCAACCTGACCACCGAGCGTCCGACCTTCGTCACCCATCTGGAGTGCTCCTACACCGGCGAGCGCTACGAGGCCGACCGCGTGCACAACCTGTCGGCCGCCGGCAAGCCGCTGCTGGTGCGCTACGACCTCGACGGCGTACGCAATACGCTGAGCAAGGACGCGCTGGCCCGGCGCCCGCAGGACCTCTGGCGCTACCGCGAGCTGCTGCCGGTGCGCCGCGTCAAGGACATCGTCAGCCTCGGCGAGGCGGTGACCCCGCTCGTGCCCCTGCCCCGCCTCGCCGCGAAGCTCGGTGCGTCGGAACTGCTGGTGAAGGACGAAGGCCGGCTGCCGACCGGATCGTTCAAGGCGCGCGGCCTCGTGATGGCGGTGTCCATGGCGAAGGCGCTGGGCATCGAACACATGGCAATGCCGACCAACGGCAACGCCGGCGCCGCGCTGGCCGCCTACGCCAGCCGCTGCGGCATCCGGACCACCATCTTCTGCCCGGAGGACACGCCGGAGGTGAACGTCTCCGAGATCGAGCTGCAGGGCGCCACGGTGTACCGGGTCAACGGGCTGATCGACGACTGCGGCAAGATCGTCGGCCAGGGCAAGGCGGAGGCCGGCTGGTTCGATACCTCCACCCTCAAGGAGCCGTACCGGATCGAGGGCAAGAAGACCATGGGCCTGGAATTGGCCGAGCAGCTCGGCTGGGAGGTGCCGGACGTGATCTTCTATCCCACCGGCGGCGGCACCGGGTTGATCGGCATGTGGAAGGCGTTCGCCGAGCTGGAGGCCATCGGCTTCATCGGCTCCAAGCGCCCGCGCATGGTGGCGGTGCAGGCCGCCGGCTGCGCGCCGATGGTCCGCGCCTGGGAACAGGGCGAGGAGCACGCGCCGCGCTGGGAGGACGCGCACACCATCGCGTCGGGCATCCGCGTGCCGCAGGCGGTGGGCGACTTCCTGATCCTGCGCGCCGTGCGCGAAAGCGGCGGCTTCGCCGTGGCGGTGCCCGACGACGCCATCCAGGCGGCGCTGGACGAGGCGGCTCGCGAGGAGGGCTTCCTGCTCTGCCCCGAGGGGGCGGCGACCTACGCGGCGTACAAGCTGGCGCTGGCCGACGGGCGGGTGGCGAAGAGCGACCGCGCGGTGCTGTTCAACTGCGCGACCGGGCTGAAGTACCCGCTGCCGCCGGTGCACCGGACGCTGGACCGGACCAAGCCGATCGATTTCGGGGCTTTGTAGGGAGACGCGAGCCCTCTCCCAGCCCCGCTGGGGGAGGGTTGGGTGGGGGCAGCGGCCTATCGGAAAAGCCGTCGCCCCCACCCTCCCGCTGCGCGGGTCCCTCCCTCCCCCTGCGGAGCAGGGGGAGGGCGCGTTTGCCTACTCCAAAATCCGGTTCCGCAGCACCCCGTCCTCCAGGAAGATCCGCACCGTCCCCGCCGCGTTCCGCCGCATCTCCACGCCGGCCTCGTCCGAGTGGAACGCGTTGTGCGGCGTGATGACCAGCCGCCCGGCCAGCCACTCCTCCCGCCCCCGCCACGCGTCCAGCAGCGGGTGCGGCTGCGGCGGCTCGCTCGGCAGCACGTCCAGCCCCGCCGCCGCCAGCCGGCCACTGCGCAACGCCGCCTCCAACGCGTCGAGCCCGTCCAGCAGGTCGCCGCGCGCCGTGTTCACCAGGATCGCCCCCGGCTTGAAGCGCTCCAGCCGCGCGGCGTCGAGCATGCCGCGGGTCTCGCGGTTGGCCGGACAGTGGAAGGTCACGAAATCCGCCTGCCCCAGCAGTTCGTCCAGGTGCCGCACCCGCATGTAGCCGACCGCCTTCTCGTGCCCGGCCGGCTGGTAGGGATCGTACCCAAGGATCCGGTAGCCGAACGGCTTCAGCCGGTTGACCATGGCCGTGCCGATCCGCCCCACCCCGACCACGCCCACCGTCGCCGCCGAGGAGCGGCGCAGCGGCGACAGCGTGTTGGTCTGCCAGCGCGTGGTGTAGGTCCGCGCCCGCGCGTCATGCTCCCACAAGCGGCGTTGCAGCGACAGGATCAGCGCCAGCGCGTGGTCGGCGACCTCCTCGGTGCCGTAGTCGGGGTTGTTGGCGAAGAGGATGCCGGCGGCAGTCAGCGCCGCCACGTCCACCTTGTCGTACCCCACGCCGAACCGCACCACCAGCCGGCAGCGCGTCAGGTGCGGGATGCTGCGCGCCGTCACCGGCACGCTCCATACCAGCAGCGCGTCGAGCCGGGCGAGGCGTGCCGGGTCGAGATCCTCCTCCCGCCGGACGTCCAGGTAGTCCAGTTCCACCTCCGGCCCCAGCGCCGCCGCCTCCAGGTCGAGCGGCGGCATCATGTGGTCGGTCACGCCCACGACCCAGCGCGCCATGCATACCTCCTCACGTTTGCGTTCGGATTGTTGCCCCGTTCCGCGAAACGGGCAACACTGGGAAAAAATACGGGAGGGTATGGTCATGCTGATGTCCGCCGCGGACTATCGGGAGTCGCTGCGCCGCTACGCCCCGCGGGTGTTCGTCGACGGCCGCGCGGTGGACAGCGTGGCGGACGAGCCTAGCCTCGCGCCCGGCGTCAACGCCGTCGGCATCACCTACGACTTCGCGCTGCGGCCGGAGCACGCGACGCTGATGACGGCGCGCCAGGGCACCTCGGCCAAGACTGTCAACCGCATGCTGCACATCAACGAGACCAGCACCGACCTGCTCTACAAGCTGGAGGCGGTGCGCTTGGTCTGCCGCGAGTCCGGCTGCGCCCAGCGCTACCTGTCGCACGACGCGCTGAACGGCCTGTTCCA
Source organism: Azospirillum sp. TSO22-1 (assembly GCF_003116015.1). Classification (GTDB taxonomy): domain Bacteria; phylum Pseudomonadota; class Alphaproteobacteria; order Azospirillales; family Azospirillaceae; genus Azospirillum. Next base: position 2,953 of record NZ_LGQZ01000040.1, read on the forward strand.
GGCCACCAAGCGCACCGACGACGCGCACGGCACCGACTACCACCAGCGCTTCCTCGCCTACCTGCACCGGGTGCAGGACGAGGACCTGACGCTCGGCATCGCCATGACCGACGCCAAGGGCGACCGCTCGAAGCGCCCTGGCGCCCAGGCCAACCCCGACGTCTACGTGCACATCTCCCAGCGCCGGCCGGACGGCGTCGTCATCCGCGGCACCAAGGCCATCGTCACCGGCGCCCCCTACATGCACGAGTTCCTGGTGATGCCCTGCCGCACCATGACGCCGGAGGACGCGGATTTCGCCGTCTGCTGCGCGGTGCCGGCGGACGCGCCGGGCGTCACCATCGTCGCCCGCCCGGCCGGCCGCCCCGGCGAGGCGGCGGCGAAGTTCTCCGGCCGCTACGGCCAGTCCACCGGCGTGGTGGTGTTCGACGACGTGTTCGTGCCGTGGGAGCACGTGTTCCTGGCCGGCGAGACCGAGGAGGGCGGTTTCCTCACCACCAGCTACGCCACCCACCACCGGCACTCCTGCATCGGCGCGCGGGCTGGCTTCGGCGACCTGCTGATCGGCGCCGGTGCGCTGATGATCGAGGCGAACGGCCTCGACCCCGACCGGCACGGCCACATCCGCGACGCCATGGTCGACCTCATCAAGATCGTCGAGGGCTTCTTTGCCTGCGGCGTGGCGGCATCGGTCTACGGGATGAAGGACCCGGCGGGCTCGATCATGCCCGACGCGGTGTTCTCCAACATCGGCAAGCTGCTGCTGGCGACACAGATCTACGACATGCACCGGCTGGCCCACTATGTGTCCGGCGGGCTGGTGGTCGCCCTGCCCGGCCCGGACGAGGACCACAACCCCGAGACGGCGGCGTCGCTCGCCGCGGTGCTCGCCGGCCGGCCGGACATCCCGGCGGCGCAGCGGCTGGAGGTGGCGCGGCTGGTCGAGGACCTGACGGCGTCCAACCAGGGCGGCTGGTACTCGATGATCTCGCTGCACGGCGGCGGCTCGCCGGAGGCGATGAAGCGGGAGATCTGGCGCAACTACCCGGTCATGGAGAAGGTCGAGCTGGTCGAACGCCTGCTGGAGCGCGGCGTGGCGGACGAGGGCCGGCGGGTGTCGAAGCAGCCGGGGCGCTGCTGCGCCACCGGGTGCGAGGTGCCGGAGATCGGGAAGGCGGCGGAGTAGCAGACGCGCTTGCCCCCACCCCTGCCCCCTCCCCCGCTTCGCAGGGGAGGGGGAATACGGCGGAGCTCCCTCCCCTGCGAAGCGGGGGAGGGTCGGGGTGGGGGCAATACGCCTCAGATCCGTGACATTTTATCGGTATTAACCATAAAAGGTTTCCGCCATCGGCCGAAGGTGCTAGGCATGCGGTACCGCCGCTTGCCAGAGGCCGCCATGTCCGACCAATCGACCGTCTCCCGCCTGCTCTGCCGCTGCTGCGGCCTGCCGGTGCTGCGCGGCCAGGCGCACTGGGCCGGCGACCGCGAGGGGCATCCGTGGCACTACGAGTGCGCGGAGAAGTCCGGCCTCACCATCCCCTGGCGGCCGCGCGCCTCAGAAGAGCCACACCCGGTCGGGCGGGAACTCCAGCCAGTGGCGGCCGGGCGCTAGTTCGCGGTCGCCGTAGGCGCGCACCTTCAGCGGGCCGCGGTGGAACAGGTACTCCCAGCGCTCGCCCAGGTACATCGAGGTCACCAGCTCCAGCCCCAGCCGGTTCTCCCCCGGCCCGTCCGCCGGGCGCACGGACTCCAGCCGCACGATGCCCGTCGCCGGGCCGCCCGCCGCGCGCTCGCCCTGCATGCGGCCCCACAGCAGCGGCTCGTCCTGCGCTTTTCCCGCCACCGCCAGCGCGGCGTAGCCGTCGCGCCGCTCGGCCAGCGTGCCGTCCAGGCGGTTGTTGGCGCCCATGAACTCGGCCACGAACAGGCTCTTCGGCGCGCCGTACATCTCCTGCGGCGTGCCGGCCTGCTCGACCTGCCCGGCGTTCAGCAGCAGAATGCGGTCGGCGATGGCCATCGCCTCGACCTGGTCGTGCGTCACGCACAGCGCCGAGAGGTGCAGCGTGACGATCAGCTCGCGCAGCCACGCCCGCGCCTCCTCGCGCAGCTTGGCGTCGAGGTTGGACAGCGGTTCGTCCAGCAGGATCACCGGCGGGCTGTAGACCAGTGCGCGGGCCAGCGCCACGCGCTGCTGCTGCCCGCCGGAGAGCTGGTGCGGGAAGCGCCCGGCGTGCTGGCCCAGGCCGATCTGGCCCAGCACCTGCTCGACCCGCTGGCGGATCTCGCCGCTCCCCACGCCGCGCAGCTTCAGCCCGTACGCCACGTTGTCGAACACCGTGCGGTGCGGCCACAGCGCGTAGGACTGGAAGACGAGGCCGAGGTTGCGCTTCTCCGCCGGCAGGTCGATGCGCGCGCCCGCGTCGAACACCGGCCGGCCGCCCAGCGAGATGCGCCCGGCGAACGGCTGCTCCAGCCCGGCCACGGCGCGCAGCAGCGTGGTCTTGCCGCTCCCCGAGGGGCCGAGCAGGGCGACCACCTGCCCGCGCTCCAGCTCCATGGACACGCCCTTCAGGATCTCCATGCCGCCCAGCCGCAGGCGGACGTTCTCGACGCTCAGCTCAGCCATGCAGGCGCACCCCCAGGCGGAGCGCGGCCAGCAGCCCCACCCCCACCATCGCGACGTTGATGACGGACAGCGCGGAGATCAGGTCGATGTCGCCCGTCCCCCACAGCGAGACGAGCAGCGAGCCGATCACCTCCGTTCCCGGCCCCAGCAGGTAGATGCCGGTGGAGTACTCGCGCACGAAGATCATGAAGATCAGCAGCCAGCTGCCCAGCAGGCCGAAGCGGATCAGCGGGATGGTGACATCCAGGTTCACCCGGTGCGGCCCCGCTCCCACGACCCGCGCCCCCTCCTCCAGCTCCGGCGCCACCTGCAGGAGCGCCGAGCTGATGAGCCGCATGCCGTAGGCCAGCCACACCACCGAGTAGGCGATCCACACGCTGATCATGGTGCTCTTGAGATAGCCGAGCCCCGGCACGAACAGGAAGATCCACAGGATGGCGAGGCCGGCGACCAGCCCCGGCATGGCCCGCGGCACCAGCACCAGGAAGTCGAGCAGCCGCACCCACCTGGACGGCCAGCGGTGCGCCGCCAGCGCGACGGCGGTGTAGCACGCAACCGACAGCGCCCCGCCGATGACGCCGATGCCCAGCGTGTTGAGGATGCCGCGGATCAGGTTCGGGTATTCCCACAGGTCGCGGTAGTGGGCGAGCGTCAGCTGGTCGGCCAATGTCACCCCCCGTCCCCACGAGCTGACCACGGAGCGCAGGCCGATGCCGGCCAGCGGGATCACCACCGTGGCGACCAGCCACAGCGCCAGCAGGCCCAGCGCCAGCCACTTCCAGCCGCCGAGCTTCAGCGGCGTCTGCCGCGCGCCCTTGCCCTTCATGGTGACGTACTTGCCGGCCTGCCGCAGCAGCGTGCGCTGCAACACCACCAGCGGGAAGGTGACGAACACCAGCGCCACGACGACGACGGCCATCAGCTGGTACGACGGCGTGCCCAGCAGGTTGGTCAGCTTGTAGAGGTAGGTGGACATCACCAGGATGCCCTGCGGGTCGCCCAGCACCAGCGGCAGCCCGAACAGCTCGAAGCCCAGGAAGAACACCAGCACGCCGGCGTACAGCAGCGCCGGCATCACCATCGGCAGGCTGACGTCGATGGCCACCCGCCACGGCCCGGCGCCGCCGACGCGCGCCGCCTCCTCCAGGTCGGACGACACGCCGCGCAGCGCCGAGGAGGCGTAGAGGTAGACGTGCGGCACGTGCGTCAGCCCGGCCACCAGCACCAGCCCGGTGATGGAATAGATGTCCCACGGCACGAAGCCGAACCACGCCTCGGCCGGCAGCGACAGGAAGCCCACCGGCCCCGCCGCCACCACGTAGCCGAAGGCCAGCACCACCGGCGACAGGAACACCGGCAGCAGCAGCAGCGGCTCCAGCCAGCGCCGCCCCGGCAGGTCGGTGCGCACCACCAGGAAGGCCAGGATGCCGCCCAGCGGCACGGCGATGGCCGTCATCCCCGTCGCGATCATCAGCGAATTGAGGAACGCCGAATGGAAGTCCTCGTCGGTCAGCACGTACTCGTACGCCGACAGGGTGAACTGGATCTTCGGCGCGAAGAACGGGTTGTCGAGGAAGCTCTGGTAGAAGACCAGCCCCAGCGGTGCGAGCACCACCAGGGCGGTCACCAGGATGACGGAGATGCGGGGGAAGGAGGTCCGCATCGCCGCCTCACTTGCCTTGCATCGCCTGCTGCCACTGCTTGATGAAGGTCAGGCGCTTGGTCTGGTCCAGCGTCGACAGCAGCTCCGGCCCGACCTTGATCGGCTTCACCTTGTCGCCGAGCTTGGCGTTGACCGCCTTGGCCGTCGCCTCGCCCGCGACGTCGTCGCGGATCGAGAACAGCTCGGCCTGGTTGGCGACCAGCGTCTGCCCGCGCTTGGAGAGCACGTAGTCGAGGAACAGCTTGGCGGCGTTCGGGTTCTTGGCAGCCTTCGGGATGAAGGCGACGCGCGACATCACCAGCGTGTAGTCCTCGGGGTAGACGATGCCGATGTTCGGGTCCTTCTTCGAGCGCGTCAGCGCGTAGGAACCGAAGATGTTGTAGCCGATGAGGTGCTCGCCCGAGGTCACCCGCTCCAGCATGGCGCCGGCCGAGGTGTAGAGCTTGATGCCCGACTTGCCGAAGGCGCGGAACAGGTCGCGCGCCCCCGGCGACACCGCCGCGTCCTGCGTCACGAACAGGTAGCCGACGCCCGAGCGCTCGGGATCGTAGGCGGTGACCTTGCCCTTGTACTCGGCGGCCTTGGCCTCCAGCAGCTTGGCGAGGTCGGCGTGCGTCTTCGGCACGTCGCCGTCCGGCACCAGGCGCTTGTTGTAGATGAAGATCACCGGCTCGAAGGTCGTGCCGAACGCCTCGTTCTTCCACACCGACCACTGCGGCAGCGCCTTCAGCTCCGGCGACTCGTAGGCCTGGGCGTAGCCGTCGTTGACCAGCTTGATCTGCAGGTCCATGGCCGAGGACCACAGCACGTCGCCGCTGCCCGCACCGGCCGCCGCCTCGGAGATGAAGCGGTTGTACAGCTCGGTCGAATTGAGGTCGTTGTACTCCACCGTGACGTTCGGATAGAGCGTCTTGAAGTCGTCCAGCAGCGGCCGCACCTGCGCCGCGTCGGTGGAGGAATAGACCACCACCTTGCCCTCCTTGACGGCGGCGGCGATGGTGTCCTTGTAGCTGGCCGGATAGCCCTCCGGCACGGTCTGCGCCATGGCCGGCAGCGCGAGCAAGCCGGCGACCGCGGCGCCGAGCAGCGTGTTGCGCATCTCCACTCCTCCCTCGTTCTTCCTTGTTCTGGAAGGACAAAGGTGGCACGCAACCGCGGCCTTGACCAGCGCCGACGCGCGTCAGATGTCGATCCCGAGGTTCTGGTAGTCGTCGCCCAGGCTCTGGTCCATATCGACGCCGGGCACCATGCCGGAGCACCAGCCGACGATGCGCGCCGGCACGCCGGCCACGGTGGCGCAGGGCGGCACGCTCTTCAGCACCACGCTGCCCGCCCCCACCTTGGCGCGCGCGCCGATCTCGATGTTGCCCAGCACCTTGGCGCCGGCCGACAGCAGCACGCCGTCGCGCACCTTGGGGTGGCGGTCGCCGTGCTCCTTGCCGGTGCCGCCCAACGTGACGTTCTGCAGGATCGAGACGTCGTTGCCGATCACCGCGGTCTCGCCCACCACCACGCCGGTGCCGTGGTCGATGAAGACGCCGCGTCCGACCGGCACCGCCGGGTGGATGTCCACGGCGTAGACCTCCGACACCCGGTTCTGCAGGTAGTGCGCCAGCGCATGCCGCCCATCGTTCCACAGCCAGTGCGCCACCCGGTGCCATTGCAGCGCGTGGAAGCCCTTGAAGTGCAGGAACGGCGTCAGCCAGCCGTCGGCCGCCGGATCGCGGGCGACGATGGCCGCGAGGTCGGCGAACGCCGCCCCCAGGATGCGCGGGTCGCCGCGCAGCGCCGAATCGACCAGTTCGCCCAACTGCTCGCGCCCGACGTCCGGCCCAGCGAGCCGGCGCGCCAGACAGGCGGACAGCGCCGCCTCCGGCCCGTGGTGCGCCAGCACCGCCGACTCCATCACGCCGCGCAGCATCGCCTCGCCCGCCGCCGCCGCCGCGGCCTCGGCGCGCAGCCGGTCCCAGGCTTCCGCCTCGGTGGTCGTCGTGATCAGCCCATCCATGCCGCAAAATCCGCGTCCGTCGGTCCGTGCGGCGCATCATGGCGCAAAGCCGGGCGGACGAACAGACGCTTCGGCGAACACCACCCGTGCGTTAGCCGCCGTCCCGCTCCGCCGCCCAGCGCTCCAACGCGTCGGCCGTCATCGGCCGGGCGATGGCGTAGCCCTGCGCCTCGGCGCAGCCGCAGCGGCGCAGCGCCTCCAGCAGGTCGGCGCACTCCACCCCCTCGGCGATCGCGCGGGTGCCGAGGTTGCGGGCGAGCGAGACCATGGTCTGCACCACCACGGCGTCGGCGGGATCGCACAGCATGCGGCGCACGAAGCTCTGGTCGATCTTCAGCGACGCGATGGGCGGCAGACGGCGCAGCGTCGCGAAGGAGGAATAGCCGGTGCCGAAATCGTCGATGGCGATCTCCACCCCCAGCGCCGAGATCCGCCCGAGCACGGCGAGCGCCCGGTCCGGGTCGGCCATCATGGCGGTCTCGGTGATCTCCAGCTCCAGCAGCCGGGGCGGCAGGCCGTGCCGCTCCAGTGTGGCGCGCACCTGGTCGGGCAGCGACTCGTCGATCAGGTTGCGGGCCGACAGGTTGACGGCGATCCGCCACGGCCGCCCCCCCGCCTGCAAAGCCCCCGCCCGCCACGCCTCGGCCTGCGCCACGGCGGCGTCCAGCACCCAGGCGGTCATGGCGTGGATGAGGTCGCTCATCTCCGCCATCGGCACGAACTCGCCCGGCGGGATCAGGCCGAAGTGCGGGTGCTGCCAGCGCACCAGCGCCTCGGCGCCGACCGTCGTGCCATCCTCCACCCGCAGGATCGGCTGGTAGTGCAGCAGCAGCTGCCCGCTGCGGATCGCGTCGCCCAGGTCGGCCATCAGCGCGAGGCGCGAGGCGCTGTGCGTGTCGGCCTGCGCCATGTAGTGCGACCAGCCGGTCTGCTTGCGCTTGGCGACGTACATCGCCACGTCGGCACAGCGCAGCAGGGTCGAGGAATCGCGGCCGTCCTGCGGGTAGACGGCGATGCCGATGCTGGCCCCGACGTCCAGGCGCATGCCTTCCAGCGTGAAGGGCCGGCGCAGCGCGGTGAGGAACTCCAGCGCCCAGCCCTTGGCCTCCTCCGGCCCGGCGCCGGGCAGGACGACGGCGAACTCGTCGCCGCCCAGGCGCGCCGCGAAGCCGTCGCGGTCGGCAACCACCTCGACCAGCCGGGCCGAGACCATGCGCAGCAGCTCGTCGCCGACGTGGTGGCCGAGCGTGTCGTTGACCTCCTTGAAGCGGTCGAGGTCGATCAGCAGCAGCGCGAAGGCGCGCTGTCCCTCCTGCGCGCCCTCCTGTGCGTCCGCGATGCGCTGCCGCGCCACCTCGTGCAGCCGCTTGCGGTTCGGCATCCCGGTCAGCGAATCGTGGTGCGCCAGGAACTCCACCATGGCGAGGTGGGCCTTGCGCTCGGTGATGTCCTTGAACTGCACCAGCCAGCAGGAGCGCCCGTCGATCTGCACCTCCGCCGAGGAGCCGAGCACGGTGACCACCTCGCCGCGCGTGGTGCGGAAATCCACCTCGTGGTTGCGCAGCTGGCCGCGCCGGCGCATCACCTCGACCGTGGCGGCGCGCTGCGACGGGTCGACCCACAGCCCGATCTCCACCGTGCTGCGGCCCAGGACCTCCTCGCGGGCGTAGCCGAAGCCGGTGACGAAGCTGAGGTTGACGTCGAGGATGCGGCCGGTGTCGATCTCCGCCACGATCATCGGGTCGGGGCTGATGGCGAACAGCTGGGCGAACTTCTGCTCCGACTGGAGCATGCGGTTCTCCATCGCCTTGCGCGCCGAGATGTCGCGGGCGATGACGATGCGGAAGCCGTCCTCGCCGGTCTGCACCGGGGCGAGCGTCACCTCCGTCTCGACCAGCGAGCCGTCGGCGCGCCGGTAGGTCCATTCGATCTGCTGGCGGTGCCCGGCCTGCACCAGACGGCCGACCTCCGCCGCCACCTCCAGGGAGGGCCGCCCGTCCGGCTGGCGCTCCGGCGACAGCTCGCCGGAGATGTGGCGACCGACGATCGCCGCGGCCGGACAGCGGAACAGTTCGCTGGCGGCGGGATTGCAGTCCAGCACGACGCCCTGCGCGTCGACCACGAGGATCGCGTCGCCCGCCGCCTCCACGAGGCGGCGCCCCAGCTCGGCTCGGTCGATCGGCATCGGCAACGCGTCGTCCATCACGGCCGCCCGGCAGGAAGAAGAGGAAGCATCGGTAATACCAGAACCCTCGGGGCACGCACCATAAGCCCGCGAGGGTTAACGAGCGGTAGCATCGGCTGCGCGCCGCCGCCAGGACCCGCACGGGTCCTGGCGGGGATGGAGCGATCAAGCCCGCCGGCGCTCCGGCGTCTCGGCTGCGGCGCCGGCCACGTCGGTGGGCAGGCGGCCGCGGGTCAGCCGCTCGAAGGCGACGGCGAAGGCCTGCTGGTCGCGGTCCTTCTCGTCGAAGCGCACGTGCGTCGCCTCCCCGTCCCGCTGCACCACCGTGAAGCCCAGCCGCACCCCGGCGTCGGCCAGCACCAGCGTTCCCCTGGCACCGGGGGCCGCTGCCGCGACGCCGCGGAGCATCGCCCCGCCGCGCGACAGGTTGCCGATAACCGCACCCTGCTCCTGTCCGCCCAACGCCACGGCGCACGGCGCCTCGACCGCGAAGCGCGGGTCGCCGCGCCGATCGGCGTCGCTGGTCGAGGTGCGGACGACACGGACCAGCACGGTGCGCAGCCGCTCGATGGCGTGCGCCACGTCGTCGCTGGCGCCGCCGACGTGGGTGGCCTGCCGGCCGGTCAGGTCGGCCTCGGTCGACACCTCGGCGATGCGGACGGCGACCTCCTGCGCGGCGTTGGTGGTCTCGACGACGCTGCGGGTGATCTCTTGCGTCGCCGCCGCCTGCTCCTCCATGGCGGCGGCGATGGCGGCGGTGATGCGGTCGATCTCGGCGATGGTCGAGCCGATGGCCCCCACCGCCTCGACGGCCGAGTTGGTCGCCTCCTGCACCTCGCCGATCTGCCGGGTGATCTCGTCGGTCGAGCGGGCGGTCTGATTGGCGAGGTTCTTCACCTCCTGCGCCACCACGGCGAAGCCCTTGCCGGCCTCGCCCGCCCGCGCCGCCTCGATGGTGGCGTTGAGGGCCAGCAGGTTGGTCTGGCTGGCGATGCTCTGGATCAGCCCGGCGACCTCGCCGATGCGGCCGACCGCCTCGGACAGCGAGCGGATGGTGTCCTGGGTGCGCACCCCGGTTTCCACCGCCTGCCGGGTGACCGCGCCGGAATGCGCGACCTGCGCGGTGATCTCGCGGATCGAGGCGGCCAGCTCCTCGCTGGCGGCGGCGACGGTCTGGGCGTTGGCCTGCGCCTGCTCGGCGGCGGCGGCCACGCTCTGGGCGTTGGCGCTGACCCGCTCGGCCGAACCGGCCATGCCCAGCGCGTCGCGCGCCATGGCGCCGGTGCGGTCGGCGACCTGCGACACCGCGGCGCCGGCTTCGCGCTCGACCGTCTCGGCCATGCTCCGCAGCGCCACCGTGCGGTCCTGCTCGGCGCGGCGCCGCTGCTCGTTGCTCTCCTGGACCGAGTAGGCGAGCTTCGCCTTCATCGCCCGCAGCAGCGCGGTGACGCGGGTGAACTCCGGCACGCGGGCGTTCTCGATGACGTAGGCGAAGTTGCCGAGGGCGATGGCGTCCAGGTGCGCCTCCATGCGCCGCAGCGGGGTGCGGATGGTGGCCAGCAGCAGCAGGCAGAACCCGACGGCGCCGAGCGCGCCCAGCGCGTTGACGACCGCCGCGATGATGAGGTGAGCCCGGTACTCCTCCTCGGCCTCGCCGACCTCGCGCCCGGCGACGCGGAGCTGCAGGGCGACCAGTTCGCCGGCCGCCGCGGCGACACCGTCGGACAGCGGGATCAGCTTTTCCTTGAGATGCCGCTCGGCGCCGGCCGCGTCGGCGGCGCGCAGCAGCCGCAGCGCCGGAGCGAACCCCTCGGCATCGAGCGCGGCGCGGAGGCCGGCGAGGCGCGCCGTCAGGGCGGCCTGCTCCGGCGTCTGGGCCGTGGCCATGACGCGCTCCCAGACGCCGGCGATCTGGCCGCCGTTCGCCGCCACGGCCGCCGCGCGTGCCTCCAGCGCCGAGGCCGGGGCCCCCGACCGGGCTTCCAGGACGCCGAGGGCGACCTGCTGCACGCTGCTGCGCAGCCGCTCCTGGATCTCGCCAAGCTGCGCCGCCGGCACCGTCCGGTCATGGTAGACGCCGCGCAGCGCATCCCCGGCGTCGAGCATGCCGGCAAGCGAGATCCACGACACCGCGACCATGGCGCAGACCAGCAGCACGAACGCCGCGATCATCCGGCCGGTGATGCCGGCCGCCACCGTCGACAGCCGGGCTGCGGCACCGGTGCGCACGACCTGGCCGTCATCGAGCCCGTAGCCGGCACCCTTGCCGGTGCGGATCGCCTCGTAGATCCGCTCGGCGGCGGCGATGTCGTCGCGCGACGGCTTGGAACGGATCGAGACGTAGCCGGTGATCCGCCCGTCCTCGGTCCACGGCGTGACGTTGGCGCGCACCCAGTAGTGGTCGCCGTTCTTCGCCCGGTTCTTCACCAGCCCTTCCCAGGGACGGCCGGCCTTGATGGTCGCCCACAGGTTGGCGAACGCCTCCTTGGGCATGTGGGGATGGCGCACGAGGTTGTGCGGCGAGCCCAGCAGTTCCTCCTCGGAGAAGCCGCTGATGTCGGTGAACGCCTGGTTGACGAAGCTGATGCGGCCGCCGGTGTCGGTCCTCGACACCAGCAGAGTGCCGTCCTGCATCTCCACTTCGCGGTTGGTGATCGGCCCGTTGTCTCGCATGGCGCCCTTCCCTTTCCCTCGTCCGCCGCTGTCCGGTCATCCGGCCGCGGGCGATTGGCGTATATCCATTGGCTTGTACGGAAGGCCGATAATTTTGGATTGAATTTAATTTGCGACAATTAGCGACGGCGCGTGACGCGCTCACGCGCTTGTGTTCCCGGTGTGATTCGCGCCGTTGCGCCACCACGGTTAGGGTGGCCGTGTTGATGGGCGGGTGTGGAGACGGTCGGATGCTGCTCAGGTTCCCCAAGGCGTCGCAGGCCCGCGAGGACGAGGTGACGCCACGTCCGCTGTTCCTGTCGCGCCGTTCGCTGCTGGCCGGCGGCGCCGCGGCGGCGCTGTTCCCGGACGCGGCGGCCGCGGCCCTCCAGGCGCCGACCACCGTTCGGCCGCGGGACGCCAAACTGGACGAGGTGACGCCGAAGAAGTCGGCCACCACCTACAACAACTTCTACGAATTCGGCGTCGCCAAGACCGACCCCGCCGAGGCCGCCGGTGCCCTGCGCACGCGGCCGTGGGAGGTCGTCGTCGAGGGCGAGGTCGCCAAGCCGACGACCTTCGGCATCGAGGACCTGCTGAACTTCCCGCTGGAGGAGCGCATCTACCGCCTGCGCTGCGTCGAGGCGTGGTCGATGGTGATCCCCTGGGTCGGGTTCCCGCTCGCCGAGTTGCTGAAGCGGGTGGAGCCCACGGGTGCGGCCCGCTACGTCGCCTTCCAGACCCTGCACGCCCCCGACCAGATGCCGGTGCTGCGCACCGGCTTCATGGAGTGGCCGTACGTCGAGGGCCTGCGCCTGGACGAGGCGATGCACCCGCTGGCCATCCTGGCGGTGGGCATGTACGGCGACGTGCTGCCGAACCAGAACGGCGCGCCGGTGCGGCTGGTGATGCCGTGGAAGTACGGCTTCAAGTCGATCAAGTCGATCGTCCGCATCCGGCTGACCCGCGACCAGCCGCCGACCACCTGGAACCGCATGCAGGCGCAGGAGTACGGCTTCTACGCCAACGTGAATCCGGACGTCGACCACCCGCGCTGGAGCCAGGCGACCGAGCGCCGCGTCGGCGAGTTCCTGCGCCGCAAGACGCTGCCGTTCAACGGCTACGCCGAGGAGGTCGCGTCGCTGTACGCCGGCATGGACCTGAAGGCGAGCTTCTGAGATGCGCCGCTGGATCGAGACGCGCCTGGCCTCGCGCCGGGCCAAGCCGGCGGCGTTCGCCCTGGCGCTGCTGCCGCTGGGGTGGATGGTGTGGCTGGCGCTGTCCGGCGGGCTGGGCGCGGAGCCGGTCGCCGGCGCGGTGCGGGAGACCGGGGTCTGGGCGCTGCGCTTCCTGCTGCTGGCGCTGGCGGTCACGCCGCTGCGCCGGCTGACCGGGCTGTCGGGGCTGGCGCGCTTCCGCCGGATGATCGGGCTGTTCGCCTTCTTCTACGCGGTGGTGCACCTGTCCACCTACGTCGGCATCGACCAGTTCTTCGACTGGGCCGCGGTGTGGAAGGACATCGTCAAGCGCCCCTACATCACCGTCGGCATGGGCGCCTTCCTGGTCCTGACGGCGCTGGCGGCGACCTCCACCGACGCCATGGTCCGCCGCCTCGGCGGGCGGCGCTGGCGGACCATGCACAAGGCGGTGTTCGCCGCGGGTGCTGCGGGCTGCCTGCACTACGTCATGCTGGTGAAGGGATGGCAGACGGCGCCGCTGGTCTACGCCGCGGTGTTCGCCGCCCTGCTCGGCGTGCGGTGGCTGCCGCGCGTAAGGTTCCAAGTCATGGCAACAAAAAAGGCCCAGCCGCAAAGCTGAGCCCGTTCCGTCATCTTGCCCACCTTGGAGAAGGTGGCGTCCCCACGGGGATTCGAACCCCGGTTGCCGCCGTGAGAGGGCGGTGTCCTAGGCCTCTAGACGATGGGGACGTCGTTCGGCGTGGGCGGTTATGTACCGACACGCCGAACCGAGTTCAAGCTCTTTTTTACGCCGACGCCGCAGTTTTTACGAACTCGTCCACCGCGCACGCCGGCGTGTCGAACGCCGTCACCAGACGCAGCAGCGATCCCTCCCAGCGGTGGAAGCGGAAGCCGGCCGTCTCCAGCGCCCCGATGGCGCCTTCCGGCAGGCGGACGAACACCTCGTTGGCCTCGACCGCGAAGGCGATCTCCGCCCCCGGCACCGTGGCCAGCCCGGCCGCCAGACGGTCGGCCATGGCGTTGGCGTGCCGCGCCAGCCGCAGCCACAGGCCGCCGGCCAGCCACGCCTCCAGCTGCGCCGAGACGAAGCGCATCTTCGACAGCAGATGGCCGCCGCGCTTGCGCAGGAAGCCCAGGTCGTCGGCCAGCGCCGGGTTGAACACCACCACCGCCTCGGCGGCGAAGCAGCCGCCCTTGGTGCCGCCCAGCGACAGCACGTCCACTCCGGCCTTCCAGGTCAGCTCGGCCGGCGTGCAGCCCAGCCGCGCCATCGCGTTGGCGAACCGCGCGCCATCCATGTGCACGGTCAGCCCGGCGCGGTGCGCCAGGTCGGCCAGCGCCGCGACCTCCTCCGGGCGGTAGACGGTGCCGGCCTCGGTGGCCTGCGACAGGCTGAGCGCCGCCGGCTGTACCCGGTGCACCACGCCGATCCCCGCCCCGGCCAGCGCCGAGTCGACCACCGCCGGCGTCAGCTTGCCCGAATCGCCCTTCAGCCCGACCAGCTTGGCGCCGCCGGTGTACAGCTCCGGCGCGCCGCACTCGTCGACGTGGATGTGCGCCTCCTCGTGGCAGTAGACCGCCCCGAACGGCGGAGTCGCCGCGGCGAGCGCCAGGGAGTTGGCGGCGGTGCCGGTGGCCACCGGGAACACCGCCACCTCGGTCTCGAACAGCGCCGCGACCTGGGCCTTCAGCCGCTCGGTCCAGTCGTCGGCGCCGTAGGAGGCGGCGGCGCCGCGGGCGGCGAGCGCCAGGGCGTCCATCACCTCCGGCGCGCAGCCGGCCACATTGTCGCTGCGGAAATCGTATCCGGTCATTGGAAAGCCTTCCCGGTGGTCACCGCCGGGCTGACGCCGCCGGTGCGCGGATCGAGGATGTAGAGCGTGTCGGCCCCGTCGGGCACCGTCACCTTGAACACGACGCGGTTGCCGGCCGGCACCAGGTCGCCGATGCGCGCCCCGGCGGGCAGGCCTAGCGCCGCGACGCCGCTGGCGACCGGCGGGATCGGCCGCTCCTCCGTCGCCTCGCGCGCCGGTTCCGACGCATGGCGGGAGAAGCGTTTGACCACCTCGACGCCCATATAGGCGTAGCCGGCCAGGATGAACACGCCCATGATGATCAGGGCCGCCTTGAGAACGCGCACGGTTCCGGTCCACTCTCAGACAATCATGCAGAACGACGAACGACCCGACACCGGCGGACGGCTGCACACCGTCGCCGTTCCCGACACCGCCGCTGGCGAGCGCCTGGACAAGATACTGGCCGCACACATCGACGGCCTGTCGCGCTCGCGCGCGCAGGCGCTGCTGGAGCAGGGCCACGTCCGCTTCGAGGGCCGGACCATAGCGGACCCCTCGCAGAGGGTCAAACCTGGCCAAACTTTCGACGTTTTCATCCCCGAGGCTGAGCCCGCGATCCCCGAGGCGCAGGACATTCCGCTCCAGGTGGTCTACGAGGACGAGGACGTGCTGGTGCTCGACAAACCCGCCGGTCTGGTGGTCCACCCGGCTGCCGGCAATCCGGACAACACGCTGGTCAACGCGCTGCTGGCGCATTGCGGCGACAGCCTGTCGGGAATCGGCGGCGTCAAGCGGCCGGGCATCGTGCACCGACTCGACAAGGACACCAGCGGCCTGATGGTCGTCGCCAAGAACGACCGCGCGCACCACGCGCTGACCGAACAGTTCTCCGGCCGCAGCCTCAGCCGCACCTATCAGGCGCTGGTCTGGGGCGTGCCGTCCCCGGCGCGGGGCCGGATCGAGGGCAACATCGGCCGCGACCCGCACGACCGCAAGAAGATGGCGGTGGTCGCCGGCGGCAAGCCCGCCGCCACCCGCTACACCGTGCTGAAAGCCTTTCACAACGGCGCGGCGCTGGTGGAGTGCACGCTGGAGACCGGCCGGACCCACCAGATCCGCGTGCACATGACGCATATCGGCCATCCGCTGGTGGGGGACCCGCTGTACGGCCGCGGCCGCTCCACCCGGCCCGGAAAATCAAACAGGGGTGGGTCGAAGACGGCCCCTCTGCCGGAACCCCTGCGCGGCGCCCTTGTTGGCTTCCCCAGGCAGGCCCTGCACGCTGTCGGCCTCACCTTCGCGCACCCGCGCACCGGCGAGCGCCTGAGCTTCTCCACCGATCTGCCGGGGGATCTGCAGGCCCTGATCCGGACTTTAGAATGAATTAAATGTAACTATGCCCCCCGTCCGGGGCGGGCTATCGTTTGAAGGTGGCGGCGTCGCCACGGCGTGGCATACTTGATCCAAATCGGTCTGGCGCTCGTAAGAAGGCCTTGGGAAGAGACCGAAGAGAGGGTTCGACATGGCGGCAGTTCCCAGCGTTCCGGTCATCAGCGCGGAAAGCAACCTCTCGCGCTACCTGCAGGAAATCCGCAAGTTTCCCATGCTGGCGCCGCAGGAGGAGTACATGCTCGCCAAGCGCTGGCAGGAGCATGAGGACTCGCAGGCGGCGCACAAGCTGGTCACCAGCCACCTGCGTCTGGTGGCGAAGATCGCCATGGGCTACCGCGGCTACGGCCTGCCGCTGTCCGAGCTGATCTCGGAAGGCAACGTCGGCATGATGCAGGCGGTGAAGCGCTTCGACCCCGACCGCGGCTTCCGGCTGGCCACCTACGCGATGTGGTGGATCCGCGCCGCCATCCAGGAATACATCCTGCACTCCTGGTCGCTGGTGAAGATGGGCACCACGGCCGCGCAGAAGAAGCTGTTCTTCAACCTACGCAAGCTGAAGGGCCAGATGCAGGCCATCGAGGAGGGCGACCTCAGCCCCGAGCAGGTGCAGCAGATCGCCACCAAGCTCGAGGTGCCCGAGCAGGACGTGGTCAACATGAACCGCCGTCTGGCGGCACCCGATCACTCGCTGAACGCGCCGCTGCGCGCCGAGAGCGAGGGCGAGTGGCAGGACTGGCTGGTCGACGAGACCTCGAACCAGGAGATCACGCTGGCCGAGCAGGAGGAACTGGGCAAGCGCCGCACGCTGCTGGCGGCGGCGATGACCGGCCTCAACGACCGCGAGCGCGACATCCTGATCGAGCGCCGGCTGCGCGACGACCCGACCACGCTGGAGGACCTGTCGCAGAAGTACGGCATCAGCCGCGAACGCGTCCGCCAGATCGAGGTGCGCGCTTTCGAGAAGCTGCAGAAGTCCATCAAGAACGCCGCGCTGGAGCAGAAGCTGGCGGGCTGAGGGCCGCCGCCGCCGCGAAGGTCCTTGCCAAACGCGGCCGGATCGCCTAGGATTTAAATCGCAAACGCCCGTGGTGCGTCCATAGCGTCCCGGGTGGTGAACTGAACAGCCCCCGCACACTGTTCCACGGTGTTCCAAACTGTTCCATTCGGCCGGGTACCCTACTGGGCGGCGGCCGAGCCGACGTCCGGGCCGCCGGATTCGTCGAACATGTCGCCGGCGACGTCCGGTCCCCATTCCTGCACCAGGCCGACCTTGCGCTGCTTCAAGGCGTCGATGCGCCGTTCGGAGCGCATGACCTCGGCGTTCGCCACCGCCGGCGGGATGCCGTAGTAGAAGGCCCAGCCCACCGCGGCGGCGCCGTACATCACCAGCCACGCCATCGGGTCGCTGAACACCTTCAGCGCCGCGCTGATGCCGCCGCCGTGCTTCCACAGGTCGATGGCGTACGGCAGGCAGCCGCAGAAGTTCAGGCCGCCGACGGTGATCGGCGCCGGCTTCTCCGGGTCGCGGTCGATCACGTAGGCGACCATGGTCGGGATCATGCCCAGCCCGAACAGGATCGACGTCGGCAGCACCACCAGCCCGGCGGGCAGCAGCAGCAGCAGGAACGTCCAGATGCTCTTCTTCTTGCGCTTTCCGCCGCGCGGGGGCGATTTTTTCGCCATGGCTGCGGGTCCCCTTCCCTACAAGGCGAAGAACAGGATGATGCCGGCCACCAGCAGGGTCGACACGACGCTGGAGGCGATGGCTGCCACCTGCCGGCCGGTGGAATCGATGATGCCCTCGCGGTCGCCGACGGTCTGGCGCAGCCGCTCGATCTCCGCGTTGGCCTCGCGGTAGGCGATCTGCGCCGCCTCGAACTCGGCCTTGTCCTTGCGCAGCGAATCGGGGTCGTCGACGATCTTCAGAAGCTCCGCCAGCCGGCCGTTGTGCGCCGCCGCATCGGTCTGGCGACGCACCTCCTCCTGGTGCGGGCGGTTGTGGAAGCGCCGGATCGCCGGGTCGAGCAGCGCCACCACCCAGCCGCACAGGTGCGGCAGCGGCTCGGTGTTCGTACGCACCTGCACGTCGGCCAGGATGGTCAGCATGGCGATGATCCGCCGCATCGGCTCGACGGAGGCCGACAGCTGGCTGTACAGGATCTCCTCGGCGCGCTTGTGGCGGGCGGCGAGGAAGGCGGCGATGTGGCGGTCGATGGGATCCTTGTTGCGCTCACCGCCGGACGCCGTCCAGTCCAACGCGCGCAGCACGTCGGCCGGCCCCACCGGGTACTGCGCCGCCACCAGCGGGCTGATGCAGGGCATCGCCGGGTTGGCCTCGTACAGCACGCGCTCCAGCCCCAGGCCCGGCGCCGTGCGGTCGAGGAAGGTGCGCAGCTGGTCGAAGGCGTGGACCAGCGGCACGAACTCCGGCTTGAAGTCGCTCTGGACGTTGACCCAGAACATCGGCAGCTGGTTGGTGATGACCTCGGCCACCGACTGCGGCGACTCGCCGCGCAGGAACGCCTCGGCCAGCGCCGGGCCGACGCCGTCGGGCAACACCGCCTTGGTGCGGTAGCGAATCGGCGCCGACGGGTCGAGCGCCATGCACACGCGCGCCACCAGCCGGTCGGTGGCGGTGCCGCCCTTGCCCGAAGAGGCCGTCTGGATGGCGCTGGCGACGGCGTCGGCGCGGATCTCGTCCGACATGCTGCGGCGCAGCCACTTGTCCAGCTCGCCGCTCTCGATGACCGGCGTCGCCGCCACCGGGCTGCGGCCGAAGGCGCGCGACAGCGTGCGGCAGTACCAGTAATCCTGCCCCTGGAACTCCATGGGGCGCGCCGCGCGCTTGGGGATCTGCGGCTGCTTCGGGCTGAGGCGGCGGCCGGACAGCCAGAGGTCGAGATCGTTCAGCGTCCAGCGCTGCTTGGGGTCGTCCACCAGCAGGCCGCGGATCACCTCGCCGATGGCGAGCGGCAGGCGCATCTGCCCGACCAGCGCCGGGTAGGAGCCGCGCTCGATCTTCGTCTGGATCAACGCCTCGTCGTCGACGCCGGCCACCGGGTTGCGCCCCAGCAACAGGATCAGCAGCGTGGCGCCCAGCGAGTAGAGGTCGTCGGCGATGCTCCCGTTGCCGCGGCCGGACGGCATGGCCATGCCGCGCTCGATGGTCTCCAGCAGCACCGGCTGGCCGAATCCGGGCGGCGCCGTCACCGCCTCGCCCAGCATCAGCGTGCCGGACGCCACGTCGCGGTAGAAGAGGTTGGTCGGCCGGATGGCGCCGTGCACGACGCCGCGGCTCGACAGCTCCCTCAGTGCGCTGACCACCAGTTGCACCACCTGCCGGGTCAGCTGCTCCTCGGGCATGGGCTCGATCGGCTCGGCCAGCGAGTTCATCAGGCGGCGGCCGGCCGGCTTCTCGAAGACCATGCAGTAGCGCCGGGTCTTGTCCGCCGGCCAATCGACGACGCCCCAGTCGAACAGCTTCATGATCGCCGGGTTGTCGACGTTGGCGAAGGTCGACACGACGTCGGCACGCGGCGGCACCGCGCCGTAGCAGATCACCGCGAACGGCTCCGTCCCCTTGCCGCGCAGCGAGCGCGCGGCGAAGGCGTTGGCGTTCACCGAATTGAGGCCGGGAAGCGCCGAGTTGGGCACCACCTCGTACCGCTCGGCCAGCTTGACGGTATCACCCGACATGGCGGCACGCTCGCGGACGACGCGCCGGGCGTCGGGCGGGTTGGCGGGGGATGATCCTCACTCTCGGCACACGGAGCAGCCTGGCTTGCGTCGTTCAGCGAAAATAACCGCTTAACGTTGCGCGGTCGAGCGCGCTTCGCACGGCGACGCTCACGCCCGCGATGCCGGTCACCGCGACACGCCGTCGCTCGACGCAGAGAGGAAAATGCCATACAGATATACGCGTCGCACGGGAATTACCCCGTGCGGCGAACCGGAGGGTAGGACCATGCGGAAACGCTGGCGTCTGAGCCTGAAGGTGGAGGTGACGGCGAAGGGAGTCACGATCCGCTTCGCCGCCGAGTACCTCTAACCAGAAGGTGGGGAGGTCCGGGAAACCGGGCCTCCCTCCCCTCCAAGATAGTGCAATCGGGGCCGCGCTGCAACCGCCCGGCCCCACCCGGCCTCAGTCGGCGAACGGGTCGTGCATCAGGATGGTGTCGTCGCGCTCGGGGCTGGTGGACAGCAAGGCCACCGGGCACTGGATCAGCTCCTCGATATGGCGGACGTACTTGACCGCCTGCGCCGGCAGCTCAGCCCAGGAGCGAGCACCCTGGGTGCTCTCCTTCCAGCCCTCGAACGTCTCGTAGATCGGCTCGACGCGGGCCTGGGCGCTCTGGCCGGCCGGGTAGTGGTCCAGCTCCTGCCCGTCCAGGCGGTAGCCGACGCACACCTTGATCTCGTCGAAGCCGTCCAGCACGTCCAGCTTGGTCAGCGCGATGCCGTCGATGCCGCCGGTCTTGATCGCCTGACGGACCAGCACCGCGTCGAACCAGCCACAGCGGCGCTTGCGCCCGGTGACCACGCCGAACTCCTTGCCGCGCTGGCCGATCAACTCGCCGATGTCGTCCGTCAGCTCGGTCGGGAAGGGACCGGAGCCGACGCGCGTCGTGTACGCCTTGCAGATGCCCAGCACGTAGCCGACCGCCCGCGGGCCCATGCCGCAGCCGGTGGCGGCGTTGCCGGCCAGCGTGTTGGAGGAGGTGACGAACGGGTAGGTGCCGTGGTCGATGTCGAGCATCGAGCCCTGCGCGCCCTCGAACAGGATGCGCTTGCCGGCGCGGCGCAGCTCGTCCAGCCGCTTCCAGACCACCGCCATGTAGGGGAGGATCTTCGGCGCGACCTCCTTCAGCGGGGTCAGCAGCTCGTCCGGCTTGATCTCCGCCGCACCCAGGCCGCGCAGCGAGGCGTTGTGGTGGAACAGCAGCTGGTCGACCTTCTCGGCCAGCAGCGCCTCGTCGGCGAGGTCGCACAGGCGGATGGCGCGGCGCGCCACCTTGTCCTCGTAGGCCGGGCCGATGCCGCGGCCGGTGGTGCCGATCTTGGAGGCGCCGCGGGCTTCCTCGCGGGCGCGGTCGATGGCGCCGTGGATCGGCAGGATCAGCGGCACGTTCTCGGCCACCAGCAGGTTCGACGGGTTGACGTCGACACCCTTCTCACGGATGCCCTCGACCTCCTTGAGGAAGGCCCAGGGGTCGAAGACGACGCCGTTGCCGATCACCGACAGCTTGCCCGAGCGCACCACGCCGGAGGGCAGCAGGCTGAGCTTGTAGGTGACGCCGTTGATCACCAGCGTATGGCCGGCGTTGTGGCCCCCCTGGAAACGGACGACGACGTCGGCCCGGCTGGACAGCCAGTCGACGATCTTGCCCTTGCCCTCGTCGCCCCACTGGGCGCCGACCACCGCCACGTTGGCCATGTCGATCTCCGCAATAAAAACCGCTGTTTTCCCGAAGGAGGAAAGTTTCGCTACTCCGCCGGCGACACCGCGCCGCCCGTATAAACATGGCTGCAGGCCAGACGTTTGGCTTCCGCCTTCACGTCGGGCGCGGGCTCCAGCCCGGCCACCGTCACCCAGCCCTGGGTGCGCAGCCCCGCCGCCTCGTCCACCGGGGTGCCGTGCGGCACGAAAACCCGGCGTGGCGCCTGCGGCGCCGGCACAGCGCGCAGCACGCTGTCCATGTAGAGGGTGAACCCGGTGGCGGGCTCGCCCTCGTCGTCCTTGCCGCTGCCGGCGCGGTAGCGCCCGCCGCCGCCCAACTCGCCGCGCACACCGCGCGCGAACAGGGTGAAGCTGAGGCCGGTCTGGTACTCGAAGCCGCGGTGCTCGACGAAGTCGATGGTGACCGTCAGCCCCGGATTGGCGGCGCGGATCAGGCGCACCACCTCGGTCAGGCGGCGGCGGTCCTTTTCCGCCGCCTCGGGCAGCGACAGGCCGGCCAGCGCAGCCATGGCGCGCTCGGCCGGGCCGGAGGCGACGATCAGCTTCTCCAGAAGCTCCGCCGCCGGACCGCCCACCGCCGCCACTGCGGCGGCGTCCTTGCGGTCGAGCGCAGCGCGCAGGGCCGCCGCCGTCTCCTCGTCGAGACCCAGCGCGCCGAAGAGCAGCGGCACCATGGTCGGCACGCAGAGGTCCACCGACAGGTGCTTCACCCCCACCGCCTCCAGCGCGCGGGACGCGAGCAGGATCACCTCGGCGTCGGATTCCGGCTGGAGGACGCCGATGATCTCGACGCCGACCTGGGCGAACTGCCGCTCGGGGCGCAGCTGCGAGCCCTTCACGCGCAGCACCTGCCCGGCATAGCACAGGCGCAGCGGGCGCGGCGCCTTGGCCAGGCGCGTGGTGGCGATGCGGGCGATCTGCGGCGTCATGTCGGCACGCACGGCCATCATGCGCTGCGACAGCGGGTCCATCAGGCGGAAGGTCTGCTTCGCCATCGCGGCGCCGGAGCCGGACAGCAGGCTCTCCTCGAACTCGACCAGCGGCGGCTTCACGCGTTCGTAGCCGGTAGCTTCGAACGCGGCCATCAGCCGCTCGATCGCCGCGGCTTCATGCGCGGCCTCAAGCGGCAGCACGTCGTGCAGGCCTGCGGGAAGCAGCGCGGAACTGGACGGGTTGGGCATGGCTCAAGCTGGGTCGTTCTCAGGGCACCGCCCGCAGCACGGGCGCACGGGGCCGGTCAATAGCCGACACGCCGCCGCCGTGCAAACGGAAAAGCCCGGCGGGCGCGCAACGCCGCTCCGCGTAATGCAGGAAACCTAAAGTTTGCCATTGAATTTGTCCGAAAAAAGATCGAATCCTGAACTGTCATGCGGCAAATGGTCCGAGGCCAAAATGGCGGGCATCCGCGGCACCAGCTACGAGGTCCAGCTTTACCAGCAGGACCACTGGGTCATCGATTCCCGGTTCGATGACGAGGCCGAGGCACGCGCCTACGGCAAGCGCATCATCTCCGGCGGCAAGATCGAGGGGTTCCGCATCGTCCGCGACTGGATGCGGCCGGATGGCCGCCACGTCGAGACGCAGATTTGCGAAGAGTTCCGCGCCACCTCGAACGCCATCACCATCTCCCCCATCGACGAGGCGCCGGCCGTCTGCCGGAGGGCGGAGCAGACCTATAACGTCGAGAGCCGCATGGTGATGAACCGCCTGCTGCGCGGCTACGTCGAGCGCATGGTCGTCACCCCGACCGAGATCATGCACAACTACCAGGAGCTCAAGCGCCTCCTGGACAAGGACAACCTCGTGCCGATGGCGGTCGGCCGCGTGGCAGCGCTGCAGGCGGAGGGCAGCGGCAAGGACAGCCGCTCGCGCCGCGACGAGCTGTACGGCTTCGTCAACGAGATCACCGAGCGGGCCCGGCGCGCCTCGGCGCGCGAGGACCTGCCACAGATCGGCCAGACCGGCTTCGGCCCCGCCTTCGAGGCGCTGGCGGCGAAGGAGACAGCGGAGGATCGCGACTTCTTCGCCAGGGTGGCGCTGTCGCGCGACCTTGTGCAGAAGCGCAACTGGCTGGCCAAGCTGGACTTCCTGTCCGAGCTGGTGCGCGAGGACGGCGGACTGAAGGACGAGCCGCTGACCCTGGTGGACGGCGTCATGGCCGACGTTCTGGGGGCGCCCTCGGTGGCGCAGGAGCTGCTGGGCACCCAGCGCAACCTAGCCGAGGCGCTGTGCAACCTAATGGATCTGTCCTGCGGCCGACTCGACGCCACCCACCGCACCGAGGAAGACCGCGCGCTGCACCTCAGCGAGTTGCTGGCCTACAACGCGCTGGACGAGACGCGGCTGGTCATCATCGATCTGGTGCGCCGTCAGCTGAAGAGCGCGCAGCCCCTGCACCGCAACGACCCGTCGGCCGAGCGCGAGGCGTTCGACCGGGTGCTGGCGCGCGCCGTCTCGCCCGATGGCGTGGTCGGCGGCGGCGGCATGGCGGAAGCGCTGATCCAGCGCTACCTGCGCTTCCTGGAGGCGGGCGGCGCCACCGGGCGGCGGCAGGCCATCACCGACGTGTGCAACCGCCTCACCGACCCGAAGGACCGCGTGCGCTTCCTGCTGGCGCTGTCGCAGTCCGAGCTGGGACAGATGCACGGCGAGGACATCCTCGGCGCACTACAGGCGCTCACCGCCGACCCGTCGGCGGTGTCGCGCTTCGTGGACCGCGCGCAGCCGATCAAGAACAACCTGGAGCAGCTCACCAGGCTGTTCGTCCATGTCAACGAATCCCAGGCGCCCGACCCGTTGCGCTGCCAAGTCGCTGAGAACCTCGACACCCTGCTGTGCGCCTACATCGTCAACAGCCGGGTGGTGGAGCGGCTTGACAACCCCAACGACATCCTGCGCCACCGCGCCAACCGGCTGATCCAACTGTGCGCGCCGGGCACCCTGCGCAGCCGGAAGGCGTTGGACATGGTGCGCCAGCACGTCGTCAACCACCTGCGGCAGCCCAATTTCGAACGCCGCTACGTCGAGGACATCGTCGATCCGGCCATGCAGGCCAAGCTGCTGCGCGACTTCTTCAAGCTGCTGGGCGACGCCGGTTTCCGGTGAGACTCCCGGTCAGAGTCCGCAAGGAAACACGAAGTTTTCCTACAGCGCATCATCGACAACTCCACCTATCAAGCGTGTGTGATAAATTTTCCCGCAATGCAGCACAGTTCGTGTCACGAGCCTTCTTTGCCGCAGGTCCGTCGTGGCGCGGCCGTGTTACAATGCGATCGTGCGCAAAGATCGGGCGCATTACTTTAAGACGGGAGTGCGACATGGTCGACACACCCACCATGAGCCTTCGGGTTCCGCACGATGCCGACATGCGCAAGGCCCTGCGGGAAGCGGCCAGGGCGCTGCGGCAAGGACAGATCACCGCCGAGGCCCTGCTGGCGTGGCTCGCCAGCCGCCCGGCACACGATCAGGGGCTGACCGAACGCGTCACCGCCATCGAGGAGCGGCTCGCCACCCTGGAAACCACGGTGGAGCGCCTGCTCCCCGCACAGGCGCGCGACCTATTCCGCCACGCGGTCAAGGTCGAATGAGCGTGCGGTAGAACGCCTCGATCTCGGCCAGCCGGCCAGCTTGGTCGTAGCGGCCGAGGTCCACAGCGGCGCGCGGACGCCGCTCGGACACGGCACGGCGCAGGGCGGCGGCCAGCGCACCCACGTCGTCCAGCGGCACGAGTTCCCCCGGCATGCCGGGCAGGATCGCCTCGGCGCCCGCCGTACGCGTGGCGACCACCGGCAGTCCGGCGTCCAGCGCTTCCAGGAACACCAGCCCGAACGGCTCCTCCCGCGATGGCGACACGAACAGGTCGAACGCCTGATACAGGTCCAGCGCGTCGTTCCGGAACCCGGTGAACAGCACGCCGGGCGGGGCGGCGCGCTCCAGTGCCGCACGCTCCGGCCCGTCGCCGACCACGACCAGCCGCGCGTTCGGCAACCCGGCGCGGCGGAACGCCTCCAGCAACCGGTCGACGCCCTTCACCGGGATCAGGTGGCCGACGAAGCCGACGAGGAACGTCCCCTCCCCCGCTCCCAGTTCGTCGCGCAGACGCGCCACCTGGGCGGATTCCAGCCGGCGGTGCGGCCGGTACCAGAGGTCGATGCGAGCGACCTTGCCCCTGTACTTCGGGGAAACCCCGTCGCGCTGCCAGTCGGTGGTGCAGATCAGCCCGTCCACGTCGCGGTAGGACTTGTGCCGGTAGTCGAGGTGGATGGTGGCGGCGACCGGCACCCGTCCGGCCAGCTTGGGCATCAGCCGGCCCGCCCGGCCGCCGTGCGCATGAACGACATCCGGCTTGAAGTGGCGCAGCGCCGCCCAGCCCTGCAACCACCAGACCGGCCGCCGCAGCCCGACCACCCGTACGCCGGGATCCAGCCAGTCGCGGATCGACAGGCCCAGTTTGTCGGTGCTGTCGGCGCGCAGCATCAGCAGCACGTCGTGCGTCTTCGCCTGAGCGTTGACCAGTTCCGCCACATGCCGCTCGGCACCGCGGAAGCCTTTGGACAGGATGGCCTGGACGATGCGCACGCGTCAGCCCTGCTCGGGTGGGAAGGGCTGGACGATAGGTGGCCGGCCGGGCAGCGTCAACGGAGCCCTCAGACCGCCACCGTCGCCGACGGGCGCGCCGCGATGATCTGGTCGATGGCACAGGTCAGCACCGGCTCGCCGTGCTGGTTGGTGGTAGCGTAGGCGCAACGCACGACGCCGCGGTCGCCACGACGCGACGGGCGCGTGCCCACCACCTCGACGCGCACGCGCAACGTGTCTCCCGGGCGCACCGGGCGCAACCAACGCACCTCGTCCATGGCGCCGCTGCCCAGGCTGGTGCCGTCCAGCACGCCGGTCGCCAGCAGCAGGCGGAAGGTGAGGCCGAGCGTCTGGAAGCCGCTCGCGATCAGCCCGCCGAACGGTCCCTCGGCGGCGGCGACGCCGTCAATGTGGAAGGACTGCGGGTCGAACATCAGGGCGAAGTCGATGATCTGCGACTCGGTCACCGTGACGCCGCGCGTCTCGATGACGTCGCCGACGCTGAACTCCTCGAACCAGCGGCCCGCCATGCGTTCCCCCTCAGTAGGTCTTCTCGTAGTACAGCACGCCGTCCAGCGGGTTGTGGTAGTAGGCGGGGATCTCACGGAATCCCAGGCGCTCGTACAGCGCCCGCGCCGTCGTCAAACGGCTGAGCGTGTCGAGCCGCATGGACCGGTAGCCGGCTTGGTCGCCGATCGCCACGATACGTTCCGCCAGCAGGCGCCCGGCGCCGGTGCCGCGGAACGGCGGCCGGACGTACATGCGCTTCATCTCGCACACGCCGTCGCCGAGCGGACGCAGGCCGACCACCCCAGCCACCGCCCCGCCGACGCGGGCGAGCAGGAGCGCGCCGTCGGGCGGCGCGTACTTGCCGGGCAGCCCCGCCAACTCCTCCTCGAAACCCTGGAAACACAGAGAGACGTTCAACTCACCCGCGTACTCGCGGAACAGGGCGCGGACGTGCCCGATGTCCTCGGGCCCGTCCGTGGGGGTTATGGTGACGTTCGAGGCATCAGCCTCAGACATGGATCACGCCTTCCAGGTAGAGAACGGCCGTACCGCCGATCTTCACCCGGTCGCCCACCAACTCGCAAGCGAGATTGCCGCCGCGCGCCGACACCTGCCGCGCCGACAGCGTGGTCTTGCCCAGGCGCTGCGCCCAATAGGGAATCAGCGTGCAATGGGCGGACCCGGTCACGGAATCTTCCGGCACACCCTTGCCCGGTGCGAAGAAGCGCGAGACGAAGTCGAGCCCGCCCTCCCCCGGCGCCGTCACGCTGACGGCGAAGCGGTCGAGAGCGGCCAAACGGGTCATGTCCGGCTTCAGTTCCCGCACCGCCGCCGCGTCGTCGTAGACGACGAGGTAGTCGCGCCCGCCCAGCACCGCGACGGGCTTCGGCCCACCCAGCGCCGGCAGCAGGTTCGGGTGCGGGTCCACGGCGGCCGGCGGCCGGGCGGGGAAGTCGAGGACGAACCGCTTGCCCTCCCGCGTTACGGTCAGCGTGCCGGCCTGCCGGGTGGCGAAGGCGAAGCGCTCGCGCCCCGGCTCCAGGATCGTCGAAATGACGAACGCGGTCGCCAGCGTGGCGTGGCCGCACAGGTCCACCTCGACCGCCGGGGTGAACCAGCGCAGTTCGCAGTCGTCGCCGCCGCGGACGAAGAAGGCCGTCTCGGACAGATTGTTCTCCGCCGCGATGGCGAGCAGCGTGGCATCGGGCAGCCACGCCTCCAGCGGGACGACGGCCGCCGGGTTGCCGGCGAAGACGGCGTCCGCGAAGGCGTCCACCTGATAGATCGGCAGGCGCATGGCCGCTCACTCCTTCCAGAAGGGCTTGATGGCTTCGGACTCGGCGTCGGCGCGGCTGACGCCGATGTCCTTCAGCAGGTGGTCGTCCAACCGCATCAGCGCCTGGCGCTGCCGCCAGCGGTCGTACCAGGGCTGGGTCGCCTCGCCGATCCTCAGGACGGTGCCGGCGGCGACGGACACGGCGGCACGCAGGGAGGCCAGGAAGATCGACGGGGACGCGCCGGACGGGCGGGTCGCTTCTTGGGTGTGCATGACAAACCTCCATCATCGGTACGGCAATCCGTCTCGGATCGTCGAGACAATCGCGATTATGATGGGGCAATTCATGGGGTCAATGGCGACATTGTCACCATTACATTTCCGATAACGGATGTAACAACGACGCCACACCCGTTTGCATTGCCTATTTTTGCCAAGAATTCCGGCCTTCCTGGCCGAAAGGCGGATGCTGGGACATTGTCATCATGCTTGTCCTGGTCATACCAGATTGTCTATATTGTCCCCATGACAAGCTGGACACCCGACCTCTCAGGCCGCGCCGGCCCCCGCTACCGCGCCATTGCCGACGCCCTGGCAGAGGACGTCGCCGGCGGACGCCTTCCCCCAGGTACCCGCCTGCCCACGCACCGCGACCTCGCCTATCGGCTGGGTGTCACCGTCGGCACCATCACCCGCTCCTACGCCGAGGCCGAGCGGCGTGGCCTGATCGGCGGCGAAGTCGGGCGCGGCACCTTCGTGCAGGGCCAGCAGCCGCCGCTCAGCCACGACTCTCTGGCGTGGCACCGGCCGCCGGAAACCTCGGCGATCAACATGACGGTGGTCACGCCGATCCAGAACGGCGCCGAGCAGGCCATCGCCCAGACGCTGATGGCCATCGCCGCCTCCGGCTCGGCCGAACAGCTGGTCAACTACGCGCCGCACGCCGGCTTGCCGGCGCACCGCGCCGCGGCGGCGCAGTGGCTGACGCGCCAGCACCGGGTGGCGGCGGGACCCGAATCGGTGCTGGTGACCAGCGGGGCGCAGAACGCCATGGCGGTAGCGGTGGCCTCGATCGCCCAGGCCGGCGACGTGGTGCTGACCGAACGGCTGACCAACTACGGCATGCGCGGCTTGGCGGCGACGCTGCAGCTGCACCTGGAGGGCGTGCCGCTGGACGAGCACGGGATGATCCCCGACGCGCTGGACGCGGCCTGCCGCCGCCTTGCGCCGAAGGCGCTCTACATCGTGCCGACGCTGCAGAACCCGACCGCGTCGGTGATGCCCGAGGCGCGGCGCGCCGAGATCGTGGCGATCTGCCGGCGCCACGGTGTGCTCATCGTCGAGGACGACGTCTTCGGCTTCCTGGTCAGGGACGTCACGCCGATCCAGGCCATGGCGCCAGACATCACGCTGTACATCGGCAGCCTGTCGAAGAGCGTCGCCGCCGGCCTGCGCGTCGGCTACGTGGTGGCGCCGCCGGCGCTGGTGCGGCCGATCGAGGCGACCATCCGGGCTTTGCAATACTCCTCGCCGCCGCTGCCGGCGGAGGTGGCGACGCGCTGGATCCTCGACGGCTACGCCGACCGCATGGCCGAGCTGCAGCGCACCGAGGCCGCCGCCCGTCAGGCCATCGCCCGCGCGGTGCTGCCGCCCTCGGCGGTGTGCGGCCACCCCGCCGGCCTGCACCTGTGGCTGACGCTGCCCGAGCCGTGGCGCCGCGACGAGTTCGTCGCCGAGGCGCGCCGGCGCGGCGTGGTGGTCACCAGCGCCGACACCTTCGCCGTCGGGCGCAGCAACGTGCCGCACGCGGTGCGCCTCGGCCTGTGCATGCCGCGCACCCGCGAGGAGACGGCGCAGGGGGTGCGCATCCTCACCGACGCGCTGGCCAGCCCGGCCGGGGCCGCGCTGTCGATCGTGTAGAGGCGGCGAGATCGGACGCCCGGCCGCTCAACGGCCGTGACCGCCCCCTCCCCCACCGCCTCCACCATGGCCGCCCCCGCCGCCATGCCCTCCACCATGCCCTGATCCGCCACCGCGACCGCCCCCTCCACCGCCGCCGTGGCCGCCGCCAGAACCACCGCCGGATCCCGAACCGCCACCGCCGCCAGATCCACCACCGGATCC
>NZ_LGQZ01000020.1 GCF_003116015.1 Azospirillum sp. TSO22-1
ACCACCCCACGCTCGCCGCCGCGTCGAGCAGCATCTGGCCGGCCGTCATGACGCCGGCACCGCCACTGCCTACAAAGGCTATCGTGACCGAGTCCACTGTCATTGCTAGTTCCTTTTCCACCCCAGTCCGGAGGTCTTGGCCGAAACCCCGAAGCCTTCTCTCATACAGAGGTCGTAGGGCGGACGGGTTGATCCAGCGCAATCATCGGCCCGATAACGGGCGGAAAGGGAACTTTTCTGCTCGGTTCAACGGGGGATCATTCCCCGTAGCGCTCCTCCCGCCAGGGGTCGGCGTCGTTGTGGTAGCCGCGGACCTCCCAGTAGCCGCGCTTGTCCTCGGCGAGGAATTCGATGCGCTTGACCCACTTGGCGCTTTTCCAGAAGTAGCGCTTCGGCACCATCACGCGCACCGGGCCGCCGTGGTCGCGGTCGATGGGCTCGCCCTCCCAGGTGGTGGCGAGCAGCACGTCCTCGTCGTCGAAGACCGACAGCGGCAGGTTGGTGGTGTAGCCGTCGGACGAGTGGAACAGCACGAATCGCGCCTCCGGCGCCGGCCGGACCACGGAGAGCAGGTGCTTCGCGCTCACGCCCTCCCAACGGTTGTCGTAGCGCGACCAGGAGGTGACGCAATGGATGTCCGAGACGGTGCGGAACACTGGCTGCGCCTGGAGGTCGTCCCAGCGCCAGATAACCGGGTTTTCGATCAGCCCGTCCACGGCGAGCTGCCAGGTGGAGCGGTCCACCCGCGGCAGGATGCCGAGGTCGAGCACCGGCCAGCCTTCGGTCCGGTGCTGGCCCGGCGGCAGGCGGTCGGTGCCGGGGACGCCGGTCAGGCCGCGCGCCTCGCGGGCCCAGCGCTCCTTGGCGGCGATGAGCTTGGCGTCGGGTTCTCCCTCATGGTCCGTCTCGTCCGCCATGGCCGCCTCCCTGAAAAAGCCGCTGAAATGCCACAATGATGCAGCCCTCTGCGGGTTGGCAAGCCGGCGGACGCGCGGTAGTCTCGCGGCTCTCCACACTTTCGAATTTGTCCACGGATCCGCGATGCCCCGCACGCTCGCCCGGTGGTCGGGCGCTTTGGCCGCCCTGCTCCTCCTCCTGACCGGCCCCGCCCTCGCCCAGCCGCCGGCCGCGGCGCCAGCCCCGGCCGCACCCGCGGCCCAGGCGGCACCCGCGCCGGCCCCACAGGCTGCGCCGCAGAACGGCGCCGCCGACCAGCTGGAAGGGCTGGTGTCGACGCTGGAGGACCCGCAGGCGCGCGCCAAGCTGGTGGACCAGCTGCGCACCCTGATCGCCGCGCAGAAGGGCGGCCCCGCCGCGCAGCAGCCGCCGGCCGAGCCGGCGGCGCCCAGCGATCTGCTGCCCGATGCGCTGGGCTCTCGCACGCTGGCCTATCTGGCGCGGCACGTCGAGGACGCCAGCCGGCAGCTGCTGGCGGTGGCCAATGCCTTCTCCGACCTGCCGGCGGTGGCCGAGTGGGTGCGCCGCCAGATCGACGACCCCTCGGCGCGCGAGCGCTGGACGCAGCTGTCGGCCGATCTGGTGATGATCGTCATCGCCGGCGCGGTGGTCAGCCGCTTCACCAGCTGGACGCTGCGCCGGCCGCGCCGGGCGCTGGAGGCGAAGCACTGCGAGCGGCTGTCGGCGAAGCTGACCTTCCTGCTGCTGCGTCTGGCGTTGGAGATGGTGCCGGTGATCGCCTTCGCGCTGGTCGCCTACGGCATCCTGATGCTGGGCGAGGCGGTGATGCTCTCCATGGGCTCGCGCGTGCGGCACGTGGTGATCGACATCATCACCGCCACCGTGGTGGTGCAGACCGTGCTGGTCGCCGCCAGCTTCCTGTTCGCCCCGCCGGCCCCGGGCCTGCGGCTGACCCGCATGCGCGACGAGACGGCGGCCTACGCCTATGTGTGGACGCGGCGGCTCGCCATCGTCGGGGTGTACGGCTACTTCCTGGCCGACGGCGCCTTCGTCTTCGGGCTGGCGCTGGGCGCCTACGGGGCGGTGCTCAAGCTGCTCGGCCTCGCCATGGCGGCGATGCTGGTCATCCTGATCCTGCAGAACCGCAGCTCGGTCGCCGAGTGGATGCACGGCAACCCGCTGACCGGCGACGGCGACCCGGCCGAGACCGCGGCGCGCGAGGCGCAGGGGCAGGGCGCGGTCATGCGCTCGGCCCGGCGGCGGCTGGCCGACGTCTGGCACGTGCTGGCCATCGCCTACGTCGCGGTGGCCTTCGGCGCCTGGGTGCTGAACGTCTACGAGGGATTCGAGTACCTGGCGAAGGCGACGGTCACCAGCATCGCCATCTTCGTGATCGCCCGCCTGCTGGTCAGCGGCATCAACCGGGCGCTGCGCCGCGGCTTCCGCATCTCGCCGGAGCTGGCGGTGCAGTTCCCCTCGCTGGAGGCGCGCGCCAACCGCTACATCCCGGTGCTGCACCGGGTGATCAAGACGCTGATCTGGACGGTGGCGGTGCTGATGATCCTCAACGCCTGGGGCGTCGATACGGCGGCCTGGATCGAGACGCCGGTCGGTCGCCGCGTGGTGCGCAGCGTCGCCACCATCGGCGTCATGCTGGCGGTCGCCATCGTCGCCTGGGAGGTGGTGAGCGCGCTGATCGAGCGCTTCCTGCGCGGCACCGAGGTGCAGGGTACGCGGATCGAGCGCTCGGCCCGCATGCGCACGCTGCTGCCGCTGCTGCGCAACGCCTTCCTGGTGGTGCTGGTGACCATGGTGTCGCTGATCACGCTGGCCGAGCTGGGCGTCAACATCGCGCCGCTGCTGGCCGGCGCCGGCGTGGTCGGTCTGGCGGTCGGCTTCGGGTCGCAGACGCTGGTCAAGGACGTCATCACCGGCCTGTTCATCCTGTTCGAGGACACCATCTCGGTCGGCGACGTGGTGGACGTCGGCGGCGGGCATTCGGGCGTGGTCGAGGCGATCTCGATCCGCACCATCCGGCTGCGCGACGGCGCCGGCGCGGTCCACTCCGTGCCGTTCAGCGCGGTGACCACGGTGAAGAACATGACCAAGGACTACTCCTTCGCCGTGTTCGACGTCTCGGTCAGCTACAACGAGGACCCCGACCGGGTGTGCGGCGTGCTGAAGGGGATCGGCGACGATCTGCAGGCCGACCCGCTGTTCGCCCCCGACATCCTGGCGCCGCTGGAGGTGATGGGCATCGAGCGCTTCGCCGATTCGGCGGTGGTGATCCGCGCCCGCTTCAAGACCCGGCCGCTCAAGCAGTGGGGCGTCGGGCGCGAGTTCAACAAGCGGATGAAGAAGGCCTTCGACGAGCAGGGCATCTCCATGCCCTACCCGCACATGCACCTGGTCATGGAGAAGCAGAAGCGGGAGGCCGCCGCGGCGGACGCCGGCTAAGGCGTTCCCTGCTCCTCCAGCACGCCGAGGAAGGCGTCGACCACCGCGGGGTCGAAGTGGGTGCCGGCCTCGCGCCGGATCAGGCCCAGCACGTCGCGGTGGTCCCAGGCTTCCTTGTAAGGGCGGCGGTGCAGCAGCGCGTCGTAGACGTCCGCCACCGCGACGATGCGGCCGGACAGCGGGATCGCCTCGCCCTTCAGGCCGTGCGGATAGCCGGTGCCGTCCCACTTCTCGTGGTGGCTCTCGGCGATCTCAGCGCCGAGCGACAGCGGGTTGGGGCCGCCGACGATGCCCGACGCCTCGCGCAGGATGCGGCCGCCGATGGCGGCGTGCTCGCGCATCACCGCCATCTCCTGCGGGTCGAGTTTGCCGGGTTTGCCCAGGATGTGGTCGGGCACGCCCACCTTGCCTACGTCGTGCAGCATGCTGGCCAGCCCGACGTGCTCGCAGAAGACGTCGTCGACGATGTGGGTGTAGACGCCGTCGGCGCGCAGGCGGTGCGCGATGGCGGTCGCCCACCGGCCGATGCGCCTGACGTGGTCGCCGGTCACCTCGTCCTTGAACTCGGCCAGCTTGCCGAGCGCGTGGACGGTGGCGCGCTGGGCGTTCTCCAGGCCGCGGCGGCCCTCCTCGATGGCACGGATGTGCTGATAGGAGCGCAGCGCCGCCACCGTGGCGGTGAACAGGGTCTGCGCCGTCAGCTCGCTCTTCGCCTTGTAGTCGTTGATGTCGTAGCCGACGATCACCTGCCGCTCTGGCGCCAGGCCGGGCTGGCCGGTGCGCAGGATGATGCGGACGTGGCGGTTGCTCAACTCCTCGCGGATGAAGTGCACCAGCTTGAGGCCGGCGTCGTCGGTCTCCATCACCACGTCGAGCAGCACCGCCGCGATGTCGTCGGTGGCGCGCAGGACAGCACGCGCCTCCTCGGCGCTGAAGGCGCTGAGGAAGGTCAGGCCGCGGCCCTCGTACTCGACGTCGTGCAGCACCACGCGGGTGATCGCGTGCACCTCGG
Organism: Azospirillum sp. TSO22-1; assembly: GCF_003116015.1. GTDB lineage: Bacteria > Pseudomonadota > Alphaproteobacteria > Azospirillales > Azospirillaceae > Azospirillum. The sequence continues at coordinate 4,388 of NZ_LGQZ01000020.1, forward strand.
GATCGTCGTCGACGATCAGCACGGTCCAGGGGGACAGCGCCGGACCGCATCCGGCCGCGTCCTCCGTCTCGTCGGCGAACAGCAGGTCGTCGTCGTCCGATGTTCCCGGCATGACCGTATCCCCTCTTTCCCCCTCACCCGGTTTTCGGCTGGCACGCGGTGATTGTCAACCGCCGCGGGCCGAGTCGCGGCGGGCGCGCAAAAGGGGGCGGGGCTGCCACCGAAGGGCTACCTCCGAAGGGTGTCCGGCGCGCTGCGATGACGGGTTGCGGGGCTACCCCGACCGGGCGTCAACTGGGGGCGACCAACACGACGAGAGGACTGCCATGATACCGGACTCGTGGGACCTGGAGAGCCGCGAGGGCGCGGCGCGGATCGCCCGCGACATGTTGGAGACCGGTGCGGTGCGCTTCGACCCGAAGCGGCCGTTCCGCTACACCGACGACCTGGTCAGCCCGGTGCGGCTCGACGTGCGGCACCTGCTGTCCTACCCGAAGATCCGCAAGGAGGTGGTCAGTTTCGCCTGCGAAATGATCAACCAGGAGATGGGCGACACGGAGCGCACGGGTGTGCACGACCTGGACGCCATCGCGGCCGGCGAGGGGGCGGGGATGCCCTTCGCCACGCTGATCGCCGACAAGCTGAACCTGCCGCTGGTGATCGTGCGCAAGGACGCGCCGGAGATCGTCGGCGACGTGCACCCCGGCTGGCGGGTGCTGCTGGTCGAGCAACTGGCGACCGACGGCCACCGCAAGGCCCGCTTCATCGAGCCGCTGCGCAAGGCCGGCTGCGAGGTGCGCGACGTGTTCGTGCTGTTCCAGTATGGGATCTTCGACTCGATCCACGAGCACCTGACGCGGCTGGGCGTCACGATGCACGCCGCCTGCACATGGTGGGACCTGCTGGACGTCGCCAACCGCGGCAGCTATCTGCCGGAGGAGGCGCTGGGCGAGATCCATGCCTACCTGCACGACCCGCGGCGCTGGTGCGCCCAGCACGGCAAGCAGGCACGGGTGGCGTAGCTACGCCTCCACCGCCGACTCGTCCGGTGCGCCTGTGGGCGCCACCAGCACGCGGCCGTCGCGCCGCACCGGCCGCCAGCCGGCAGCGGCGAGGCGGCCGGTGGCGGTGGCGATCTCGGCGTCGAACATGCGGTCGGTGCCGCGGTGGCGCAACACCACCACGATCAGGAAGGCCAGGAAGCCGTCGCCGACCAGCATGAAGACGTAGTGCCACGCCCCCTTCGCCGCGGCGAAGGCTAGGGCGGTGTAGACCACCAGCAGCGCCAGGAAGACCGCCAGCACGACCAGCATGGCGACCCGCACTGTCCGCCAGACGCGGCGGAAGCGCTCGGCTCGGGCGATGGTGTCGCGGGCCTCGGTGATCTCGACCGGGAGGCTCATGGCCGCACCTCGCCGGGACGCGCGGCGCCGGCCGGCCGGGCGGCGCGGGCGAGGCGGGCGAGGCGGGCGCTGGCCAGGAAGGGCAGGGACAGCAGCGCCTGCAACCCGGCCCACACCAGCGCCTCGACGTTGGGGTGCGCCCAGTCGATGGCGCTCAGCGGCATGGCGCTGGTGCCGGCGAGCCAGCCGCGCAGCGGCGCGTCCACCGGCAGCACGCCCTCGGCGAGCAGCGTCAGCGTGGCGCCGGCCAGCAACAGGCGGCCCAGCCACAGCTCGGCGCGCGGGGCGCGGACGGGCGTGCGCGCCACCGTCACCGCCGGGCGGAACAGCGACCCCGCCGCCATGGCCGAACGCCAGTCGGTGCCGGCCGGGCGCCGGCCGGCGCGCAGCCAGCCGAGGATCGGCAAGCCCAGCGCCGGGACCGCCGCGTACCAGGTCGGGAAGTTGCGGTAGCGGCCGTCGAAGACGATCAGGAAGCTCCACGCCACCAGCAGCGCGGTCAGCGCCAGCGTCACCACGGCACCGACGCGGTCGAGGCGGCCGTATCCGATGTCGCCCACCAGCCCGCGCAGCGATTCGGCCGGCAGGGCGCGGCCGGCCAGCACGCGGTGCGCCGCCATCAGGATGCACAGGCCGAGCGCACCGGTCAGCGCCAGCATGACGGCGGTCAGCGTCAGGTCCTGCCAGTAATAGCTCCAGTGCACGCCGAGGTCGGCGGCGTGCAGGTACAGGCTGGCGAAGCCGTCGCTCAGCACCGCCAGCGCCGCCAGCCCCGACAGTGGCAGCGCCGGGCCGCTGGCGGCCAGCACGCCGACCAGCGCGCTGCCGGCGATCACCGCGAGCGCGGCGTGCTCGATCCACTTCGGGTTCTCCACCACCGGGCCGGCCAGCGAGAACTTCGGCTTGCGGTCCACCGTGTAGAGGCCCCAGTGACCGCCGACGGTGCCCTCCAGCTTCTGCTTCCAGTTCTGGTCGAAGGCCTCGATGATGTTGACGTCGAAGCCCTCCTTCCCGGCCAGCCGGATCACCTGGTTGATGAACTGCGCCTTGGCGACGAGGCCCGGCGCCGCCGCGCCGCGGGCGCGGCCGGCGGTTGGCCAGCCGGTCTCGCCGATCAGGATCGGCTTGCCGGGGAAGCGCTGCGAGATCTCGCGGTAGGACCAGGCGATGTGCTCGGCCCCCTTCTCGACGCTGGCCGGGATATCCTCCCAGTAGGGCAGCAGGTGGATGGTGATGTAGTCCACCTCCTTGGCCATCTGCGGGTACTTCAGCCACCACTCCCAGACGTCGGCGTAGGACACCGGCTGCTTGATCGCGGCCTTCACCTTGCGCAGGTAGCCGGTGATCTGCTCCGGCGTCAGCTCGCCGCGCAGCAGCACCTCGTTGCCGACGATGACGCGGGTGATGGTGTCCGGGTAGCGGTTGGCCAGCGCGATCAGCGAGTTCACCTCCGCCTCGTTCTTGTCGAGCTTGCTCGACAGCCAGGCGCCCATGGTGACCTGCAGGCCGTGCTTCTTCGCCAGCTCCGGCACCACCTCCAGCCCCTCCAGCGAGGTGTAGGTGCGGATGCCCGCCACCTGCGGCGCGATGGCCGCCAGATCCTCGTCGATCTGCCCGGTCGAGGGATAGACGCGCGTCAGCGGGCTCTGCCCGTCGCGGAACGGGGCGAAGGAGACGCTCTTGAGCTTGCCGCCGGGTGGCGGGTCGAGCGGCACCGGCCGGTTGGGGAGGTACCACAGGGCGGCGGTGCCGAGGCCGGCCACGAGGAGCACGGCGAGGAGTTTCAGGATGCGCATGGACCCACTGTCTACACGAAAGGCGGCCCGGATCAAAAGGGCGGGGTGGCCTGTGCCGTACGTAAAGCACCGCACGGGCCACCCCGAGGTTGACCCTACGCGAGGGACGCGCCTTCACGCCGGTTATGAACGCGGGCACCGGCGGATTATTCCGCGGCTGGCGGGCGCGGTGGCGGCGAACAATTAAGTAGTAATGTATCGAAGCTTTTTCAGCGCGCGCTGTTGGGATGGGTCCTTCGATGCCTTTTGGAGGTGACCCAATGACCAACGAGCACGGACCCAAGAAAGTCGGCGTCTACAACGACGGCGGTCCCGGCGGTTTGGCCGGACTCAACTGGACTTGGATCGTCGTCGGGCTGATCGTCCTGGCGATCATCCTGTACCTGATCCTGCGCTGAGCGCGGCCATGTCCGACGACCGGGAGACGGTCGTACCGCTCCACGAAGAGAGAGTCTCCGTCGACAAGCGCCGCGTCGAGCGCGGCATCGTGCGCGTGACCACCACGGTCCGCGAACGCGAGGAGATTGTCCGCCATGCGCTGGAGCAGGAGGAGGTCGAGGTGACGCGGGTTCCCGTCGGCCGCGAGGTCGAGGAACGGCCGGAGATCCGGCAGGAGGGCGACACCACGATCATCCCCCTGGTCGAGGAGGTGCTGGTGGTGGAGCGGCGACTCGTCCTGCGCGAGGAAATCCACGTGCGCCGCAAGACGCGCTCCGTGCAGGCCGAGCAGTCCGTCACTCTGCGCTCCGAGGACGCCGTCATCGACCGCATCGAGACCAATCGACCCGACGAGCCCGGCGTGCGGGGTGCCGGGCCGCCCCAACCATACGAGGAGTGAGACATGCACCGCACCATCGTGGCCCTTTACGACACCCGCAGCGACGCCGAGGCGGCCGTGCGCGACCTGGAGGCCGCCGGCTTCGACCGCAGCACCACCGAGATCATCACCCACGCCGAGGCGGTGACCGGCATCGGCTCGGCCGCCGGGCAGGACTACATCGACACCGACTATTCCCGGCAGAACAGCGGCGGCTTCCTGGCCCGCCTGACCGGCTGGAACGTCCCGGAGCGCGACGCCCACGTCTACGCCGAGGGCGTGCGGCGCGGCGGCGCGCTGTTGAAGGTGCGCGTCGATGACGACGACGTGGACCGCGCCGTCGCCGTGCTGGAGCGCGGCAACGTGGTGGACGTCGAGCAGCGCGAGGCCGCCTACCGCACCACCGGCTGGAGCGGCTACGACGAGACAGCGGCGCCCTACGACGAGACCATGGCCGCCGAGGAGCGCACCCGCTACGGCACCGGCCTGACCGGCGCCGCGCAGTCGTTCCGCGACGTCAACACCACCGACACGACCTACAGCGACTCCACCGCCCGCCGCGGCGTGGACGTGGACCGCGAGGAGGTCATTCCGGTCGCCGAGGAGAAGTTGGACATCGGCAAGCGCGCGGTCGAGGGCGGCGTCGTGCGGGTGCGCACCTACGTCACCGAGACCCCGGTGAACGAGACGGTGAACCTGCGCCAGGAGCGCGTGCACGTCGAGCGCCGCGCCGTCGACCGCGCTGTCGACGACCTGCCGGAAGACGCCTTCCGCGAGCGCGAGATCGAGGTGCGCGAGACCGCCGAGGAGGCGGTGGTGCAGAAGCGCGCCCACGTGACGGAGGAGGTGGTCATCCGCAAGGATGTCAAGGAGCGGGCGCAGAACGTTTCCGACACCGTCCGCCGCACCGAGGTGGAGATCGACGACGGCCGCACCGGCACCGACCGCCCGCTGCGCCGCGACGACGACCTGGAGCGCTGACCGGCGCACCGCAGTGTCTTGGAGGAGGAGGGCGGCCATCGGGCCGCCCTCTTTTTGCGCCGGGCGCCCCTGTGCGGGCGGGGTACCTCGACGGTGCGGGGAAGCTTTGCCGGCGTGCGGCGTTTATTCCCTTATCTTTCGAACCGTATGGGGAGATTACCATGAAGACCCTGATGACCGCGTTCGGTGTTGCCGCGCTTCTCGCCGCCGCTCCGGCGGTCGCGCAGACGACCAAGGCGCCGGCCAAGGAGGTGACGCCCTCGGTGGCGGCGGTGGACGGCCAGCTCGACCCGGCGCTGTCGCGCATGAGCGCCGACCAGCTCAAGGGCAAGAACGTCTACGGCACCGACGGCAAATCGATCGCCGAGATCGAGGGCGTGGTCCGCAAGGGCTCGTCCACCTTCGTGGTGCTCGACGTCGACCACGTGATGGACATAAGCGACAAGGACGTGGTGCTGCCGGCCAACCGCCTGCACATGAAGGGCGACAAGCTGACCCTCGACATGACCAAAGACCAGCTCCAGGGCCTGGAGAAGTGGCAGAAGGGCCAGTACGAGGACGTCAAGGGCGCGCTGAAATAAGCTGAGGCGCGGCAGCGGGCCGGCGGGCGGGCGCTTGGGGCGCCGGTCCGCCGGCTCTGCGTTTGGAAGCGTTGAGTGGAAGGGTTAGCGGCCATAGAGTTGGGACAGCCGTTTTCCTACCGCCCCATTTCCCGCGCCAGCGCCAGGAAACCGGCGATGTACTCCACCCCTTCTTCACCGCGGCGGATGCCGAGATGGATGCTTTTGCCGATCCCGTCCGGCCCGAGACGTACGGTGCGGACGGGCAGGTCTGAGCCTTCCTCACGCACCAGCCAATCCGGCAACACAGTGACCCCGCGCCCGGCGGCGACAAGCTGCAGCATCAGGTCGGTCGTCTCTGCCGTCCTGTGGCGGCGCGGCTGGCAATGGGCCGGCACGAGGAAGCGGGTGTAGACATCGAGCCGTTCGACGCTGACTGGAACGGTAATCAGTTCCTCGCCAAGGAGGTCATGCGGCAGCGCCACGCCGCGCATGGCCAGCGGATGCGCGTCCTGCACCACCAGGACGAGTTCATAATCAAAGACCGGCGTGAAAAGAGCTTCGGGCAAGTCGATCGGGTCGGGGGTGATCAAGAGGTCGATCTCATTGTCCAGCAGTGCCGCAACACCATCGAAGCGGAAGGCCGTGCGAACTTCGAAATCCACATCGGGCCACCGCGCGAGATAGGCGGCCGTCATCCGCATCAGCCATTTCTGGCAGGGATGGCATTCCATCCCCACCCGCAACGCGCCGCGCTGGCCTGAGGCGAAGTCGGCCAGAACCCGCTCGGCATGCTCGATCTGCGGCAGCACGCGCTGTGCCAGCGCCAGCAGGTAGTCCCCCGCCTGAGTGAAGCGAAGGCTGCGCCCCTTCTTCATCCAGATTTCGACGCCGGTGCGCTCCTCGAACTTGCGGACCGTGTGGCTCAGCGCCGACTGGCTGACGTTCAGCCGGCCGGCGGCGGCGGTGACGCTGCCCAGCCGATCCACCTCCCGCAGGATCGAAAGAAGCTGGCGATCAAGCAATCATGACTCCTACTCATTCATATATGAGAAAATACCACTTCCACTCATAATACGTGACCGTTACTCGTGGATCAATTGCCCCCCGCATGACCCGAGGACCCGCATGTCTCAAGCCGAAGCCAGCACCGAGGCCGGGCTCACTCCCGCGAGCCTGTACGGGCACGAGTTGGGCAATGTCCTGCGGCTGGCGGTCGCGCAGGCGCTCGCCGGAGCGAACGCGGTGGTCGTGTACGCAACGGGCGCCATCGTCGGCAACACGCTTGCGCCCAGCCCGGCGCTGGCGACGCTGCCGATCTCCATCTTCGTGGTGGGGATGGCGGCGTGCACCTTGCCGGCCGGCGCCATCGCCCGGCGGCACGGTCGCCGCGCCGCGTTCCTGACGGGAACGGGATGCGGCGTCCTCGTCGGCCTGCTGTCCGCGCTGGGGGTCGTGCTGGGATCGTTCTGGCTGTTCTGCGCGGCGATGATCTTCGGCGGGGCCTATGCCGCGGTGGTCCTCTCCTTCCGCTTCGCCGCCGCTGATTGCGCGCCTTCGGAGCGGCGTCCACGGGCCATGTCCGCCGTCATGGCGGGCGGGGTGTTCGCCGGGGTCATCGGTCCGCAGCTCGTCACCCACACCATGGGCCTGTGGCCGCCCCACCTGTTCGCGGCCACCTACCTGGCGCAAGCCGCCGTGGCCGCTGTGTCCGCCCTCGTGCTGCTCGGCGTCCGGCTTCCGATGCCGACGGCGGCGGAGGTTGCCGGCGGCCGCCCGATCGGCGCCATCGCGCTCCGGCCGCGCTTCATCACCGCCGTGGTCTGCGGGATCGTGTCCTACCTGCTGATGAACTTCATCATGACGGCCGCCCCGCTGGCGATGCGGCTGTGCGGCCTGTCGCAGGAGGCGTCCAACCTCGGCCTGCAATGGCACGTGATCGCGATGTACGCTCCGAGCTTCGTCACCGGGCGGCTGATCACGCGCTTTGGCGCCCCTCGCATGGTGGCCGCCGGACTGGTGTTGATCGCCGCCTCCGCCGCGGTCGGGCTGGCGGGGGTAGATGTGGCGCATTTCTGGTTGAGCCTGATCCTGCTGGGCGTCGGCTGGAACTTCGGCTTCCTGGGCGCTTCGGCCCTCGTGCTGGAGTGCCATCGCTCCGAGGAACGGACGCGGGTGCAGTCGCTCAACGACTTCCTCGTGTTCGGGACGATGGCCTTGGGCTCCTTCGCGTCCGGGGGCCTGCTGGCGACCTACGGATGGGACACGGTCCTCTGGGTTTCGTTCGCACCCCTCGCGGTGGCGGTTGCGGCGCTCGCCTTCACGGCTTCGTCTCGCCCCGGCCGTACGACCGGATGAGGCGTGCAGCGCACCATGCCTCGCTGCCGCTGCCTGAGGGGCCGCCCGTTCTCACCGCTCCCCCGGCGGCGGGGCGAACAGGAACGGCGTCACCCCCCGCAGATTCTCGTCCACGATCAGCCGGTGGTTCAGCGGCGGGAACGCGCGCTGGGAGCAGTCCGAGCGCGGACACAGGCGGCAGTTGACGCCGATGGGGGTGGCGGCCTCGGTGTGCTCCAGGTCGATGCCGTCGGCGTAGACGATCTGGCCGGCGTGCGCCACGTCGCAGCCCAGCGCCATGGCGAACTGCTGCGGCGGGCTGCGGTAGCCGCCTCCCGCCTTCACCGCCGTCCGCGCGATCGAGAAATAGGTTGTGCCGTCGGGCATCTGCGCCAATTGCGTGTGGATCTTGCCCGGCGTGCGGAACGCCTCGTAGACGATCCAGCGCGGGCAGCCGCCGCCGAACCGCGCGAAGTGGAACCCCGCCCCGGAAAACCGCTTCGACACGTTGCCGGCGCTGTCCACCCGGATCAGGAAGAACGGCACGCCGCGCGCCCCCGGCCGCTGCAGGGTCGTCAGCCGGTGGCAGACCTGCTCGAAGCTGGCGTCGAAGCGGCGGCGCAGCACGTCGATGTCGTAGCGCTCGCGCTTCGCCCCCTCCAGGAAGCGGTCGTAGGGCATCAGCACCGCACCGGCGAAGTAGTTGGTCAGCCCGATGCGCGCCAGCCGCCGCGCCTCGTCGCCTGAGAGGTTGGCGGCATCGACGATGCCGTTGATCAACTCGCGGTGGCGCAGCAGCGCGATCTGCGCCGCCAGCTGGAAGTTGCGCCCAGACGGCGCCAGCATCTCCGACACCAGGATGCGCCGGCCGTGCCGGTCGAAGCGCCGCACCGCGTACCCCATCACGTCGGCGGGCATGATCTTCACCCGCACGCCCTGCTCCTTCAGCAGCCAGTCCACCAGGCCGCGGTAGAGGTCGCCGCGCTCCGGGTTCGCCTCGGCCCACAGCGCCTCGGCCGCCGTCTCGATCTCCGGGAAGTGGTTGTGGTGGGCGTGGAAGAAGTCGCGCACCTCCTCCAGCGGGAACTGCGCGTTGTGCACCAGGCTCAGCTTGTCGCGGTCGGCCAACCGCTCGCCGAGGTTCTGCAGGTCCTCGCGCTGCTCGCGGAAGGCCCGGTACAGCGTCACCACCGCCTGCCCCAGCGTCGGCGCCACGGCGGCCAGCTCCTTGAGGTCCTGGTTCTTGATGTCCGAGCCGTCGAACAGCGGGTCGGCGAACACCTCGCGCAGGCCGGCCACCAGCCGGCTCTCCTCGTCCTCGGCGAAGGCCTGCAGGTCGACGCCGAAGTTCTGCCCCAGCTTCAGCAGCAGCGGCACCGTCACCGGGCGCTGGTTGTGCTCGATCAGGTTCAGGTAGCTCGCCGAGATGCCGAGCTGGTCGGCCATCTGCGCCTGGGTCAGCCCGCGCTCGCGCCGCAGGCGCCGCACCTTGGGTCCCAGCATCGCCTTCTTGTCCATCATCCGAACCCGCCCGATCGCCCCGTCCAGGCTACCCCGCACCGCGGTGCAAATTTACAAACATTACAGTTTTACAGGATCTGCCAGACAGGGATTTACAATGTTACCCTTTTACGAACAAGCACTTATTGCCATCCGGCGCGGTTCGTCATAACTGTGAAGCATGTGCTGCGCCGCACCGTGGCGCGCAAACGAAAGACAAGAAGGAACTCGCACTATGGCACCGCTCGACGAGAAGACCAAGGCCGCCATCCGCGCCGCCCGCTTCGAAGGCATCCGCCGCGATTACACCGAGGCCGACGTCAAGCGCCTGAGCGGCTCCCTCAAGATCGAGTACACGCTGGCCGAGACGGGCGCGCAGCGCCTGTGGGAGCTGCTGAACACCGAGCCGTACATCAACACGCTGGGTGCGCTCACCGGCAACCAGGCGATGCAGGCGGTGAAGGCCGGCCTGAAGGCCATCTACCTGTCGGGCTGGCAGGTCGCCGGCGACGCCAACCTGGCCGGCCAGATGTACCCGGACCAGAGCCTGTACCCGGCCAACTCGGTGCCGGCGGTGGTCGAGCGCATCAACAACACCTTCAAGCGCGCCGACGAGATCCAGACCGCCGAGGGCAAGGGCGACACCTACTGGTTCGCGCCGATCATCGCCGACGCCGAGGCCGGCTTCGGCGGCCCGCTGAACGCCTTCGAGCTGATGAAGGCGATGATCAAGGCCGGCGCCTCGGGCGTGCACTTCGAGGACCAGCTGGCGTCCGAGAAGAAGTGCGGCCACCTCGGCGGCAAGGTGCTGATCCCGACGCAGCAGCACATCCGCACGCTGAACGCCGCCCGCCTCGCGGCCGACACCATGGGCACCTCGACCGTCCTGCTGTGCCGCACCGACGCGGAGTCGGCGCAGCTCATCACCTCGGACGTGGACGAGCGCGACCATCCGTTCATCGACTTCGACGCCGGCCGCACCTCGGAGGGCTTCTTCCGCCTGAAGAAGGGCACGGGCGTCGATCACTGCATCGCCCGCGGCATCTCCTACGCGCCGTACTCCGACCTGCTGTGGTGGGAGACCTCCAAGCCGAACCTCGAGGAGGCCAAGCGCTTCGCCGAGGCGGTCCGCAAGGAGTTCCCGAACAAGCTGCTGGCCTACAACTGCTCGCCGAGCTTCAACTGGAAGGGCAACCTGGACAAGGACGACATCGCCAAGTTCCAGCGCGAGATCGGCGCCATGGGCTACAAGTTCCAGTTCGTGACGCTGGCCGGCTTCCACAGCCTGAACTACTCGGCCTTCATGCTGGCCAAGGGCTACGCGGAGCGCGGCATGGCCGCCTACTCGGAGCTGCAGGAGGCGGAGTTCGCCGCCGAGACGCTCGGCTACACCGCCACCAAGCACCAGCGCGAGGTCGGCACCGGCTACTTCGATCAGGTCGCCACGGCGATCTCCGGCGGCCAGTCCTCGACCACCGCCTACAAGGACTCGACCGAGGCCGATCAGTTCCATTGATCGGTTCGGGTACCAGCTCAGGGCACTTAGGCTGACGCTCTGATAGACTGCGGCCGGAGGGGGGCTTCCCTCCGGCCGCTTTTTTCGTGTTGGGGAGTGCTTTTCGTTTTCAGAGAAGCCGGAGGTCGCCGTCCGCAGGGTCGATGGCGCTCAATTCCTCGAACAGGGCTTCGATGCGGTCGACCGTGCGGGCGACGGCGAAGGTGAGGGCGCGTTCCTGGCCGGCCCGGGCGAGCTCCGCCCAGCGCCGGGGAGCGGCGGCCAGCCCTTCCAAGGTGTCGGCGAGGTCGTTCGCGTCGCCGTTCTTGAAATGAAGGCCGTCGATGCCGTCGCGGACGATCTCGCGGCTGCCTCCGGTGGCGCTGGACACCACCGTCACGCCCGCGGCCATCGCCTCGACCTGGGAGATGCCGAAGGGCTCGTCGTAGGTGCTGGGAAACACCAGGACGTTGCTCCGCGCCAGCAGCCGGGCCATTCCCGGCCGGTCGAGGAACCCCTGGAAGCGGACGCGCCCGCCGAAGCCCAGCGCCTCGCACCGCTGCCGGACCGCGTCGAAAAGCTGCGGGTCGAGCACGTCGCCGGCGAAGACGCAGTCGAAATCGACGCCGCGCTCCGCCAGCAGGGCCAGCGCCTCGACCAGCACCTGGGGGCCCTTGTAGTCGACGAAGAGGCTGGCGAAGGCGATGCGCAGGCGGTCGAAGGCGGGCGGGAAGGGGCTGTAGAACAGGTCGACGCGCGCGCCCGGATAGAGGACGGTTGCACGGGAGACGTTGTAGAGTTCCCTGGCCATGCTCCCCGCCACCCAATGGCTCGCCGGCCCCAGCCGGAAGAGCGGCGAGGTCGGCATTCCCCGGAAGGAATAGCTCGGCGTGCTGTTGCCGATGCAGTGGACGACCGGCACCCCGGCATCCGCCAGCACGGACAGAAAGCCGTTGGCCAGCATGTCGAGGTTGCCGACGAGACAGGCGTCGCAGTCGAACTCGTAGGCGGCGTCGAGGATCCGCTGGTTGTTGTCGTGCGCGATCGCCTTGATCCGTTCCTGGTCGGGATCGAGGTGGGCGACCCCGTCCTCCCACGCCCCGTACAGAGACAACGAGCGTTCGACCGCGTCTTCCAGATCCGCGTCCCCGGCGACGCCGGGGCGGACGAACTCCGGCCGGTCGGCGCAGAGCACCCGCACGGCGTGGCCGCGCCGGCGAAGCTCGGCCGCGAACTCCCACATCTTGCGCCCGTAGCCGCCGAACTCCTGCGGGGGAAACAGGTTGGTGACGATCACGACGCGGCGCGTCTGGCCGCAGCTCGGCCGCTCGTCCCGCCGCAACGCCTCGCGGTAGGCGAGCCAGCGCGGGTCTTCGGCTGCCCCGGCCGCTGCCGCGACGGAAGCCTCCGCGTCCCCGCCGCCTCCCCAGCGCCGGGCCTCGGCCCCGGCGAGCGCGGCCTCGACAGGACGGCCCTGGACGGCGGCGAGACGTGCCAGGGTCTCCAATGCCCCCACATGCCCCCGGTCAAGCCCGACGGCCCGTTGGAGAAGCCGTTCCTCGCCCTGAACGTCGCCCCGTCGGCGAGCCCGCACGGAGTCTTCAAACGCCTCTTCGGCGGTGAGGACCGGAGCGGTGGGATCGGACAAGCGGGCCTCCTCGCGCAGTGATTCGTGTGCGTGTCGGAAAGCGCGATCACGCCGTCGCGTTGAAGTCGTCGAGCAGCGCGGCGATGCGGCCGCTGTCGGACTGGTCCATGATGACGCGTGCCCGGCGGGTCGCCTCCATCAGGTCCATGGCGCGGATGCGGCGCTTGACCATCGGGATCGCCAGCGGCGCCATCGACAGTTCGCGGATGCCCAAACCCAGCAGCAACGCCGTGTGGCGCGGGTCGCCGGCGATCTCGCCGCACACGCTGACCGGGATGCGGGCGCGCAACGCCGCCTCCACGGTGAACTGGATCAGGCGCAACACCGCCGGGTGCAGCGGGTCGTACAGGCTCGCCACCTGCTCGTCGCCGCGGTCGATGGCCAGCGTGTACTGCGTCAGGTCGTTGGTGCCGATGGCGAAGAAGTCGGCGGCGTAGCTCAGCGCGTCGGCCGACAGCGCCGCGCCCGGCACCTCCACCATCACCCCCACCGGCGGCAACGGATCGGCGATGGGCACGCCGCGGCGGCGCAGGCGACGGGCGACGTTGGCGATCATCTCGCGCACCGTCTGCACCTCGGCGACCGAGCAGATCATCGGCAGCAGGATGCGGAGCGGCCCGTGCGCCCCGGCGCGCAGCATGGCGGCGAGCTGCGTCTCCAAGAGCTTCGGTTCGCGCAGGCCGAGGCGGATGGCGCGCAGGCCGAGCGCCGGGTTGGCCGGCTCGGTGTAGCGGCCGGTCATCCAGCCGGCCAGCTTCTCGCCGCCGACATCGAAGGTGCGCGCGGTCACCGGGCGGCCGCCCATGCCCTCGACGATGGCGCGCAGCAACCCGTACTGCTCATCCTCGTCCGGCAGGTCGTCGCGGTTCATGAACATGAACTCGGTGCGCAGCAGGCCGACGCCCTGCGCGCCGCTGTCCAGCGCGTTGTCCAGGTCGCGCGGCAGCTCCAGGTTGGCCTGCAGCACCACCGAGGTGGCATCGCGCGTCACCGCCGGCAGGCGCTTCAGCGTCTTGAGCTTCTCGCGCTCCTTCTGCCGCTCGGTGCGGCGGCGGGCGTACTCGGCCAGCTCCTCCGGTGTCGGGTCGATGACCACCCGGCCGTTGACGCCGTCCACCACCACCTGGGTGCCGTGCCGCACCCCGGTCAGCAGCCCGGCGACGCCCAGCACCGCCGGCACGCCCAGCGAGCGCGCCATGATCGCGGTGTGCCCCTCCGCTCCGCCCAGTACGGTGGCGAAGCCGGCGACGTGGCGCGGGTCGATCAGCGCGGTGTCGGCCGGGGTCAGTTCCTCGGCCAGGATGACGGTGCCGGGGGGCAGCAGGGCGAACGCCTGGTACTCGTGCCGCATCAGCGCGCGGATGACCCGCCGGCCGACCTCGCGCACGTCGTCGACGCGGGCGGCGAGGTAGGCGTCGCCCATGGCGGCGAAGGTCTCGGCGATGACGGCGATCTCCGCCTGCACGGCGGCCTCGGCGTTCACCGCCTCCTCGCGGATGCGGCGCTCCACCCCGCGGGTCAGGCGCGAGTTGGTCAGCATGGCGAGATGGGCATCCATCAGGATGCCGATCTCCTCCGACGCCGACTCGGGCAGCACCAGGGCCTTGGTCTTCAGCTTGCGGATCTGCCGGCGTGCCTTGCCGCAGGCATCGGCGAAGCGCTCGACCTCGGCGTCGATCTGGTCGGCCTGCAGCGCGTATTCGGGAACGCGGACGGCGCCGCTCTCCACGATGTGCGCCGGGCCGATGGCGATGCCGGGGGAGACGCCCAGGCCGCGCAGCGTGCGGCTGACCGCGGCGGCGCCCGGCGGGGAATCAGTCTTCATCGAACTTGCGCAGGATCAGGTCGGCCAGCGCGCCGATGGCGGCCTCGGCCTCGGCGCCGTAGCCGCACAGCTCCACCGTGGTGCCGGGGCCGGCGGCCAGCATCATCAGACCCATGATCGATTCGCCCGACACCACCGTTTCGCCGCGGCGCACTTCGACCTCGCAGTCGTACTTGGCGACCAGCTTGACGAACTTAGCGGCGGCGCGGGCGTGCAGGCCGCGCTGGTTGGTGATGGTCAGCGTCTGGCAGACCTCTGGCGTCTGATGAGGGGCGGGCCGGTTCGCGTCTTCGGACATGGTCACCCGTCGGACAGCAGGGAGGAGGCGACGTTGATGTACTTCTGCCCGGCCTCGCGGGCGGCGGCCACGGCGTGGTTGAGGGTCTCGTTCGTGCGCACGCTGGCCAGCTTGATCAGCATGGGCAGGTTGACGCCGGCGATGACCTCCACCTTCGCCTTGTCCATGATCGAGATGGCGAGGTTCGACGGCGTGCCGCCGAACATGTCGGTCAGCACCACCACCCCGGCGCCGTCGTCCACCGCGGCGACCGAATTCAGGATGTCCTGCCGGCGCTGCTCCATGTCGTCGTCCGGACCGATGCAGACGGCGCGGATTTGCTGCTGCTCGCCCACGACGTGCTCGAGGGCGGCGATGAACTCCTCCGCCAGCCTTCCGTGGGTCACCAGAACCATACCGATCATCGCTTGTCCTTCACGCTGGGATAACCTCCCACCCTCTTCGCCCGCTTCGCCCCGGATCAGCCGGAGCGCGGGCCTTGTCGTTCCAGATCCCGGTGGTTGAGGGCGACCTTCAGGCCCAAGCCCTTCAACCATTCCGCCAGCCGTTCGGCAACGAACACCGAGCGGTGCCTGCCGCCGGTGCAACCGATGGCGACGGTCAGATAGCTCTTTCCTTCCTGGTTGTAGCGCGGCAACAGCGGCCGCAACAAGCCTGTCAGGTTCTCGAAGAACGCCGGGAAGTCGGGATCGCTCTCGACTCTCGCGGCGACCGCCGGGTCGCGCCCGGTCAGCGGGCGCAGCGCGAGATCCCAGTGCGGGTTGGTCAGGAAGCGCACGTCGAACACCAGGTCCGCCTCGCGCGGCAGCCCCAAGCGGAAGGAGAAGGAGGTGACGAACACTTGCAGCGCCGGCTGGGCGTCCAGCGAGAAGTTGCCGGCCAGCAGGCGGCGCAGGTCGTGGATGGACAGCTGCGTGGTGTCGGTGACCACGTCGGCGCGCTGCTTCAGGGGATGCAGCAGGGTGCGCTCGCGCTGGATGCCGTCGGGCACCGGGCGGTCGTCGGCCAGCGGATGGCGGCGCCGCGTCTCGGTGAAGCGGCGTTGCAGCACCTCGTCGCCGCAGTCGAGGAAGAGCAGGCGCACGTCCAGGTCCGGCCGCGCCTTCAGCGACTCGATCTGCTCCAGGAAGGCGGCGACCGAGAAGTCGCGGGTGCGGCTGTCGATGACGATGGCCAGCGGCCGGTGGCTGGGGTCGCCCTGGGCGATCAGCGCCGGCACCAGCGACAGGCGCAGGTTGTCCACCGACTCGTAGCCGAGATCCTCCAGCGCCTTCAGCGCCACCGACAGCCCGGCGCCGGACATGCCGGTGGCGAGCAGGACGCGGCGGCGGCCCGTGGCCGGGGAGGCGTCCGATGAGGCGTCTGGGATGGGAGCGGTCATGTCGGGCTGTGGCGGGGGGAGGGCACCGTGCCGAGGCGCCCGGCCGCCACCGCCGCGGCGGCGAGTCGCAGCTTGGCGGGGGTGGACGCGTCGAAGGGAGAGAGCGCGAGGTGCGGCACGGAGTGGTCCATGAGCGTGACGGTTTCCGGTTCGGGCAGCCGTTCCACCGCGTCCGCCGATACGAGATCGACGACGAGGCGGATTTCTGCGGTCTCGGCCGTGGGCACCGGCAGGATGCCGACGCCGCGCACCTCGATCAGGCCGGCGAGCGGCGCCGGGGCGGTGGCCATCAGCCGGTCGCCTTGCGCGCGCACCTGAACCTGATCGTCGGCGACGAGAAGCGCCCCGTCGTCGATGAGGCGCACGGCGACGTCCGACTTGCCGCCGCCGGAAGGCCCGCGCAGCAACACGCCGATTCCCCCGACCAGAACGCAGGTGCCATGAATCGTCACCATGCGGCCAAGGTGAGGCGTGCCGCGAATTCTGTCAATGGGACGGAATATTCCCTCCTTCTGCCCCTTTACTCCACCATCAGCGGCGTGCGGGATTCCTTGCGGATGTCCTCCAGGCGCTTGGCCAGTTCGTCGCGGCGGCGGATCATCTCGTCGAGGTCGTCCAGCTCGGTGGCGGCCTGGCAGGCCTCGCGGAAGTCCTTCTCCTGCGCCAGGCGGACCAGCAGCACCTTATAGGAATCGGCGATGCGGGCGAGGTGGCGCTGGGCGCCGTTCAACGCCTCGGCCAGTTGGCTGCGCTCGACCGTGGCGGCGCGCATCATCCGCGCCAGTTCGCCCTGCTGCCGGCCGGCGTCGCGGATCAGCCGGGCCAGACGGTAGCGGTTGAAGTCCACGAGTTTGGCGCTGGCACTGGACATGGGACTCCCCCGCTTCCGATACGCCAAGGGGCCATCCGGCACGGAGGTCCGGGCGGGCTCGCCCGCCCCGGGGCCGTGCGTCGCGATCCATCGGCCGGCTCAATCCAAAGGCCGAGTCTACCGCACTGCGTGCGGCGCACCTATGATCAATGTCACACCGTGACCGGCAACCGCACCGTGAACACGGCTCCCGCGACCTCGCCCGACTCGTCGCGGCGATTGGCCGCGGCGATGCCGCCGGCGTGCGCCTCGACGATCTGCTTGGAGATGCTGAGCCCCAGGCCGGAATGGGTGCCGAACTTCTCGCCGGCCGGGCGCTCGGTGTAGAAGCGCTCGAAGATCGCCTCCTCCTTGCCCTCGGGGATGCCGGGGCCGGAGTCGGCGACGGTCACCACCACCGCGCCGCCCTCGCGCCGCGCCGCGACGTGCACGGTGCCGCCGGGTGGTGAGAAGGACACGGCGTTGGCGATCAGGTTCTGGAACACCTGGGTCAGCCGCCCCTCCAGCCCTGGCACCGTCAGGTCGGCGCCGGTGGGGATGGTGACGGAGAGCTGCGGATGGTCGGGCGCGCCCTCGGCGGTGGCGGCGTGGATGTCGGCCAGCATCGCCAGCATGGCGCCGATGTCCACCGGCTCCAGCCGGGCGCGCGACAGCTCGGCGTCCAGGCGCGAGGCGTTGGAGATGTCGGAGATCAGCCGATCCAGGCGCTGCACGTCGTCGGCGATGATCGCCATCAGCCGCTCGCGGCGGCCGGGATCGTTGACCCGGCTGACCGTCTCCACCGCGCTGCGCAGCGAGGTGAGGGGATTCTTGATCTCGTGCGCGACGTCGGCGGCGAAGCGCTCGATGGCGTCCATGCGCGCCCACAGCGCCGCGGTCATGTCGCGCAGCGTGCCCGAGAGGTCGCCGATCTCGTCGCCGCGCCCGGTGAAGTCGGGGATCTCCACCTGCCGGCCGTGGCCGGTGCGCACGCGGTCGGCGGCCCGCGCCAGCCGGCGGATCGGCCGGGCGATGGTGCCGGCCAGGTAGACCGACAGCAGCACCGTCACCGCCAGCGCGATGGCGAAGACGCGCAGGATGTCGAAGCGGACCGAGCGGATCGCCTCGTCGATCTCGGCGCCGCCGCGCGACAGCATGACGGTGCCCAGCACCTGCTTGTAGCGCTGGATCGGGATGGCGACGGTCAGCACCAGCCCCGGCCGCTCGCCCGGCCGTTCGGTGCGCCAGACGGTGGAGGACTCCTCGCCGGCCAGCGCGTGTTCGGCGTCGGGGTATTGGGCGGCTCTTGCGTCCGGCTGCTCGCGGTAGAGCGGGAACGCGTCGCGGCCGGGGATGGTGTCGGTCAGCCAGTTGTAGAGCGCGACCGCGGCGCGGGTCGGCGCGCCGGACTCGTCGGGCGGCGGCAGCTCGACGATCTGGATGGTGCCGGCTGAGCCGGTCAGCACCCGGCTGTCCGACACCAGTCGGCCGTCCGGGGTGAACAGGCGGGTGCGCGTCTCCGTCGCCTCGACCAGCCGGCGCACCATCTGCCGCGCCAGTTCTGGCGACAGCTCATAAATCTCGGGGGGGATCTCGGCCGGCGCCTCGCCGGACTCCCTGTCGGCCGGCGGCGCCTCGGCGCGCTGCACAGCGCCCTCGCCGAGCGCGGTGGCGAAGATGCGGGCCTGGGTCTGCAGCGCCTCCATCTCGGCGTCGATCAGCCGGTCCTGGTAGCGGCCGAGGTAGAGCAGCCCGCCGACCAGCAGCGCCAGCGCCAGCACGTTGACGGCGAGCACGCGCACGGTGAGCGGCGACAGCCGCCGGCCCGGCTGATGGGCCGGCCGGCGGTGCGGGCGCTCACTGCTCCTTGTAACGGTAACCGACGCCATAGAGCGTTTCGATCTGCGAGAACTCGGGGTCGATCGCCTTGAACTTCTTGCGCAGGCGCTTGATGTGGCTGTCGATGGTGCGGTCGTCCACGTAGACGTGCTCGCCGTAGGCGGCGTCCATCAGCTGGTCGCGGCTCTTGACGTGGCCGGGGCGCTGGGCCAGCGCCTTGACCAGCAGGAACTCGGTCACCGTCAGGTCGATCGGCTGCCCCCTCCAGGTGCAGGCGTGGCGGGCACCGTCCAGCACCATCGAGCCGCGGGTCAGCACCTGGCCGGGCTCGGCGGTGCCCGCCTCCTTGTCGCGGGCCAGCGACTCGCGGCGCAGCAGGGCGCGGATGCGCTCGATCAGCAGGCGCTGGGAGAACGGCTTCTTGATGTAGTCGTCCGCGCCCATGCGCAGACCCATCAGCTCGTCCACCTCGTCGTCCTTGCTGGTCAGGAAGATGACCGGCAGCTGCGTGGTCTGGCGCAGGCGCTGCAGCAGCTCCATGCCGTCCATGCGCGGCATCTTGATGTCGAGCACGGCGAGGTCCGGCGGACGCTGCGTGAGGCCGCGCAGCGCCTCGCTGCCGTCGGTGTAGGTGCGCACCTCGAAGCCCTCGGCCTCCAGCGCCATCGACACCGAGGTCAGGATGTTGCGGTCGTCATCGACGAGCGCGATCGTCTGCGCCATGAAGTCGCGTCCCCTCTTTCGAATGTCCCATACAGCAACGCTTTCGGGCAGCTCCATTGCCGATTGTTGCGATGCAATCGCATAACCCGGCAGTTTTCGCTTTCATCGGGACATTCTCCGCGCCAATATGGCAGCAAAACGGCGGCGGGGGAAACTCCGCGGCACGGGCGGACGCACTCAAAAGACGAATGAGCTCAACAGCTGACTCCAGCGGCCCCAAACCCAGGGGGCCGGCGGATACCCATTCGGTGGATCAGGCCGATTCGCCGGGCGAGACCGCGCGCCGTGTCATGCGCGGGGCCGACCGGGCGGCGCTCGCCACCGCGCTCAAGGACGGGGCCAACTGGCCTTATCCGTCGCTGGCGCTGGCCGCGCTGGACCATGACGGCACGCCGCTGCTGCTGATCTCCCGCCTCGCCGACCACACGAAGAACATCCTTGCCGACGCCCGCGTGGGGCTGCTGTTCGACGGCACCGCCGGGCTGGCGCAGCCGCTGGCCGGGGCGCGCGTGTCGGTGCTCGGCCACGCCGTGCCGACCGACGAGCCGCGCCACCGCGAGCGCTACCTCGCCCGCCATCCCGACGCAGCGCAGTACGCCGGCTTCGGCGACTTCGCCTTCTATAAGGTGGAGGTGGAGCGCGCGCACCTCGTCGCCGGCTTCGGCCGCATCCGCTGGATCGAGGCGGCGGACCTGTTGCTGCCCGCGGTGCCCGCCGACCTCGCGGCGCGGGAGGCGGACCTCGTGCGCACCATGAACGATCAGGAATCGGACGCCGTGCAGTTGTTCGCCGGCGTCCTGCTCGGCCTTCCCGGCGACGGGGGCTGGGCGGTGACGGGGATCGACCCGGACGGCGTCGATCTCCGGCGGGGCGGCCGCGTCGGCCGTCTCGACTTCGACCACCGCGTCCACGACGGCGAGGGGGCCAAGGCGGAGCTGATCCGGCTTGCCGTGCGCGCCCGGCGCCAGCGGCAGGACGCGGCGGCGGTGGGGAGTCCGCCCACCGCCCTCTGAGCATCTCGACACGCCAAACCAGCAAGCCGCGCCAAGCGGCGTCAAACAGCGCAACCAGGAGACCAGGACAGTGGATCGACACGGACCGACCGGCAGCCGCTATGGACCCGAGGGCCGCAGGCTGAACCTTCCGCACCCCCGCCCGCTGGCGCGGAGGGGCGCGGTGTAACGGTCCGGTTCGCCGGCGATCCACGCCGGGATCGGAGACACGAGGAGAGGTGGTGCTCCGCAAGGAGGCCGCCGAGGCAACATCGATTTTGGCCGGCAGGCCGCCGCGGGAAAACCGTCGGGCCGGCGAAAGGCAAAGAGGCTCTGAAATGACTGCACGTACGAGGAACAAGAAGCTCCTGGCCTGGGTCGAGGAGATCGCGCTGAAGTGCAAGCCGGAACGCGTGCACTGGTGCGACGGATCGCAGGAGGAGTACGACCGGCTCTGCAACGAGATGGTCGACGCCGGCACCTTCATCCGCCTGAACCCGGAGAAGCGCCCCAACTCGTTCCTCTGCCGCTCCGATGCGGGCGACGTGGCGCGCGTCGAGGACCGCACCTACATCTGCTCGAAGACCAAGGAAGAGGCCGGCCCGACCAACAACTGGGTCGCCCCGGAGGAGATGAAGGCCAAGCTGGACGGCCTGTTCGAGGGGGCCATGCGCGGCCGCACCATGTACGTGGTGCCGTTCAGCATGGGTCCGCTGGGTTCGCCGATCTCGCACATCGGCGTGCAGATCTCCGACAGCCCGTACGTCGCCGTCAACATGCGCATCATGACCCGCATGGGCCAGGCCGTGTTGGACGAGCTGGGCGACGCCGACTTCGTGCCGTGCCTGCACTCGGTGGGTGCCCCCCTGGCCGAGGGCGAGGCGGACGTGGCGTGGCCGTGCAACGCCGAGCACAAGTACATCGTGCACTTCCCCGAGGACCACTCGATCGTGTCCTTCGGCTCGGGCTACGGCGGCAACGCGCTGCTCGGCAAGAAGTGCTTCGCGCTGCGCATCGCGTCGTCGATGGGCCGTGAGCAGGGCTGGCTGGCCGAGCACATGCTGATCCTCGGCGTCGAGAGCCCCGAGGGCGAGAAGACCTACGTCGGCGCCGCCTTCCCGTCGGCCTGCGGCAAGACCAACTTCGCCATGCTGGTCCCGCCCGCGGAGTTCGAAGGCTGGAAGGTCCGCACCATCGGTGACGACATTGCCTGGATCAAGCCGCAGCCGGACGGCACGCTGCGCGCCATCAACCCGGAGGCCGGCTTCTTCGGCGTGGCGCCGGGCACCAGCATCAAGTCGAACCCGAACGCGCTGAAGACCCTGCACGAGAATGTCATCTTCACCAACGTCGCGCTGACCGACGACGGCGACGTGTGGTGGGAGGGTCTGACCGACGAGAAGCCGGCGCACCTGATCGACTGGCAGGGCAAGGACTGGACGCCGGAGTCCGGCCGCGCCGCGGCGCATCCGAACTCGCGCTTCACCGCCCCGGCGGCGCAGTGCCCGTCGATCGACCCGGCGTGGGAGGATCCTGCCGGCGTGCCGATCTCGGCCTTCATCTTCGGCGGCCGCCTGTCCAAGACCTTCCCGCTGGTGTTCGAGGCGACCAGCTGGAAGCAGGGCGTGTACTGGGCGGCGACCATGGGCTCGGAGGCGACCGCCGCCGCTGTCGGCCAGGCCGCCATCCGCCGCGACCCGTTCGCCATGCTGCCGTTCTGCGGCTACAACATGGGCGACTACTGGAACCACTGGCTGAGCTTCGAGGGCAAGGTGAAGGCCCTGCCGCGGGTCTATCGCGTCAACTGGTTCCGCAAGGACGAGAACGGCAAGTTCGCGTGGCCGGGCTTCGGCGACAACATGCGCGTGCTGCGCTGGATCGTCGACCGCGTGCGTGGCCGCGCTGCCGAGGCGGTGGAGAGCCCGTTCGGCTACATGCCGCGCTACCAGGACCTCAACTGGGCCGGCCTCGACTTCCCGAAGGAGAAGTTCGAGAAGATCATGAACGTCGACCGCGAGGAGGCCAAGGCCGAGGCGCGCGATCAGCAGGAGCTGTTCGACCGTTTCGGCAAGCACCTGCCGGCCGAGCTGGAGCAGGAGCGCCAGAACCTGCTGAAGCGCCTCGAGGACGCCCCCGAGGTGTGGAAGGCGGCCTGATCGCCGGGCCTGGTGTGAGTAAGGAAGGGGGGCCGTCCTGCGGGGCGGCCCTTTTTTTGCGCCCGCTATTCCCAGGCGCGCGAGGTCACGAGGTCCATGGCGTTGACGATGTCCTCGGCCTGTTCCGACACGTTGGCGACCCACTCACCGAATGCCCTGAGCGGGAAGCTCGTGAGATCGAGCGTGGCGAGGACCAGCGTGCGGCCGCCGATAACGAAGGATGGGTTCAGCCGGCGATCCGCGGATCCAGGAAAGGACTCTGCCAGAACGAGCGGAATGGCCAAGCGCCGGTCATAGTGCCGGAACAGGCTGGATTGGACGTTGAGCAGGTAGGGTGACGTCCGGCGGGCCGTCCCAAGATAGTGATGGACGTCGAACTGCTTCACGGATCAGAGGTCCAGGTAATCGTCGGCGGCCGACCCATGCTCGGCGTGAAAGGCATTCCATGCCTTGATGGTCGGCGCGAGTTCGCCTTCCAGCCGCCGCTTCTGCTCTTCCCGGACAATGCGTGCCAATTCGGCTTCCAGAGTGGCGGACAGGTTGATGCCCAATTCCTTCGCCTGCCGCAGCAGATCCTCATTGACGCTGAGGTTGGCGGAGCGCTTCGGTGCGTGGACGTTGTAGCCGATCATGGGGCCTCCGAAACCGCAATGCGCATATAGTCATGCGCATGCTGCCGACCGTCAAGCGGACACCCCGCTATCCAGGCGCCTACTCCTTTCGTGACACACCCCGGCCGAGCCGGTAGAATCCCGTGACATCCACGGCCGTCCGGCCGTGCGCGGCGTGCTGTCCTGCCGGTGTTTACCAAGCGTCAACGCCTGTTCCGGCCATTGTACTCCGTTGCACACGGGTCCGCAGAGGGCACACGGGCGGGCCGGCATCCGTGTGGCGAACGGGCCGTCGGGATCGGCAGAGCGCTGGGGGATCAGGACCATGTTCGTCATCATCGGCTTCGTCGTCGTGATCGCCTGCGTGTTTGGCGGGTATATCGCCGGCGGCGGCCACATGGGCGTGCTGTGGCAGCCGTTCGAGTACCTGATCATCCTGGGCGCCGCGGCCGGCGCGTACTTCATCGCCAACCCGAAGAGCGTCATCTCCCACACCGGCAAGGAGATCGGCCACCTCTTCAAGGGTCCGAAGTACAACAAGGACGGCTATCTCGAACTGCTCACCATGATGTACCAGGTCTTCAAGATCGCGAAGACCAAGGGCCTGCTGGCCCTCGAGCAGCACATCGAGAAGCCCGAGGACTCGCCGCTGTTCCAGCAGTTTCCCAAGTTCTACGGCGACCACCACGCCATCGCCTTCCTCTGCACCTACCTCCGCCTGATGTCGCTCGGCGCCGACAACCCGCACGAGCTGGTCGACCTGATGGAGGAGGACATCGAGACCATGCACCACGAGCACCAGCGCGTCTCCGACGCCATCCAGGCGGTGGCGGACGGCGTGCCGGCGCTGGGCATCGTGGCGGCGGTTCTGGGCGTGATCCACACCATGGGCTCGATCACCGAGCCGCCGGAGGTGCTGGGCAAGCTGATCGGCGGCGCGCTGGTCGGCACCTTCACCGGCGTGCTGGTGGCCTACGGCTTCGTGGCGCCGATCGCGTCGGGCCTGAAGAACATCTACCACGCCGAGGGCAAGTACTATCAGTGCATGAAGACCGGCCTGCTCGCCCACCTCTCGGGCTACGCGCCGGCAATCTCGGTGGAGTATGCGCGCAACGTGCTCGAACCCGAGTACCGGCCGACCTTCGCCCAGGTCGAAGAGGCGACGGCGGCGCTGCCGCCGGCCTGATCCATGCCGGACATCGACATCGCCTGGAACGAGGGCGCCATGGCCGAGTGGACGGCCGCCTTCGCCCGCGTGCCGCGCTCCACCCTGCCGCAGTGCTTCGGCTATGCCCAGGCGATGGGCAAGACGCACGGCTACGTGCCGCGCCTCGGCATGATCGCGGACAAGGGCCGCGCCATCGGCATGGTCCAGGTGCTGGAGCGCCGCAGCCTCAAGGTGTTCGCGCAGCGCCAGTTGCACCGCGGCCCGCTGTGGTTCGACGGCGAGCCGGAGGCGGACGTGCTGGAGGCGGTGCTGCGCCGGCTGCGCCGCGAATGCCCCGACAACCCGTTGAACCGCTTCAGCTTCCTGCCCGAACTGGCGGCCTCGCCGGAGACCGAGGCGATGCTGCTGCGCTGCGGATTCCGCCGCACCGGGCCGGGCTACCGCACGGTGTGGCTCGACCTGGGCGCGTCCGACGAGGAGCTGCGCGCCGGGCTGGCGCGCGACTGGCGGCAACGGCTGAAGGGGGCGGAGAAGGCCGGCCTCACCCTCGACCTCGACCCGGAGGCCAAGAACCTGCCCTGGCTGGCCAAGCAGGAGCACGACCAGGCGCAGGCCAAGCACTACCGCGAGATGTCCGGTCGGCTGGCGGTGCGGCTGCGCAACGCGCTGCACAAGGCGGACGGCGTGCTGCTGGCGGCGGCGCTGGACGGCACGGCTCCGGTGGCGGCGGCGCTGCTGCTCGGCCACGGCACGGCGGCGACCTACCAGATCGGCTGGTCGAACGAGGCGGGCAAGAAGACCGGGGCCATGCGGCTGGTGCTGTGGCGGGCCATCGGCCACCTGCGCGAGCGCGGCTTCCGCTGGCTCGACCTCGGCGGCGTCAACCCGGACACCGCACCGGGTGTCACCGAGTTCAAGCTCGGCACCGGCGGCGCGGCCACCGAATCGGTCGGGCTGTTCCGCTGACGCTTGCGTGCGTGCAGGCCGCGGCGCAGGATGATCCAAGGGCGAGGGAGGCGAGCATGGCCGACGACGACGACATCATGACCCCCGAACAGGCTCAGCGCGCCATCGCCCGTGCCGCGCAGCGCACGCCGCAGATCTCGGCGGTGCGCGAGCGGATCGAGAAGATGACCACCGAGGACAAGGGCCTGCAGATGCTGGCCCAGGCCATCAGGCGGCTGCTGCACGAGCAGCGCTGACGCGCCCGTTCAGCACGTTGCGGTGCCGGAACAGGCCTTGCGGTCGGTGGTGTGCGCGAGCTGCAGGCCGGCGCGGGCCTCGGCGTAGGCGCGGTCGGTGGCGCGCACGGTCTGCTCGAAGGCCTGCAACTCGCGCCCGGCCAGCTTCTCGCCGGTCGGCAGGTCGGCGGCCTTGGGGTTCACCTGCTGGCCCTTCTTCAGCACCTCGTAGTGCAGGTGCGCGCCGGTGACGCGGCCGGTGGCGCCGACGTAGCCGATGACGTCGCCCTGCTCGACCCGGCCGCCGCGGCGCACGCTCTTGGCGAATCGGCTCATGTGCGCGTAGGCGGTGGTGACGTCGGTGTTGTGGCGGATGCGGATGTAGTTGCCGTAGGCGCCGTGCGGCCCGATCTCCTCCACCACGCCGTTGCCGGCGGCGTAGATCGGCGTGCCGGTCGGGGCGCCGAAGTCCAGGCCCTTGTGCATCTTGCTGTAGCCGAGGATCGGGTGCATGCGCATGCCGAAGCCCGACGTCAGCCGCGCGCCGTCGATGGGCGTCAGCAGCAGCGCACGGCGGATGCTCTCGCCCGCGCGGTCGAAATAGTCGGCGCGGCCGTCGCGCGTCTTGTGGCGGTAGATTGCCAGTTCCTCGCCATCGACGGTGAGCGAGGCGAACAGCACGTCGCCCTCGCCGGCGACCTTGCCGTCGGCGGTGACGAAGCGCTCGTACAGCACCTTGAAGCGGTCGCCCGGCTGCAGATCGCGCTGGAAGTCGACCTCGTAGGAATAGGTGCGGATCGCCGCGAGCATCACCGACACCGGCACCCCGGCGCCGTTGCCCGCCTCGAACAGGCTGGAGCGGATTTCCGCCTCGGCGGCGACCAGCTCGCGGCGGACTTCCTTCTTCACCTCGGCCGATTCGAATCCGGCGTCGCGGGTGCGCGCCACGCTGACCGAGCGCACCACGTCCGGCGTCAGTTCCAGCCCGACGAAGCGGCGGCTGCCGCCGCGGTGCGGCTCGAACAGCACGGTGACCTGCTGGCCCACCTTCAGCTTGCGCGGGTCGTAGACGGTGCTCAGCGCGTTGATGGCACCGTCGGCCTCGGTGCGCGGAACGGAGGCGCCGGTCAGCAGGTCCATCAGCGTGTCGCCGCGCCCGACCGACACCACGCGGCGGTCGATCCCGGCCGGGGCCGTCGCCACCTCGGTGGGCGTGTCCTCGGCCGCCGGGGAGGCGAACTCGTCCCACACCATGTCGTGCACGGCCGGCTCGTCCTGGGCGGACGCGGGAAGGGGAATGGTGGGGATCAGGACTCCGGCGACGCCGGACGCAAGCAACGCAAGCGCGGGAAGGCTGACAACCCTCAGACGCACCGGCACCCTCCTCAAATGTAACCGCACGGTAAGGCCGGGTCGTCTCCCGCGTGTGCGCGGTCCGCGTCACCGGCCGTCATAGATCCTTCCGTGGCGACCATGCTCGTGGTGTTGGACGGTGTCAACGAACAACCATCGCGCGGACGAGGCGTCCCAACCCGTTCCCGAACCGCGTTCGGACGCTTTCCGCGGGGCACGCAAGAAATCGTCATCAGAATGAAAAAAAGCGCTTGCCAGCTGGAAGGGGTGGCGCCTATAAACCGCTCCACCGACGGGGCGGCCACTGAGGCGGCGCCGGCGGG
>NZ_LGQZ01000159.1 GCF_003116015.1 Azospirillum sp. TSO22-1
CAAGACGTGGGAGAGTAGGTCGCCGCCAGGTCTTCAAGGCGTTCACCAAAACAACCGGATCCAAGCACCCGCTCTTCACCAATGCCGACGCCCGCCGCTCACTCCACGCGGCGGGCGTCGGCGTTTGGACGTGAAGCACTTGCCCCCACCCTAACCCTCCCCCGCCGGAGGCGGGAGAGGGGACTGCCGCCTCCTCCTGTAAGCAAGCGACGGGGCGCCGGCGATGTGCCGGCGCCCCGCGCTGGTTCACCCGGCCCCGTCCTGCCGCGCTTCGTACGCGGGACCGGGCGGCCCCGGCACCGCCGCCACCTGGGAAGGCGGCGGAGGGGCGGGGTCGGGTGAGCTCGGTGTGGTGTGGGATCGGTCTAGGCGCCCAGTTCCTTGAAGCTGAGGTCGCTGTCGGCCGCGGTGACGAACCAGTTGCGCGGGTTGGACAGCATGCCGGCCAGGTCCTCGGCTCCCGGTGCCGGACGGGCCATGATCCGCGTCGGCGCGTGCAGGCCGTTGCGCAGGCACAGGAAGCCCATTCTTCTGAGCGGTCGATCGAGCGTCGCGTTCAGCGTGCGGCACAGCAGCGCCGCCAGCCGCTCGCGCCGGGCGAAGGAGACGGCCAGGGCGAAGGCCGCGGCCTCCCAGCCCGGCCGGGCCAGATAGTCCAGCACCACGCCGACGGATGCGCCCTTCCAGTGGTCGGCGCGCAGCACGACGTAGCCCATCAACTCGCCCCCGCGCAGCACGTAGAGCCGGCGGAAGCGCCCGGCCGCCGGGCAGCGGTCGAAGCGCCAGGACAGGAAGCGCCGGTCGCGCTCGGCGATCACCGCGTGGTGTGGCGCCACCGCCGCCCACAGGGCGTCCACCCGCCCGTCGAAGGCCGGCACCTCCTGCAGGCGGGCGCCGCGCAGCCGCGCCAGCCCGGCGAAGCCGGCCGCGGCCACCGCCGCGACCGGCGCGCCGGCCGCGGCGAGGACGCGGGCGAGCGGGCCGCCGTGCTGGCTCGCCCGCACGCAGGCGGCCAAGTCGATCAGGCGGACGAAGGTGGCCAGCCCGCCCAGGTCGAGCCAGCCGCCGCGCTTGTACGCCTTGTACGCCGCGTCCGAAATGCCGACGCCGACCGCCACCTCGCCGGACAGGGAGTGGGTCTCCGACAGCGCCGGGCCGACGCCGCGCAGACGCCACTCCGGCGCCACCATCAGGTCGATCGCCCAGGAGGCGCGGCACGCCCGCTCGCCCACCTTGAGGCGGAACGGGATGCCGGCCTGCTGCCCGACGACCGCGCCGTTGCGCTTGCACAGCCAGAACTGCACGCCCTCGGGGTCGGGGCTCGGCACCTCCTCGAACGCCCAGTGGAAATGGGCGTGGTCGAGTTGCAGGGCTCCCTCGCCGAAGGTGCCGCGCTGGAACGCTTCGAGGTCCGGGCGGTCGGGCGGCTCGTACCGGGCGATGCCGCGCTGTGCCCAGGCGACGACGCTCATGCGGCGATCCCTTCGACCTCGACGTCCTGCACCAGCACGGCGTCGCGCAGGATGCGCGCCGAGGTGCGGCGCTTCAGCGTGATGTCCTTGTAGACGCGGGCCACCTGCGCCGGCGCGATGCCGAGCGCACTGGCCGCCTCGTCCTCCGGCACGCCGCTGCCGTAAGCGCACAGCGCGAGGTCGAGCTGGTCGTAGGGCAGCGCGTAGTAGAACTCCTCCTGGCTCTGCTCGAGGGTGTAGGTGTCGGTGCTCGGCGCCTGGTTGCGGATGTCCTCGGGCACGCCGAGGTGCGCCGCCATGGCGTAGACCTGCGTCTTGTAGAGGTGCGCGATCGGCTTGAGGTCGGCCAGCCCGTCACCGCCGCGCACGAAGAAGCCCAGCTCGTATTCCAGCCGGTTCGGCGTGCCGAGCACGGCGTGGTTCAGCGCGTCGGCGTGCGTGTACTCCATGGTCTTGCGCACGCGCTGCTTCAGGTTGGTGGCGGCGACCACCTCCAGATAGACGTCCACCGGCATGCGCGTGGTCTGGCGCAGCCCCTCCGGCGATTCCACGGTGATGGTGAAGTAGTTGACGCGGTCGTGGTCGAGCAGGCCGGCGGCGAGGCCGATCTTCTGCTTCCAGCCATTGCCGAAGCCCGGGATCAGGCGGCGGATGGCGGCGTCGCGGCGCTCGTAGCAGCCGAGCGCGGTGAGCGGCGCGGTGATGTTCTCCATGACCGGCGTGACGCCCAGGCCCTCGCACAGCAGGCGGCCGCGGCGCGTGCTGTCGGGAGAGGACTCCTTCTCCGGCATCAGCAGCAGGCGCACCCGCTCGGGTCCCAGCGCCCGGACGGCGAGGGTGGCGCAGACGGCGGAGTCGATGCCGCCCGACACGCCCAGCACCACGCCCTGGCGCCGCAGGTCGACGGCGACGATGTGGCGGATGGACTCCTCGATCTCGCGCGCCGCGGCGGCGTAGTCGAGGTCCAGGGCGCTGCGATCGAACACGGTCTGGTTGTCGCGCATGATGTGTTTCCCAGGTTTGGTTTGCATACGGCCCCCGCCCGTCGGCGGGGACGGCTCAGGCCGCGCGCTCGGCCGATCGGTGGTCCGCCCCGATACGGTCCTCGAGCACGTGGATCGGCGTGTCCTCCAGCGCGGCGAGCCGGTCGGCGGCGCGCTGGCGGAAGGTGTCGTGATAGGCGTGCGCCAGCATCTGCAGCGTGAGGACGCCGACCAGGGCCATCTCCTCGCGCTCGCCGGCCATGCGGCCGTCCTGGCGGTGCGCCTTGGCGGCGAGCGCCGCGGCGCCTTGGGCGTCGACCAGCCCGTAGCGGGCCAGCATGGATTCGGAGAGCAGGTCGCGCACGTACTCCGGCGCGTTCGCGCCGAACAGCGCGGTGGTCATCGGCGCGCGGTAGGGGCGCTTCGGGCGGTGGCCGATCTCGGCCGGCAGCAGGTCGCGGGCGATGCGGCGCAGCGGCAGCTTGTCGCGCAGGCCGAGCATCTTGAGGCGCGGCGGCAGGGCGTTGCAGAAGTCCACCACGTCCGGGTCGAGGAACGGGTAGCGCACCTCGATGGAGTTGGCCATCGCCACCCGGTCGCCCTGGCTGGACAGCAGGTAGGGGGTGAGGAAGCTGTCCATCTCCACCAGCTGCGCGCGGGAGAGCGGGTTCCAGCCCTGCCAGCCCTCGGGCAGGTGGGCGAGGATGCCGGCCTCCATGCGCGCCGGGTCGCAGGCGGCGCGGACGTCGGGGGCGAGCAGGCGCAGCGTCCAGGCGGTGTTGGCCCAGCGGATGCGGTGCGCGTAGAACGGGTCGTCGATGTCGGTCAGGCCGCGGCGGAAGAAGCTCTGCCACAGGCGGCTGTCCTTGGCGCCGTTCATCGCCGCGAAGGCGTGGATGCGGCCCAGCAGCTGCGGGCGGAGCGCGGAGTCCGGCCGGCGCGCCCAGAAGCGGCGGATCCGGTCCTCCTTGAAGATGTCGTAGCCGCCCAGCAGCTCGTCGGCGCCCTCGCCGGACAGCACGACGCGGATGTCGCTGTTGCGGACGAGGCGGGAGAGCAGGAACAGCGGCGCCGGGGCGGTGCGCACCAGCGGCATCTCGCCGTGCCAGACCACGTCGGGCAACGCCGCCTGGATCTCGGCCGGGCCGCAGACGATGTCGTGGTGCTCGGTGCCGGTGAAGCCGGCGACGAGGCGCTGCTGCGGGGTCTCGTCGAACGCCGGGTCGGCGAAGCGCACGCCGAAGGAATGCACGTGTCCCTGCTTGCCCCAGCGCACCAGCGCGGCGATCACCGAGCTGTCGAGGCCGCCGGAGATGTAGACGCCGACCGGCACGTCGGCGCGCAGGCGCAGCTTGACCGCGTCGAACAGCTTCTCGCCCAGCGCCTCGGCGGCCTCCTCCAGGGTGAGGTTGGCCAGCGCCGGGTCGCCGGCGAGGTTCGGGGACCAGTAGCGCTCCTCGCTGACCGCCAGGGTGTGGTCGATGCACAGCGCGGTGGCGGCCGGCACCATGTGGACGCCGGCGAACACCGTGCCCTGCGGCGCCACGGTCCACTGGGTGAAGACCTGGGCGAGGTGGGCGCCGTCGAAGGTCGGCGCCACGCCGCCGCCGGCGAACAGCGCCTTGGCCTCGGAGGCGAAGACGATGCGCTCGCCGACGCGGGCGAACTGCAGGGGCAGGATGCCCAGCTTGTCGCGCACCAGCCACAGCTTGCGGGCGGTGGTGTCCCACAGGCCGATGGCGAACTGGCCGTTCAGCTTCGGCCACGTCGCCGCGCCCCACTCCTCGTAGGCGTGGACGATCGCCTCGGTGTCGGTGTTGGTGTAGAAGCGGTGACCGCGCGCCTCAAGCTCGCGGCGCAGCTCGACGTGGTTGAAGATCTCGCCGTTGAAGGTGATCCAGACCGTGCGGTCCTCGTTGTGGATTGGCTGGAAGCCGCCGGCCAGACCGACGATGCTGAGCCGCGAATGGGCCAGCCCGACCCGCTCGTCGCGGTAGAAGCCGTAGCCGTCGGGCCCGCGGTGGCCCAGCATGGCGATCATGCGCCGCAGCTCGTCCAGCGACGGCGGTTCGGCACGCGGGCCCGCGAAGATACCGGCGACACCACACATCGGCGCGTTTCTCCAGAAAGGGGAGCGTCAGGCGGGGATGGCGAGTTCGCTGCGCTTCAGCTTGCCGGACTCGGTCTTCGGCAGCTCGGCGCGGAACTCCACGAACTTGGGCACCATGTGCCCCTCCAGGCGGGCACGGCAGTGCTGGACGATGGCGGCCGGGGCCAGCGCGGCG
Source organism: Azospirillum sp. TSO22-1 (assembly GCF_003116015.1). Classification (GTDB taxonomy): domain Bacteria; phylum Pseudomonadota; class Alphaproteobacteria; order Azospirillales; family Azospirillaceae; genus Azospirillum. Next base: position 4,741 of record NZ_LGQZ01000159.1, read on the forward strand.
CCCTCGCGCGGGACGACGACGGCCTTCACCGCCATGCCGTCCACCGGGTCCAGCACGCCGAGCACGGCGGCCTCGGCCACGTCGGGCAGCTCGCACAGCACCGCCTCGACCTCCTTGGGCGAGACCTTTTCGCCGCGGCACTTGAAGACGTCGTCCTTGCGGGCGACGAAGGTGAGGAAGCCCTGCGCGTCGGCGCGGAACAGGTCGCCGGTGTGATAGGCGCCATCGCGCAGGCGGTCGGCCGTGGCGTCCGGGCGGTTCCAGTAACCGCGCATGACGTTGGCGCCGCGCACCACCAGCTCGCCGACCGTGCCGGGCGCGGCGCGGCTGCCGGTCTCATCGACGACGTACGCCTCGCAGTTGGGGATCGCCTTGCCGACCGAGCCGGGCCGGGTCTCGAGTTCCGACGGCTCCAGGTAGGCGATGCGGGTCGAGCATTCGGTGGCGCCGTACATGGAGTAGAAGGCCGCCCCGGGGAACAGCTCGCGCACCCGCTGCAGGTGGGCCACCGGCAAGGGGGCCGCCGCGTTGGTCAGGTAGCGCAGCGCGGACAGGTCGGCGTCCTTCGCCGCGTCCATCTGCAGCAGCGTGGCGAACACCGTGGGCACGCCCGGCAGGCCGGTGATGCGGTGCTCGACCATGCGCTTCAGCGTGTCGAGCGGGAAGGCGAAGGAGCGCTCCAGCACCAGCGTGAAGCCGATGAGCGCCGAGGTGGTGACCTGCGACAGGCCGTAGCCAAAGGTCAGCGGCAGCAGGCACAGCACCACGTCGTCCGGCGTGTTGCGCAGGTAGCCGGCGATGGAGCGGGCGGTGGCCACCAGATTGGCATGCGTCAGCATCACGCCCTTCGGCTTGCCCGTGGTGCCGGAGGTGTAGAGGATCGCGGCGAGGTCCTGGTCGATGCAGCCGGCGTCGGCGGGCTCCGGCCGCGCGGCGTCGGCAAGGATCTCGCCGATCGAGGCGGCGCCGCCGAGATCCGGCAGCACCGGGCCGACCCACAGGGTGGCCTGCACCGACGGTGCTTCGGCCAGCGCCGGCAGCACCGTGCGGGTCAGCGCGGTGGGCGCCACCAGCGCCCGCACGCCGCAGTCGTTGAGGATCCAGGCGAGCTTGTCCGCCTTGGTGGACGGGTTGACGGGGACATAGACCGCGCCGGCCTTCATGGCGCCGAAGAAGGCGGTCACGTACTCGACCGAGTTCTCCAGCATGATGGCGACGCGGTCGCCGCGCGTGACGCCCTGGCGCCGCAGCGCGCAGGCCACGGCGTCGCTGTCGGCGTCCAGCTCCGCGAAGGTGCGGCGCGTGGATCCCGCGATCAGCGCGGCCTTGTGCGGGTCGCGCCGGGCGGCTTCGGCCAGGAGATGGTGGACCAGGAAGGCCATGGCTGTGTGTCCCCGCCGTGTGGCTGTGCTCAGGCCGCGGCCTTCACGGCCTGCTTGCGGCCGACGAAGCCGGCGATGCGGTCGATGGAGTCCAGGTTGTCGGCCACCAGATCGTCGTCCTCGATGGCGATGCCGAACGTCTCTTCCAGGAAGGCGACCACGTGCATGATGCCGGTCGAGTCGATGATTCCCGACTCCAGCAGCGACTCGGAGTTGTCGAAGCCGGTGTCCTGGCCGAGCAGGAAGCTCTCGACGATGAAGGAACGGATGTCCTTGGCGATGGAGGGGGCGACGGCGAGATCAATGGTGGATTGGATGTTGGCGGTCGTCGACATCGTGAAGGAACCTCCTAGAGAGATCGGAACACGCACCCTGTTCTCTCCATTTATTGCGTTGAAGTCTCAGGAATGCGAGGGAGCAAAGGATGGTAGTACGTTGCCGAAGCTGGGTATCCTGCGGAACTCTTCGGTCTTAGGCGGAAAATCGAAATTTTACTTACGGCCGATGCCGTCAGCCGCGTCCGCCCAGCGCGCTTGCCGGTTCGGGATAGGCCGGGGCCGTGCCGGCGCCGCGGCCGCGCAGCAGCGTCTTCAGCTTGCGCGCCCAGCTCGGGATGCCGGTGATCTGCACCGCCAGCCAGTCGACCGGGACGTCGTCGCTGACCGGGAAGGCCTTGAGGCGGAAGGGGTCGGCGTTCGGGCCGTTCCAGCCCGGTTCGATGCTGCGCGCGGTGCGGTAGCCGGAGGCGCGGATCAGCGCCACCTCGCGCTCGCCGAAGTCGCCGTTGGTGTAGGCGAAGTGGGCGCAGGGCCTGTGCAGCGCGTCCTCGATCTCGGTCTTGCACAGGCCGATCTCCTCGGCCGCGGTCCGGTCGTCGCATTGCAGGAGAATTGGGTGGTGGCGGGTGTGGCCGCCGTAGTCGTAGACGCCGGCCATCGCCCGCGCCTCGTCCCACGACAGCGCCTGGCGCGGGCCGCGGGCGTCGCGGTCGGGGTCGTCGCCGGCCTCGGCGAGGCGTCGGCGGCGCTCGGCGTCGGGGACGATCTTCAGCGCCTCCGGGCCGATGCGGTCGGCGGCGGCGGTCTGCCACCAGTAGGGCCGCGCGGTGCCGACGATGCGGCTGCACAGGTACATGGTGGGGCGTACGCCGTATTCGTGGAACAACGGCTCGAGCTTGGCGTTGCCGAGGTGCCCGTCGTCGAGCGTGACGACCAGGGGATAGCGGGGCAGGGTGTCCCACCGGCCGCTGTCCATGGCGTCGGCGACGGCGTCGAGCGTGGTGAAGCTGTAGCGCCTAGCGTACCACGCGAGGTGCCGGCGCAGGACGTCGGGGTCGGGGTCGTGGTAGACGACGATGGTGACCCGCCGGCGCGCGACCAGGAACCGCAGCGCCGCGTCGAGGCCCGACCGGCGCACCAGGGCGGCGAAGGCTTCCTTCATGGGTTTGGTCCTCCGAGAGAGGGGAGCACGAGCCCCTCCCCCCTCGCGGGGGAGGGGTTGGGGAGAGGGGCCAAACTTCCTGGCCGCTTCGCGGCGCCACCCTCTCCCCAACCCCTCTCCCCTCAAGGGAGAGGGGCTAAAAAGTCATCCCAGCCGACGAACCGCCGTCGACGCGTTCCCGTCCGCCGCCGGCACGGTCTCCGGCCCGGAGCGCCAGTGGCGGGCGTTGCGGCGGTAGATGTCGATCAGGCGCTCGCGGTAGACGGCGATGTCGAAGCAGGTCTCGAACTTCCGCCGTGCCCCGATGCCCAGCTCCCGGCGCAGCGTCGCGTCGTCGAGGGCGCGCACCAGCGCCGCCGTCAGCGGCTCGACCTCGCCGGGGGGCACCAGCAGGCCGGTGACCTCGTGCTCGATGGCGTCGCCGACCGAGCCGACCGGGGTGGCGACGATGGTCAGCCCGTGCGCCATCGCCTCCAGCACCGCCATCGGCAACCCCTCGAACATGGAGGGCTGCACCAGCACGTCGGCCTGTGCCAGCTGCCGCCGGCAGCCGTCCTGGTCGAGCCAGCCGGTGAAGGTGACGCGGCCGCACAGGCCCAGCGCCTCCGCTTGGCGGCGATAGGTCTCCAGGTCGCCGTCGCCGGCGATCACCAGCTCCCACGGCCGCGCGCGGCACGGCTCGGCGGCCAGCGCCTCCAGCAGCACGTGGATGCCCTTCAGCTTGATCAGCCGGCCGAGGAACAGGAGGCGCATCGGGCGGTCGCTGGCGCGCAGCGGGATCGCCGGCGGACCGGGCACCGCGTTGTGCAGCACCGTCACCCGCTTGGCCTCCGTCCCGAACTCCTCGGCCATGAAGCGGCGCCAGAAGTCGCCGAGCACCACCGTCTCGCTGCAGGCCGCCACCAGCCGGCGGATCGCCCAGCGGGTCAGCGGGCCGGCGTTGCGCACCTGCTCGGGGAAGCGGCCACCGTGCAGGTGCAGCACCACCGGCACCCGGAACGACGCCGCCAGCGCCACGATGATGCCCTTGCGCAGCACGCTGCCGTGCTCGGCCATGTGGATGTGCACGAGGTCGCCGCGACCGGCCAGGAAGCACAGGCCCAGCCGCAGCACCGCCAGCGCGAAGTAGAACGGCATCAGGTGGAACTTGCCCGGGCCGTAGCTGTCCACCACCTCGAAGCGGATGTCCGGCCGGTTGTCGCGCAGGTCGGTGGTGAAATTATCGACGATCCGCCCCATCCCTCCCTTTTCCTGGGTACCGCCGGGGCTGACGATGTAGATCATGTCCACTCCTGGTCTTCAGACCGTTCGACGTTCCGTTCGGGCTAGCGGCGGCCGACGCGGGGCAGCGACGCCTCGGCCGGCGGGCGGCTGTCGGCCAGCACCGGGGCCGGCTCGCCGTCGGGGATCCGCCGCGGGCGGCGCGGGCCGGGCCGGCTCAGCGCGTCGTAGACGGCGCACAGCCGCTCGCAGTAGCCCTCGATGTTGAACTGCTCCTCGAACAGCCGGCGCCCGGCCTCGCCGACGGCGCGGTACAGCTCCGGGTCGGCGGCCAGCGCCCGCACCGCGTCGGCCAGCGCCTCGCGTTCGCCGACCGGGACGATCAGCGCCGTCTCGCGGTGGTCCAGCACCTCGGGGATCGAGCCGACCGGCGTGGTGACCACCGGCAGCCGCGCGCACAGCGCCTCCAGGATCACCATGGGCAGCCCCTCGTGCGTCGAGGGCAGCAGCAGCATCTGATGCGAGCGGATCAGCTCGTGCGCCTGATCGCGCGTCACCCAGCCGAGGAAGTCGCAGGCGTCGGCGATGCCCAGCTCCCCGGCCATGCGGCGGTAGCCGTCGATGTCGCCGTTGCCGCCCAGCGTCAGGCGGAAGGCGAAGCCGCGCGCCTTCAGCAGCGCGCAGGCGTGCAGCAGCGTGCCGATGCCCTTGCGTTCGCTGAGGTGCGCCAGCACCAGCAGGCGGACCGGCTCGCCGGCCGAATCACCGGAGGGCGGGGGCGTGCGCTCGATGTCCGGCCCGGTGAAGTCGGGCACGGCGTTGTACAGCACGTCCACCTTGCCGGGATCGATGCCGACCTCCTCCACCAGGAAGTCGCGCCAGCCGTGGCCGAGCACGATGACGCGCGAGCAGCGGCGGAACAGCCAGCGCGAGATGGCGCGGGCGAACGGGCCGCCGCGGAAGTAGTCGATGAAGGAGGCGCCGTGCAGGTGCACCACGGTCGGCGTGCCGAACAGGCTGGCCGCCGCCTGGATCGCCGCCTTGCGCAGGAAGCTGGCGCGCTCCGAGACGTTGATGTGGACGGCGTCCACCTCGCCCCGCACCTGCATGTGCGCCAGCTGGACGAGCGCCGCGGCGAGGTAGAAGGGCGACAGGAAGACGCTGCCGCGGCCGCGGGTGTCGAGCACCACGGTGTCCGGCCCGGCGCCGGTGCGCCGGCCGCGGGTGCCCAGCTGGTCCACGATGTAGTCGGTCATGCGGCCGATGCCGCCGCCGTCCAGGGCGCCGGGCGTGGCGAAGGCCACGCGGGTTCGTGTGCGGGTCATGCGCTCGGTCTCCCCTCTCAGGCGGCGGAGTGGGCGGAGAACAGCGCCTGTCGCAGCCGGCGGCGCAGCGCGACCGGGAACAGCGAGTGCATGGTGAAGGTCGCCAGCGCCATCGGCGTCGGCGAGCCGCGCCGCAGCGCCTCGCCCAGGATCTTCCAGCGCACCGTGCCGGTGCGCGCCGCCGGCTCGCCGCCGGTGGCCTGCAGCAGCAGGCTGGCGTAGGCGCGTGGCGAGAGCCGCGGCTGCATCGACTGCGCCCAGCCGAGCGCGTCCTCGATGTTGTGGCAGGTGGACAGGGTGACGCGGTTGTTCTCGGTGTAGTGGACGGCCAGCGCCTCCGGCACGGTGACCAGCGCGCAGCCCTTGATGCGGCCGCAGCCGATCAGCCACTCCCAGTCGTCGAACAGCGAGACCGGTATGGGATGCTTGAGCAGCAGGTCCCTGGGCGCCAGCAGCGTGGTGGTGGGGGCGAAGGTCTCGCCCTTGAACAGCCCCTTGCGGACGAACAGGTAGTCGCCGATGGCGTCCTTCGGCGTCGCCAGCCGGCGCGGCCAGACGAAGGTGCCGCGCGCCGTCACCACCTCGCAGCGGCAGCTCATGACGGGATAGCGCACGCCCGCCGGGCGGGCGGCCATCTGGACGGCGATCTTCCCGTCCATCCAGTGGTCGTCGTCGTCGAGGAAGGCGATCCAGCCGCCGGCGGCGCGCTGGACGCCGAGGTTGCGGGCGTTGGCGGCGCCGATGTTCTTCTCCAGCGCGACGACGGTCAGGCGGGGATCGGCGATGGCGCCCAGCACCGCGACGGTGGCCGGGTCGGGGCCGTCCACCACCACGATCACCTCGATCTCGCGATAGGTCTGCGCCAGCGCGCTGTGCACGGCGCGGGTCACCAGATCCGGCCGGTTTCGGGTCGGGATCACGACGGTGACCTTGTCCTGCATGGTCTTCATGGCGGGCCTTCGAATGTCTTGAGTGCGTTGTCGGGTGGCGGCGTCGTCAGCGGGTCGGGGCGTAGCCGAGGCCGCCGGCGCCGGCGTAGGCGGGGGTCGCCGCCTGTGGTGCCGGAGCCGGAATTGGGGCCGTGGCGCGCCGGCGCAGGATGATGACCCGCGTCACGCCCAGCACGAAGACCACCCAGTTGAGCGAATGGCGTTCCAGGAACACGCTTTCGGAGATGGAGACGGCCAGCAGGCCGAGCGCCACCGAGAGGATCCACGGCGCCTCGCGCCAATCCACGTAGCGGGCGACCAGCACGCCGCCGAACAGCATCCGGCCCATCAGATAGAGCATCATGACGAGGCCGGGCAGGCCGGCGTCCAGCAGCAGCTCCAGCCAGCCGTTGTGGATCGAGGTGATGCCCCAGCCTGTGGTGTAGTAGCTGGCCGGGCCGTACAGGCCGTACCAGAACGCGGCGTAGCCGTAGCCGAGGACGAAGTCGTCCTTCAGCATCTCGCGGGCGAAGCGCCACAGCTCGGTGCGGCCGGTCAGCGTGGTGTCGCGGCCGAGCATGTACATCGCCTCCCGGAAATCCGCGGAGATCAGCGTCGCCGCGACCAGGGCGCCGAAGCCGAGGAGGGCCAGCGCCGGGATCAGCGTGCGGATGTTCACCCGCAGCAGCCGCACCGACAGCATCACCACCGCCACCATGATGGTGGACAAGAGGCCGGTGCCCGAACGCGACATGATCAGCAGCACGAAGGCCGCCAGGAACGAGCCGCGCAGCAGCCACTTCGGCCGGCAGCCGATCCAGTCCAGCCACAGCACGCTGAGCGAGAACCAGACGATCATGCGGCCGGTGACGTTCTTCTGGAAGAACACGCCCTTCCAGGCGCCGCGGTGGATGTCCTGGTCGACGCCGATCTGCGGCAGCGCCGCGACGAAGACGAAGGACAGCAGGAGCAGCATGCCCAGCCCGGTCGCCAGCAGCGCCACCGCCTCGTCCAGGCGCCAGCGCAGCGCCAGGTAGAGGCCGAACAGCGTGGTGAAGGTGAGCGCCACCGCGCGGCGCAGCGTCACGTCGGGGAACACCGACCACGCCGCCGAGACGAAGGCGAGGATGAGCAGCGCGGTGAGCACCGGGTTCACCGTCGGCACCCGCCAGATCACCCCCTGCCGCAGCATCAGCAGGAACAGGATGATCAGGTAGGTGACGGCGAAGATGATCATCACGCCGGGGCTCTCGACGTCGAGCGGGCCCGTGGGCAGGGCGCCGTTGGCGATCAGCGCCGGCAGCACGGTGCCGCCGAACGACATGACCACCAGGACGGTCAGGAATTTCTCGAGCTTCTGCATGGTCTCCGGGCCGCTGCTTTCGAATGCCGTGGCTTGGCTCTGGGGAGCCAGAGTGCCGCGGGGATTCCCCGCCGCGTAAGCCGCGTGAAAGAGCTAAACCGCCCGGGATGAAGCACCCCGGCCGGCCTAGGAGGCGGCCCCGCACCCCTTATTCGGGGGTGCAGGGCCGCGGCGGGGTGTCCTATGACCCTTCGCCCCTCAGCACCACGAAGGCCGTCTTGAACAGGATGAACAGGTCGAAGACGAGGCCGCGGTTGCCGACGTAGAAGACGTCCATCGCCACGCGCTCCTGGAAGCTGGTGCGGTGCCGGCCGGACACCTGCCAGTAGCCGGTGAGGCCGGGACGGACCGAGCCGATCACCGCGGCGGACGCGCCGACCTCGGGCAGTTCCTTCGGCATGTAGGCGCGCGGGCCGATCAGGCTCATCTCGCCCATCAGGATGTTCCAGAGCTGCGGCAGCTCGTCCAGCGAGGTCTTGCGCAGGAAGCGGCCGAACGGCGTGATGCGCGGGTCGAAGCTCAGCTTGTGGAAGGTCTCGTACTCGGCGCGCATCTGCGGGTCGCTGTCGAGCAGGCGCTTCAGCTGCTCCTCCGCGTCGATGTGCATGGAACGGAACTTCAGCACGTCGAAGGTGCGGTTGCCGCCGGCCCAGCGTTTCTGGCGGAACATCACCGGGCCGGGGCTGTCCAGCTTGATCAGGATGGCGATGCCCAGCATCAGCGGCGCCACCAGCACCAGCAGCAGGCTCGACAGCACGATGTCCATGGCGCGGCGGATGCGCAGGTAGGTCGCTTCCGAGCGCTGCGTGACGCGCAGCGCCAGCGAGCCGTGCAGGTTCTGGTACGACGCGTCGAGCGCCGTCACCCCGCCGTTGCCCAGCACGCAGTAGACCTGGCGGAAGGGCAGGGCCTTCAGCAGGCCCGGCAGGTCGGCGCCGTGCCGGCCGACGTCGGCGACGATGGCGGCCTGCGCCTGGGCGGCGATGGCCGGGGCGGCCTGCAGCATGCTGGTGGGGCCGAGCACCGGCACGCCGGCCACCCGGGTGTTCCACAGCGATTCGTCGTCATCGACGAAGCCCACGGCGCGCATGCCCAGCCACGGCAGGCGGTGCAGCTTCTCGGCCACGGCCGCGCCGACGGAGCCGGCGCCGACGATAATGACCGGGGTGCGCCACTGCAGCACCAGCGTCAGCAGCCCGTGCACCAGCAGCAGGTCGGCCAGGAAGGTGACGGCGAAGCCGCCCAGCGCGATGGCCAGCGCCTGCACGAAGAAGGAGCGCACGCCGTCCATGACGGCGAACGGGACCATGAGCACGGCGGCGCACAGCACCGCGGCCTGGAAGGTGCGGCGCGTGCGCTCGGCGTAGTCGAAGCGGCCGAGCGAATAGATGCCGAACACCGACTTCACCAGCGGCACCAGCATCAGGCCGGTGACCAGCGCGCGTTCCGTCAGGTCGAGGTCGGGCTCCGGAACCGAGGGCAGCAGCGTCCGGCTGAGGATCCAGCCGAGGAGCGCCAGGAGCACACCATCGCACAGCGCCAGCAGCAGCCCGACGCTCGGGCTCGGCCAGCCGGCCTTCTTGACCGGCGCGGTCTGGAAGACCGCTTCAGGATCGGATTGACTCATCACTCGTCCCGCATGTTGACAATATGATCCCGTCCGCCGCGAATTCGCTCCGCGGTCGGCGCTCGTTTGCACATGTCTTGGGTGTCTTATGTCCGGCCCCCGCAAGCACACGGAAGAAACCGCGGGTTCGAAGGGCAGCCGGTGCGCATTTTGTTGTGCAAAAATTGGAATAGGGGGCGCGCGGCATCAAGAAATCTTTGGAGCGCCGGGATGTCGGAGGCCGTAACACATGGCTTCGGAAGGTGAATACCAGTGGCCACCGGAGCCCCCCGCGGGATGAACGGCGCCGCGCCGGGATGATCGCGTTGGGGTGGACCCCTCTCCGAAACGGGGTGTGTCCGGCGCCAAATCGCGGCGAATTGTAGGTAAACGCCGCGCAAATCCACCCCGGACGAAGGAGGCCGCGTGCCCGCAACGCGGTGTGCGCCGCACCATGGGGGTGGCCGGATGGAACCCGGCCCCTGCCGGGGGAGGCCGGGCGGTCGGTGCGGTCGGTGGGCGGGTGTGCTCCGGAAAGCACGGTTGCCGCCGGTCAGGGGAGCCCGTCGGTCACGGTCATAGCGTATGACCGAAGAGTCGCCGCTTCACCCAATGCAAAATTGACGCGCTGCCGCGTGGTCCCAATCATCAGCGCAAGTCATTCGCTGAAGAATCCACTGATGATCGCCGGGCTGGCTAATCCCAAGGGGGTGGCTGCCGGCCTTTCCCATTGCGTGAAGGACCGACGATGGCATCCGAAGCGGCAACGATACTGAAGCACGGCTGGATTTACACGGTGGCCAACATCGTCAACCGGGCCGCCGGCCTGTTGCTGCTGCCGCTCTATGCGAAGGTGCTGACGCCGTCGGAGTTCGGCATCTACGCGCTGATCGGCGTCGTCGGCGACATCCTCGCCGTCATGCTGATGATCGGCATGAACAACGCCTTCACCGTCGTCTACTTCGAGCACGCGGAGGAGAAGGACCGCGACCGCGTGGTCAGCACCACCATGTTCGGCCTGGGCACGGCGACGCTGGTCCTGCTGGCGCTGTCCTACCCAGCGGGCTGGGCGGTCAGCCTGGGCCTGTTCGGCGACGGCGGCTTCGCTGCGGTGATCGCGGTGGCGCTGGCCAGCATCGCGCTGAGCACCATGTTCGAGCTGGCGCTGGCCTATTACCGGGTCCACAAGCGATCGGGCATGTGCCTGCTGGTCTCCATCGCCAAGGCGGTGCTGCTGCTGGGGCTGAACCTGCTGTTCCTGCTGGTGCTGGACCTCGGCGTGTCGGGCATCTTCCTGGCGAACGGGGTGGCGTTCTCGATCCTCGGGCTGTCGTTGACGGCGTCGATCCTGGCGAGGACCGGGGTGGGCTTCTCGCCGGCGGTCCTCAGGCGGGTGGTGACGCTGGGGCTGCCCTTCATGCCGCAGTCGCTGCTGGACATCGCCAACCAGTTCGTCGCGCGCTGGCTGCTCAACGTGCTGATGACCACGGCGGCGGTCGGCGTCTTCTCGTTCGGCATGCGGCTGTCCACCATCCTCTACATGTTCCTGACCGCGTCGTTCCTGCAGATCTGGTCGGTGCGCCGGTTCGAGGCGCAGCACGGTGGCGAGGACCGCGAGCAGTCGGAGTTCGTCTTCCACCTGTTCATCGTCGTCCTCACCGCCGCGGCGCTGGGCATGACGCTGACCACGCCGGAGATCCTCTTCCTGATCGCTTCGGCCGACTACGCGCCGGTGCTGGCCTGCATGCCGTTCCTCACGCTGTCCTACGTGCTGCACGGGGTGCGCATGCACTCCGAGGTGTCGCTGATGAAGGCCAAGCAGATGCGGGTGCTGCCGTGGGTCTCCGCGGCCAGCCTGGCGGCCGGTTCGGCGCTGGCGGTGGCGCTGGTGTGGCAATGGGGCGTGCTGGGTGCGGCGGTGGCGGTTCTGGGGCGCGAGCTGTTCCAGATCACCGTCACCGAGTGGGCCTGCCGCCGCCTTTGCCCCGGCGAGGCGCCGCTGAACCCGGCCCGCCTGCTCGGCATCCTGGCGCCGGCGGTGGTCGCCCACGCGGTGGGGTGGGAGGCGTTCGGCGCCGAGGTCGCGCCCGCCTTCACCGCCGGCAAGGTGGCGCTGACCGCCGCCGCCATGGCCGCCGCGGTGTTCGGCCCCGGCCTGGGGCCGGAGGGGCGGGCGCTGCTGTTCAAGCTGATCGGCGGGGTCGTCCGGCGGCGGCGCGTGCAGCCGGCCGTGGAGTGACTTCGCCCGAATAGGGGCGGGGGCGTGGCGAACGCGCCGGCCCCTGCCTCCTTGTGCCGTTGGACGGTCCCGCGGCACGCGGCGTACGCTTGACGGCTTTCGATCCCCGGTGAAGGAGGCCTGCCATGCCGCGTGCGTTCCTGTTCCTGCCGGCCCTGTCCCTGGCGCTTGTCCTCGCCGCTTCCGCCGCCGCGGACGACCGGCACGTCGTCCTCACCCCCGACGCCGTCAAGTGGGAGCCCGCCAAGCCGCTGCCGGCCGGGGCGGAGTGGTCGGTCGTCTACGGCAAGCCCGGCGAGCCCGGCCCCTTCGCGGTCCGCGTCCGCTTCCCGACCGGCTACGCGGTGCCGGCGCACTGGCATTCCAGGGACGAGGCGGTCACCGTGCTCTCCGGCACCTTCGCCGTCGGCATGGGCGAGACCGCCGACCGCGACAAGGTGCAGCCGCTGACCGCCGGCGGCTTCTTCGCCATGCCAGCGAACACGCGGCATTATGCCTTCGTCACCCAGGAGGCGGTGGTGCAGATCAACGGCGTCGGGCCGTTCGACCTGAACTACGTCGATCCGGCCGAGGACCCGCGCCGGCAGGTCGGCTCTTCGCAGTAACGCATCTGGACAAGGCATGTGCCCGTTCCAAGCTTCTAAGAGGAAGAACTGGAACGGGAGCGTGCCTTGGTCCTCATCCGCGACGCGCAGGCGGGCGACGCCACCGCCATCGCGCGGGTGCACGTGGCGAGCTGGCAGTCCACCTACGCCGGCATGCTGCCGGCCAAATACCTGGCCGGCATGTCGCTGCGCGGCGCCGAGGCGCGCTGGCGCGGCAGCCTGCCGGACCGCGGCCCCGGCAGCGGCACCGTGGTGGCGGTGGACGGGGACGGGACGGTCGCCGGCTTCTGCAGCTTCGGCCCGCAGCGGCGCGGCATCGACGGATTCGCCGGGGAGGTCTACGCGCTCTACCTGCACGACGACGCCAAGGGGTGCGGCATGGGCCGGCTGCTGATGGCGGCGAGCGCCGAGCGCATGCTGGCCGGCGGGTTCCGCTCCGGGCTGGTGTGGTGCCTGAGCACGAATCCGACGCGCTGGTTCTACGAGCGGCTGGGCGGCGTGCGCATCGCCGACCGGCCGGGGCGCTTCGCCGGTACCGAGATCCTGGAGGTGGCGTACGGCTGGCGCGACCTCGTGCCGCTTGCAGGGCAGTCCGCCGTGGGCTGAGGGGCCAAATCCCTTGACCCAACCGCCCATTGGGCGCATCTAGCACGCTTCCACCGACAGCGTGCCCGACCCATGACCGCAGACCGCGTCCTCATCCTCGATTTCGGGTCCCAGGTGACCCAGCTCATCGCCCGCCGCGTGCGCGAGGCCGGCGTCTACTGCGAGATCCATCCCTTCACCATGGCGCCCGACAGGATCGAGGCGTTCGATCCGAAGGCGATCATCCTGTCGGGCAGCCCGGCCTCGGTGCTGGAGGTGAACGCCCCGCGCGCGCCGGACGTGGTGTTCCAGAAGGGCGTGCCGGTGCTGGGCATCTGCTACGGCCAGCAGACCATGTGCCACCAGCTGGGCGGCGCCGTCACCGGCTCCGACCACCGCGAGTTCGGCCGCGCCTTCCTGGAGATCAAGGAACCTTGCGCGCTGTTCGACGGCGTGTGGGAGATCGGATCGCGCGAGCAGGTGTGGATGAGCCACGGCGACCGCGTCACCGCGCTGCCCGAGGGCTTCCGCCCGGTGGGCGTCAGCGAGGGCGCGCCCTTCGCCGCCATCGCCGACGACCGCCGCCAGTTCTACGGCGTGCAGTTCCACCCGGAGGTGGTGCACACCCCGCACGGCGCCAGGCTGCTGTCCAACTTCGTGCACCGCGTGGCGGGCATCAAGGGCGACTGGACCATGGCCGCGTTCAAGGCGCAGGCCATCGAGAAGATCCGTGCCCAGGTCGGGTCGGCCAAGGTGATCTGCGGCCTGTCGGGCGGCGTCGATTCGTCGGTGGCGGCGGTGCTGATCCACGAGGCGATCGGCGACCAGCTGACCTGCATCTTCGTCGACACCGGCATGATGCGCGCCGGCGAGGCGGACGAGGTGGTGACGCTGTTCCGCGACCACTACAACATCCCGCTGATCCACGTGGACGCCGCCGAGCTGTTCCTCGGCAAGCTGAAGGGCGTGTCGGACCCCGAGCAGAAGCGCAAGATCATCGGCGCCACCTTCATCGACGTCTTCGACGGCGAGGCGCACAAGGTGGGCGGTGCGGCGTTCCTGGCGCAGGGCACGCTGTACCCCGACGTGATCGAGAGCGTGTCGTTCACCGGCGGCCCGTCGGTGACCATCAAGTCGCACCACAACGTCGGCGGCCTGCCCGAGCGCATGAACCTCAAGCTGGTCGAGCCGCTGCGCGAGCTGTTCAAGGACGAGGTCCGCGTGCTCGGCCGCGAGCTGGGCCTGCCCGAGGCGTTCGTCAAGCGCCACCCGTTCCCCGGCCCCGGCCTGGCGATCCGCGTCCCCGGCGAGATCACGCCGGAGAAGCTGGAGATTCTGCGCAAGGCGGACACCATCTACCTGGAGGAGATCCGCAACGCCGGCCTCTACGACGCCATCTGGCAGGCGTTCGTGGTGCTGCTGCCGGTGCGCACGGTGGGCGTGATGGGCGACGGCCGCACCTACGACCACGCCTGCGCGCTGCGCGCCGTGACCTCGACCGACGGTATGACCGCCGACTGGTATCCCTTCCCGCACGAGTTCCTGGCGCGCGTGTCCAACCGCATCGTCAACGAGGTGCGCGGCATCAACCGGGTGACCTACGACATCACGAGCAAGCCGCCCGGCACCATCGAGTGGGAGTGATTCACGCCGGTCCGAGGGTATCCGAAACCACGCCGGAATACGCCGCAACCAATTGATAAAGAAAAAACTTTCTGCCATCACCTATCGATGGCTATCGGTGGGCAGTGATCGCGTCTGACGGCCCGGCTGACGGCCCTTGCCCATATTGACGATTGCGGAAATCAAAAGTGCCGTCAGGAGCAGCACGGCTCCTGACGGCACTTTTTATGGCGTAAGCATCTGATTATACGCCGCTTTCCCCGATGAGAGCCCCCAAAAACCGCTTGACGGTACTTTTTGAGAGGTGACATGGGGTACTGACCGATGCAGCGATCAAGGCACTGAAACCCAAAGACAAAACCTATAAGGTCACCGACAGGGACGGCATGTATGTGCGCGTGGACCCGTCGGGCACGGTGTCGTTCAGGCTCGACTACCGGCTGAACGGCCGGCGCGAAACGGTCTATCTCGGCAAATACGGTCGGGACGGAATCTCACTCGCTCGGGCCCGCGAACTCTGCCTGGACGCGCGGCGAGCGGTCAGCGACGGCCGTTCACCCGCCATCGAAAAGCAACGGGAGAAGCGCCGTCTCAAGGAGGCCAAGAGCTTCGGCGAGTTCGGGGAGAAGTGGCTCACCAATGCGCCGATGGCCGACAGCACCCGGGCGATGCGTCGCTCCATTTTCGAGCGTGAGCTTCTGCCTGTGTGGCGGAACCGCCTGCTGACCGAGATCACGCCCGACGATCTTCGCGCACAATGCGGTAAGATCGTCGAACGCGGAGCCCCGGCAACGGCGATCCATGTGCGCGATATTCTGAAGCAGATCTACAGCTTCGCGATCCTCCACGGCGAGAAGGTGGACAACCCGGCCGATGACGTCGGCCCTTCCTCGATCGCCACGTTCACGCCAAAGGATCGCGCCCTTTCCCCCGCCGAAATCCGCATCATGCTCAAGCAGCTTGAGCATGTCGCAACACTGCCCACGATCCGCCTGGGCATGAAGCTCTATCTCCTGACGATGGTCCGGAAGAGCGAGTTGCAGGATGCCGTCTGGGATGAGGTCGATTTCGAGAACGCGGTCTGGACGATCCCGAAGGAGCGTATGAAGCGATCAAAGGCTCACAACGTCTACCTGTGCCGACAGACCCTCGACATCATGATCGCGCTCAAGACCTGTGCGGGCAATTCGCGATATTTGCTTCCCTCACGGTACGATGCGGACGCCCCGATGTCGCGTGCAACCTTCAACCGGATCACCTATGCCGTCGTTGAGCAGGCGAAGAACGAGGGGCTGCCGCTTGAGCCGTTCACGGTCCACGATCTGCGGCGGACGGACTCGACGCTGCTGAACGAGTTGGGCTTCAACCGCGACTGGATCGAAAAGTGCTTGGCGCATGAAGACGGACGTTCGTCGCGAGGCGTCTACAACAAGGCTGAGTATGAAGCCCAGCGCCGCCATATGATGCAGGAGTGGGCCGACATCGTGGACGCATGGGTGGAAGGGCGAAAGCACGTCCCAACGCTCTTGCCGCCCGCCATACCCCTCGTTGAACTCAGTCCCGCCCTCTGACCGGACGCGATTTGCGTTTTGTTACGTCGGGATGTCGAGCACGACGAATCGGTACAGTCCGGCGTGCCATCAACCAAGCCTCGACTTCGGCAAGATCCCAAACGATGCAGCGTGGAGAGAGAGCGAAGCGCCGGGGGAATTCGCCGCGCTGTTCCATTTCGTAGATCGTGCTGTCGGCAAGCGGCACCATCTCGCGCAGTTGGTGGCGTCTGATGGTCTTTCGGATAACCAGTTTCTCAGGTTGCCCCATGCTCAACCTCCTCACAAATTCTAAAAGTGATTGAGAGCGATAGATGCTGACACCAGAATATTCTTCAACAGGTGGTGCGGTAATATCGGGCTATAGCGTACACATAGGCCGGTTTCGCCTCGCCGCCAGGAGCGGTATAGGAGTCAATGGACGCTGCTGGAAAAACCGCAGGGGCTAAGAAACGGTAACGCAGATTCGTCCTGTGATAGACGCGACTCGCTTCAAAATCCGGTTCCGAAAGGAGTGTCGGTTCGATTCCGACCGCCTGAACCAAATACTTCAATTGCATCAAAACCGTGTCATAACGCGGTTTGTCTTTGTCCCTCTCATGATGCATTCACACGCAGGGACGCGCTTCTATCCATCCGAATCAAATCGTTCAGGCAGCCCATTGGTTGGTCAGCGCCTCGACTGAAGGCAGCGAAACGATACCAGAGGTGAGGGGTTCAGCAGCAGAATGGCTGCTCACCTCACACGCTGGAGTTGGACGGCAATCGAACCAGGGCAGTCAAAGATCGAATCATCGCCCGTCACCGTGCCGAGAATAACGATCCCAGGCTGAGGAACGCGACCGCTGCGATAGTAGATCACGAAATCATCGGATCCCCAAAGGCCGAGCGTTCCAGCGGAAAAATCACGTTGCCGCGGGGCTTCCGGCAGAGCCTCCGGCAAGTTGCCGGTCTTTTCCTGCCGCAGATGGTCCCGCATCCCGATCGTGATCGGCAGCATCCGCACCAGCGCATCCACGGCGGCGTTGTCGGCCAGCTCAGCTGTGACATTCCCCCATTCGGAGGAGATCAGGATGCGGTCTTGAGCCATGGCGTGCCCTGTCGAGAGAAGCATGAAGCCGATCACAATGCCCCACAGACGCCGCATGGGACGCTCCTTGAGCTTCGATGCCTGGAAGGACGGGATCGCCATGGTTGCTCACCCGTGTGCCGCCGAGCCGGGCGCCTGTTCCACCGCGTGGCGCAGCCAGACCATCCCGCCGTCAAGCGTCTCGCAGCCGATCAGCCGGAGCGCCTGCCCGGCGCCGGGGCGCTCGCCATCGGCACCGTCGTAATCGACGATGCTCGGCGTGCCGGCCACGCCGTCGATGGCGGGGTGGATCAGCGTGCTGAACTCATCGATCAGGCCATGCCGAAGGAAGGCGCCGTTGATCCGGCCTCCCCCTTCGAGAAGCAGCGTCCGCACGCCGAAGACGGTGGCGAGTTGGGCCATGGCACCCGGCAGGTCGTCGCCCTCCGGACCGGCGAAGAGGTAGGACACGCCGTCTTCGCGGAGTTCGGCGAGGTAGGAATCCGAAACCCGCTCCCCCAGCACCGCAACCACGTGGTCGCCGCCGATGTTGTCCCGTCCGTAATGGACGCGTCCGGCCGGATCTATGGCGATGGCAAGGCTCCGGCCTTTCTGGTCGGCGACATGGGGCTCGCGCGCCACCGCCGGGGCATCGGCGACGGCCCGCTCGTGGCCCTTGGCCATTTCGGCCATGGTCTTCCGGCCGACGATCCAGCCCTCGGCCCCGAAGCGGCCCGCCACCGCCTCGTAATGCCCGCGCAAGACGTCGGCGGACACGCCCACGGCCGCCGGCGTGAACCGGCTGGGATGAAGGCGACCGTCGATGGAGGTGACCATGTGGCAGATGATGAAAGGACGCATCGGCGAGGAATCCCCGAAGGTGAGTGGTGTGAAGGCTGGAGCAGACGCCCGCGTCATGCCTTTGCAAGCTGGTCGCGGATCGGCAGCGCGCGGATCCGCTTGCCGCTTGCCGCGAAGATGGCGTTGGTCAGGGCTGGCGCCACCGGAGGAAGGCCGGGCTCGCCGACTCCTCCGAGCGGCCGGTCGTAGCGGGACTCGATGAGGTGCGTGTGGATTGCCGCCGGCGCGGCGTCGATGCGCATCAGCTCGTAGCCGTCGAAGTTGGTCTGTTCGGTGCGGCCGTTCTTGAAGCTGATCTCGCCGACCGTTGCGAGGCCAATGCCTTGGATGACGGCCCCTTCGAGCTGCGACCGCACCCGGTCGGGGTTGATCACCGGGCCGCAGTCGAAGGCGATGTCCACACGGGGAATGGTCAGCGCTCCGTCGGCCCCCACCGCGGCCTCG
Organism: Azospirillum sp. TSO22-1; assembly: GCF_003116015.1. GTDB lineage: Bacteria > Pseudomonadota > Alphaproteobacteria > Azospirillales > Azospirillaceae > Azospirillum. The sequence goes on from NZ_LGQZ01000159.1 coordinate 22,983, forward strand.
ACGACGACCGCGGCGTAGCTGACGAAGCTGCGATGCGCAGCGATGCCGAGGCCGTGCCCCGCGGGCAGCGTGCGTCCCCAGCCCGCTTCGCCCGCGGCCCGCTCGATCACCCGCCGCAGCCGCCCGGTGTCGAAGGGATGGAGCTTCGGGTCTTCTCCATAATTCCACACCTCCGCCCAGCGGTCGCCGTGGGCCAGCCGGTCCGGTCCGATCAGCTCCAGGAGATAGTCCTTGGGATCGCGGCCGGCCGCGGCGGCCAGCTCGGCAACGAAGCTCTGCACCGCGAAGGCGTGCGGGATGTTCGACACCGAGCGGAACCAGCCGATGCGGGTGTGGGCCGCCGCCTGGGGATTCTCGGCCCGGACGTTCGGGATCGCGAAGGGCAGATCGACCACGCCCATGCCAAGCTCGAAGGCACCCTCCTGCTTGGGGTCCGGCATGAAGAGGGAGGTGATCGACGGCGCCGCGGTGCGGTGCAGCCAGGCGACGGGCTTGCCCGCCGGGTCCAGCCCCGCCTCCAGCCGCTCGACCGACACGGTGTGGAAGAAGCTGTGCCGGATGTCGTCTTCGCGGGTGAAGACCAGCTTGACGGCCCGGCCGTCCATGGCCCGCGACAGGAGGGCCGCCTCCGTGGCGAAATCAGGCTTCGACTTCCGCCCGAAGCCGCCCCCCAGCAGCAGCGTGTGCACGGTCACCGTGTCGCGCGGGATGCCGAACCGTTTGGACAGATCGATGCGGATGGCCTCGGGCGCCTGGACGCTGCACCAGATCTCGCACGCATCGGCGGTCACGCGCGCGGTGGCGGTCGGCGGCTCCATCGGCGCCTGCGCCAAGTGGGGAAGATAGTAAGATGCCTCGACCCGCTTGGCGGCGCCGGCCAGCGCCGCGTGGGCGTCGCCCTCGTCGCGCACGACCTTGCCCGGCTTGGCCGAGGCCGCTTCCAGCGTCCTGCGGTATTCGGCCGAGTCGTAGGTGCCGTTCGGCCCGTCGTCCCACTCGATCTGAAGAAGGGAACGGCCTTTGATCGCGGCAAAGGTGTTCTCTGCGACGACGGCGATGCCGCCGAGCGGCTGGAAGGCCGAGGGGATCGAGGGCGCGTCGATCGGGACGATCTTCAGCACACCCGGAACCTTGAGGGTGGCGGCGGCGTCGAACCGCCGCACCTTGCCGCCGAGGACGGGAGGACGGGCGACGACGGCGAAGGCCATGCCCTCGACGCGGGCGTCGATGCCGTAGACCGCCTTGCCCGTCGTGATGTCGCGGTTGTCGACGAGCGCCACCTTGTCCCGCCCGATGTAGCGGAACTGCTCGGGCGCCTTGAAGCGGAGTGCCTCCCGTCCCGGAACCGCGCGGGCGGCGGCCCCCTGGGCCAGCGCCCCGAAGCCGAGGCGGCGGCCGCTCGCCGGATGCACGACCTCGTGGTTGTCTGCCCGGACGGCGTCGGTGGCGACACCCCAGCGCGCCGCCGCCTCCTGCTCCAGCATCCGGCGGGCGGCAGCGCCGATGCGGCGCAGCGGCTCGAAATGCTGGCGCATGCTGCGGGAGCCGTCGGTGTTCTGGTTGCCGAAGCGCGCCTCGTCGCCGGGAGCCTGCCGCACCGTCACGCGGGCGAGGTCGGCCTCCAACTCGTCGGCCACGACCATGGCCCAACTGGTGCGGATCCCTTGCCCCATCTCGGCGCGATGGCACAGCAGGGTGACTGCCCCGTCCCCGGCGATGGACAGGAAGAGGCGCGGGTCGTCCTTGAGCCCGCCCTCCATCGCGTCACCGCCGTATTTCTTCTCCTGGGCGGCCGCCGTCGGAACGCGGAGCGCGAGGAGGACGGTCCCGGCCGCGAAGCCCAGCAGGGCCGAGCGACGGCTGATGTTCAGAACCGGTGGCGCAGCGCCTCGACCAGCGTGATGAACGCCGGCGAGGACTGGCGGCGGCTCGGGTAGTAGAGATGGTAGCCCTCCCAATAGGGCGAGAAGGGCTGGAGGACGCGCACGAGCCGGCCGTCGGCGACGTAGGGCAGGATGATGTCTTCGGGAATGTAGCCGAGGCCGAAGCCGTCCAGGGCCGCGTCGAGCAGGTCGAAGATGTTGCTGAAGATCAGTTGGCCGTCGACGCGGACCTTGATCTCGCGCCCCTCCTCCTCGAACTCCCACACATACAGTCCGCCACCGGTCAGCAGGCGGAAGTTGATGCAACTGTGGCCGACGAGATCCTTGGGGTGGAGCGGCTCCGAACGGCCGGCGAAATAGGACGGCGCTCCGACGACCGCCATGCAGAAATCGGGACCGATCCGTGCGGAGATCATGTCCTTGGCCAGATGATACCCCATGCGCACCCCGGCGTCGTAACGCTCGGTGACGATGTCGGCCAGCCCGTTGTCGAGCACCAGTTCGACCTTGATGTCGGGGTAGCGCGGCAAGAATGTCCTCAGCTTCGGCCACAGGAGATGCTTGATCGCGTGGTCGGGCGCGTTGATGCGGATGGTGCCGGCGGGCTTGTCACGCAGCGCGCTGAGCGCGTCGATCTGGGCCTCGATCTCGTCGAAATGCGGCCCGATGCCTTCCAGCAGCCGCTCGCCGGCCTCGGTCGGGATCACGGCGCGCGTCGTGCGGGTGAGCAGGCGGATGCCGAGCCGGGCCTCGAGTTGGCGGATGGTGTGGCTCAGCGCCGATTGCGTGACGCCGATTCTGGCGGCGGCCCTGGTGAAGCTGCGTTCCCGGGCAACGGCCAGGAAGGCAACGAGATCATTGACGTTCTCGCGCGGCATTCATGAACCTCTCTCATGCAGGCACGCCGATTGTAACGATCGATCCGAGATGGATACAGCCGCCGGGCGGGGACCATGTGCTGTCGGAACGGGTGCGGAGCCGTATTGATGAGCCCCGCTCATAACCGCATGCATTTTGGAGGCGGTAGTCGCTGACGGCCGGCTCGGCTACCTCTGGCATGACGGATCCCCAGCACCGGTTCGGCGGGCGATTGCCCGCACGGCGCCATGCCGGCGACGGCCAGCGCTCTCCCCGCCGGGGGCTCCACAACACTCCCTGGGACAGTCAGCGCCGGATGGGCATGCCGTCCAGGCCCCCCTTTGCAGCGTCAAGGTAGGATGAACATGTTGGCACAAGCCTCCGAAGGCCTCGCGGCCGAAAAACGGCCAGCGGCGTGGGGCGCCGTCCTGGCGCTGTCGCTCGGCGCGTTCGCCCTGATCGCCTCCGAGTTCATGCCGGTCAGCCTGCTGACGCCGATCGCGTCGGACCTCCGGGTCACCGAGGGCCAAGCCGGGCAGGCCATCTCCGTATCCGGCGCGTTCGCCGTGCTGACCAGCCTCGTCATCGTGCCGCTGGCCGGTCGGCTCGACCGCAAGCTGTTGCTGCTGGGCCTGACCGGCCTGATGATCGTCTCGGGGACGGTCGTGGCGCTCGCCCCGGACTATGCGATGTTCATGGTCGGCCGGGCATTCATCGGCGTCGCCATCGGCGGGTTCTGGTCGATGTCGGCGGCAACGGCGATGCGGCTTGTGCCGGACCGCCACGTGCCGCGGGCCTTGGCGATCCTCAACGGCGGAAATGCCCTGGCGACGGTCGTCGCCGCCCCCATGGGAAGCTTTCTCGGCGGCCTCATCGGTTGGCGCGGGGCGTTCTTCCTCGTCGTTCCGGTGGCGGTCATCGTGTTCGTCTGGCAACTGGCCAGCCTCCCGTCGATGCGCATCCAAGCCCGCTCCGGCTTCGCAAGCGTCTTCCGGCTGCTGGGCCGCCCCGTGGTGGCCCTGGGGATCGCGGCGGTCGGCGTCTTCTTCATGGGGCAGTTCACGCTGTTCACCTACCTGCGGCCGTTCCTCGAAACGGCGGCCCAAGCCGACGTGTCCACGCTGTCGCTCATGCTTCTGCTGATGGGGGTGACCGGCGTCCTCGGCACCACCCTCATCGGAGGGGTCCTGAAGGCGGCGGGCCTTTACCGGACGCTGGTCATGATCCCGGCGCTGATGGCGGTGATCGCCTCGGCCCTCGCCGCCGCCGGTGGCGGAGGTGCCGCGACGGCGCTGCTGCTCGGCCTCTGGGGGCTGCTGGCCACGTCGGCACCGGTCGGCTGGTGGACGTGGGTGGCGCGGACGCTGCCGCAGGACGCCGAAGCGGGCGGCGGCCTCATGGTGGCGGTCGTTCAGCTCGCGATCTCGTCGGGTGCGGTCGTCGGCGGTCTTCTATTCGACACCAGCGGGTATCGGGCCACCTTCGGCGCCAGCGCGCTTCTGCTCGTCCTCGCCGCGCTGCTGACCGTCCTGGCGTCGCGCAGCGGACGTGTCCGGACGGCCTGAGCGGCAGAGCCACCGCTCCAGCACCCGTCAGGAGGGCCGGAGGGACGGTGGCAGGGACGTGGCCTCCGGCAACGCTGCCGCAAGGGCGTCGATCGCCAGCCGGACGCGCATCGGAAGGTGGGGCGTCTGCAGCCACAGAAGATGGCTGTCGAAGACATGCGACGGCAGATGGTCGAGCACCGTCACGAGCCGTCCCGCCGCCAGATCGTCCCGGACCAGCCAGCACGGCAGCCAGGCAAGGCCATGCCCGTCGAGCGTCGCGTCCCTGATCGTGCCGAGATCGTCGAAGTGCAGTCGGCTCGGCGGCATCGCCTCGGCCAGGGCGCCTCCCGGCTGTGGAAACAGCCATTGCTTGACGCGGCCCGGACGGCCGTAGAGCACCGCCCGATGCCCCGACAGTTCGTGCAGCTCCCTCGGAACGCCATGCTTTTCGAGATAGCGTGGCGCGGCGCAGACCCGCATGTGCTGGTACGCGACACGCCGCCCCGCGAGCCCCGGCCAGTTCTGCAAGGGGCCGTTGCGCACGGCGAGGTCGAAGCCGTCCTCCACCAGATCGACGAACCGGTCGCTGAAGTTGATGTCGAGTTCCAGCTTGGGATGAGCCTCGGCAAGCCGGATCAGCACCGGGGCGACGCATTGCCGGCCGAACAGCACCGGAACCGAAACGCGAAGACGCCCCGCCGCCTCGCGCCGTCCGGAGTCGAGCATCGTGCGCGCCGCCTGAACCTCGTTCAGGGCGCGCCGGCAATGTTCGAAGAACGCCTGTCCATCCTCCGTCAGGGTCAGCGACCGCGTCGTGCGGTGAAAAAGACGGACACCGAGCCGTCCCTCAAGACGCGCGATCGTCTTGCCGATTGCGGAACGCGAGAGGTTCAGCCGCGCCGCCGCCGCGGCGAAGCCGCCCGCTTCCGCTGCCGCCACGAAGACCGGCAGGTCCGGCATGATGTCGCTGTCCGGCATTGTCGCTCCACAGGCGCCAGTCAGGAGAAAATCTATCGCCACCTGGGACGGATCATCAACGCCAAACTGGGGCTTTCCACAATCCCAAACGGAGCCGATGATCATGAAGCGCTGGGAAATGGACGCGTTCGGGCGCGCAAGTCTGCGGTTGAGAGAGGTGGCGGTGCCCGAGCCGGGTCCGGGCGAGGTTCTGGTCAAGGTGGCGGCGGTCTCGTTGAACTACCGCGACAAGATGATGATCGAGAACGGCATGGGCGGGACGGTGGGTTTTCCCTTCACGCCGGCCTCGGATCTCGCCGGGACCATCGCCGCTGTCGGCGCGGGTGCGACACGCTTCCGGACGGGGGACCGCGTCATCTCGACCTTCACCCCCGGTTGGATCGATGGTAGGCCGGCCGGCAATGCCAGGGTGCTGCCCGGCCGCGCCCTCGGCGGCGCCCTTTCGGGCGTCCTGGCGGAGTATGTCGCCTTTCCCGAATCGTGGTTCGCCGCTGCACCGAAGAGCCTCGATTCCGCCGGGGCCAGCACGCTGCCCTGCGCCGGTCTCACGGCCTGGTTCGCGCTGGTCGAGCGTGGCGGCCTCAGGGCCGGCGAGAGCGTGCTGGTCCAGGGCACGGGCGGCGTCGCCCTGTTCGGCCTCCAGATCGCCAAGGCCCATGGCGCGGAGGTCTTCGTCACCTCGGGCAGTGGCGAGAAGCGGGAACGCGCCAGGGCGCTCGGTGCCGACCATGCGATCGACCGCACGGAGTGGGTCGCTGCCGTCCACCGCCTCACCGGCGACCGCGGCATCGACCATATCCTGGAGATCGTCGGCGGCGCCCATCTCGCCCGGTCGCTGGAGGCGGTGGCGGTCCATGGCCGCATCTCGGTGATCGGCGTGCTGGAAGGCTTCGAGGTTTCCGGACCGGTGCTGAACCTCCTGGTGAAATCGCCGGTCGTGCAGGGGATCAGCGTCGGACATCGCCGCGCCTTGGAGGATCTCGTCAGGGCCGTGGACGCGACGGGCCTTTCCCCGGTGATCGACCGGCGCTACGCCATGGACGCGCTGCCGGAGGCGCTCGACCATCTCGACTGCGGCCCCTTCGGCAAGATCGTCGTCGAGGTCGGCTGACGGCCCGGCGGACTCCAACTGCAGAGAAAACCGGCCACAGAGGAAACCGGCGGCGATCCCGCTGCCGGTCTCCCGATCATGGCTGGCCTTCGAGTGGCATTGATGAATGCAGTTCATAACACCATGCGGTCGATGACGTCTAATCGGGCCTGCCGACGCCCGCTACACTCACCGGATTGGTGTTCTGCCTTGGCGCCTTGAGAGCGGCACAAGGATGAAGGAGCGTTTCGATGACCGTCAAAGCCTACGGCACCTACGCCGGCGACAAGCCCCTTGAACCGATGGAGATCACGCGGCGGGCTCCCGGCCCGCACGACGTCCAGATCGAGATCGCCTATTGCGGCATCTGCCATTCGGACCTGCATCAGGCGCGCGCGGAATGGGCCGGCACGCAGTGGCCCTGCGTGCCCGGCCACGAGATCGTCGGGCGCGTCTCGGCGGTCGGCGCGCATGTGGCAGGCTTCCGCGCGGGCGATCTCGTCGGCGTCGGCTGCATCGTTGACAGTTGCCGGCACTGCGAGGATTGCGGGGACGGGCTGGAGAACTACTGCGACGGCATGGTCGGCACCTACAATTTCCCGACCCCCGACGCGCCCGGCCACACGCTGGGCGGCTATTCGCAGCGGATCGTGGTGCACGAGCGCTACGTGCTGCGGATCAGGCACCCGGAGGAGCAACTCGCCGCGGTGGCGCCGCTGCTGTGCGCCGGCATCACCACCTATTCGCCGCTGAAGCATTGGAAGGCCGGTCCGGGCAAGACGGTCGGCGTGGTCGGCATCGGCGGTCTCGGCCATATGGGCATCAAGATCGCCCACGCGATGGGCGCGCATGTCATCGCCTTCACCACCTCGGAATCCAAGCGCGCGGACGCCAAGGCACTGGGCGCCGACGATGTCGTGGTGTCGCGCAACCCCGACGAGATGGCGGCGCACGCCAAGAGCTTCGACCTGATCGTCAACACGGTGGCCGCCCCGCACGATCTCGACGCCTTCACAACGCTGTTGAAGCGGGACGGGACGATGGTGCTGGTGGGTGCGCCGGCCTCGCCGCATCCCTCGCCCGAGGTGTTCACCCTGATCACCAAGCGCCGCTCAATCGCCGGCTCGATGATCGGCGGCATCCCGGAGACCCAGGAGATGCTCGACTTCTGCGCCGAGCACGGCATCGTCTCCGACATCGAGACGATCCGCGCCGAGCAGATCAACGGGGCCTACGAGCGCATGCTGAAGGGCGACGTGAAGTACCGCTTCGTGATCGACACCGCCTCCCTGGCCTTCTGACGGCACGGGCGGCCCGGTCACCCGTGCGCCGGGCGAGGGCTCATTGATGAGCCGTCTCGATAAGGGCTATCGCCCGGCGCCCTCTCATAAAGCCGCCCCCTCCGTGCAATCTGACAGCGGCCGCGGAAGGCGCGCCTGCGCTTCCGCACGTTGGAACCGTGACCGAACGGAGATCAAACATGAAAGCGCTCGCCGCGACGCTTGCGTCGCTCACGTTGTTCGCCTCGTCCTTGGCCCATGCGGGGCAGGCGTCGTCCTCACCGGCTTTCAGGTCCGTGACGCTCGACGATGTGCGGTCAGTATCCCCGGCACTGGAAAGGTTCGCGCAAGGCACCATCCAGGGGGATCTGTGGAAGCGTCCCGGCCTCTCCCCGCGCGACCGCAGCATCGTCACGGTGGCGGCACTCATCGCGCGCAACCAGACGGTCGAGATGCCGCGTCACGTCACCCTGGCGCTCGACAACGGCGTCAAGCCCGGTGAGCTGTCCGAGATCGTCACCCACCTCGCCTTCTATTCCGGCTGGGCGAACGCCATGGCGGCGGTGGCGGTCACCAAGGACGTGTTCGCCCAGCGCCGCATCGCCGCCGACCAGCTTCCGCCGGCCACGCCCACGCCGCTTCCCCTCGACGAGACCACCGAGGCGCGCCGCGCCACGGGCGTGGCGCAGAATTTCGGCGCGGTGGCGCCGGGCATGGTGCAGTACACGACCGACGTGCTGTTCCGCGACCTCTGGCTGCGTCCGGATCTGGCGCCGCGCGACCGCAGCCTGGTCACCGTCAGCGCCCTGGTCGCCTCGGGGCAGGTCGCGCAGATCCCCTACCACCTCAACCGGGCGATGGACA
>NZ_LGQZ01000059.1 GCF_003116015.1 Azospirillum sp. TSO22-1
CACGCGGCATCCCAGGGCACGATGTGGTCCTTCTCCGCGCCGACCGCGTAGACGTCCTGCGGGATGCGCCCGAGGTCGATGGCCGCGCCCTTGAGCCTCACCTTGCCCGGAACGATCAGGTTGTTCTCGACGTAGGTGTTGCGCAGGTACCAGCTGTGCGCCGCCCGCGCCATGCGGGTGCCGTCGCTGTTCCAGTACAGCAGGTCGAAGGCCGGCGCCTTGTTGCCCATGAGGTAGTTGTTGACGACGTTCGACCAGATCAGGTCGTTGGAGCGCAGGAGGTTGAACATGTTACTCATCTCCCGGCTGTCGAGATAGCCGCGCTCCATCATCTGCTGTTCGATGAAGTCCACCGTCGGCTCGCCCAGGAACACCGCCGTGTCACCGACATGGGAGAAGTCCTGGAGCGACACCATGAAGGTGGCGGCGTTGAACCGGGTGTCGCGCTTCGCGGCGAGCCAGGCGAGCGTGATGGCGAGCAGCGTGCCGCCGATGCAGTAGCCCATCACGTTGATGGACGTGGCCCCGGTGATGTCGCGCACCATTTCGGCGGCCTCCAGTGGGCCGAGGTCCATATAGTCCTCGAACCCGACGCCGTCCATCGAGGCGTCCGGGTTCTTCCACGAGATCACGAACACCGTGAACCCCTGTCCGACCAGATGGCGCACCATCGAGTTCTTCGGCTGCAGGTCGAGGATGTAGTACTTGTTGATCCACGGCGGCATGATGAGCAGCGGCACCGCGTGCACCGTTCCGCCCGCCGGCTGGTACTGGATCAGCTCGATCAGCCGGTTGCGGTGGACCACCTTGCCGGGGGTCGTCGCCAGATTGCGCCCCGGCTCGAAGGCGGTAGCGTCCACCATGCTGAGGCGGCCTTCCTTCAGGTCCGAGAGCAGGTTGCGCGCACCGTCGGCCAGGCTGACGCCACCGGTTTCCAGCACCCGGCGCAAAGCGGCGGGGTTGGAGAACAGCAAAAGCGTCGGGCTCATCGCGTCGACGAACTGGCGGAGGTGGAAGGTCAGCCGCTGCCGTTCGGCATCGTCGAGGCCATCGGCGCGCTCGCCCTGCTCCAGCAGCCAGCCGGAGGCCAGCAGGTACATCTCCTTGAGCGTGCGGTAGGCCGGGTTGGCGTGCCATTCCGGCGCGACGAAGCGCTTGTCGCCATCGGGCGCCGGGCCGGACCTGGCCCCGTCCGCCGCCGTGCCGTCGGCCATGCCCCACCAGCGGCGGCCCGCATCGTTCCAGGCCTCCATCGCGGACGTCCAGACCGCCGCCTGGACATCGGCGGCCTTGCGGACGGTCTTGTCCGGACGGCCGAGCGACAGCATCCACACGGTCCGGAGCGCGCGGGCGACTTCCGCCCAGTCGACCGGCACGATGGTGCGGAAGGGGTTGGCGTTCCACAGGCCGTCGATGGACCGGAGCACCGGGTCCTTGGCCAGGAACTCGTTGAGTTGCCGGGTTCCGGCCTCCAGCACGGTGCCGGTGAGATCATCGGACGAGACCTGCCACCATGGCCTGCCTGCACCGCTCCAATCCCGGACGGCGCCGGCGTTGGCCTCCATCCAGGACGTCCAAAGGCCCAGCGCCATGTCGGGTCGCAAGGGCAGCCGGTCCGGACCGCCATCCATCCCGGCCTCACTGTTCTCCCGGTTCGTGGCTGCGCCGCCTCCACGGGCTTGGTGCCGCCGTCGGTGATGCTCCGTGCCTCTCTCGGTGCCCATGGGAAAAACCCCCTCGTCGTTTGCCCCATCCGGCAGTGGCTGGCCGACCGTGGCGGGCGATCAGGGTTCGAACGGCGCCGGAGACGGTCGTTGCGGACGTTCCCCGGCATCAACATCGCTGGTGGTCTTTCGTTCTGCCCGAGGCCAACTGCGGCATGGGCATTTCCCTCCGGGCCTTGCGGAGGAGGCCCATCACCGACCGGCGAGCATCCACGCCACCACGGCGGCGATGCCGATCAGCACGCCGGCCAACCCAGCCTCGCTGAGGCGGCCGCGCCGGTATAGTAGGGTAACGGAAACCGCGATGACCGAGGCGGCGGCGATGAACAGGCCCATCTGCGACAGGTTCATGGCATCACCTGCCCACGTGTTCCACCCTCCCGAGCCGGCCAACCGGTCCCCTCTCCCGATGGATCAGCCGTCTCGGGGGGTATTGTCATGATCACGCGCGTGCCCACGTCCGTGGTGCTGAACGGGATTCTCGGGGAATCACCCGGAGAGCACGTCACGTTGGACTGGCTCTCCGGGAGGCTTGGCCGTCGTTCTTTCGGCGTCATTCTCCTTCTCCTGGCGCTCCTCGGCGTGCTTCCGGGCGTGTCGGCCATGGCCGGCGTGCTGCTCACGATCGTCGCGTTCCAGATGATCCTGGATCGTCCCGGCCCCGTGTTTCCTCGCCGCGTCGCCACCCGTCACGTCGAGACCCGGCGGCTCACCGCGATCATCCGCCGGACCGTTCCGGTGTTGCGATACCTGGAACGGTTCATCCGCCCGCGCTGGGCCACCCCGTTCGCGGCAACCAAGCGGGTGGTCGGCGGTGCCGTCCTGCTGCTTGGCACAAGCCTCTTCATCCCCGTCCCCTTGAGCAACGTCCCCTCTGCCCTTCTCATTGTCCTGATCGCCTTCGCCTACCTGGAGGAAGACGGTGCACTGCTCTGCGCCGCGCTGGTCGGGGTCCTCTTGCTGTTTACGATCGCGTTGGTGGCCATCTGGGAGACGATGAGCGCATCTCTCTGAGTGCCCGTCAACAAGAACGGTTGTTCGTGGATTCTGGTGTGCGATTTTTATACAGGAACCAAAAAATATATTTTCTGCACGCATATCAAAGCATGATTTTCAACACCATATTCAATACGGACCACTTAAAAAGGAGGTCTTAATGCGCGCCCAATCCTCGCCGCTATCAAATTGGGCTATTTCTGAGCGCGCCGCCTGGGCTCTGTCCGCACCGAAGTGGAAACTTATGGCGCATTTGGTCCTTGGCATGACCATAGGCTTGATTGCAGGGCTGGTGATCTCGGCTTTTTCCGGATAGCAGATCCGGTTGACAGTGCACGAGCCACGCAATCAACAAACGCGCAGCTTCCTCCAGACAACCTGATGGGTGCGGAGGCGCCATCCCAGATCGAGGTCTGCGATGCGAGCCGATCGTATCAAGGCTTCGGTTGCGCATAACAACGTCTTGGAGGGAGGTTAATGCGATGTCCTATGATGCAGTCGAAAATCTGACAAGCCGTGCGTCTGCGCTTGTACGCCAGTTTGGTTTGGATAGGAAAGGGCATGGTCTGTCCGATGACCGCGCAGCCACCAAACAGATCGATGAGTTGGTGGAAGCCGTTCACCGCCTCGAAAGACTTGTTGATGGACGCAGGAAGCGACGCGCCTCCGGCCTCGATGAGGCAATCAACTGGTAGAAACGGGCGAAGGCACGGGCCCCCGAATTCCATCGAGTGAGGGCGAACAAAGGAGCATCGCCATGGAACGCCATCTTACCCACAATCGCAATCCACGCGAGGTGACCATGGAAAACGATGGACTTCAGTGCTGGAGCGTCTGGGGCCAACTCACGGCTTATTGGTGCGGTCCGGACGGGGCTGCCACCCTCTATGGGAACATCGAGGAGCTTGCCGACGGCGACAGGGTCAACGTCATCGACCCCGGCTCAATCTATTCTGTGCTGGCGAAGGAGAGCCAAGGCCGGAAAGATTTGCGAGGGCGGATCGCGGTTTGGGAGGATGACGGCGGCGCTCAATGGCCGGAATAGACGCCTGGAGCCCCCTGAATGAACGAATGAACCAGGAGATTGAACGTGAACCGTGTCAGCCTGACCTTCAACGAGCGCGGCGAGATCACCCGTATCTGCTCGGATGAGCGGCTCGAGTTCCATTGGGTGTTTCCGAACGCCCCGCAAGGCCAAGCGCATCTCCGCCCGAACATCGACGTTGGACGGCAGCATGTCCGCGAGGAGATCGGCGGCGTTGCGAAAGCCCCCATGACGGCCGAGGATGAAAAGGCAATGGAGGACATTCTGGCGAAGGGCCGGGCGATCATCATGGCGGGCTTCGCCGAAGAACGAGCCTAACGGAAAGCCGTCTTTTGACGGACAAGGACGCGCAAGACGCTGGCAACATTTCCGCGGCGACTATTCCGAGACAACCGATGGATCGTTGGTTCATGCGCCGGGTGCTCCCGGCGCCGAAGGTAAAAACCGCACCATATCTTTTATGATCGCACGATTCCTTGACCGGCGATGCCGGTGAATTGCGCTGGATGCCGAGCCGTGTGGCCGCCCCGGCGGCGCCCACACCAAAAGACATCCCCACTCCTGATCATTCTGGAATGCCGCCGGTGAGGAGGCCTCATGCGCCTGATCCTCTACGCGGCGACCGCCTTCTCCGTGATGAACACAGTGGTGCTGTTGCTCACCTACCTGTGGCAGTCGTCGGAACGGGCGCTCGCCGGTGCCTCGTCCAGTGGGATGACGGTGTACGGCCTCACCTTCGTGCTGTCGTTCGCCATCGCCGTGATGCTGTGCGTGTACGTCTACATCGGGCGGCGATGAGCCGCCCCTTCGGCAAGGAGTCGCAGATATGATGAACCCCATCACGCTTTCCCTGGCGCTCGCCTTCCTTCTTCCCGGCCTCGCGGTCGGGGCCATGGTCAGCCCTCTCCTCGCCCTGCCGTTCGTTCTCGCCGCGGTTGTCGTCGGGCTCTCGCTCAAGATGGCCAACACCTGGCAAAAATTCGTTGTTTTGCGCGCCGGCAAGCTGCTGGGCGTCAAGGGGCCGGGGCTGTTCCTGATCCTGCCCATCGTCGACAGCGTGACCGCGGTGATCGACGAGCGCATCCAGACCACCGCCTTCAACGCCGAGCAGGCGCTGACCAAGGACACCGTTCCCGTCAACGTCGACGCCATCATCTTCTGGCACGTCCACGACGCGCGCAGCGCCGCCCTGGAGATCACCAACTATCGCGAAGCCATCGACCGCGTGGCCCAGACCTCGCTGCGCGAGATGATCGGCTCGTCCATGCTGGCCGCCCTGCTGTCCGACCGCAAGGCCGCCGACGCGCATCTGCGGGACGAGATCGGCCGCAAGACCGCGGAATGGGGTGTCTCCGTCACCTCCGTCGAGATCCGCGACGTCGCCATCCCGGTGGCGCTGCAGGACGCCATGTCCCGCCAGGCGCAGGCCGAGCGCGAGAAGCAGGCGCGCGTCATCCTCGGCTCGGCGGAGGCGGAGATCGCCGGGAAGTTCGTCGAGGCGGCGACGCTGTACGCCGGCCACCCCGCGGCCCTCCACCTGCGCGCCATGAACATCATCTACGAGACCACCAAGGAACGCGGGACGACCATCCTGATCCCGACCTCGATGGTCGACAGCATGAACCCCGCCGTGGCCCTCGCGCTGGCCGATCAAGCGCCGGCAGTGCAGGCGCCGGCGGGCCAAACGGGTCTGCTCAAGACCGCCGCCTGACCTGCCCGGGAGATCCTCCGATGACCACCACCCGCACGACCATCAAGACCGTCACCTTCACCCACCCCTTCGCACTGCGCGGCATGGACGCTGAGCGGCCGGCGGGAACCTACGTCGTGGAGACCGACGAGGAACTGATCGAGCCCCTCTCCTTCGCCGCGTACCGGCGCATCGCGACCTGGATCCGCCTGCCCCAACAGGCGGGGCCGGATGGCGGCGCACAGACGGCCCTCATCGACCCGGACGAACTGAACGAAGCCCTGGGGCCAGTGGAGCGGGCGGACCCTGCCGCGCCGGCCTCTCCGTCAAGCACCTGAACACGACCCACCGAACAAGGAGCAGGACGATGACCATGCAACCGCCCCTGACGGCACCGCTTCCGACACCGTGGACAGCCATGAAGGAGCATTTCGTGCCGCCGCTGGTGATTCCCGTCGCCGTCCTGCTGGCCGTGCTGCTGTTCGTGCTGATCCACGGCCCGGTGGCCTGACCTCCTCGAACGCCCCGCCCCCGAGACCCGGTGGAACCTTCCGGGAAACGCACGATGACTCCGTCGGACCTTGGTGGCGCATCCCTGCGACAAAACCTCCTGCACGGTGGCGGCACTCTACGCCCACGCCCGGCGGCGGGATGACACGGCATTACGTTCCGGCACCCGCCGGGCGCCGACGCAGCGTTCGTTGCCGCGGGGCGACGTAGCGGTAGAACAGCCGCTTGGCGATTTCCACCAGGGCCAGATAGGTGGCGACCGCCGCCCCCAGGAACAGGTAGAAGGAAACCGGCGGCGCCACGAAGCCGAAGAAGGCCCCCAGCGGCGTCAGCGGCAGCAGCGCGCCGATGGCGGCGGCCCCCAGCGTCAGCCCGGCCAGGACCGGGTGCGGCCGGCTGAGCCACGGGCTGCGGCGGGTGCGGATCACGAAGATGACCAGCACCTGGGTGGCGAGGCTCTCCACGAACCATCCGGTCTGGAACAGCGCTTCATCGGCATTGAACAGGTGAAGCAGGGTGTAGAAGGTCAGGAAGTCGAACAGCGAGCTGACCGGCCCCAGCACCAGCATGAAGCGCTGTATCAACCGCAGGTCCCACTGCACCGGCTTGGCCAACGCTTCAGCCTCGACGTGGTCGAGCGGAACGCCGGCCTCCGACGCGTCGTACAGCAGGTTGTTGAGCAGAACCTGTGTCGGCAGCATCGGCAGGAAGGGCAGGAACAGCGACGCTCCCGCCATGCTGAACATGTTGCCGAAGTTCGAGCTGCTGCCCATCAGGATGTACTTGGTGACGTTCTGCACCGTCCGGCGTCCCTCCATCACCGCCTCGTGCACCACCGACAGATCGTGGTCGAGCAGGATGAGGCCGGCCGCCTCCTTGGCGACGTCGGCGGCGCTGTCCACCGAGATGCCGACGTCGGCGGCGTGGATGGCCGAGGCGTCGTTGATCCCGTCGCCGAGGAAGCCGACCACCCGGCCGGACCGCTTGTAGGCCAACAGCACCCGTTCCTTCTGCGCCGGCGTCACCCGGCAGAACACGTTGACCTTGGCGAGGCGGGCGCGCAGCGCCTCCTCGCTCATCGCCCGCAGATCGTCCCCGGTGATCAGGCCGGTGACGGTCAGGCCAAGCTCGGTGCAGACGTGCCGCGTCACCCGTTCGTTGTCGCCGGTCAGGATACGGACCGCCACCCCGGCCCCGGTCAGGGCGTGGATCGCCGCCATGGCGCTCGCCTTGGGCGGATCGAGGAAGACCGCGTAGCCGGCGAAGGCCAGTTCGCTTTCGTCCCCCAGCGCGGCGGAGGTGTGCTCCGGCCCCATCGCCTTGGACGCGATCGCCAGCACCCGGAAGCCGTCCGCCCCCAGCATCTGGAACAGGGCGTCCAGTTCCGCCCGCGCCGCCGGGTCGAGCGGTTTCTCCACGCCCGCCTCGCCCTCGTAATGGGTGGACTGCCGCAGCACGTCCTCCGGCGCCCCCTTGACCACCAGCAGCCGCTCCGCGCCATCGGCAACGAGAACGGAGACACGCCGCCGCTCGAAGTCGAACGGCACCTCGTCGATCTTCTGCCAGCCGGTCACGTCCAGGGTGCGGTAGGCGAGGATGGCCTCGTCCAGCGGGCTCTTGATGCCGCTCTCGAAACAACTGTTCAGGTAGGCCAGCCGGAACACCCGCTCGCTCTCCTCGCCGCGGAAATCCAGGTGCCGGACCATGCGGATCGTCGCCTCGGTCAGCGTCCCGGTCTTGTCGGTGCACAGCACGTCCATGGCGCCGACGTTGTGCATGGCGGCCAGCCGCTTGACGATGACCCGGCGCTGCGCCAGCCGCATCGCCCCGCGCGCCAGCGTGACGGTGACGATCATCGGCAGCAGTTCCGGCGTCAGCCCGACCGCCAGCGCCAAGGCGAACATCAACGACTCCAGCCAGGGCCGGTGGAACAGCACGTTCACCGCCAGCACGAACAGCACCAGGAAGATTGTCAGGCGCAGGATGAGGAAGCCGAACTGGCGGACGCCCAGCTCGAAGGCGGTGGGCGGCGGCGGAGCCTGCAGGGTGCCGCTCAACTGGCCGAACGCCGTGGCGTCGCCGGTCCGGCAGACCACGGCAATGGCGCTGCCGCTGATCACCGAGGTGCCCATGAAGACGGTGTTGAGCGCCTCGCCGGGATCTTGCACCGGGGTGGCGGGTGCATCGACGCGCTTCTCCGCCGGGTAGGGCTCCCCGGTCAGCATGGCCTGGTTGACGAACAGGTCGCGCGCGTCGATGAGGCGGCAGTCGGCCGGCACCAGATCGCCGGCGGCCAGACGGACCACGTCGCCGGGGACCAGCCGGTCCACCGGCTCCGACACCTCCGCGCCGTCGCGGCGGACCTGGACGCGCACAGCGACGGTGCGGCGCAACGCCTCCACGGCGTTCTCGGCCCGCATTTCCTGGACAAAGTCCAGGGTGACGCTGAGCACGACCATCACGATGACGATCACGAAGCTGGTGACGTTGCCGGTGGCCGCCGACAGGCCGCTGGCGAACAGCAGGATCAGGACCAGCGGGTTGAGGAAGCGGGCCAGGAATTGCAGCCACAGCGGCCGACGGCGATGCGCCTGCGGCTGGTTGAGGCCGTAGTGCCGACGGCGCGCCTCCACCTCGGTCCGGCTCAGGCCGGCGGCGGTCGCACCCAGGCTTTCGAGGATGGCTGAGATCGGCTGATTCCAGATCTCGTCGCGGATGGTGCCCTGGCCCAACGGCATGCCCTCGGCTGTGCGGCATGCGCCATGCTAAACGACCGTCAAGGGAAGACAAACGACGCGAACGACATGCTGCCGTTTCTCTCTTGCCGGCGTCACCGACACGTCCATGCCCGGCGCTTTATTGTACAGACAAAGGCCAGCGTCGGGTAGCCGGATGGAGCATTCCGGAGCGCGGCATGGCCAATAGTGAGGCATGTACGTCTGCGCAACGGTGGGCGGCGTCAGGCGCCCCACATGAACGTTACCAGGATATATTTTGAAATCAGCGTGACGCCGAAGCGTATGCCTCGCGCTCGACTGCGGCGCGCCCCTCCCTCTTCCAACAGGACCTTCACCATGATGAAACGCATCTACGACTTGATCATCGACCCGGCGGGTAGCGGCTGGATGGTGATCGAACTCGGCACCGGAAAAGTGGCTTGCCTCAACGGCTTCCCGCTGCACCGCCTCAGCCACAAAGAGGCCGGCGACCGGGCGGGCATGCTCAACAGAATCGAGGAGAACCCGCTTCCGACCCTGGGGTGACGCTCTGCCGCGGTTTCCTCATCAACGGGGTGCCGAGGCAAATGCCCGGCCCGCCGGCTGGGGCGCCGGCCGCCACGACGGCCAACGGTTGGTGGACAAGCTGGCGGCCGGGGAATGGCGCGGGAGCGGCACAACTCTCGAAAGAAGCACAGGACCACGACGACACGTTGTCCGCTGCGCGGAAAATCGATCGCCTGCTCCCGCATCGACAGCCCAACACAACGGAGTCGCAAGACCAAAAAGAAGAAACGCGAAAACCGCCGCACGTTTTCGCGCCACCACCTCGCAAAACAAGACAATTCGTCTGGTCAATTTTCAAATGACTTATTTTTCGTAAATTGTCATTACCGTGGATATTTCAGGTTGATTCGCATTTCTGTATTGATTATTCCCGAAATCGCTCAAGCTTAATTAAGCGGGAGGTGCGGTATGGTTGCGCACGATGCTATCGAGATCCTGACGGAGCGCATTTCCGGGCTCGTTCGTCAGTTTGGCTTGGATACCAAACGTCATGGCCCGTCCGGTGACAGGGCCGTGGCCAGTCGGGTCGACGCGTTGATGAACGCTGTCCGCGGCCTCCAAAGATTGGTCGATCAACGCCGAGAGGAACGTGCCTTCCCGCTCGATGCGAGGGATTGGTAACGCCGCCGCGTGACCGAACACTTCGGGAGACCTGAAAACGTGGCATCGGCCATCACCACACCCTCGGAACGTCACGGGGCAGGGGTCGCTTCCGCGGCACCATCGACCACGGTGATCACGCTGATCGTCGCCATGGCCGCGGTGGTGCTGGCGCTGTACTTCGGCCGGGCAGTGCTTCAACCGCTGGCGCTCGCCATCCTCTTCAGCTTCGCGCTGGCGCCGATCATCAAGCGGCTGCAACGCTGGAGCGTGCCGAAGACCCCGGCCGTCATCGCCGTCACGCTCCTGATGTTCCTCATCCTCGGCGGCGTCACCGCCGTCGTCTCGGTGCAGGCGGTCGACCTCGCCCGCAAGATCCCGGAGTACGAGCAGAACCTGCTCGACAAGATCAACAGCGTGCGCGACGCCGCCCCCGAGGGCGGATTGCTGCGGCAGATGACCAACCTCGGCAGAGATCTGGAGAAGGCCATCGCCAGGGCGTCGGACGGATCGACGGCCGCGCCCGGCGCGGCGCAGAAGCCCGTCGCCGTCGAGGTTCAGGCGAAATCCTCGCCGCTCCAGGTCATCGGCGAGTATGCCGGGCCGATCCTGGCGCCGCTGGCGTCGGCCGGCATCGTCATCGTCTTCATGATCGTCATCCTCCTGCAGCGGGAGGATCTGCGCAACCGTCTGATCCGGCTGGCCGGGTCGGCCGATCTGCAACGCACCACCACCGCCATCGACGACGGTGTCAGCCGGCTCAGCCGCTACCTGCTGGCGCAGTTCATCCTCAACAGCGCGTTCGGGACGGTGATCGGGCTCGGTCTGTGGGCGGTCGGACTGCCCAATCCCCTGCTGTGGGGCATCATCGCCGGGCTGATGCGGTTCGTCCCGTTCATCGGCTCGTTCATCGCCGCGAGCCTGCCCATCATGGTGGCGCTGGCGGTGTCGCCCGGCTGGACGATGCCGCTGCTGACGCTGGCCATCTTCGTCGTGCTGGAGATGGCGGCCGGGAACGTGGTCGAGCCCTGGCTCTACGGATCGAGCACCGGGCTGTCGCCGCTGTCGGTGCTGGTCGCCGCGATCTTCTGGACGATGATCTGGGGGCCGGTGGGCCTGCTGCTGGCGACGCCGCTCACCGTCTGCCTCGTGGTGCTCGGCCGGCACGTGCCGCAACTGCACTTCCTGGAGGTGATCCTGGGCGACCGTCCGGCATTGTCGCCCGAAACCAGGCTGTACCAGCGCATGCTGGCGGGCGACGCCGTCGAGGCCATCGGCATCTGCGAGGAGGAGGCGGAGGGGCGGCCCCTGCACCACGTCTATGAGAACGTGGTCATCCCGGCGCTTCGCCTCGCCGAGGAGGACCGGCGCGCCGGCGGCATGCCGCGCGAAACGCGCGGCACCATCGCCGAGGTGACGGGGGAGATCGTCGAGGCGCTGTCCGACGAGCCCGAGGCGCCAAGCCCGCCGAAGGGCGAGGCCCCGCAGCCGGACAGCGTGGTTTCCCTGCTGCGCCGCAAGGGCAGCGTCCTCTGCCTGCCGGCCTTCAGCGAGATCGACGCCGCCGCGGCCATCGTGCTGGCGGATCTGCTGCGCCGCGAGGGGCTGACGGCCGAGGCGCGCCCCCTGGTCCGCCGCATGGAAAGCTTGCCGAAGGAGGAGGTCTGCGAGGTTTGCCTGGTGGGGATGACGCTCAGTCGGGCGCAGAGCCTGCGTCTGGTCCGGCGCGTCCGTGGACACTTCGGCAGCGGCACGCGGGTCGTCGTGGCGATCTTGAGCACCGGCACCGGTGCGCTGGCCGCACCGGACGGTGAGACCTTCATCACCGTGGCGACGCTCGCCGAAACCGTCGAGGCGGTCAAGGCGGACGCCCTGCTCCCAGCGGCCCCGCCCCCAACCGAGGCCGGCGCCTCGGGGACCGCGGTCGACGAACGCAACCCGACGCCCCTCACCGACCCGAGCAGCCACGTCGCCGCCGACCGCATGGTACGCGGCCGCGATGATAGGCGCCAAGGCACGTTCGAGCGCCGATGATAAAGGATTGATCGCGGGACAACATGCGCCCGCATCCTGGTGCCACGGAGAGCAAGGCGCTCTCACAGGAGGGAAACATGCTCAAGATCACCGCCGCCGTCCTTGCTGTCCTGGCGGCAGCCATCCCCGGCAGCGCATTCGGGCTCACCTACGGCAACGCCACCTGTGGTCAGCTGGTGGACGAGGTCGTCAACACGAAGAAACTGTTCGACAAGCTGGCGGCCGACATCAGCCGGCAGGGAGAGCAGCCGGCGACCAGGCAGGAGATTGTTCAGCTTTCCCTGCTGACACAGCGGCATGACCGGGCGTTTGCCATGCTGGCGATAAAGTGCCCGGAAACTCTCTCCAACATCGATTTCAATTGAGGCTCGTACAGGAGACTGTCAGCTGCGCTGCAATTCGGCGCACCGGAGCAAACGAGAGAGCGTCGCCCGACCTCGGAGCGAAATGGGAAGTCCCGTATCGACAAGCGCTCCGGGCGGTCCACTCTGAATGCCCATGAGGGCGCGCTGCACGACTGGGCATCGTGGGCACCGTTCGAAAAGGACCGACCGATGGGCAACGGCCACTCCGGTGGATCGAAACTCCACCACGATCCGGGGAATCCAGACGACCTCTGCATCGACACGATCCGCACGTTGTCCATGGACGCGGTCGAGCAGGCCAAATCCGGTCATCCCGGCACGCCGATGGCCATGGCGCCGGTCGTCTACACGGTCTGGCAGCGGTTCCTGCGCTTCGATCCCGACGATCCGATCTGGCCGAACCGCGACCGGTTCGTGCTGTCGGCCGGGCACGCGTCGATGCTGCTCTACGCGATCCTCCACCTGACCGGCGTCAAGGCGGGCAACGCGGATGACGAACGTCCCGGCACCGCCGCGGTCACCCTGGACGACATCAGACACTTCCGCCAGCTGGGCAGCAAATGTCCGGGGCACCCCGAATACCACCTGACCTCCGGCGTGGAGGCGACGACCGGCCCGCTCGGCCAGGGCTGTGGCAACAGCGTCGGCATGGCGATCGCCGCCCGCTGGCTGGCGGCGCGCTTCAACCGTCCGGAGTTCCCGGTCTTCGATTACGACGTCTACACGCTGTGCGGCGACGGCGACATGATGGAGGGCGTGGCGAGCGAGGCGGCGTCGCTCGCCGGCCACCTCAAGCTGGCGAACCTGTGCTGGATCTACGACAGCAACCGGATCTCCATCGAAGGCCCCACGGACATCACCTTCAACGAGGACGTCGCCGCCCGGTTCGCCGGCTACGGCTGGAGCGTGTCGCGGGTGGACGACGCCAACGACACCGCCGCGCTGGTGCACGCGCTCGAGCGCTTCCGCAGCACCCCGGACCGCCCGACGCTGATCCTCGTCCACAGCCACATCGGCTACGGCGCCCCGCACAAGCAGGACACCAACGCCGCGCACGGCGAGCCGCTGGGGGAAGACGAGGTCCGGCTTGCCAAGCGCCGCTACGGCTGGCCGGAGGATGCGCATTTCCTCGTCCCGGACAGTGTGTACGAGCATTTCCAACAGGGCGTCGCGCGGCGCGGCCGGCGGCGGCGCGACGGCTGGCTCGCCCTGTTCGAGCGCTACCGCGCCGCCCACCCCGACCTCGCCGACGCGGTGGAGCGCATGCAGAGGCGCCAGCCACCGCCGGGCTGGGACACCGCCCTGCCCAGCTTCCCGGCCGATCCGAAGGGGCTCGCGACGCGGGATTCGTCCGGCACGGTGCTGAACGCCATCGCCGCCCACCATCCCACGCTCATCGGCGGCGCCGCCGATCTGGCGCCATCGACCAAAACGCGGCTCACCGTCGCGGGCGCCGGCGATCTCGAACCGGCGGAGCCGGGCGGCCGCAACCTGCATTTCGGCGTGCGGGAGCACGCCATGGGCGCCGTGGTGAATGGGCTGGCGCTGTCGAAGATCCGCGCCTTCGGCTCCAGCTTCCTGATCTTCAGCGACTACATGAAGCCGCCGCTGCGGCTGTCGGCGCTGATGGAGCTGCCCTGCATCTGGATCTTCACCCATGATTCCATCGGCCTGGGCGAGGATGGGCCGACCCACCAGCCGGTCGAGCAGCTCGTCGGCCTGCGTGCGATCCCCGGCCTGATCGTGCTTCGCCCGGCCGACGCCAACGAGGTGGTCGAGGCATGGCGCGTGATCATCAATTTACGGCACGGCCCCGCGTGCCTCGCCTTGACGCGCCAGGCCGTGCCGACCCTCGACCGGACGCGCTACGCCTCCGCCGCCGGGCTGGCGCGCGGCGCCTATGTGCTTGCCAACCCGGCGGACGGACGGGAGCCGGAGGTCATCCTGATCGGGACCGGCAGCGAGGTGTCCCTGTGCATCGCGGCCTTCGAGCGGCTCGCGGCGGAGGGCGTCGCGGCGCGCGTCGTCAGCATGCCCTCCTGGGAACTCTTCGAGCGGCAGGACGAGGCCTATCGCGAGGGCGTGCTGCCGCCCGAGGTGACGGCACGGGTCTCGGTCGAGCAGGGCTCGGTCATCGGCTGGGACCGCTATGTCGGCATGACCGGCGCCAAGATCGGCATGCACGGTTTCGGAGCGTCGGCGCCGCTGAAGGATCTGCTGACCAGGTTCGGCTTCACGCCCGATGCCGTCGTTGCCGCCGCCAGGGATCAGATCGCCAAGGCGACGCTCCGCCGTCGCTGAGCCGCGTGCCGGAAGAGAGGAGGCGTTCGGATGCAGCTTGGACTGATCGGGCTCGGCCGCATGGGAGCCAACATCGCGCGCCGCCTCATGCGGGCGGGCCACCACTGCGTGGTCTATGACCGCAGCGGCGACGCCGTTCGCGCGGTCGTGGCGGACGGCGCTCTCGCCGCCGCCGATCCCCGCGATCTCGTCGGCAAGCTGGACCGGCCGCGCGCGGTCTGGGTGATGCTGCCAGCCGGCAGCGTCACGGAAGCGGCCGTCTCCCAACTCGCCGGCTTTCTGGAGCCGGGCGACGCCGTCATCGACGGCGGCAATTCCTTCTGGAAGGACGATGTCCGCCGCGCCGCGGCGCTGACGGAGAAAGGCCTGCACTATCTGGATGTCGGCACCTCGGGCGGCGTCTGGGGGCTGGAGCGCGGCTACTGCATGATGATCGGTGGCGACCGGACGGTCGTCGACCGGCTCGACCCGATCTTCGCCGCCCTGGCGCCCGGTCCCGGCGACGCGCCGCGGACACCGAACCGCGAGGGACGGGACCCGCGGGCCGAGCGCGGGTACCTCCACACGGGACCGACCGGCAGCGGGCATTTCGTGAAGATGATCCACAACGGCATCGAGTACGGCCTGATGCAGGCCTACGCCGAAGGCTTCGACATCCTGAAGAACGCCGCCAGCGACGCCCTGCCCGCCGAGCATCGGTTCGATTTCGACCTGGCGGACATCGCCGAGGTGTGGCGGCGCGGCAGCGTCATCACCTCCTGGCTCCTCGACCTCACCGCGGCGGCGCTCGCCGAGAGCCCGGCGCTCGATGACTTTCCCGGCCACGTGCAGGATTCCGGCGAGGGGCGCTGGACGCTGATCGCCGCGATCGAGGAGGCTGTGCCGGCCGAGGTGCTCTCCGCCGCCCTCTACGCCCGTTTCCGCTCCCGCCGGCACCACACTTTCGCCGAGAAGATCCTCTCCGCGATGCGCAAGGGCTTCGGCGGCCACGTCGAACCCCCGAGCGCCGATTTGGAAGGGGAGGAGACGCGATGACCGCGCAAACCCCGGCCCGGCTCGGCCCGGCCACGGCGATGGAGGACGCCACGCCGGCGCCGCCCTGCGCCATCGTGATCTTCGGCGCCGCCGGCGACCTCGCCAAGAGGCTGCTGATCCCGGCGCTCTACAACCTTGCGGCCCGCGGCCTGCTGTCGGACCGCTTCGCGATCGTCGGCGTCTCCCGCAACGCCATGTCCGACGAGGCGTTCCGCGCCGCGATCGGCGAAGGGCTGCGGGAGTTCGCGACCGAAGCGGTGGTGCCCGGCGTTGCCGACGCGCTGCTCGGCCGCCTCTTCCATGTCGCGGGTGACTTCGCCGACGCCGAGACCTGCCGGCGGCTCCGTGACCGGCTCGCGGTCGCGACCACCCGGTTCGAGACGGACGGCAACGCCCTGTTCTATCTCGCGACCCCACCCTCCGCGTTCGGCCCCATCGTCCGCAACCTCGGCGCGGCCGGTCTCGTGCGCGAAGAGGGCGGTGCGTGGCGCCGCGTCATCGTCGAAAAGCCGTTCGGAACCGACCTCCCCTCGGCGCGCAACCTGAATGCCGAGCTGCTGACCGTGCTCGGCGAGCAGCAGATCTACCGGATCGACCACTATCTCGGGAAGGAGACCGTCCAGAACATCATGGTGGCGCGGTTCGCCAACGGCCTGTTCGAGCCCTTGTGGAACCGCAACCACATCGACCACGTCCAGATCACCGTGGCGGAAACGGTCTCGGTGGAACACCGCGGCCGATTCTACGACGCCACCGGCGCGCTCCGCGACATGGTGCCGAACCATCTGTTCCAGTTGCTGGCGCTGACGGCGATGGAACCGCCGACCTGCTTCGACGCCGACGCCGTGCACACCGAGAAGGCGAAGGTGTTCGACGCCGTCCACCGCTTCACGCCCGACGAGGTGGGCACACACGTCGTCCGGGCCCAATACGGCGCCGGTGCGGTGAAGGGCAAGCCGGTGACGGCATACCGTGCGGCGTCGGACGTCGCCGCGGACAGCCATACGGAAACCTATGTCGCGATGCTCCTGCACATCGACAACTGGCGCTGGGCCGGGGTGCCGTTCTACTTGCGCACCGGCAAGTCGCTGGCGGCGCGCCGGACCGAGATCGCCATCAAGTTCAAGCAGGCGCCCTACTCCCTTTTCCGCAACACGCCCGTCGAGCGCTTGGCGCAGAACTTCCTGGTGGTGGGCGTGCAGCCGGACGAGGCCATCGCGCTGCAATTCAACGCGAAGGTCCCCGGCCCGCGCCTGCGGATCGAGGGCGTGCGCATGGTCATGGAGTACAAGGACTATTTCAACGCCGCGCCGAGCACCGGGTACGAGACGCTGATCTACGACTGCATGATGGGCGACGCGACGCAGTTCCAGCGCGCCGACTACGTCGAGGCCGGCTGGTCGGTGGTGCAGCCGATCCTCGACGCTTGGCGCGCGCGTCCAGGCGACGGGCTTGCGGCCTACGCCGCCGGCAGCGAAGGGCCGCGCGAGGCCGACGACCTGCTCGCCCGCGACGGCCGCCGCTGGCGGTCGGTCGCCTGAGAAGGGGGAGGACGACGTCCGATGGGCACGACCACCGTCACCGTGCTTCCCGACGCGGAGGCCCTCGCCGATGCGGCGGCACAGTGGCTGACCGAGCGGGCCGTCGAGCATCCGGACAAGCGCTTCGCGGTCACGCTCGCCGGCGGCTCGACCCCGCGCCGGCTCTATGAGCGGCTTGCCGAGCCTCCGCTCCGCGACCGGTTCCCATGGGCGCGGGTGCATTGGTTCTGGGGCGACGAGCGCTTCGTCCCGCCGGACGATGCGAAGAGCAACCTGCGCATGGCGCGCGAGTCCCTGTTGACCAAGGCTCCCGTGCCGGCGGGAAACGTCCACCCGGTTCCAACCGTCGGCGTGAGCCCGCAGGAGGCCGCGCGCGCGTATCAACGGAACCTCGTGGCGTTCTACGGTGCCCCCCGTCTCGATCCGGCCCGTCCGCTCTTCGACGTGACGCTGCTCGGCCTCGGTCCCGACGGCCACACGGCCTCGCTGTTCCCCGGCACCCCTGCCCTCGACGAGCGGAACGACTGGGTCGCCGCCGTGCTCGGCGCACAGCCGGAACCCCGGATCACCCTGACCTTCCCGGCGCTCGGGAGCAGCCGTCACGTCGCCTTCCTGATTGCCGGGGAAGGCAAGCGCGCGGTCTTCGCGCGATTCCATCGCGGCGACACGACCCTGCCCGCCGCGCGGCTGCACCCGGCGGGGGATCTGACGATCTTCGTGGACGCCGCGGCCGCCGCGGCGCCGTTGACCGGACCTTGACCGGAGGCCATGACCGATGACCGCATCGCCCGATCCGTCCGAAGCGAAGCGGCGCGCCGCCCGAGCCGCCGTGGAGGCCGTCGAGGACGGGATGGTGCTGGGCCTGGGGACCGGCTCGACGGCCACGTTCGCCCTGAAGGCTCTTGCGGAGCGCGTCGCCCGTGGGCTGCGCGTCCAGGGCATTCCGACCTCCGAGCGCACGGCCGCGCTGGCGCGGCGGTTGGGCATCCCGTTGACGAGCTTCGCCGCGCATCGGTGGATCGACCTCACCATCGACGGTGCCGACGAAGTGGAACGGGGAACGCTCAGCCTGATCAAGGGGCGTGGCGGTGCCCTGCTGCGCGAGAAGATCGTCGCCTGTGCCAGCCGCCGGCTGATCGTGATCGTCGACGCGAGCAAACTGGTCGACCGGCTCGGACAGCGCTCCGCCCTGCCCGTCGAGATCGTTCCGTTCGGCGCCGAGGTGACGATGGAGCGTCTGGGAGACGCCGGTGGCGCACCCGTCCTGAGGATGTCGGACGGTGTACCGTTTCTCTCCGATGGCGGCCACCACCTCGTCGACTGCGACTTTGGGGAAATCCCGGATCCTTCCGAACTCGACAAGCGGCTTCACGCCATCGTAGGCGTCATCGAGACGGGATTGTTCATTGGCAAGGCGTCCAGCGTGATTGTCGGGACGCCCGGCGGCCTCAAGGTCTGGCATCCGTAACGCTGGCGACAGGCGGGCCGGTTCACTCCCGGCAACCGGCGCCTTGCCGCAACGGGGCCTCGCGGCGCCCCCGGAGCGGCAGGACCACCAGCAGCGTGTGCTTCCCGCCATCGAGCGGCAGGCGCACGGCGGCGTCGGTCCGGTCGAGACGCGAGCCGTCGAGAACCGTGTGCGAGGCGTCGCGATCGCCGTGCGATGCAGCGTCCACACGGATGTCGTAACGGGTCGATTCCACGCTCACCGTGGCTTCGAACCCCGGCCAGGAGTCCGGAATGCAAGGATCAACGATCAGGAACGTGCCCTCGCGGCGGATGCCCAGGATGCCCTCGACGCCGGCGCGGTACATCCACCCGGCCGCACCCGTGTACCAGGTCCATCCCCCGCGTCCGGTGTGCGGCGCCACCGAATAGACGTCGGCGGCGACGACATAGGGTTCGACCTTGTAGCGGTCGGTCTCCTCCGGTGTGCGGGCGTGGTTGATCGGATTGAGCAGGGCGAACAGGGCGGTGGCCGTGTCGCCGGCACCCAGCTTGGCGAACGCCAGGATCGCCCACATGGCGGCATGGCTGTATTGCCCGCCATTCTCGCGCAGGCCCGGCGGGTAACCGCGGATGTAGCCGGGATCGAGCGTCGTCCTGTCGAACGGCGGCGTGAACAGCAGTGCCAAGCCGTCGTCTCGCCGGATCAGCAACTTTTCCAGCGACGCCATCGCCGTCGCGGCGCGCGCGGGATCGGCGGCGCCCGACAGCACCGCCCAGGACTGGGCGATGGAATCGATGCGACACTCCTCACACTCCGCCGAACCGAGCCATGTGCCATCGTCGAACGTCGCCCGGCGGTACCACGCGCCATCCCAGGCCTCCCGCTCCAGCGCCTGCCGCAGCGCGGCGGCATGATCGCGCCAGCGGCGCGCACGGTCGGCGTCGCGGCCGTCCGCCAGCGGCGCGAACAGCGCGATGGTGCGGACCAGCAGCCAGCCGAGCCAGACGCTTTCGCCTTTGCCGTCCTGGCCGACGCGGTTCATGCCGTCGTTCCAGTCGCCGGTGCCGATGAGCGGCAGCCCGTGTTCGCCGGTCAGGTCGAGGCACTGGTCGAGGCCGCGGGCGCAGTGTTCGAACAGCGAGGCGGACTCGCCCGCGGTCATCGGCTGGAAGAAGGCGTCATGCTCGCCCGGACGCAACGCCGGTCCCTCGAGGAACGGCACGCATTCGTCCAGAACCGCGGCGTCGCCCGAGCTGGCGATGTAGGTGGCGGTGGCGAAGGCGAGCCAGACACGGTCGTCGGAGATCCGCGTCCGCACCCCTTGCCCGGACTGCGGCAGCCACCAATGCTGGACGTCGCCTTCGATGAACTGCCGGCCGGCGGCGCGCAGGAGATGGCGCCGCGTTTCGTCCGGCATGGCGAAGGCCAACGCCATGCCGTCCTGCAACTGGTCGCGGAAGCCGTAGGCGCCGCTCGCCTGATAGAAGGCCGAGCGCGCCCAGATGCGGCAGGCCAGCGTCTGGTAGAGCAGCCAGCCGTTCAGCATGATGTCCATCGCGCGGTCGGGCGTCCTGACCTGGACGGTGCCGAGCACGGCGGCCCAGTGGTCGGTGACCGCATCGAGAACGGCGTCGAGATCGGCGTCGCGATAGCGGACGATCAGCGCCCGCGCCACGTCCGCCGAGGCGCATTGCCCGAGGAACCAGACGATTTCGACCGTCTCGCCGGCCCCAAGCTCGACAACGCTCTGCAAGGCCGTGCAGGGATCGAGGCCGGCGCCGGTCGCTCCGGACAGCCGAACCTGCCCGACGAGCGCTGCCGGCGCTGTTGGGCCGCCGTTGCGGCCAAGGAACTCGGTGCGGTCGGCCGTCCACGCCGTCTGCCGTCCGCCGAGATCGGCGAAGGCGACACGCTCACCGAACGCCAGGCTCCAGGGGTTGCGGGCCAGCATGGCGCCGGTGGCCGGGTCGATCTCCGTCGCGATGAACGGGGCCGACGCGCCCCGCGCCGCGCCGAGGACCCACTCCGCATAGGCGGTGATCGACAGCGTGCGCGGGCCGGGCGAATGGTTGCGCAGGGTCAGGCGGGAAATCTTGATCGGGTCGGCCAGCGGCACGTATTGCAGAAGATCGAGCGCGATGCCGTGCGCCCGGTGTTCGAAGCGGCTGTAGCCGCGGCCGTGGCGGGCGATGTAGGTTCCGCCGTCGCGGATCGGCTGCGCGGTGGCGCTCCACAGGTCGCCGGTTGCCTCGTCGCGGATGTAGATCGCCTCGCCGACCGGGTTGCCGACCGGATCGTTGGGCCACGGCGTGAGCTGGTTCTCGCGGCTGTTCCCGGCCCAGGTGCAGCCGCCGCCCTCCGCCGCCACCTGGAAGCCGAAGGCAGGGTTGGCGATCACGTTGATCCAGGGGGCGGGCGTCGTGCGTCCGGCGTCGAGGATGGTCACATACTCCCGGCCGTCCTTGTCGAAGCCGCCCAGGCCGTTGAAGAATTCAAGGGTCCCCGGCAGCGGCGTCCGCGCCGGCTGGGGCTGCGGCGGCGCGGGACCGCGGGCGGGTGGGGATGGGGCCGTCGGCTGCGGCAGGCGGGCGAGCTGGTCGGCGAGGGGGCCGCGCCGGGCGATCAGCACGACACGGGCGACCGCGTGGAGCAGGGCGCGGGCTTTGGCGTCCATCAGGTCGGTGCGCAGCGCGTGGACCGAGCCTTGCGCGGGTTCCTCGCCGAATCGTGGCCGCGACTGGCTGCTCCGCACCGCGGTCTCGATGGCGGCCTGAAGATCCTGAATGTAGGAGGAGGCGCGCTCGTTGACGATGACCAGATCGACGGCCAGGCGCTTCATGCGCCAATATTCGTGGGCGCGCAGCAACTGGCGGACCTGGGCGATGTCCTCGACGTCGTCGATGCGCAGCAGGACGATGGGCAGATCGCCGGACACGGCGTGCGGCCACAGGCCCGACTGGGGTCCCGCTCCGCCAACGATGGTCTCGGAGGGTGCCCGGAAGCGGGCGTCGGCGTAGAGGATCGGCGCTGCCAGGCGCTGGAAATCCGCCGCCTCGTCGGCGTCGATGTCGAGATGGCGAAGCTGGACCTGGGCCTGGGTCCACGCCAGGGTCTTCGCCCGGTCGAAGGCGTTGCGGTCGGCATGCTGATCGACGAGGTCGAGAAGCTCGGCCTGCGACGACGCGACCAAGGTCCAGTAGGCGACCCGCGCGACCTTGCCGGGCGGAATCGTCACGCGCTGCCGGATCGAGAAGATCGGGTCGAGAACCGTCCCGACACTGTTCGACAGCGGGTGGCCGTCGGTGATGGCGGCAGCCGTGCCGACGGTGCGGCCGCGCCCGATGAAACGCGCACGGTCGGTCTCGTGTTGCGGATCGGCCGCGATCTCGCCTTCGACGACGGCGAAATGGGCGGCCCAGACCTGCGGCTCGCCCTGCGAGCGCGGGCGGCGGGTGGCGATCAGCGCGCCGAAGTCGGCACGGTGTTCGGTCTGGACGAACATCTTGGCGAAGGCCGGATGGGCGGTGTCGGCGGCCGGGGTGGTCAGGACCACTTCGGCGTAGGAGGTCAGCTCGATCACGCGCGGCCGGCGCCCGCCGTTGGTCAGCGAGACGCGGCGGACCTCGCCGTCGGCCTCGCCGGAGACCAGGACATCCATGGTGGTGGTCAGCGTGCCGTCGTGTCGGATGAATTCGGCGTGATCCTCGCCGAAGACGACTTCGGCGTGGTCCGCCTCGCGTCCGACCGGCTGCACGCCGGCGGACCACACGTCGCCGTTCTGCGTGTCGCGCAGGAGGATGAAGGAGCCCCAGTCGTCGCGGGTGGCGTCCTCCCGCCAGCGGGTCACGGCGATGTCGCGCCATTGGCTGTAGCCTGCCCCCGCCGCGGTCAGCATCACCGTGTAGCGCCCGTTCGACAGCAGGTGGGCGATCGGGGCGCCGCCGGAGGCCGGCGCGGTGAGGCGGCGCACCGTCGGTGGTGCGATGCCGGCTCCTGCCGCGGAGGCCTTGACCTCCTCGGCCCGCGGATGCCCGACGGTAATGTCGCGGGGCATGCGTTCCTGAAGCAGCAGTTCGCTGGCCTGGATCATCGGCTCCCGGTGGAACCGGGCGCGCATCCGGCCGTCGTGCAGGGCGTTGGCGATGGCGACGATGGTCATGCCTTGGTGATGGGCCATGACGTTGCGGACGATGGCGACGTCCTCGCCCTCGGGAAGCCGGGAGCGGGTGAAGTCGAGGGCCTCGTAGAAGCCGTAGCGTCCGCGCGCGCCCATCCCGGCGAGGCGGTCGTAATTCCGCCGGGCGCCGTGCGGATCCACCATGGCGGCGAGGCCGGTGGCGTAGGGCGCGATGACCAGATTCTCGGAGAGGCCACGCTTCAGGCCGAGGCCGGGCACCCCGAAGTTCGAATACTGGTAGGTGAACTCCAGGTCGCGGGCGCTGTAGGCGGATTCCGAGATGCCCCACGGCACCCCCAGCGTCCGCCCATGGGCCTGCTGGCGCTCGACCACCAGACGGCTGGTCTGCTCCAGCAGGCTGCCGACCGGCGCACGCATCACCAGCGACGGCATCAGGTATTCGAACATGGAGCCGGACCAGGAGATCAGCGCCGAACCGTTGCCGACCGGCGTCGCGGCGCGGCCGAGGCGGAACCAGTGCCGCGTCGTGACATCGCCCTTGGCGATGGCGAACAGGCTGGCGAGCCGGGCTTCCGAGGCGAGCAGGTCGTAGCAGCTGCGGTCGAGGCTGTTGTCGGCGAGGGCGTAGCCGATCGACAGCAGCTTGCGCTCGGGGTCGAGAAGGAAGGCGAAATCCATGGCGAGCGCCATCGCGCGCGCCGTGTCGGCGAGTGTGCGCAGCCGGCCCTTCAGGATGTCCGGCGTCTCGGCGATGCAAAACCGGTCACGGCCATGCTCGACCACCGCCGCCCGCAGCGCCCCGATCCAGAACACCAGATCCGCGGGTCCGTCGTCTCCCGTCGTGGGCCCGGCCGTGGGTCCAGTCGTGGGAAGGATGTCGTGAGCCGCTCCGGCCACCTTCTCGGTAAGCCGCTTCAGCGTCGGCACCAGCGTATCGAGGGCTTGCGCCCCGGTCAGCTGGGCGGCGATCTCGTCGAGGACGGCGGTGAGCTGGCGTCCGCGCTCGCCCGCGGCGGGCAGGGCGTCGGCAGCCTCGCGCGCCAGGGCGAGGGTATCCATCATGCCGAGCCGGGCGTCCGGCGCCGGAGCGCCGTCCATCCATTCCTCGCAGGCGTTGGCGAGCGCGATCAGATGGCCGGCGAGGTTTCCGCTGTCGACCGAGGAGACATAGGCGGGATCGAGCACCCGCAAGTCCTGCGTTCCATACCAGTTGTAGAAATGGCCCCTGAACCGCGGGAGTTTCTGCATGGAGCCGAGCGTCGCCTCCAGCCGCTCGATGGTTTCCGTCGTTCCGGCCCAGCCGAAATCGCGGGCGGCGACAGCGGAGAGCAGATAGAGACCGATGTTGGTCGGCGACGTCCGGTGCGCGACGACCGGCTTCGGGTCCTCCTGGAAATTGTCCGGCGGCAGCATGTTGTCGGCCGGCGTCACGAACGTCTCGAAGAAGCGCCAGGTGCGCCGTGCGGTGAGGCGCAGGTCGCGTGCGTCCGGGTCCGCCATCGCCAACCGCCGCGGCACGGCCGGCGACCGGCTGGTCCACGCCGCAAGGGCCGGAGCCGTCAGCCACAGCAGGGCGAAGGGCAGAGCCAGCGGCCAGGACGACGGCGTCACGGCAACGGCTCCCGCCGCCAGGACGAGCCCGAGCGCGGTGCCCCCCGCCATCTCCCGATAGAAGCCGCCGAGATCCAGCCGCGGACGCCCGCTCGCCTGCGCGGCCGTCGTCCATTCGAGAAGGCGGCGGCGCGTGATGAACAGCCGGGTCAGCGTCCTCACGATGGCATCGCCCATACGCCACGCCTGATCGGCCAGGAAGGCGACCGACAGCAGAGTCTGTATCGCCGCCATCCGTAGATCGTCCACGAGCGAGCCGAAATGATGGCCGAGGCGGATGCCCGGCCGGCGCGGCAGCACCGAGAACGCGGTCGGCAGGAACGCCGGGACCGCGCCGACGGCGAGCACGAACAGGACGCCCGCCAGGGCGGACGGCATGGGCAGCAGCCAGCTCACGCCCAGCGCCGCCAGGGTGAACGGCGCCAGCAGCGAGCGCCGCAGGTTGTCCAGCATCTTCCAGCGGCCGACCGGCGGCGTTGTCTGGGGCCCCGCCCGGTGCCCGACGATCCAGGGCAGCAGTTGCCAGTCGCCGCGGGTCCAGCGATGCTGGCGCTTGGCGGCGACGTTGTAGCGCGACGGGAATTCCTCGACCAGTTCGACGTCGGAGGCGAGGCCGGCGCGGGCAAAGATTCCCTCGAACAGGTCGTGGCTGAGCAGGGCATTCTCCGGGATGCGTCCGGCCAGCGCGGCTTCCAGGGCATCGACGTCGTAGATGCCCTTTCCGGTGAAGGAGCCCTCGCCGAAGAGGTCCTGGTAGACGTCGGAGACGGCCGCCGCATAGGGGTCCATGCCGCCGGGACCGGAGACGACCCGCTGATAGAACGACCCCTCGCGGCCGAGCGACAGCGACGGCGTGACGCGCGGCTGAAGAATGGCGTAGCCGTTGACGACGCGCTGCCCGGCCTCGCTGAACGTCGGCCGGTTCAGCGGGTGGGCCATCTTGCCGATCAGCCGCAGCGCGGCGTCCCGCGGCAGCCGCGTGTCGGCGTCGAGGGTGATGACGTAGCGCACGCCAGCCGGCACCTCTGGCGCCCGGCCGGCGACGGGCATGAAGCTGGTGTCGGTGGCGCCGCGCAGCAGCCGGTTGAGTTCGTGCAGCTTGCCGCGCTTGCGCTCCCACCCCATCCATTTGCCCTCGCCGGCGTTGAAGATCCGGCGGCGATGCAGCAGCAGAAAGCGGTCGCCGCCGTCAGGACCCGGCCCGTGGCGGCGATTCAACCGGTCGATGGCCGTGGCGGCCACCGCCAGGAGAGCGGCGTCCTCCTCCACCTCCTCCCGGTCGGCGTCGAGCCCGTCCGAGAGCAGGGCGAAGACGATGTCGCCGCCGGCGCCGGAGAGGTGGTGGACCTCCAGCCGTTCGATCTGCTCCAGGAGGTCGGCTTCGCCGGTCAGCAGCGTCGGCACGGCGATGAGCGTGCGCAGCGACGGCGGCACGCCGTCCGTCAATTCGAGGCCCGG
This sequence comes from Azospirillum sp. TSO22-1, assembly GCF_003116015.1. Taxonomy (GTDB): domain Bacteria; phylum Pseudomonadota; class Alphaproteobacteria; order Azospirillales; family Azospirillaceae; genus Azospirillum. The sequence goes on from NZ_LGQZ01000059.1 coordinate 25,783, forward strand.
CAGGGTGATCGCGCCGAAGAGCCGGGTGACCGCGCTGTTGACCAGCGCCGTCGCCACCTCGGCGGCCGGCAGGAAGCCGATCACGGCGAACAGCGCGAGCCAGCCGCCCAGCTCGGGAAGCCAAACCGTCCACACCGCGAGACCCAGCAGCAGCGCCGTCACGAACAGGATCGCACCGACGTAGCCGCCGATGCCCAGACGAACGTTGAAACGGTTGATCCGCAGCCGGGCCGGCGGCCGGAAGCCGATGCTCCGCTCCAGGGCGCAGCGCCCTTCCGCGATCAGATGATAGCCGGGATCGCCGACGCGCTCGGCGTCGGCGTCGTTGGCCGCTTCCGCCGCCGCGGCGCGTGACGCGGACAGCGCCCGATCGGCGATGGCGAGTTCCGGGAACGACGAACCGCGGGCCAATTCCTCGATGGCGCTCCGGTAGAGGTTGCGCGTCGGGAAATCCATGGCGGCGAAGCCGCTTGCCGCGCGCAGGTGCTCATCGACGAGGCTCACGCTCTCGAACAGGTCCGCCCAGTCGATGTCGGAGATCAGCCGCATGCTGGTGATGACGTTGCGCACGGTGACGTTGGAGGCGCCCAGCCTCTGTTGGGCGTGCTGCACCACGTCGTCGACCGATGCGCCCTGAAGCCTGAGCCGCTCCTCCAGCCACCCCAGGGCCGGCGTCGTGCGCGGATCCTGGTCCCGCAACCGCTTCGCCAGCTCCGCGGCGAACACCTCGGACAACGGGCCGGAGGAGCGCGTGGCGATGTCCGCTTCGAGGGCAGAACGGGTGTCCCCCGACACCAGAAGCTGGTCGGCCAGCGCGTCGGCATCCGCCCGTGCGGCGCGCCCGGCGGTGATCTGGTCGGCGAGCCGGCGCAGATTCTCGATGAGGACGATGCGAAGCGTGATGGCGACCGCCCACAGCTCACCGATGGTCAGCGGCTGGATCCGCTGATAGGCGACAACGAACCGGCGCAGGATGCCGGGATCGACGTGGCTGTCGGTGTGGGCGATGAAGGCCCAGGCAAGGCCGAACACGCGGGGATACCCGGCGAACGGCCCCTCGGCGAGCTTCGGCAATTGGCGGTAATAGCCGGGGGGCAGATCGACGCGGATCTCGCGGATCTGCTCCTCGACGAGGTGGTAGTTGTCGAGCAGCCATTCCGCGGCGGGAACCACGCCGCGGCCGCCCTCCAACTCCGCCGCGCTCGCCCGGTAGGCGGCGAGCAGCACCGCGGCGTTGTCGTCGAGGCGGGTGTGCAGGGACAGGACGGCGGGCGGCTTCCGCGTGACCGGCTGTGCGGCGGCAAGGCTTTCGGCGTGCTGCTCGAGCCGGTCCAGGCCGAAAAGCTCCTCGCGCACCGGGGCTTGGTCGCTCCAGGGGAGCGGTGGCGTGCGATGCCCGAGAGCATAGCGGAGGATCGCGTTCATGAGCGCCTTTCCGGCCGACATCGGCGTGCGATTGGCGCCAGAAGAAATCAAGCGTCAAAGGAAATTCGGACGCGGCCGTTGTTTTTGGCGAAGACGAACGGCCGCGCCGTTTTGTTCTATGTTTTCTTTTTCGGCGTTGCGGCAGACGGCAGAAGTCCCTTGAGCGTCGCGGCGGAAACTGCTACCAGCTCTTTCTTTTGCTTCGGCTTTCGGACTTCCCGATTGCCGCGTTTCCGTTCTTTGGCCATGACGGTCTCCTCAGCGGTCCCACCGGGGGCGCGGTCCGTAAAAGGCAAAGGCCCCGCATCCTCAGCAAGGGCAGGGGCACCAAGGTGTCAGCGGTGCGCTCAGCTCAGAAGCTTGAGGTTCTCGGCCGCCGTCTTGCCGCTCTTGCGGTCGGAGAGCAGCTCGAAGCTCACCTTCTGCCCTTCCTGCAAGTGGGCGATGCCCGCGCGCTCCACGGCGCTGATGTGGACAAAGGCGTCATTGCCGCCCTCGTCCAACGCAATGAAGCCAAAGCCCTTTTGGGAGTTGAACCATTTCACGGTTCCCGTGGTCATCAGGAAACCTCCTTTGCAAGCGTAAGGATTGCTCTCCCGCCATCGCGGGGCGTCGAATTCGCATGATCAGGCAAGGATATTGTCAGAGCCGCGCTGATCCTGTCAGCGTGAAGACAAGTCGTCCGGCCATCCATCGACGTTTCCGATATGGGGTGCTTCACTTGATAAAACAAGGACAACAATAACAGTCCGACCAATTAAGATTGAAGCGCACTCGTTTTCCGAGATTATCTGTCAGCGTATCGCCTGAAATCCTGGAGGGGTGCAATCGATTCATGGCGCCGGCGCCGCTTTCGAAGCGCCCTGCCACCCTACACCTGAAGCGGACCCCCGCCGTCGGAACGGCGGGGGCATCTTGGTCACGCACCTTGCTCGCATCCGGCGATGCCCGCCGGACCTACGCCCGCGGTCGCCCGGTGCCGCGGGCCGCATCCTTCGCACGCTCGGCCTGCCGCTCCACAGGTTCGAGCAGTTGCCCCGCCGCACGCATCGAAATCTGCACCATCCGGCTGCCGGCGTCGGACCACGCCTCCAGGGCGTCCTGCATGAAGCGCCCCTGCGCCTGGGTGAACTCCCGTGGCGAGGAGCAGCGCGTCAGAGCCTCCGCGCGACGCGACGCGCTCTGCCGGGTCCGGTCCACCCACTCCATCCAGGTCCGTGCGGCTTCGTTCATGACGCCGACCGCAACGTGCGGCAAGCCGGCCAGCACCTGGAGATTGTCGATGGCCGGCTGCGTGGCGTCGAGGGCACCGCGCATCGTCTCGGCCATCGAGGCGCTGGTCTGCTGCGCCACACGTCCGGCCACCTCGCTGGCGTGGCGCGTGGCCTGGGCACCGGACTCGGCGACGCGCAAGCCACCGTCCACGGTGGCCGTGGCGCTCCGCGCGAGCGTTGCGCTGGCCTCGCGGACACGGCGCGCCTCGGCCTTGGCTTCCTCCTCCAGCCGCTCCGTCTCCTCACGCTCCCGCCGCTGGGCGGCGCGATGCTCCGCGGCCTGCTGGCGGCGGGCGTCCTCGGCCTCAGCCTTGCCGGACTCCATCTTCCGGGCGATCGCCTCGGCCTCGTCGTCGCCGAGCGCCTTCTTGACGGCGGGCAGCAACTCCTTTCTCTCGTCGCGGATGTGCCGCTGGAAGACCGTCTTCAGCTCCGCCAGCTTCTTCGGGAAGCCCTCGTCGTCCTTCGCCGTGCGATCGAGTTCGGCCAGCAGCGCACGCACGCGCTTGTTGTCGTTCATCGCATCGGGAATAAGGCCCTTGGTCTCCTCGTGCTTCCGCAACGCCGGAAAGAGGTTCTGCTCCTCCAGCCTGGAGTGCAGATCCAACTCCTCCTTGAGTTCCGTAAACAGCTTCTCGCGGGTCTTCAGCGCGCCATTGCCGGTGTCGGCCAGCTTGGCGAACAGCTCGTTGACCCTGGCGGGGTTGCTCTGGATCAGTTGTGCGGTGGTCATGGAATGCCTCTCTGCGGCGCAGATTTGCTGCGCTGCGATAAATTCATGCTGCGACGCAGCACAAAAGGATGAACCGGATTGCCGACCGATGGTTCCGGCAGGTTTCGAAGAAGAGTGCCGGTCGGTCACCGGCATCGGAGCGGCAGCGGGTCGATGCCGTAGCGCCATCCGACTTTCAGGTCGAGCTTCTCGTCCTCGATGATCACGGTGCTCGGAATGCCCGAAAGCCCGACCGCCTGCGCCTCGGACACGGCTCCGACGAACGCGTCGCCGCAGGTCGCGTAAGGGCCGAACAGAAGACTGTCACTGCGGACGATCCACTCGGCCTTTTTGCGCAGGACGAAAAAGATCCGAGATGGGACTTTCATGTCGCAAAGCTCCGTAACGGTCAGCCGTTGAGATTTACGAAGTTTTATCGAGCATCATGCCCGACACTCCACTCAAAGCATCGACACAGTGATTTGGGTATCAACACCTCGTATTTCTGTGGCGCATAGGTCCATATGCCGAAATCGCCACAGCGCAAAATCCATTTCATCACCATTTCTTCCATGGGCTACACCGCAATCCTTGATTGGTGGTGCAATGATGAGGAAGCCGCCACGGCATCCCCGGCCCGATCTGCCGAACATACGGAGCACGACGATGACCCTTCAAACGCCCACGCCTTCCGGTTCCTCATCTTCTTGGAGCGCCGCGATGGAATACTTCGTGCCGCCGCTGGTGATCCCGGTCGCCGTCGTGCTGGCGGTCGTGCTCTTCGTCCTGATTCATGGTCCCGTGGCCTGAACCGGAGGCTTCGCCATGCTCAAGAACGTCGAGAGGGAGACCTTCGAACGGTGCGTTGCCCACGTCACGCTTCGCCCGGACGATTTCAGCATGGAGGACCGCGTCGAGGCTCACGTCGTCAGGGGCGGCACGGTCCAATTCCACAACATCACCGTGACCTACGCGCCGACCAAAACCTCCCGGGCCTATCGCTCGGCGCTTCCCTCCGCCTGGAGCGGACAATTCAGGAAGGATCTGGACGATGGGGTGTTCTACTGATCCGACGATCGGTTGGCGGTGGCCCCGGAGATGGGGCTTCCGCGTCACCGCCGGCGTTCGAGCGTGCCCTGGCGGCGCCCTTCGCTGTCCCGGATGACCAGTTCGCCCTCGGCGGAGCCGCGCTCGACGCTGCCGATGTGGCGTCCGGCGTTGTCGCGCAACACGTGACTCCCTTTCACATCCGCCTCGATACGCCCGACGGGCCGCCCGCCACGGTCGCGGACGACACCGTCGGCGTCGACGTGGTTGCCGGGATCGAAGAGGTGCGTGGGACTGCGCTCACCGGTTGCGGCGTCGGCGGCACCGATGGCGAACGAAAGTAGAAGGGCGATGACGGCGGGCTTCATGGCGCCCCCCCAAGGGCAACGTCCAGGTTGCAACGTCCAGGTTGCTGCCTTTCCCTATGTGGCGCCGCCTCCACCACTTTGCGAGTGTGCTCGCCCGGGTCCCGCGATGTTTTCGCTCGCGGGAGGGCGCCCTCAGTTCTGATTGGCGTGGAGACCCTTTCCATACCGATTCATGAACTCAGCCAGTTGCGCAGCGTCATCAAAGGACAGACCACGCCGAACCGCCTCACTGACCAGTTCGCCGTTCACCACGGCAGTGTCGATGACCATCCAGCCATCGAAGTCGAAGCGAGCCCCGTATTCGATCATCATCATGCAATGGACATGGGAATGCGCGGAGGCACAAGCGAGGGCGCAGACGAACACCTGCCGTCAGTGCCGCTGCACATCGTGCTGACCACTCGCCGAGCAACCACCATATCTGGCTGGGCCGGCTCCATCGCGGGATTCTCCCGCCCAGGACCGGACAAGGATCCTCATGCCGCACGAGACGACGCTCATCACCACCATCGTCATGGGCCTGGTTCTCGCCTTCCTGGGCGGCCTTCTCGCCAGCAAGCTCCGGCTGCCTCCCCTGGTCGGCTATCTGCTGGCCGGCGTCGCGGTCGGCCCGTTCACGCCCG
>NZ_LGQZ01000187.1 GCF_003116015.1 Azospirillum sp. TSO22-1
GGGCGGCGGCGGCGGCGCGCACCGCCCTCGCCCTCGACCCGGCGGACGCGGCCGGGTGGCGCGTGCTGTCCGGCATCCAGCTGTCCGGCGGCGACGGCAGCGGCGCCCGAACGTGCGCGTGGCGCGCTGCGCGCGTGCGGCCGAACGATGCCGCCGCGCGGACGGCGCTCGGCGCCGCCGAGGCGCGTTGCGGCCGGACGCGCGCGGCGGAGCGGGCGCTGGCCACCGCCCTGGCGCTCGACCCGCAGGGGACGGAGGCGTGCAACAACCTGGGCATCGCGCTGCTCGCCGGCCGCCATCCGGAGCGCGCGCGGCGCGCATTGGCGCGGGCGCAGACCCTCGCCGGCTTGGCCAGGGCCGCCACCTCGAACCTGCTGCTGGCGCTCAATTACGACCCGGCGGTCGATGACGACGACCTCGCCGCCGCGCACCGCGCCTGGGGCGCCGCCGTTGCCCGCCCGCGCCCGCCGGCCCGCGTCCGGCACGAGCGGCTGCGGCTCGGCTATATCTCGCCCGACCTCAAGCGGCACCCGGTCGGCTATCTCGCCGCGGCGGCGCTGGAGCATCGCGACCGCGGCCGCTTCGACGTGCACGTCTTCAGCGACGTACGCACGCCCGACGACCTCACCGCCCGCCTGCGCGCCGCCATCGACGACGGTGCCTGGCACGACAGCGCCGGCTGGTCCGACGCCGACCTCGAGGCGGCGGTGCGCCGCGCCGGCATCGACATCCTGGTGGATCTCGCCGGGCACACCGCCGACAACCGCCTTGCGGTCTTCGCCGCCAAGCCGGCGCCGGTGCAGGTGAGCTGGCTCGGCTACTTCCACACCACCGGCCTGCCGACCATCGACGCGCTGTTCACCGACGACGCCAGCGTCCCGCCGGAACAGCGCGGCTGGTTCACCGAGCGCGTGGTGCCGCTGGCGTCCGGCCGCTTCTGCTACACGCCGCCGCAGCCCGGCCAGCCGGTGGCGCCGCCGCCGCTGCCGAGACGCGGCTTCCCGACCTTCGGCAGCTTCAACAACCTGTCCAAGCTGACGCCGGCGGTGGTGGCGCTGTGGGCGGAACTCCTGAAACGGGCGCCGACCGCCCGCCTCGTGCTGAAGTGGCACACCCTGGGCGACGATGAGGAGCGCGCCGCCCTCCGCGCCGCCTTCGCCGCGCATGGCATCGATCCCGGCCGCCTCGACCTGCGCGGGGCCTCGCCGCACGACGCCATGCTGGCGGAATACGCCGACATCGACGTGGCGCTCGATCCCTTCCCGTTCTGCGGCTGCCTGACGACGCTGGAGGCGCTGTGGATGGGCGTGCCGGTGGTGACGCTGGAGGGGCGCCGCCCGGTGGCGCGGCAGTCGCTGGCGATCCTGCGCCAGATCGGCCACCCCGACCTGGTGGCCGCCACGCCCGAGGCCTACCTGGACGTCGCCGCGCGCCTGGTCGCCGATCCCGCCGCACTGGCCGCCCGGCGCGCGGCGTTGCGCGCCGACATGGCCGCGGGGATCTGCGACGCCGCGCGCTTCACCGCCGCTTTCGAGGCGGCGCTGCTGGAGGTGTGGCAAGGCGCCGGCTAGGATTCGCCGGCTCGCGGCAGGATCATCTTGCCAAGCGCGGCGCGCCTTGATAGGATCGCAGTCATAAATGCCCGAGCTGTGTCCACCGCCCAGGACGGCGTACTGAACAGCCCCTGCACAATGTTTCACGGTGTTCCAAACCGTTCCACACCGGCCTGGAACCGACGGCGCCGCTACACCACCGCCCGGTGCCGCTCGATGCAGGTGGCCAGCACCTCGTCCATCGGCCGCGCCCACCAGCGGTTGGAAAAGATCTCGACCTCGGAATGCCCGGCGTAGCCCTGCGCCTCGACCCAACCACGGAGCTTCGGGATGTCGATCATCCCGTCGCCCATCATGCCGCGGTCGAGCAGCAGGTCGGTGGTCGGCACCAGCCAGTCGCAGACGTGGAAGGCCAGCAGCCGGTCGCGGCCGGCGCGGGCGATCTGCGCCTCCAGTTCCGGGTCCCACCAGACGTGGTAGACGTCCACCGCCACGCCGAGCGCGCCCGTCCGCCCCGGATCCAGCCGGTCGCAAAGGTCGAGCGCGTGGCGCATCGTGTTCACGCAGGCGCGGTCGGCGGCGTACATCGGGTGCAGCGGCTCGATGGCCAGCGGCATGCCGGCGCGGCGGGCGTGCTCCAGCAGTTCCGCGATGCCGTCCTCCACCTGCGCCCGCGCGGCGGCGATGTCCTTGCTGGGCGACGAGCCGGGGCGGGAGAACTGCGGCAGCCCGCCGACCACCAGCACGAGGCAGCGCGCGCCCAGCGCCTTGGCCTCGTCCACCGCGCGGCGGTTGTCATCGCGCGCCTCGGCCCGGTGCGCGGCGTCCGCCGGGAACATGCCGCCGCGGCAGTAGCCGGACAGCTCCAGCTCCGCCGCGCGCACCGCCCGCACGGCACGCTCCAGCCCCACCGCGGCGACCTGGTCGCGCCAGGGGGAGACGGCGCGGATGCCATGCCGGGCGCAGGCCTCGGTGATCTGGACCAGATCGCCCTGCGCCTTGACGGTGGCGGTGTTGATCGACAGCCAGCGGTGATCTCGGGAGAAGTCGCGCATCACACCGCCTCGATCCCGCGCACCGCCAGCACGTCGGCCATCCGCCACACCGCCTGCTCGGGGTCGCGCAGCAGGCCGGCCTTGTCGGCCAGTTTGAAGATCTCCGTCAGGTGCAGGGTGGAGCGCGCGCTCTCCTGCCCGCCGACCATGGTGAAGTGGTCCTGGTGGCCGTTCAGGTAGGCCATGAAGACGACGCCGGTCTTGTAGAAGCGCGTCGGCGCCCGGAAGATGTGCCGCGACAGCGGCACTGTCGGCTCCAGGATGGCGTGGAACGTCTTCGCATCGCCCCCCGCCAGCGCCGCCAGCGCCGCCGAGGCGGCCGGCGCGATGGCGTCGAAGATGCCGAGCAGGGCGTGCGAGTAGCCGTGCTCGTCCCCGGCGATCAGCTCCGCGTAGTTGAAGTCGTCGCCGGTGTACATGCGCACCCGCGGGTCGAGCCGGCGGCGCATGGCGATCTCCTTGTCCTTGTCGAGGAGGGAGATCTTCACCCCGTCCACCTTGGCGGCGTGGTCGTTGATGATCGTCACCGCGGTGTCCATGGCGGCGTCGAGGTCCTTCGTTCCCCAGTACCCGGCCAACGCCGGGTCGAACATGTCGCCCAGCCAGTGGATAATCACCGGCTCCTTCACTTGGCCCAGGATGCGGGAATAGACGCGCAGATAATCGTCGGCCGAGCGCGCGACGCGGGCCAGCGCACGGGACGCCATCAGGATGATGCGCCCGCCCATGCCCTCGACCGCCGCCACCTGCTCCTCGTAGGCGCGGATGACGTCGTCGAGCGAGCGGGCATCCTCCGGCGCCAGATGGTCGGTGCCGGCGCCGCTGAACACCAGCCCGCCGCGCGGGCGTGCGGCGGCCAGCGAGCGGCGGATCAGCTCCTGCGAGGCCGACCAGTCCAGCCCCATGCCGCGCTGCGCGGTGTCCATCGCCTCAGCCACGCCGAAGCCGAGGTCCCACAGGTGCTCGCGGAAGGCGATGGTGCGGTCCCAGTCGATGGCCGGGGCCAGCCACGGGTCCACGTCGGCCAGCGGGTCGGCCACCACGTGCGCGGCGGCGAAGGCGACTCGGTTGAGCGGCCCGGCGATCCTGCCGGGGAAGCCGCGCGCCGGGGCGACCTCGTAGGGCTCCAGCGTGCGGTCGGGGCGCGGCAGGCGGATGGTCAGGGACATGCTCACACCTCCAGCGCCGGAACGTCGACCCAGCGCCGTTCCTTCCAGCTCTCCAGCGCCGCCTCGACCAGCTGCACGCCTTTCGCACCCTCCATCAGCGTGTAGCGGTAGGGGGCGTCCTCGCAGAGGTGGCGGATGAACATCTCCCACTGCGCCTTGAAGCCGTTGTCGAAGGGCTGGTTGTCGGGCACCGCCGCCCAGGTGTCGTAGAAGTCCAGCGTCTGCCGCTGGTCGGGGTTCCACACCGGGCGCGGCGTCGCGGCGCGCGGCTGGATCACGCAGTCGTGCAGCCCGGCCACCGCCGAGCCCAGCGTGCCGTCGGCGTGGAAGGTCACGAGGTCGTCGCGGTGGACGCGCGTCGTCCATGAGGAATTCATCTGCGCGATCACCCCGCCCTCCAGCTGGAAGGTGGCGTAGGCGGCGTCGTCGGCGGTGGCGTCGTAGCGCCTGCCCTGCTCGTCCCAGCGCTCGGGGATGTGGGTGGCGCCCAGGCACGACACGCTGCGCACCGCGCCGAACAGGTTGTCCAGCACGTAGCGCCAATGGCAGAGCATGTCGAGGATGATGCCGCCGCCCTCCTCCGCCCGGTAGTTCCAGGAGGGGCGCTGCGCCGCCTGCCAGTCGCCTTCGAAGACCCAGTAGCCGAACTCGCCGCGCACCGACAGCAGCCGGCCGAAGAAGCCGGAGTCCTTCAGCATGCGCATCTTCTGCAGGCCGGGCAGGAACAGCTTGTCCTGCACCGTCCCGTTCTTCAGGCCCAGCTCCTTGGCGAGGCGCACGACGTGCAGGGCCTGCTCCAGGTTGGTGGCGATGGGTTTCTCGCAGTAGACGTGCTTGCCGGCGCGCATGGCCTTTTCCAGCAGCGTCGGGCGCATCTGCGTGGTGCCGGCGTCGAAGAACAGCTCGTCCTTGCGCTCGCCCAGCGCGCGGTCGAGGTCGCTGGTCCAGCGCTCGACACCGTGCTGCTCGGCAAGGCGGCGGATCTTCTCCTCGTTGCGGCCGACCAGGATCGGGTCGGGCATGACGCGGCTGCCGTCGGACAGCGCCACGCCGCCCTGGGCACGGATGGCGAGGATGGAGCGGATGAGGTGCTGGTTCATCCCCATGCGGCCGGTCACGCCGTGCATGATGATGCCAAGACGACGCGTGCTCATGAAGCGGACTCCTTGCTGGCGGCTGCCGGAGGGGCGAGGGGTTGCAGGCTGTCCCAGCGCGGCTCCGCCGCGTGGGCGAAGCCGGGGACACAGAGCGGGAATGCCGGCAGGCTGCCGTCGCCGGTGTTCAGCCGGATGCGGCCGTCCTCGCGGGTGTAGAAGCCGGGGTGGGCGACCAGGAACGCCTCGGCCTCCTCCTCCGGGGCGCCGGCGAAGCCGTCCACGTACTGGTGGCCGTTGCGCTCGGCGTGGCCGATGCCGAGCAGGGCGACCAGCGCGGTGTCCTGCTGCACCGCGAGCCCGGCCTGGCAGGTCAAGTCCTCGGCCGAGATGAAGTGGCGGCTGCCGCTGCCGTTCCACGCCGCGCAGCGGGCGGCGTTGAGAACGGCCTTGTAGAGGCCCTTGCACGACTTCGACGAGACGCCGCGGTAGCCCATGGCGCGGGCGCGCGGGAAGGCGTCGTAGGATTCGTCGGACTCGTCGATGATGACGGCGTGCCGCGTGCCGACGGGGCCGAGCGGCTCGTCGAGCGCGCGCTCGCGGGCGATGGGCTGCTCGACGTAGAGCAGGGCGCGGCGGAACGCGGCGAGCGCCGGATCGGCCTCCAGCCCGTCGAGGAAAGCGGCGAGCGCTGCGGTGTCCGGGCACTGCTCGTTGCCGTCCAGCGTGGCGCGGTAGGTGGTCAGCACCGGGTCGAGCACCGCGGCGATGGCGCGCAGCCGGTCGAGGTCGGCGGACGGGTCGCCGGACAGCTTGATCTTGAAATGGTGGGGGCCGGAGGTCACCAGCGCCCGCAGGCCCTCCACATCATCCACCAGCCCCACCGTGTGCCTCAGGCACACCGCCGCCAGCGGCCGCAGCCCGTTCAGGAACCCGTCCAGCCCGAATCCATCGAGGTCCGGCGTCAGGTGCGTGTCGATGCCGGCGACGTTCCCCGCCATCCCGCTAAAGAAGTCCACGCCGAGCGCCCGCAGCAGCCCGTCCAGCACCGCCTTGTCGAGCAGCGCCGGCCCGTAGGCCGCGGTCAGCCGCGTCTCGCCGGCCGCCAGACAGGCCGCCTCGTGCGCGCCGCGCACCGCCGCGTGGTGCCCGAACGCCGTGTCGGGCCAGGACGCTCCCCCATACCCCCGCGCGGCAAGGTGAAGCGACACCCGCAGCCCGTCCACCGTCCGCGCCGGGCTGCGGTCGGGGCGTTTGTCGAACCACTTGGGCATCATCATCTCGGCCGTGCAGCCCCAGGCCTCGCCGCGGCCCTCCACATCGACCAGCACGCGGACGAACGCCTGCGGCGCCGCCTCCACGGTCACCGCGCCGAAGCGGAAGGGCTTGCGGAAGCGCACCGGCCGCTCGAACAGCTCGACGGCGCGGATGCGGAGCTTCGGCCAATCTGAATTTTTAGGGGCCATGTCAGTCCAGGTGCCCCTGGGTGAAGAAGTGCCCGCGGATCCTCTGCGTCAGCTGCACGAAGACCGGGTCGCCCATGACGTCCAGCGTGCGCGGCCGGGGCAGCGGCACCTCGTAGGTCGCGGCGATGGCGCCCGGCCGCTCGCTCATCACCATGACGCGGTCGGCGAGGAACACCGCCTCGGGGATCGAGTGGGTGATCAGCAGCACGGTCTTGCCGGTCTCGTGCTGGACGCGCTGCAGCTCCAGGTTCATGCGCTCGCGCGTCATGGCGTCGAGCGCGCCGAACGGCTCGTCCATCAGCAGGATCTTCGGGTCGTGCACCAGCGCCCGGCACAGGGCCGCCCGCTGCTGCATGCCGCCCGACAGCTGCCAGGGGTACTTGTTGGCGAAGCCCTCCAGCCCGGTCATGCGCAGCAGGCGCTGCGCGCGTTCCAGGTACTCGGCGCGCGGCAGGCCGCGCACCTCGACCGGCATCATGACGTTGCGCAGCACCGAGCGCCACGCCAGCAGCACCGGGCTCTGGAACACGATGCCAACGTCGTCGTGCGGCTCGGTGATCTCCGTTCCCTCGATGCGGATCGAGCCGCCGGTCGCCGGCAGCAGGCCGGCGACCATCTTCAGCAGCGTCGACTTGCCGCAGCCGGACGGCCCGACGATCACAAGGAACTCGCCCTCGCGAACGTCGAAGGTCAGCGGCTGCAGGGACGGCACCTCGCCGTCGCGGGTGCGGTAGGTCTTCGACACGCCCTCGACCCGGATCAGGGTCTGCGGCGGCCGCTGCGCCGTCTCCGGCGTCTCCCCCACCAGCCTCAGGTGCGATGCCATCCCCGTGCCCCCTCTCACTGACCGGGGTTCGGCAGGTAGACGTTGCTGTAGAAGCCGGCGAGCTTGCCCTTCGCCGCCGCGTCGAGGCCGCCATACTCCACCAGCAGGTCCATCGACTCCTTCATGTTGTCGTCGGAGACGCGGAAGGGCTGCCGGCTCTTGCCGTCCGGGTCCTTGTAGAGCGGGATGGTCAGCTCGAAGCCCTCGGTCAGCGTGGCGAGCTGGCCGCCCTTGGGGTTGGCGGTGAGGATCGACTGCGCCGCGTCCTTCGGGTGCTTGGAGGCCTCCTCGACCGACTTGACCGCCGCCGCCATGAAGCGGCGCACCAGCCCCTCCTTCTCCTTCACGTAGTCGGCGTTCGCCACGATGCCGGAGCTGACCATCTTGATGCCGTAGTCGGCGAAGCGGATCGGCGTCACCGCCTTGCCGGTGGCGTCCTTGATCTTCATGGACTGGTCCATGACATAGCCGAGCAGCAGGTCGGCCTGCCCGTTGATCACGGCGTTCAGCTTGGTCTGCGCGTCGCCCGACACGGTGCGGAAGTCGCTCTCCTTCAGGCCGGTCTTCTTGAGGAACAGCGGCCAGATCTGCGACATGGAATCGCCCGGCGTGACGGCGACGGTCTTGCCCTTGATGTCCTCGGGCTTGCGGATGTTCTTGTCGGAGAAGCCCATGGCCGACATCGGGCTGGTCTGCAGCAGCACGCCGGTGGCGACCAGCGGCGCGCCCTTGGCGGCGGCCTTGATCATGGTGGGCACGTCGATGTAGCCGAAGTCGGCGGTCTTCGCCGCCACCGCCTGCGCCGTCACGGCGGAGCCGCGGCCCTCCTGGATCTCCAGGTCGATGCCCTGCTCGGCGAAATAGCCCTTCTCCTTGCCGTAGTAGAAGGGCGCGTGCTCGCCGTAGACGTACCAGTTGAGCATCAGCGTGACCTTGTCCGCCGCGACCGCCGGAGACGCGGCGAACAGCGCGGCCACGGCCGCGAACCAAGCCTTCTTCATCCGTATCCTCCCGTTTTCCTTGGCCCGTTTGTTTATTGCCTTACGCGGTGGCGACGACGAGGTGGCGCTGGCTCGCGTGCCAGGGGATGGCGAACCGCTCGACGACGTCGATGATCCAGAACAGCACCACGCCGATCAGCGCCAGCACGATCAGCGCGGCGAACATGGTCGGCAGTTCGAAGTTGCCGATGGAGCGCTGCAGCACGAAGCCGATGCCGGAGTTCGAGCCAACAAACTCCCCCACCACCGCGCCCACGACGGCCAGGGTCACCGACACCTTCAGCCCGGCGAAGATCGCCGGCAGCGCGTGCGGCAGGCTGACCATGCGGAAGGTCTGGAGCCGCGACGCCTTCATGGAGCGCGCGAGGTCCATCATGTCCTGGTCCACCGACTTGAAGCCCTGCACCGCCGACACGACGATGGGGAAGAAGCCCAGCAGGAACGCCGAGATCACCTTCGGCACGATGCCGAAGCCGAACCACACGACGAACAGCGGCGCGATGGCGACCTTGGGGATGGACTGCGAGAACACCAGCAGCGGGTAGACGTACGCCTCCACCATGCGCGAGCCGGCGATCAGCATGGCGATCGGGATGCCGAAGGCGACCGACAGCGCGAAGCCGCCCAGCGTCGCCACGGTGGTCGGCACCGCGGCGGCGAGCAGCACGTCCCACTCGGCAACCAGCGCCAGGATCACATCCTTCGGCGCCGGGATCAGGTAGGGCGGGATCTTCAGGACGCGCACCGTCACGTCCCACAGCACGGTCAGCAGCACCAGGAAGATCAGCGGCCGCAGCCAGCCGGAATTCAGCACGCGCTCAGCCGCGGTCACGCCGCGTTGACGGTCCATCGCTCCCTCCCCGCCGGCAGGCGCCTCGTTCGTGTACGTTTTAACCGGCTGGTTAAAAGCTACCCGCGGCGACCTGTGCCCGTCAATCCACCAAGATGGATAGGCGGATCATTCGCCCCTCCCGCTTCCGGCGGGAGAAGGGATGAAATCGCTTCCTTCGCTGTTCATCCCCGTATGAACCCATGGAGGAGACGATGGGGATCACGCGGGTGCTGGCGGCCGGAGCGGTGGCGCTGTCGCTGTCGGCCTGCATCGGGCCGGGGTACGACGACGGCTACGGGTACGGCTATTACGGCCGCCCGTCGTTCGGATCATCCTACGGCTATTACGACCGTCCGGTGGTCGGCTACTATGACCGACCGGCGTTCGGTTACTACGACCGCCCTGCGGTCGGCTACTACGACCGGCCGGTGCACCGTCACCGCGACCACCCGGTGCACAGCGGCCGGTCCGGCCGCGCGCACGGCCCGGGACCCGCCCCGTCCTTCGACGGGCGCCGCGCCGGCGAGCCGCGCAGCGACACGGCGAAGCGCATCCAGATGGAACGGGACATGTCGTCGCTCCACTGACCGCCGGTCAGCGCCGCAGCGAGGCCAGCACCAATTCGGTCATGTGGGCGAGGCGCTCGCTCTTGGCGGACTCGGCTAGCAGGTCGCGGCCGAAGATCGCCGAGAGCGTGTGCACGTTCGACAGGTAGAAGTAGGCCAGCGCCGCGATGGAGATGTAGAGCTGCACCGGGTCCACCCCGGCGCGGAAGACGCCGTCGGCCTCGCCGCGCGCCAGCACGTCGGCGATCAGCCGGACGAAGGGCGAGTGCATGGTCGCGACGTTCTGCGAGCGCTTCAGGTGCTCGGCGCGGTGGATGTTCTCGGTGTTGAGCAGCGCCAGAAACTCCGGGTGCTCGATGAAGTACTGCCACGTGAAGGATATCAGCCGGGCGATGGCGTCCGGCGGCGCCAGCGTCTCCAGGCTCAGCGCCCGCTCGGCGGCGCGGATGTCGGCGTAGGCGGCCTCCAGCACCGCGAGGTACAGCTCCTCCTTGTTGCCGACGTGGTAGTAGAGCATGCGCTTGTTGGTGCCCGCCGCCTCGGCGATGCGGTCCACCCGGGCACCACCCAGGCCGTGCCGGGCGAACTCGTCGCGCGCCGCCGCCAGGATGCGGGCGCGCGTGCCCTCCGGGTCGCGGGGCGTGCCCGTCCGGCGGGGCTTGCGGGGGACCTGGGTGGTGGCAGCGGTGTCCATGGCTCGCATGCTAGCAGTCAAACAGGGCGGCTGACGACCCGCACGTGCAGCGGGCGCCCAGCCAGCACACCGAACACCGCAGCCGCGGCCACGACCACGGTGAACAGCACGCCCGACAGCCCCCAACCCCCGGTGCGGTCGTGCAACAGCCCGACCAGCAGCGGCCCGCAGGACGCCAGCGTGTAGCCGACGCTCTGCGCCATGCTGGACAGGGCCGCGGCGACGTGCGGATCGCCGGCGCGCAGCACGATCAGCGTCAGGCCGAGCGCGAAGCTGCCGCCCTGCCCCAGCCCGACCAGCACCGCCCACAGCCACACGCTGCCGATCGGCGCGTACAGGCAGCCGAGCAGTCCGACCAGCGTCAACGCCAGCACGACCAGCACCACCCCGCCCTGGTGTCGCCGCCGCCCGGCGACGATCGGCGCCGTCAGCGCGGTGATGAGCTGCACCAGGATCGAGCTGGAGACCACGAATCCGGCCGTCACCGGGTCGAGCCCGCGGTCGCGCAGGATCGGCGCCAGCCACGCGAACACCACGTAGGCCAGCGAGGATTGCAGCCCCATGAACAGCGTCACCTGCCAAGCCAGCGGGTCGCGCCACAGCCCGCGCACCTCCCACCGGCCGTGGGCGTGGTGCGCCCCGGCGTCGGGCAGGCCGGACAGCCACACCGCGGCGGCCACCAGCGCCGGCAGCGCCCAGGAAGCGAGCGCCGGCGGCCAGCCGCCCAGCGCGTGCGACAGCGGCACGATGGAACCGGCGGCCAGCGCCGCGCCCCCGCACAGGGCCATGGTGTAGACGCCGGTCATCAGCGCGGCGCGCTCCGGGAAGTCGCGCTTGACGAGGCCGGGCAGCAGCGCGCCGACGACGCCGATCCCGGCGCCGGCCACCAGCGCCGCCGCCACCTGCGCGGCGAAGGCGGGCACGGCGCGCAGCGCGATCCCGGCGGCCAGCACTGCCAGCATGGCGAGGATCACCCGCTCGCTGCCGAACCGGCGCGCCAGCCCGGGCGCCGCCAGCCCGAACACGCCCAGGCAGACCACCGGCACGGTGGTCAGGATACTGGCGGAGGAGGCGGAGACGCCGGTGTCGCGCACCACCTCCGCCAGCACCGGGCCGAGGCTGGACAGCGCCGGGCGCAGGTTGAGGGCGATCAGCACCAGCGCCGCAGCGATCAGCAGCGGATGGCGCGGACGCTCGGGAATCGCGCCGTCCTCGACGTCGATCAGCAGATCGTCAGCCAGGGAGGGGGGTACGGGTTCGTCGGGAATGTCACGCATGGCGGCCTTCGGGCGGGGTCGCAAGGAGGTGGTGGGCGCCGGCGTCCCCGGCCAGAGGGCCGGGGCGGGGTGAGTCCGCCGTGCAACACTTCCTGGTTTCCTGTATGGAGGCTCGCGACCGGACGTTGACGCACCTAGCATGGGAATCAGATAGTTGCCAGACTTCGTTGGTATCCGGACTCAAACGCCGATCATGGCTGTGCCCCTCCCCTCCCCGGCCTCCCTGGACGACGACACCGCGACGGCGGTGCAGGTTCTGGCGCTCGCCGTGCAGCGCGAGCGCGTGCCGGGCATCGTCGAGTTCTCGGTCGCCTCCGACGCGCTGGCGCGCGCCGCCACCTCGCGCAACCGGACCGACCTGGAGTACGCCACCGTCGCCTTCGATTCGCTGGACCCGAGCTTCCGCGGCCGGATCGTCGATCGCGCCTACGAGCTGGCGCGCAACGAACGCAGCCGCCTGCGCATGCCGCAGATCCCGCAGCCGGGCGAGCGTCTGATCGAGGCGAAGGCGGCGCTCCAGGACGCCGAGACCGAGGGCGCCGGGCGCGCCCGCACCCGCCTGATGACCGACCTCGGCCGCCGGCCGGCCAAGCGCCCGACCGAGCTGCGCGAGGAGGTGGAGTTGGCCCCCACCCTCGACGAGATCGTGCCGATGCAGCCGGCCCGCTACGACGGCCCGCCGCCGAAATGGTGGGAGTGAGCGGGCGCCGAAAGCCCCGTTACGAGAAGACCACCGCCCCGACCAGGATCAGCCCCAGCAGCAGCACGCCGCAGGACACCTGCAGCGGCACCTGCGGGTCGCGCCCGCGGCACTGGCCGTCGAGGAAGCTGCGGCACTCGCCGCAATGCCGGACATCCCCCTGGGTGGCGGGGATCCCGGTGCACATCCGCGTTGATCCGCCATGGTCGGCAAGGGAAAACATGCGGAACTTCCGTGGGTCGAACTGCTGAAATGCTAATGGACCCGCGACACGTTGTCACGCGGCAATTCAACGCCGACCCTTAAGGCTGACGATCATCACACCAAAGACCACCAGCATGGCTCCGACCATCTGCACCCAGGTCACCTCCTCGCCCAGCGTCAGATAGCCCAGGGCGGCGGCCGACACCGGGCCAAGCGCGCCGACCAGCGCGACGCTGTTGGCGCCGATGCGGCGCAGCGCCTCGGCGGTCATGAACACCGGCAGCACGGTGCAGACCACCGCCATGATCCCCGACAGCCCGTACACCGCCGCCGGCAGGTCGAGCGCCGACAGCGGGCGCAGCGCCAGGAACTGCACGATGCAGCAGACGCTGGCGCTGGTCAGCGCGTAGGCGGTGAAGCGCAGCGAACCGACGCGCTCGATCACCTTGCTGCCGGCCACCAGATAGACCGCGTAGCAGACCGCGCTGCCGAACACGAGGAGCGCGCCCCAGCCGAACGCCGCCCCGCCGTCGCGCCACTCGGTGGACACCACCAGCGCCACGCCGGCGTAGGACACCGCCAGCGACACCACCTCGCGCCCGCCGATGCGCTTGCCGAGGAACAGCGCGGAGAGCACCACCACGATGGTCGGGTAGAGAAACAGCAGCAGCCGCCCTATGCCGGCGCTGACGTACTGCAGCCCCAGGAAATCCAGGAAGCTCGCCATGTAGTAGCCGAGCGCGCCCAGCCCCAGCGTCAACGCCCAGTCGCGCCCGGAGATGCGCGCCCGCCCGCCGCGCCAGCCGCTCCACGCCGCCATGCCAAGAAAGAATGGCAGCGAGAAGACCATGCGCAGCAGGATCAGCGTGATCGGATCGACGCCGTAGGTGTAGGCGGCCTTGATGATGACCGGCCGCAGCGAGAAGGCGAGCACCCCCGCCACCGCCAGCAGCAGCCCCACCAGATGCCAGACGGCCGGCGTGCGGCTCCCCTCGACGCGGGCGGCCTCAGTCATGCCGTCAGCTCACCAGCAGACCGGCCGCCAGCACGTCGGCGAGCGTCAACGCCACCACCTCGGTCGCCTTGTGCAGGTCGGACAGCGGCAGGCGTTCGTCGGCACGGTGCGCGTTGGCCTCCTCGATGGTGTGCGGGCCGGCGCCGTAGAGGATGATCGGCACGCCCGCGTCGGCGTAATGCCGCGCGTCGGTGTAGAGCGGCACACCCTTCGCCTCCACCGGCTCGCCCATGATACGGCTGGCGTGGCCGCAGAGGATGCCGGCCAGCCGGTCGGTGCCGGGCAGCGGCTTCAGCGGCCGGGCGAGCAGGATGCGCCGCACCGCGACGCGCGCCTGCGGGAACGCCCTGGCGGCTTCGGCGATCACCGCGCGCACGCCCTCCTCCACCATTTCCGGCGTCTCCTCCGGAATCATGCGGCGGTCGAGGCGCAGCGTGATGCGGTCCGGCACCACGTTGGTGTTGATGCCGCCCCTGATCAGGCCGACCGTCAGCTGCGGCGAGCCGATGCCGGGCACCGCCGACGCCGTCTCCGCGTACGTCCTGCGCAACGCGTACAGCGCGTTCAGCACGCCGGTCGCCGCCTCCAGCGCGTCGATGCCGGTGGCCGGCAGGGCGGCGTGCGCCGACTTGCCGTTGACCTCGACCTCCAGGTGCAGGCAGCCGTTGTGCGCGGTCACCACGCCGTAGCTGAAGCCGGCGCCGATGGCGCAATCGGGCTTGGAGATGCCCTGGTCGAGCAGCCATTTCGGCCCGATCTCGCCGCCGGATTCCTCGTCGTAGGTCAGGTGCAGCTCGACCGTGCCGCGGTCGAGGCCGGCCTTCTCCAGCGCCAGCAGGGCGTACGCGTACGTCGCGAAGTCGGACTTCGACACCGCCACGCCACGGCCGTACATCCAGCCGTCCACGATCTCGGCGCCGTACGGGTCCTTCGTCCAGCCCTCGCCGGGCGGCACCACGTCGCCGTGCGCGTTCAGCGCCACCACCGGCCCATCGCCGAAGCGCCGGCGCACCACGAGGTTGACCGCGCTGACCATGCCGTTGGCGCGCACCAGATCGTCCGGCACGCGGTGCCGCTCGACGGTGAAGCCCAGCCCTTCCAGCAGTTCCGCGGCGCGCTCGGCGTGCGCGGCGCAGTCGCCCGGCGGGTTGTCGGAGGGGACCTTGACCAGCTCGGCCAGGAAGCGGGTCTGGGCCTCCCGGGAGGCGCGCAGGAAATCGCGGATGGCTTGGGCGTCGGTCATGGTGCGGGCTCGAAGTTGCGGAGGATGTCGAGAAGGACGCGCACCGCCAGGTCGGCGTCCTCGGCGGTGATGGATTCGGCGGGGTTGTGGCTGATGCCGCCCTTGCAGCGGACGAACAGCATGCCCATCGGCAGCACGCCCGTAAAGGCCATGGCGTCATGCCCGGCCCCGCTCGGCAGCCGGAACGGCCGCACCCCGGCGCGCCGCACCGCCGCCTCGATCCGCGCGACGATACCCGGCGAGCACGGCGCGGCGTCGGCGTCGTGGCCCGGCTGGACGTCCAGCGCCACGCCGCGGCGGCTGGCGACGGCCGCGCACGCGTCCTGGATCGCCCGCACCGCCGAGCGGCGCAGCGCATCGTCCGAGGCGCGCACGTCGACGGTGAACACCACCCGGCCGGGAATGACGTTGACGGCGCCGGGGAAGGTTTCCAGCCGCCCGACCGTCGCCACCAGGCCCGGCGCCGACGCCCCCCGGGCCTCGACCGCCAGCGCCATCTCCGCCGCCGCGGCCAGCGCGTCGCGGCGCAGGTCCATGGGCACGGTGCCGGCGTGGCCGGCCATGCCGGTGACGGTCACGGTGAACCGTGTGGCGCCGTTGATCGCCGTGACGATGCCGAGCGGCAGCCCCTCCGCCTCCAGCACCGGCCCCTGCTCGATGTGGACCTCCAGATAGGCCAGCGCGTCCCGCTTCGCCTCGGCGATCCGCACCGGGTCGCCGCCGAACGCGGCCAGCGCGTCGGCGAAGCGCACGCCGTCGCGGTCGCGGCCTTCCAGCGCCGCCGGGTCGAATCGGCCGGCGGCGGCGCGGCTGCCGGTCAGGGTAACCGGGAAGCGCACCCCCTCCTCGTCGCCGAAGCCCAGCACCTCGACGGCGAAGGGAAGCCGCTCGCCCAGCCGGTTCAGCTCGGCCACCGCCTCGACCGCCGCCAGCACGCCGAGGTTGCCGTCGTACTTGCCGGCGTTGCGCACCGTGTCGATGTGCGAGCCGAGCAGCAGCGCCGGCACCCCCGGCTGCGCGCCCTCGTAGCGGCCGACCACCGTGCCTGCGGGGTCGAGGTGAACGGCCATCCCCGCTTCGCGCATCCACGCCGTCAGCCGGTCGGCGGCGGCGCGGTGCTGCGGCGAGAAGCACAGCCGGGTCAGCGCGCCGTCCTCGGCCGAGAACGCGGCGAACGCGTCCAGGCGCTCCATCAGGCCGCTCATGACAGCAGGTCCTTCAGCCGCAGCAACGCGATGCGTTCGACCTGGGCCAGGGCCGTGGCGAATTC
Organism: Azospirillum sp. TSO22-1; assembly: GCF_003116015.1. GTDB lineage: Bacteria > Pseudomonadota > Alphaproteobacteria > Azospirillales > Azospirillaceae > Azospirillum. The sequence goes on from NZ_LGQZ01000187.1 coordinate 15,966, forward strand.
CTCCTCAGGGGTGTGGTGGATGCGGCGCTCGAACGCCTCCAGGATCTCGGCGCGGGTCCGGCCCTTGACCGCCAGGATGAAGGGGAAGCCGAACTTCACCTTGTACGCCTCGTTCAGCGCGGTGAAGCGGGCGAACTCCTCCGGCGTGCAACGGTCGAGGCCCGCCGAGGCCTGCTCGGCCGTCGAGTCCGCCGTCAGCTCGCCGCGCACCGCCAGCTTGCCGGCAAGATCCGGGTGGGCGTTGAGCAGGGCCAGTTGCCGCTCATGCGGAGCGTCCCGCAGCACAGCGACCAGGGCGGCGTGCAGCCCCTCGGCGGTGTCCGGCCGCAGCCCGGCGTCCCATGCCTGCCCGGCGATCCACGGGGAATGCTCGAAGACGGAACCGAAGCGGGCGACGAAGGCGTCGCGGTCCATATCGCCAGGGCGGGTCATGGGCGGACATCCTTGAAGCCCCTCTCCCCTTGCGGGAGAGGGGTTGGGGAGAGGGGGCACTGGGTGCCGACAGCGCTTTTCACCACGAAGGCACGAAGACACGAAGGCGGCAGGCGCACGCTCCCCACCTTCGTGTCTTCGTGCCTTCGTGGTGTCACAGTTCGTGGGAAGATGGGGCTCCCCCTCTCCCCAACCCCTCTCCCGCAAGGGGAGAGGGGCTTTGACGGCCACAAACGCATCACTCGCCCCCCTGGTACGGATGCCGCTCGTGCCAGTGCCGGGCGATGTCCACGCGGCGGCAGAACCACACGCCCTCATGCCCGGCGGCGTAGTCCAGGAAACGCTCCAGCGCCTTGATGCGCCCCGGCTTGCCGGCGAGGCGGCAGTGCAGGCCGACCGACATCATGCGCGGCGTCTCCGCCCCCTCCTCGTACAGCGCGTCGAAGCTGTCCTTCAGGTAGGTGAAGAACTGGTCGCCGCTGTTGAAGCCCTGCACCTGGGTGAAGCGCATGTCGTTGCAGTCGAGCGTGTAGGGCACGATCAGCTGCGGCCCGCCCGCCACCAGTTCCCAGTGCGGCAGGTCGTCGTCGTAGGAGTCGGCGTCGTAGAGGAAGCCGCCGTACTCCGCCACCAGCCGCCGCGTGTTCGGGCCGACGCGGCCGGTGTACCAGCCCAAGGGTCGGCTGCCGGCGACCCGCGTCAGGATCTCCATGGCGCGGTGCAGGTGCTCGCGCTCCTGCGCCTCGTCCATGTCCTGGTAGTTGATCCAGCGCCAGCCGTGGCTGGCGATCTCGTGCCCGGCGTCCACCATGGCGCGGATCACCTCCGGGTGCCGCTCGGCCGCCATGGCGACGGCGAAGACGGTGAGCGGGACGCCCTTGCGCTCGAACAGCTTCAGCAGGCGCCAGACGCCGACGCGCGAGCCGTACTCGTACAGCGACTCCATGGGCATGCTGCGCCGGCCGGGCAGCGGCTGCGCCGCGACCATCTCCGACAGGAAGGCCTCCGACGCCACGTCGCCGTGCAGGATGTTGTTCTCGCCGCCCTCCTCGTAGTTGAGGACGCACTGCACCGCGATGCGCGCCCCGCCGGGCCAGTCGGCCTCGGGCGGGGTCTGGCCGTAGCCGATGAGATCCCTGGGATAGCCGGAACCGGACATGCCTCACCCCCTGCTGCGCTGCATTCCCATGATAATCGACGAAAAGCGGCGGTACCTTTCGGATCGGTTTGAAAGTCTTTCCCCGGCACCCCCTGTTAGACCCGGGCGCCAGCGTCGATATACTTCCCTAACATACGGCGGAAGACCGGGAAGAGGAGACGATATGAGCACCGGTGGACGGCTCACCACCCATGTCCTCGACACCACGCACGGCCGGCCCGGCGCCGGCATCGCGGTCACCCTCTACCGCGTCGAGGCCGAGCAGCGCATCTGGGTGCTCGACGCCCGCACCAACGCCGACGGGCGCTGCGACGTGCCGCTGCTGGCCGGCGAGACCATGAAGCCCGGCTGCTACGAACTGGTGTTCAAGGTCGGCGCCTATTTCCGCGCGCTGGGGGTGGCGCTGGACGAGCCGGCGTTCCTCGACGTCATCCCGATCCGCTTCGCGATCTCGGCGGCCGAGCAGCACTACCACGTGCCGCTGCTGGTCTCGCCCTACGGCTATTCCACCTACCGGGGCAGCTGAGCGATGCGCGTGCGCGACACCCTCCGCTTCCTGCTGGGCGACGAGCCGCGCGAGCTCCGCGACGTCGATCCGAGCATGACCGTGCTCGACTGGCTGCGGCTGGAGGAGCGGCGCACCGGCACCAAGGAAGGCTGCAACGAGGGCGACTGCGGCGCCTGCACCGTGGTGGTCGGCCGGCTCGACGGGGACCGCCTGCGCTACGAGGCCGTCAACGCCTGCATCCGCTTCCTGCCCACCCTGGACGGCTGCCAGTTGCTGACCGTCGAGCACCTGAAGGGGCCGGACGGCGCGCTGCACCCGGTGCAGCAGGCCATGGTGGACGAGCACGGCTCGCAATGCGGCTTCTGCACGCCGGGCTTCGTCATGTCCATGCTGGCTCTGTACCTGAACGAGGAACGTCCGGCCGAGGATCGCATCGACGACGCGCTGGCCGGCAACCTGTGCCGCTGCACCGGCTACGCCCCCATCGTCCGCGCCGCGCAACGCATGTACGACCTGGGCGACCGCGCCCGGGACCGCTTCGCCCTGGCCACCGAGGCAGTCGCCGAACGGCTGCGCGCCTTGCGGGACGAGGAGGTGCTGTGCGTCGGCCGCGATGGGCGCCGCTTCTTCGCCCCGGCCACCGAGGGGCAGTTCGCCGACCTGCTGCTGCAGCATCCGGACGCCACCATCGTCTCCGGCGCCACCGACGTCGGGCTGTGGGTCACCAAATTCCAGCGCGTGCTGCCCGACATCGTCTGGACCGGCCGCGTCGCCGAGCTGAGGCGTCTGCACGAGACCGACGCCGCGCTGGAGATCGGCGCCGCCGTCACCTACACCGACGCCGCCGACGCCATAGCCGCCCTCTACCCCGACTTCGGCGAGCTGATCCGCCGCATCGGCGCGGTGCAGGTGCGCAACGCCGGTACCATCGGCGGCAACGTCGCCAACGGCTCGCCCATCGGCGACACGCCGCCGGCGCTGATCGCCGCCGGGGCGACGGTGGTGCTGCGCCTGGGGATCGAGCGGCGCACGCTGCCGCTGGAGGACTTCTTCCTCGCCTACGGCAAGCAGGATCGCCGCCCAGGCGAGTTCGTCGAGAAGATCGTCCTGCCCAGGCCCGCCCCCGGCGCGCTGTTCCGCGCCTACAAGGTGTCGAAGCGCTTCGATCAGGACATCTCGGCCGTCTGCGGCGCCTTCCTGGTCGAGTTGGACAACGGCCGCGTCAGCCGAGCCCGCCTCGCCTTTGGGGGCATGGCGGCGACGCCGAAGCGCGCGGCGGCGGCCGAGGCCGCGCTGGTCGGCCAGTCCTGGAGCGAGGCCAGCGTGCGGCGCGCCATGGCGGCGCTGCGGGAGGACTTCACGCCGCTGGCCGACTGGCGCGCCGGCGCCGACTACCGCGCCACGGTGGCGGCCAACCTGCTGCTGAAGCTGTTCGTCGAGACGACGGAGGAGGAGGCCGCCACCCGCCTCGTCGGCCCGGGGAGGCTCGCCCATGCCTGACACGCCGCAGCCGCTCACCATCGCCGGAGGTGTTTACCAGGAGCGCCGCCACGACAGCGCCCACAAGCACGTCAGCGGCGAGGCCGTCTACGTCGACGACATGCCGGAGCCCGCCGGGCTGCTGCACGTCTATCTCGGCCTGTCGGCGAAGGCGCACGCGCGCGTGCTGTCGATGGACCTGTCCAAGGTCCGGGCATCTCCCGGCGTGGTCGCGGTGTTCACCGCCGGCGACGTGCCCGGCGAGAACGACGTCAGCCCGATGGGCCGCCACGACGAGCCGCTGTTCGCCTCCACCCTCGTCGAGTACGCCGGCCAGCCGTTGTTCGCCGTCGCTGCGACCACCCGCGACGCCGCCCGCCGCGCCGCCGGGCTGGCCGCGGTGGAGTACGAGGACGTGCCGGCGGTGCTCGACATCGCCACGGCGCGGCAGAACCCGCAGCTGGTCTTCCCGCCGATGACGCTGAAGACCGGCGACGCCGCGGCGGCCTTGGCGCAGGCGCCGCGCACCGTCTCCGGTCGGCTCGTCATGGGCGGGCAGGAGCACTTCTACCTGGAGAGCCACGCCGCGCTGGCCATCCCGGCCGAGGACGACGAGGTGCTGGTGCATGCCTCCACCCAGCACCCGACCGAGGTGCAGCACATCGTCGCCCACGTGCTGGGCGTACCGGACGGCGCCGTGGCGATCGAAGTGCGGCGCATGGGCGGCGGCTTCGGCGGCAAGGAGACGCAGGCCAACCTGTTCGCCGCCTGCGTGGCGCTGGTCGCCAAGAAGACCGGCCGCGCCGCCAAGATCCGCCCGGACCGCGACGACGACATGATCATCACCGGCAAGCGCCACGACTTCGAGGTCGACTACACCGTCGGCTTCGACGAGGAGGGGCGCATCCTCGCCGTCGACATGGTCTACGCGGCGCGCTGCGGCTACGCCGCCGACCTGTCGGGGCCGGTGACCGACCGGGCGCTGTTCCACGCCGACAACGGCTATTACTACCCGGCCGCGCGCATCGAATCGCTGCCGCTGAAGACCAACACGGTATCCAACACCGCCTTCCGCGGCTTCGGCGGCCCGCAGGGCATGGTCGGCGCCGAGCGCGTCGTCGAGGAGATCGCCTTCGCGCTGGGCAAGGACCCGCTGGAGATCCGCAAGCGCAACCTCTACGGCCCCGGCCGCGACGTCACGCCCTACAAGCAGACGGTCGAGGACAACATCCTCCCCGAGCTGGTCGCCCAGTTGGAGGAGGAGAGCCGCTACTGGGACCGCCGCGCCCAGGTCCGCGCCTTCAACGCGGCCAACCGCTGGCTGCGCAAGGGGCTGGCGCTGACGCCGGTGAAGTTCGGCATCTCGTTCACCGCCACGCACTACAACCAGGGCAGCGCCCTGGTGCACGTCTACACCGACGGCTCCATCCACCTGAACCACGGCGGCACCGAGATGGGCCAGGGCCTGCACACCAAGGTGGCGCAGGTGGTCGCCGAGGAGTTCCAGGTCGACATCGACCGCGTGCGCATCACCGCCACCACCACCGCCAAGGTGCCGAACACCTCGGCCACCGCGGCGTCCAGCGGCACCGACCTCAACGGCCGGGCGGCGCAGAACGCCGCACGCACCATCAAGGACCGCCTGATCGACTTCGCCGCCGAACACTGGGGCGTGCCGCGCGACGCCGTGCTGTTCCGCGCCGGGCGGGTGCACGTCGGCAACCACGCCATGGACTTCGCCGACCTCATCAAGGCGGCCTACATGGCGCGGGTGCACCTGTCCTCCACCGGCTTCTACAAGACGCCGCACATCCATTGGAACCGCGGCACCGGCGAGGGGCGGCCGTTCTTCTACTTCGCCTACGGCGCCGCCGTGTCCGAGGTGACGGTGGACACGCTGACCGGCGAGTACCGCCTCGACCGCGTCGACATCCTGCACGACGTCGGGCGCTCGCTGAACCCGGCCATCGACCGCGGGCAGGTGGAGGGCGGCTTCGTCCAGGGCGCGGGCTGGCTGACCATGGAGGAGCTGTGGTGGGACAAGGAGGGCCGGCTGCGCACGCACGCCCCCTCGACCTACAAGATCCCGGCCTGCGGCGACCGGCCAAAGACCTTCAACGTCCGCTTCTTCGACGCGCCGAACCGCGAGGACAACCTGTTCCGCTCCAAGGCGGTGGGCGAGCCGCCGTTCATGTTGGGCATCTCGGTGCTGCACGCGCTGTCCGACGCGGTGGCGAGCGTCGCCGACCACAAGGTCTGCCCGCGCCTCGACGCCCCGGCGACGCCGGAGCGCGTGCTGGCCGCCATCGAGCGGCTGCGCGGACCATGACCGGCCTCGCCGCCACGCTGCGGGACTGGCTGGCGCGCGGCGAGCCGGTGGTGTTGGTGACCATCGCCGAGGCGCGCGGCTCCACGCCGCGCGAGGCCGGGGCGTGCATGCTGGTGGGGCGGAGCGCGGCGCTCGGCACCGTCGGCGGCGGCCGGCTGGAATGGGAGGCGGTGGAGACCGCGCGGCGCATGCTGGACGGCGGCCCGGCGGTGGAGGCGCTGGGCATGCCGCTGGGACCGGCGCTCGGTCAGTGCTGCGGCGGGCACGTGACGCTGCGGCTGGAGCGGGCGGACAGCGGAACGCAGGCGCGCCTTGAGGACGACGAGCGGCGCGAAGCGGAGCGCCGCCCGACCGTGCTGTTGTTCGGCGCGGGGCACGTCGGCAAGGCCATCGCGTCGGCGCTGGCGCCCCTGCCGTTGGCGGTGCGCTGGATCGACGAGCGGGCGCACGAGTTTCCCGAGCCGATGCCTCCCTGCGTGCAGAGGGTGGTCAGCGCCAACGCGCTGGACCACGTCACGGCGGCTCCGTCCGGAAGCGGCTACCTGATCCTGACGCACAGCCACGCGCTTGACTTCACTATCGCCGCGGCGGTGCTCGACCGCGGCGACGCCGCTTACGCCGGCCTGATCGGCTCCGCCACCAAGCGACGGCGCTTCGAGCGTGAATACCTGGCGCGTGGGCGGGATCCGGCGGCCTTGGAACGCCTGAGCTGCCCCATCGGCGGCGCGCTGAAGGGCGACAAGCGTCCGGAAGTGATCGCTGCGCTAGCCGTGGCGGAGGTGCTCGTGAATGCCCTCTCCCGTCCCGGGAGAGGGAGGGACCCGCTCGAAGAGCGGGAGGGTGAGGGCAAATCCGAGGATCCTTGCTCGTACCCTCACCCGGCCGGCTCCGCCGGCCACCCTCTCCCGGGGCGGGAGAGGGTTTAGGGTGCCGCCATGCCGGACGTCATCTACCTCGATCACCTCGCCTCGACGCCGCTCGACCCGGCGGTGCTGGAGGCGATGCTGCCGTGGCTGGCGCACGCCGCCAACCCGCACGCACGCCACCGGCCCGGCTGGGCCGCCGCCGCCGCCATCGACGCCGCCCGCGCTGAGGTGGCCGTCCTGGTCGGCGCCAGACCCGGCGAGGTGGTCTTCACCTCCGGCGCCACCGAGGCGAACAACCTCGCCCTGCTCGGCGCGCGTCCGGAGGATGGGCGGGTGCTCGCCTCCGCCGTCGAGCACCCGAGCGTGCTGGACTGCGTGGACGGGCGCCTGCCGGTGGACCGGCGCGGCGTGGTCGACCTGAACCGCCTGGAAGCGGCGTTGCGCGCCGGCCCGGCGCTGGTCTCCGTCATGGCCGCCAACAACGAGATCGGCACGCTCCAGCCGCTCGCCGGGATCGCCGCGCTGTGCCGCGCCCACGGCGCGCTGTTCCACTGCGACGCCGCGCAGTGGCCGGTGCCGATGGACGGCATCGACCTGCTGAGCCTGTCCGGCCACAAGCTGTACGGCCCGCAGGGCATCGGCGCGCTGGTGGTCCGGGACGGCGTCGCGCTGCGCCCGCTGATGCGCGGCGGCCACCAGCAGAACGGCCGACGCGCCGGCACGCTGCCGACCGCGCTGTGCGTCGGTCTCGGCGAGGCCTGCCGGCTGGCCCGCCTGCGCCGCGACGAGGACACGCGACGCATTGCGGCGTTGCGAGACCGGCTGTTCCAAAAGCTGTCGGGTCGGCTCGATGTCCGCCGCACCAGCCCGGCCGAGGGTTGCCTGCCCGGCTGCCTGAACATCGTGGTGCCGGGCGTGGACGCCGCCGACCTGCTGCTCGACTTGGCCGACGTGGCGCTGTCCACCGGCTCCGCCTGCTCGACCGACCGCACCGGGCCGTCGCACGTGCTGCTGGCGCTGGGCCTCACCCCGGAGGATGCGCACGCCTCCTTCCGCTTCGGCCTCGGCCGCACCACCACGGACGCGGAGATCGACGAAGCCGCCGAGCGCTTCGCCGCCGCCGTCACAGCAGCGCGTCGGGGCTCATCGCCATGAGGTCGGCCCGCACGTTCTCCGCGAAGAAGTCGATGAAGGCGCGAATCTTCGCCGGCAGCAGGCTGCGGTGCGGGTAGAGCACCGCCAGGCTCACCGGCTCCGGCGGAAACCGCGGCAGCACGACGCGCAACGCCCCGCTCGCCAGATGCTCGCCGACCTCCCACACCGGCTTCAGCACGATGCCCTGCCCGTCCAGCGCCCAGCGCGTCAGCACGTCGCCGTCGTCGGCGTCGAAATGCCCGCTGACCGACAGGCTCATCGGCCCCTCCGGCCCCTGCAGGGTCCACTGGAACTGCTGGGTGCCGGGAAAGCGCAGCAGCAGGCAGTGGTGGTCCAGCAGATCCTCCGGCCGCTCCGGCGCGCCGTGCGTCTCCAGGTAGGAGGGCGCCGCGCACAGCACCCGCCGCAGGTCCGCCACCTTGCGCACGACGAAGCTGGAATCCTTCAGCACCGCCATGCGGATGGCGACGTCCGCCGCCTCGCGCAGCAGGTCGAGCATGTGGTCGGACAGCCGCAGCCGCACGTCCACCAGCGGGTGCAGGGCGCGGAACCGCGGCACCATCGGCGCCAGCACCCGCCGCCCGAAGCCCAAGGGCGCCGTCACCCGCAGGCTGCCGGCCGGCGCCCCGCCGACCGCGGCGACGCTGCTCTCCGCCCGCTCGGCCGCCTCCAGCACCTCCTGGCAATGCTCGTAGAACACCCGGCCGGCCTCGGTCAGCGAGACCTGCCGCGTGGTGCGGTTCAGCAGACGGACGTTGAGGTGCTCCTCCAGGTTCTGCAGGCGGTGGCTGACCACGGCCGGCGACAGCCGCAGGTTCCGCCCGGCGGCCGACAGGCTGCCCAACTCCACCACCCGCACGAACACCCGCATGTTCTCCAGCAACGCCACGGCCATCCCCTCGCATGCGGGAAAAATCATTCCACCTTTCCGGATTTTTTGAAAGTGCTGCCGCCCAGCCGACGCTTCCCGCGGCGCACACCGGCACCGTACACTTCACCCGAACGACCCCGCCCGCGAGGAGCGCCATGGAACCGATCGTCTGGGAGTGGATCAACGTCGCCGCGCGCTGGCTGCACGTCGTCACGGCGGTGGCGTGGATCGGGTCGTCCTTCTACTTCATCCACCTTGACCTCTCGCTGAGGAAGCGCCCGCACCTGGCCGAGGGCACGCAGGGCGAGGCGTGGCAGATCCACGGCGGCGGCTTCTACAACATGGTCAAGTACCTGGTCGCCCCGCCGCAGCTGCCCAAGGAACTCACGTGGTTCAAGTGGGAGTCCTACAGCACGTGGCTCAGCGGCTTCTTCCTGCTGGTGGTGCTGTACCACCGCGGCGCCGACCTGCTGCTGATCGATCCCGCGGTGCTCGACCTGCCCTGGTGGGGCGCGGTGCTGGCGAGCCTCGCGTCGCTGGCGCTCGGCTGGCTGGTCTACGACGCGCTGTGCAAGTCGCCCCTGGGCAAGGACGACACGCGGCTGGCGCTGGCCGGCTACGTGTTCCTGGTGGCGGTGGCCTGGGGACTGACGCAGGTGTTCAGCGGGCGTGGCGCGCTGCTGCACCTGGGCGCGCTGATCGGCACCATGATGTCGGCCAACGTCTTCCTGATCATCATCCCCAACCAGCGCAAGACCGTCGACGCCATGCTGCGCGGCGAGGCGCCCGACCCGGCCCTGGGCAAGCAGGCCAAGCAGCGCTCGCTGCACAACAACTACCTGACGCTGCCGGTCGTCTTCTTCATGATCAGCAACCACTACCCGCTGGCGTTCGGCACCCGGTACAACTGGGTGATCGCCGCCATCGTGCTGGTGATGGGAGCGGTGATCCGCCACTTCTTCAATTCCAAGCACGCCGGCAAGCCGGCGCCCTGGTGGACCTGGGCGGCGGCGGCGGCGGGCTTGCTGGCCATCGCCTGGCTCAGCACCGCCGGCCCGAAGGACTCCGGCCTCGCGGCGGCGCCGACCCGTGTCGGCTTCGCGGAGATCGAGGAGATCGTCTCGACCCGATGCAGCATGTGCCACGCCGCCTCCCCCGTCTGGGCCGGGATCCACGAGGCCCCGCACGGCGTTCGCCTGGACAGCGCCGAGGCGATCCGCCGGCACGCCGGGCCGATCCGCATGCAGGCGGGCCTGTCCGACGCCATGCCGCCCGGCAACGTCACCGGCATCACCCCGGAGGAGCGCCGGATCCTCGCCACCTGGACCGCCCCATGACCGACACCCGCGCCATCCGCGGCCGCCTGCTGACCTTCACCGCCGAGCCCGCCGGGCCGGGCGATTCCGGTGCGTACCGCTACCTCTCAGACGGCCTGCTGCGGATCGAAGATGGCCGAATCGCCGCCATCGGCCCGGCCGCAGACCTGCTGCCGTCCCTGCCGCCCGGCACGCCGGTGGAGCACCACCCGGACGCCCTGGTGATCCCGGGCTTCATCGACCCGCACATCCACTTCCCGCAGACGCAGGTGATCGCGTCCTACGGCGCGCAGCTGCTGGACTGGCTGGAAAAGTACACCTTCGTCGAGGAGCAGAAGTACGCCGACCCGGCGCACGCCGCCGCCAACGCCCGCTTCTTCCTGGATGAGCTGCTGCGCAACGGCACGACGACGGCGGCCGTCTACTGCACCGTGCACCCGCAGTCGGCGGACGCCTTCTTCGCCGAATCCGAGCGGCGCGGCACCGCGATGATCGCCGGCAAGGTGATGATGGACCACGGCGCGCCCGACGCGCTGCGCGACACGGCGCGCAGCGGTTACGACGACAGCAAGGCGCTCATCGCCCGCTGGCACGGCCGCGGCCGGCAGCGCTACGCCGTCACCCCGCGCTTCGCCGTCACCTCGACGGAGGAGCAGCTGGCGGCGGCCGGCGCGCTGCTGCGCGAGCACCCCGACTGCTACCTGCAGACCCACCTGTCGGAAAACCGTGCCGAGATCGCCGCGGTGCGCGCCCGCTTCCCCTGGGGGAACCACTACACCGACGTCTACGACCGGCACGGGCTGCTCGGCCCCCGCTCGCTGTTCGGGCACTGCATCCACCTGGAGGACGACGAGGTGCGGCGGCTGGCCGAGACCGGCTCGGTGGCGGTGTTCTGCCCGACCTCCAACCTGTTCATGGGCAGTGGCCTGTTCGACAGGGCGCGGCTGACGGGGCACGTGCCGCCGGTGCGCACCGCGCTGGCGACCGATATCGGCGGCGGCACCAGCTATTCGATGCTGCGCACCGCGGCCGAGGCGTACAAGGTGCTCCAGCTGCAAGGCCAGAACCTGCCGGCGCTGACCGCCTTCCACGCCATGACCCGCGGCAACGCCGAGGCGCTGGGCCTGCGCGGCGAAGTCGGCTCGCTGGAGCCCGGCTGCTGGGCCGACGTGGTGGTGCTGGATTCCCACGCCACACCGGCGATGGCGCACCGCATGGAGACGGTGCGCGACGACCTGGAGGAGGAGCTGTTCGTCCTGATGACGCTCGGCGACGACCGGGCGGTCAAGGCGACGTACGTGCAAGGGAAGTGCGCGTTCCCGTAACCTTACGCCGGCCCGCCTGTTTTCCCTGCATGGACTGCATCGTGTGCACGATTCCGCCGGCGCTGCTGGCGCTGGCTTTGTCCGGCTGCGTGGCGGGGCTGATGGCCGACGCGGGCTCCGTGGGCATGTCGGGAAAGACGCTGGCCGACCACGCGCTCGACACCCTTACCGGCATGGACTGCCGCATCGTCGAGGGGATGACCCGCCCCGACCGCAACATCTGCGAGCCGCGCGGCTCGCTGGCGACGATGCACGACTACAAGGGATTCGGGCTGCCTCCGGTCGACCCGACCTACGAACCGCCGCCGCACAGCCGGTGAGGGAGCGCCGGCTCAGCTCCGGTTGCGGAACAGTTCGGCCAACGCCACGGCGGTCGCCACGCCAGCGTTCAGGCTCTCCAGGCCCGGACGGCCGCCGGGGATGCGCACCAGCACGTCGCAGATGTCGGCGGTGCGCAGGCGCAATCCCTCGCCCTCGGCGCCGACCACGAAGACCGCCTTCTCGGCAAACTCGGTCTGCGCCAGGGTCTTCTCGCCGCGCTCGTCCAGGCCGTAGACCCAGAAGCCCAGTTCCTTCATCTTCTCCAGCGCGCGGGCCAGGTTGGTGACGCGGTAGATCTTGACGAACTCCGCCCCGCCCACCGCCACTCGGACGGCGGTGGAGGTGACGTCGACCGCCCGGTTCTTCAGGAACACCACCGCGTCGACGCCGAAGAACGCGGCGTTGCGCAGGATGGTGCCGAGGTTCTGCGGGTTGGTGATCTGGTCCAGCACCAGCACCGACTTGGCGTCGGCCAGCGAGCCCAGATCGTACTCGTCGAGGATCGTGCGCGGCTCGGTGAAGACGCAGACACCCTGGTGGTTGTCGCTGTCGGTCATCTTGCCCGACTTGAGGAACTTGTCCCAGGGCAGGATCTCCGGCTTGATGCCGTGCTTGCGCGCCAGTTCGAGGAACTCCTCCGGCGGCTCCATCTTGCCGGACAGCAGAAGCATCCGCCGGACGTCCTCGGGGCGGGTCATGAACACCGCCCGGACGGAGTGCTTTCCATAAACGATGTCCATAGCGCCGGCTTCACCGAAGAGGTTGCGAATCGGAAGACGGCTATCTGCCACATCACCCGGGTTCGCACAAGCGCCGCGGGCCGGAAGCGGCGCCGGGGCCGCCTCCGGCGCGCCGCATCACTTGCCGATGATGACCTCGGACGACTTGATGATGGCGACCACCGCATCGCCGTCCTTCAGGCCGAGGTCGTCGATGGTCTCCGCCGTCACGGTCGAGGTGATGGTGTTGCCGCCACCCACGTCGATCTTCACCTTGGCCGAGATCGGCCCCTTGTCGACGGAGATGACGGTGCCCTTGAGCTGGTTGCGGGCGCTGAGCTTCATGATCGGTTTCCCTGATGATGCGGGCATGGATCCGCATTTCCGCACATGGAATGCGCGGACTGCACGGATTTTGACCACATGATTACTGCGCACGAGCGTCCGCTTGACACTGATTCGGGCGTCAGTCGGCCGTTCTCCTTTCGTCGGATCGCGTAATGCTGTCCGACGATCTTGAGAATACAGGCTTCCCTTCCGCCGTCAACCGCGTTATGTAGTTTCAATATATATCGCTTCGACGGGGACGGCCCATGACCGTTCGTGCCCAGGTTTCCTTCGCCGCACCCAGCGGCTCGCCGGTCGGGCGGGAGCGCATCCGCCTGCTCGAGGCGGTGGCGCGCGAGGGCAGCATCTCCGCCGCGGCGCGGGCGATGGGGATCACCTACAAGGCGGCGTGGGACGCCATCGACGCCATGAACAACCTGTTCGGCAGCCCGCTGGTGGCCGGACAGACCGGCGGCAGGCGCGGCGGCGGCGCCGCGCTGACGCCCGAGGGCCTGCGGCTGGTCGAAACCTTCCACCGCCTGGAGGGTGAACTGGCCCGCGCCTTCCACGCGCTGGAGCCGGAGCTGACCGGGACCGGCCTCTCCGCCGCCAACCTCATGTGGGGATTCTTCATGCGCACCAGCGCCCGCAATGCGCTGCGCGGCAGCGTCGCCGCCGTCACCGACGGCGCGGTGAACGCCGAGGTGGCGCTCCGGGTGTCCGACCGGACCACCCTGACCGCCGTGATCACCCGCGACAGCGTGCGCGACCTGGGCCTGTTCCCGGGGCGCGAGGCGACGGCGCTGATCAAGGCCCCCTTCGTCATCCTCGCCCCCGCCGGCGAGGCGCGCCGCACCTCGGTGCGCAACCGGGTCGAGGGCACCGTCTGCCGCCGCGAGGACGGCGCGGTCAACGCCGAGATCACCCTCGACATCGGCGGCGGCAAGACCCTGACCGCCATCATCACCCGGCACAGCGCCGACGACCTCGGCCTCACGGCCGGCCAGCCGGCCTGCGCGCTGATCGACGCCGCACACATCATCCTGGCCGTCGACTGAAGAAAGGAGTCCCCCGAATGAAGAAGCTTCTGCTCACCGCCGTCGTTCTGCTGTCGGCCGGCGCGGCGCAGGCCGGCGAGACCAACGTCGCCGTGGCCGCCAATTTCACCGAGCCGGCCAAGGAGATCGCCAAGGCCTTCGAGGCGAAGACCGGCCACACCGCGGTGCTGAGCTTCGGCGCCACCGGCCAGTTCTACGCCCAGATCAAGCAGGACGCGCCATTCGCCGTCTTCCTGGCGGCCGATGACAGCACGCCGGCCAAGGCGGTCGAAGAGGGACTGGCGGTCGGCGAGACGCGCTTCACCTACGCCATCGGCCGCCTGGTGCTGTGGAGCAAGGACCCGGCCAAGGTCGGCGGCGAGGAGACGCTGAAGACGGCGGCCTTCGAGAAGATCGCCATCGCCAACCCGGCGGTCGCCCCCTACGGCCTCGCCGCGGTGCAGGCGATGAAGAAGATGGGGGTGTACGAGGCGCTGCAGCCGAAGCTGGTGCAGGGCAACACCATCGCCCAGGCCTACCAGTTCGCCGAGACCGGCAACGCCGAGGTCGGCTTCGTGGCGCTCTCCCAGGTCATCACCAGGAACGAGGGCTCGCGCTGGCTGGTGCCCGACCTGCTGCACGACCCGATCCGCCAGGACGCCGTGCTGCTCAAGAAGGGCAGCAATGACGAGGCGGCCAAGGCGTTCCTCGCCTTCCTCAAGGGCCCCGAGGCCGGCGCGGTGATCGCCAGGTACGGCTACGGCACCACCGCCTCCAACTGACCATGTCGATCTGGCCGCCCATCGTCCTGACGCTGAAGCTGGCGACGCTGACCACGCTCATCCTGCTGCTGCTCGGCACGCCGCTGGCGTGGTGGCTGGCCCGCTCGCGGGCGTGGTGGAAGGAGGCGGTGGCCACCGTGGTGGCGCTGCCGCTGGTGCTGCCGCCCACCGTGCTGGGCTTCTACCTGCTGATGCTGCTGGGGCCGTACGGCCCCGGCGGTTGGCTGGCTGGCCTGTGGGGCGGGCGCTCGCTCGCCTTCAGCTTCGAGGGGCTGCTGATCGGCTCGATCCTCTACTCCATGCCCTTCGTCGTGCAGCCGATCCGCAACGCCTTCGAGGCGGTCGGCGCCCGTCCGCTGGAGGCGGCGGCGACGCTGCGTGCCGCGCCGCTCGACAGCTTCTTCACGGTGGCGGTGCCGCTGGCCCGGCGCGGCTTCCTCACCGGGGCGGTGCTCGGCTTCGCCCACACCATGGGCGAGTTCGGCGTGGTGCTGATGATCGGCGGCAACATCCCGGGCAGGACGCGGGTGCTGTCGGTGGCCATCCTCGACTATGTGGAGAC
>NZ_LGQZ01000138.1 GCF_003116015.1 Azospirillum sp. TSO22-1
CCAGGATCAGCGTGTTGCCGGCGTTGCCCAGCGTGACGACGTCGGTGTTGGCACCGCCGCGCAGCGTCTCGACACCCGACACCGCGATTGTGTTGCCCGCAGCGCCCAGGGTCACCCAGTCGCCGTTGGCACCGCCCGCCAGCGTCTCGACGCTGGACACGATGATCGAGTTGTTGCCCGCGCCGAGCGTGACGACGTCGGTGTTGGCGCTGCCGGACAGGCTCTCGATGCCCGTGACCAGGAGCGTCGCACCGGTCGCGAACACCGAGATGACGTCGGTGTTGGCACCGCCCGCCAGCGTCTCGATGGTGCCCGTCACGATGATGGTGTTGCCGGCGTTGCCCAGCGTGACGATGTCGGTGTTGGCACCGCCCGCCAGCCCTTCGATGGCGCCCGTCACCGAAATGGTGTTGCCCAGAGCACCCAGCGTGACGACGTCGGTGTTGGCGCTGCCCGCCAAGCTCTCGATGCTCGACACCAGGACCGTGGCACCGGATGCGGCCAGCGTGACGACGTCGGTGTTGGCACCGCCCGCCAGGGTCTCGATGGTGCCCGACACCGTGATGGTGTTGCCGGCCGCGCCCAAGGTAACGACGTCGGTGTTGGCACCGCCCGTCAGGCTCTCGAAGTTGCCCGTCAGCGTGATGGTGTTGCCGGATGCGCCAAGGGTGACGATGTCGGTGTTGCTACCGATCGTCGTCAGCGCCTCGACGCCGGACACCGTGATGGTGCTGCCAGCGTTGCTCAGGGTGACGATGTCGGTGTTCGCGCCGCCCACCAGCACCTCGATGCTGGACACCGCGATGGTGTTGCCGACCGCGCTGAGGGTGACGACGTCGGTGTTGGCGCCGCCGTACACCGTCTCAATGCTGGACACCGCGACGGTGTTGCCGGTCGCGGCCAGGGTGATGATGTCGGTGTTGGCGCCGCCCGCCAACGACTCGATTGTGCCCGACACCGCGATGGTGTTGCCCACGACCGCCAGGGTGACGATGTCGGTGTTGGCGCTGCCCGCCAGGCTCTCGAAGGTGCCGGTCAGCGTGACCGTGGCGCCGGTCGCGGCCAGCGCGACCACGTCGGTGTTGGCGCCGCCCGCCAGCGTCTCGATGGACCCGCCCACCGCGACCGTCGCGCCGCTCGCGGCGAAGGTGATGATGTCGGTGTTGGCGCCGCCGATCAGGCTCTCGATCGTGCCAGCGACCACCATCGTGTTGCCGACGGCGCTCAGCGTGACGATGTCGGTGTTGGCGGCACCGGTCAAGGTATCGAGGCTCTCGACCGTGACGGTGTTGCCGGCGGCCGCGAGCGTGATGACGTCGGTGTTCGCCGTACCTGTGATGGTGGTGTACGCCGAGGTAAGCGTAACTGTAGCGCCGGCGGTATTAACATTGTACGCCATCTACCTTTTTCCTTCTCTTGGTCTCACCCGGCGGGGCGGCAGCAAATGCGGGTCAGGGCGGGCTATGGACAAACTGAAGACATCAACCGAAGCGTGGTGCACACACATGGACTCAGGGCGTAGATACACTACAGCCCTACGGGGTATCTGGTAACCCAGATACGGAAGGGTTGCAACGCTTAAAAAAGGCAAACAAATCCGCGTGTTGCCCGTCCGCCACAGAGGAAGGGGGGAATTCGCGGCGCTATTGACAACGTTCGTGCATGCCGCGGCAGGATCTGTCTTGGAATGCAGCCGATTCGGCCTTGGAAAGCGCCCCCCGGGGGGCAATCCGCGCCAAAAGAGCAGTAGGATATCTGCAATCGGACAGACACCCGACTGCAATCCGTATCTAAGGCACGGGCATCAGTTGGACTGGGAACCGGGCGGTCCGCCGGCCATATCGGCGAATCGCTCTGCCGGAATACCTTGAACGGACGGCACCGTCTCCCCCGGCACCGCCAGGACGGCGAGCGGGGCCGTCGAACGGGCGTCCGCATGCCAGAAGAACCGATAATCCTCCCAATCCCCTCCGCGAACCTGGGCGAAGGCGGCTTCCGAGCGCACGCTGATGAGAAGAACCGGCCGGAACCGGGCGACGAGTCGCGGCAGCCAATCCGGCAGCGAATCACTCCAATCCGCCGCCAAGCGGACGAATCTCAAGCCTTCCAGGTCGACCACCGCTCCCTCGGCCATCATCGCCGGCAAGGGACGGATCTGCGGCATCCCGGCCAGCGCGGCACTTGCACACAACGCCAGGAAGTCCGCCGGATCGGATTCGACGGCCACCACCAGCCCGCCGGAACCGACTCGACGCGCGAACGCCAGGGTGGCGTCGCCGCTGCCGGCGCC
The DNA here is from genome assembly GCF_003116015.1 of Azospirillum sp. TSO22-1. Taxonomy (GTDB): domain Bacteria; phylum Pseudomonadota; class Alphaproteobacteria; order Azospirillales; family Azospirillaceae; genus Azospirillum. Next base: position 2,291 of record NZ_LGQZ01000138.1, read on the forward strand.
GACGTCCAACACCACGTCGTAGGGGCGGACCAAGCCCTCGATGAGGGGGCCGAGTCCATGCGCGTCAGCCGGCGCGGTCAGCGCCGCCCGGCCGGAGGCGCTGGCTGCGTTGACCAAGCGCGCCCCCTCGGCGGACGGCGCCAGCACGTAGGGGGCGCGTGCGAAGGCCGGCCGCGGCGGCAGCGCCGCCGCGTCGGCCACGCCGGCACGGTGGCCCCAGGCGTGCGCCACGTCCCCCGCGAGCCAGGCGCTCCATTCGCGTGCCCGCGCGCGCCACGTGGTTGCGCGGTTGACGTGCCGGACCTGCTCGCGCAGACGCTGCTCCACGTCGTCCGGGCGCTCCGCCGCCAGACGCAGCACCCGCACGGAGAAGTCGGCGAAGCGCTCGGCGTAGAGCCGGCGGTCGGCCACCGGCGTGGCCAGGAAGCCGTAGCCCGCCGTGGTCTCCGGCAGCGCGCCGAGCGCCGCAGTGATCACCAGGCAGCCCGCCGCCATCGCCTCCATGGCGGCGATGCAGGCGGTCTCGGGGAAGGTGTTGGGGTAGGCCAGTGCCGTCACCCCGCGCAGGATCCCCGCCAGCTCGGGCTGCGGGCGCGAGCCGACGTACTCCACCCCCTCGGTGCTCCGGCAGCGCTCGTAGAGCGCCGCGTGCGGGTCGCGCGAGCCGTCGATCCGGTAGACCGACATGCTGGAGAAGACCTTCAGCGTGGTCCCGGGAATAGCATCACGGATCGCCCCGAAGGCGTCGAGGAGCACGTCCAGGCCGCGGAACGGCGTGCTGGTGTAGGCGAGCACCGGCGGCCACGGGCGCCCCGCCGAGACCGGCTCCCGCGGACCGAACAGGGAGCGGAAGACCGGCCCGATGGCGTTGCGCAGCACCGTGATGCGGTCCTCCGGCAGGGCGAACGCCGCGCGGTAGCAGGCCGACTGCCAGTCGCTGATGAGAACGAAGCGGTCCCACAGCGCGCGCATGGCGGGGTCCGCCAGGTTGGCGGAGGCCGGCTGGTCGTGGGCGTGCTGGGTCCAGTAGACCAGCCGGGTGTCGGGGAGCCGGTGGCGCAGCTCCTGGGCGAACGGAAGGTGGCAGCCGTTGAGGACGATCGCCGCGTCGCAGGTGGCCAGATCGTCCCACGCCGTGGCGTCGAGCGGCCGCACCAGCACGCCGCGGCTGGTCACCGGGTCCGGCACGCCGTTGACGATCATCACCCGGTGGCCGAGCGCCGCCAGCTCCTCAGCCAAGTAGCACAGCGCCGACTGCGACCCGCCGAGCGGCTGCCGGTAGGGGGTGTCGACCGTGTAGTCCCAGCCGGCGACGTCGATGAAGGCGAGGCGCATGGCCACGGCGGCTGCGCCTTACGCGTCGAGCAGGCGGCGGAAGTAGGCGATGGTGCGCTCCAGCCCTTCCTCCAGCTGGATTGTCGGCTCCCAGTCGAGGAGGTTGCGCGCCTTGGTGATGTCGGGGCGGCGCTGCTTGGGATCGTCCTGCGGCAGCGGCAGATACACCAGCTCGGAGCGCGAGCCGGTCAGCCGGATCACCTTCTCCGCCAGCTCGGCGATGGTGAACTCGCCGGGGTTGCCGAGGTTCAGCGGGCCGGTGACCTCGGGAGGCGTGTCCATGAAGCGCAGGAAGCCCTCGATCAGGTCGTCGACGAAGCAGAAGGAGCGCGTCTGGCTGCCGTCGCCGTACAGCGTGATCGGCTCGCCCTTCAGGGCCTGGACGATGAAGTTCGACACCACCCGGCCGTCGTTGGGGTGCATGCGCGGGCCGTAGGTGTTGAAGATCCGCACCACCTTGATCGGCAGGTCGAACTGGCGCTTGTAGTCGAAGAACAGCGTCTCGGCGCAGCGCTTGCCCTCGTCGTAGCAGGCGCGCGGGCCGATGGTGTTGACGTTGCCCCAGTACTCCTCGGGCTGCGGGTGCACGGAGGGGTCGCCGTAGATCTCCGAGGTCGAGGCCTGCAGGATCGGCGCACGCAGCCGCTTGGCCAGGCCCAGCATGTTGATGGCGCCGTGCACGGACGTCTTGGTCGTCTGCACCGGGTCGTGCTGGTAGTGCACCGGCGAGGCCGGGCAGGCCAGGTTGTAGATCGCGTCCACCTCAAGGTAGAGCGGGAACGTCACGTCGTGGCGGATCACCTCGAAGTACGGGTTGCCCATCAGGTGGACGATGTTGTCCCGCGACCCGGTGAAGAAGTTATCGACGCACAGCACCTCGCAGTCGGCGGCCAGCAGGCGCTCGCACAGGTGCGATCCAAGGAAACCGGCGCCGCCGGTCACCAGAACTCGTTTACGGAAGCTGCGCACCCTGCACTCCTTGGCGTCCCTGCGCGGATCATGGCCCGGCCGGGCGTTGCGATAGCACTTTGAACCAGACGCGGCAACGACCAACCGCGGGCCCAACCGCGGACGGCGCCGCCGGGACTCCCGCGGCCTCTACAGCGAGGAATCCCGCATCGCGTCGCCGATGGTGCCGGTGATCGGGCGCGTCAGGTAGGACAGCACCGACCGCTTGCCGATGTTGATCTCCGACGCGACGGTCATGCCGGGGATCAGGCGGAAATCGTCGGGGACCAGCTTGAGGTCCAATGACTTGATCGCCACCCGGGCACGGTAGAACGCCGGCTGGTCCGGCCGCTTCGGGTCGAGGATGGTGTCGCTGCTGACCGACAGCAGGGTGCCCGCGGCGGTGCCGTGCTTGGTGTAGGGGAAGGCGTCGAGCTTGACCCGGACCGGGGCGCCGATGCTGAGGAAGCCGATGTCGGCCGGCTGGATGCGCACCTCCGCCTCCACCGGCGCGTTCAGCGGCACCAGCGTCACCAGCGTCTCGGCGCTGGTCACCACGGCGCCGGTCGTCTTGTCGGCGGTGCTGAGGACGACCGCGTCCTCCGGCGCCACCAGCCGCACCATGCCCTCGCGCAGTTCGACCTTGCGGAGCTGCTCGGCGATCTGGTTGGCGTTGCGCTGCGCCTCGACCAGCTTGGTCGCCACCTGTTGGCCCCAGTCCTGGACGAAGGCGTCCAGCTTGGCCCGGCTGGAGCGGATCAGCAGCCCGGCCTCCTGCAGCTGGTTGCGCACGCGCTCCAGGTCGCGCGTGATGCTGAGACGGTCGTTGGTGGCGATCAACAGGTTGAGCTGCGAGCCGACCTGCTGCTCCTTCAGTTGAGCGCGCATCTTGACGATCTCGTCGGCGATGCGCATGCGCTCGGTCAGCACGCGGATGTCGTCCTCGGCGGTGCGCTTCGCCGTCTCGCCGCGCTTGATGTCCTGATCGTAGGAGTCCACCTGCGCCCTGTAGGAGGCCATGCGCCGGGTGTACAGGCTGTGCTGCAGCAGGTCGTCGTCGCTGGGCTTGTCGGACAGGGCGAAGGGCACGCCCTTCAGCTCCGCCTCCAGCCGCTGCGCCTCCGCCTGGAAGCTGCGGTAGCGCCCCTGCAGGTCGGCGAGGTCGGCGCCGGTGAAGGTGGGGTCGAGCAGCGCCAGCACGTCGCCCTTCTTCACCATGTCGCCGGGGCGCGCGCTGAGCTCGCGGATGATCGAGGTCTCCAGCGGCTGCAGCGCGATGTGCGGCCGGGTGGTGACGATCTTGCCGGCGGCGGCCACCACGCGGTCGATCTCGGCGATCGACGCCCAGGTCACGAAACAGGCGAGCGTGGCGAGGATGACGTACAGGGTGAGGAAGGCGATGCGCGGCGGCGGCGCCTCCTCCACCTCGACCGCGTCGGGCTGGAACTCGATGGCGATCTTCGGGCGGACCAGCCGGTAGCCGGCCGCCTCCGGCTTCTTGGGCGGCGGCGGGGGCGGTGCTGCCGGCGCCGGTTCGGGGGCGGGGACCTGCTCCGGCACGATGCGGCCGATGACCGCGCCCTGCTGGGCGGGGGCCGGCTTGGCGGAGGGGGCAATGCGGGGGGTGGTCGTCATGCCGGGTGCAATCCGCTAGCCGAGGTGCTTGGTTTGCTGGTCCCAGAGGTGCCGGTAGGTCGGGCTCTGCGTCAGCATATCCTTGTGGCGGCCGATTCCCTCGATCCGCCCGCGGTTCATCACCAGGATGGCGTCGGCCGACACCAGGCTCGACAGGCGGTGCGAGACGATGATCAGCGTGCGGCCGTGGGCGATGGCCTTCAGGTTGCGCTGGATGATCGCCTCGCTCTCCGGGTCCAGCGCGCTGGTCGCCTCGTCGAGGATCAGGATCTTCGGCTTGGTGATCAGCGCGCGGGCGATCGCCAGGCGCTGCTTCTGCCCGCCCGACAGGTTGGAGCCGTTCTCCTCCAGCATGGTGTCGTAGCCGCGCGGCAACTGCTCGATGAACTCGGCCGCGCCGGCCAGCGTCGCCGCCTCCACCACCTGGGCGATGGTGGCGCCGGGGATGGCGGCGGCGATATTGTCGCGCACCGTGCCGTGGAAGAGGAAGTTGTCCTGCAGCACCACGCCGATGTGGGTGCGCAGGTGCACCAGGTCGATCTCCTTGAGATCGTAGCCGTTGAAGCGGATCACGCCCTGCTGGGGCGTGTAGAGCCCCTGGATCATCCGGGTGATCGTGGTCTTGCCCGAGCCGCTGCGCCCGACCAAGCCGAAGATGGTGCCGGGGGCGATGCGGAAGCCGAGGTTGTCGAGCGCCGGCGGGCCGTCGTCGGTGTAGCGGAACAGCACGCGGTCGAACTCGATCTCGCCGGTCAGCGCCGGGCGCAGGCCGTCCACCGTGGCGCGCTCGGTCGGCGCGTTCATCACGTTGCCCAGCATCTTCACCGCCAGCGAGGTCTCCTGGTAGGAGTGCACCAGGCCGACGATCTGGATCAGCGGCTGGGTGACGCGCCCGACCAGCATGTTGAAGGCGATCAGCGAGCCGATCGACAGGCTGCCGTCGATCACCATCAGCGCGCCGACGACGATGATCGCCGCCATCATCAGCTTGCCCAGGAAGGTGGTGACCGAGGAGCCGAACAGCGAGATCTTGCCCACCGAGTAGAGCATCATGACGGTGCGGGCCGAGCGCTCGTCCCACTCGCGCCGCTGCTGCGGCTCGAGCGCCAGCGACTTGATGGTGCGCATGCCGTTGATGGTCTCGACCAGCAGCGCCTGGCGGGCGCCGTCCGCCTCGTACAGCGCCTTCAGCCGGCGCTGGAAGTACGGGATCATGATGCCGATGGTCAGCGCCGTCAGGGCGGTGAAGATCAGCACGACGAGCGCCAGGAGCGGGCTCAGCATGAACATGAACGGCAGCGTCACGAGCAGCATGACGTTGTCGAGGATCGTCGCGAACAGCGAACCCGTCAGGAAGTTGCGGATCGCCGACGCCTGCTGCATGTGCTTGATGAGGATGCCGGCAGAGTTCCGCTCGAAGAAGTGGATCGGCAGCCGCATCAGGTGCGAGAAGATCCGCACGGCGATGCGGATGTCGATCTTGTTGGTCGCGTACAGCAGCAGGTACTGCCGCAGGAAGGTGTAGATCGTCTCGAACAGCAGCGCGACGCACACGCCGATGGACAGGATGATCAGCGTGTCCTTGGCGTTGTAGGGAACGACGCGGTCGAACACGAGCATCATGAACATCGGCGCCGACATGGTCAGCAGCGACAGCAGGATGGCGGCGACGGCGACGTCGCGGAACAGCGCGCGCTGGCGCAGGATCTCCGGCACGAACCAGCGCAGGCTGAACGGCTGGTTGGGGTCGCCCAGGCGGTAGGAGCGCTTGACGAACACCGCGTCGCCGCTCCACGCCTCGCAGAAGTCGGCGCGGCCGACCGCCAGGTGCTTGCCGTCCTCGCCCAGCGGGTCGAAGACCCGGACCTTGTCCTCCTCGGGCTGGACCGCGGTGACGATGACCCAGTTGCCGTTCTTCAGGCGCACGACCACCGGGAAGGCCGCCCCGAGCTTCACCAGGGTCGCCCAGTTCAGCCGGCGGTGGCGGCTGTGCAGGCCCGATTCCCGCGCGATGCGCACGAGCAAGGCGGGTTCGGCCTCCTCGTTGCGCATGTTGAAGTCGTGCTTCAGCCGGTCGACCGAGACGTCCGTCCGGTGGTGGCGCATGACCAGCACCAGGCAGCGCAGCCCGGTGTGCTCGCAGGCGTCGTCGGGCGGGGCGGCGTCGGGCACGGAAGGCGCCTGCTTGGTCTCGATGTTGGCCAGTGTCATCGCATCCCGTACTCAGAGGGTCCCGGAATCGTCACGCACCCAGGGTGCTCGGGAAGTTCCGCGAGCGGGGGGGGCGGGGCGGGGAAGGCGGCTGCGGCTCGGCGGCCGGCTGGGACGCCGCGGCGGGGTCCTCCGCCGGCCCCTCGCGGGGCTCCGGGCCGGAGGCGTCGGAACCGGCCGCCGGCTTGGGTGGCGTGACGGACTGTGCCGACAGGGGCGTGGGCACCTGCGGGCCGCCGCTGGAGGGCATCATCGGGATCAGCCCGCGTTCGCGCAGCGCCACGATGGCCGCCTGCAGCTCCTGCTGCAGCGCCACCAGGGTCTGCGGACTCATCACCAGCCGCTGGCGGAACTCCGGCTGCGGCTGCCCGTCCCGATATTCAGTGGCCGACAGGCTGAAGAGGTCGAGCCGGATCATCCCCTTGACCAGGGTGACGTTGAGGACCCCGTCGACGAAGAGATCTGGGTTGTTCATCGGGTACGCTCCGCTTGCGGGCCGGCCCCGCACGTCACACAGCACGCCCGCTTCCGGTCCGGCCACGCCGGGGAACGGAAACCCGCCTCACCGTGGCACGGGCGAAGGCGTGTCGGCGGATGCGAGAATCCGATCGTCCGGACCGTCCGAGGGTTCCGCGCGTTCATGCCTGTTCCCCTATCGCATCGCTCCCTCGCAGCGCAATGCGTTTTTTTGTGGCCTTTACCGGGAACCGGCGCCGCGTACGGCCGCGGCCACGTCGAGATAGCCCGCGGCGATGGCCTCCCACGACAATCGGTCGCGGGCGAAGGCGAGCGCGCCCTGCGAACAGCGGGCGTAGCCCTCGGGATCGTCGATCAGTGCGGCGGCCGCGGCGGCCACCGCCTCGGCGGTCACGGCGGCGGCGATGCGGCCCGTACGCCCCTCCTCCACCTGCTCGACCAAGCCGCCGACCGGCGTGACCACCACCGGCAGGCCCATGCCGCAGGCGGTCGGCACCACCCCCGACTGGCTGGCCTCGCGGTACGGCAGGATCAGCAGGTCGGCCGGCTCCAGCACGCGCGGGATCTCCTCCTCGGCGATCCAGCGGTTGTCGACGCGTACACCCTCCAGCCCGGCGAGGGCCGAGGCGTACGGCTCCAGCGGGCCGGAGCCGGCGACGAGCAGCTCGACCCCCGCCCCGTACCGCCGGCGCAGCCGGGCGTACGCGTCGAGCAGGATGTCGACGCCCTTGTACGCCAGGATGCGCCCGAAGAAGCACAGCCGCACCGGCTGGCCCGGCCGCAGCCGGCGCGGTTCGGCCGGGCCGAAGGAGAACACGCCGTGCGGCAGCACCCAGGTGCGCGCCCGGTCGTAGCCGTGCACCCCGACGAGCTGGCCGCGCACGTGCTCCGACAGCGCGATAACGCCGTCGGTGGCCGCGAGGTCGCGCATCAGCGTCCAGCGCCGCCAGGGGGTGTCCTCGCCGGGATGCGGCAGCGCGTCGTGCAGCGCCAGCACGTAGCGCGCCCCGGCCGGCCGCAGCGCCGGCACCACCGCGGCGTTCCACAGGTGGTTCATGGTGCAGAAGACGGTGCCGATGCCGTGGTCGGCGATGTAGCGGGCGAAGCGCCGGCGCAGCAGCGGCAGGCGCAGCGTCGCCCGGGCGGCGCTGAACAGGCCGTTGTACGTGTCGACCGGGAAGGACGGCAGGCCGAGCCCGGCGGTGGCGTCCGCCAGCTCCGACTGGCGCGACCAGCTGAGGTGCACCTCGGCGTCGCCGCGCGCGGCGAGCGCGCGGGCGAGTTCCAGCGTGTAGCGCGGGCCGCCGCCGCGCCGTCCCCAGTGCCAGAGCAGGATCCGTTCCGTCATGCCGCCTCGCCCGCATCCCGCCCTATGAAAGTTGCCGACCGCTTCTATCCGGACCGCGGCGTCCGATCAATGCGGCGCCTTCCAACGCGGGCGGCGGGCGGGTACGGTAGCGCCCGGCTTCGGGCATGACGGGGTTTTCGGCGTGGGTGCGTTCCGCTTCTTTCTGGCGCTGAACGTGATGGTGCTCCATCTCAGCGGCTACGGCGACCATCTGGCGATGACGTCGGTGTTCTGCTTCTACGTGATCTCCGGCTACCTGATCACCCGCATCCTGTCGGAGACCTACGACGCCCCGGTGACCGGGCTCGCGGCGTTCGCCGCCAACCGGACGCTGCGCATCTTCCCGACCTACTGGACCATCGCCCTGATCGGCCTCGCCCTGGCCGTCCTGCTGCCGGCCGACACCGCCCGCCTGCACGCCAGCATCCAGGTGCCGGAGGACGCCGCCGGCGTGCTGTCCAACCTGTTCGTCTTCGGGCTGACCCCGCCCAGCCTCACGCCCGGGCTGGCGCCGGTGCGGCTGGTGCCGCCGGCCTGGTCGCTCGGCATCGAGCTGCTGCACTACGTGGTGATGGCGGCCGGCGTGGCGCGCTCGCGCACCGCCACCCTCGCATGGTGGTGCGCCGGCGTCGGGATCGCCGCCTGGGCACTGCTGTTCGGCCGGATCGAGCACGCCTACTTCACCGTCTGGGGGCCGACGGTCTGCTTCGCCACCGGGGCGCTGCTGCACCATCTCGGCGCCGCCGCCTGGGGGCGCCGCCGGGAGGGCGCCGCGGTCCGGCTGCTCCCCTTCGCCCTGGTGCTCGCCGCCGGGCTGGGCCCCGAGGTCCTGGGCGACCGCTCCGCCCCGGCCTTCCTCTACCTCAGCGTCGCGGCCGCGGCGGCGGCGGTGACGCTGCTGGCCGAGGGCTGGGGACGGCGCGGCGCGCCGGCCTGGGACCGCTTCCTCGGCGACGTCTCCTACCCGCTGTTCCTGTGCCACTGGCACGTCGGGATCCTGGTCTCGGCCGGGTTGCTGGGCGGCGCCCCGGTGGGGCCGGCGCTGCTGGCGACGGCGCTGCCCTTCGCGGTGGCCCTAGCGGCGGCGGTGGTGCTGGGGGTCGAGCGGCCGGTGCAGCGGCTGCGCACCCGCCTGCGCCGGGCGGCGGTCGCCGCCCGCGGCGAAGCGGCGCAGCCGGTCCCAGTGGCGCTCTGATCGGCGCTCCGAAGCGCCGGAAAGCCCGTGGAATCCGGGAGGCGGGCGCGATAACGCCTCGCACGCAGGGGCCATTTCGGCTATGGTCCCGGCCGTTCGCCCACCGTTGCGAGAAAGGTCCGGTTCGGTGCAAGTGCTCGTCACCGGCGGCGCCGGCTTCATCGGCTCCGCCCTGGTCCGCTTCCTGATCCAGGAAACGACGGCCACCGTCATCAACGTCGACACGCTGACCTACGCCTCGTCGCTGGAATCGCTGGCGTCGGTGCAGGACGACCCGCGCTACCGCTTCGAGAAGGTGGACATCTGCGACGCCGCCGCGCTGGCGCGGGTGTTCGCCGAGCACCGCCCCGACCTGGTGATCCATCTGGCGGCGGAATCGCACGTCGACCGCTCGATCGACGGCCCGGCGGTGTTCGTGCAGACCAACGTGGTCGGCACCTACACGCTGCTGCAGGCGGCGCTGAAGCACTGGAAGTCGCTCCCCCCCGACGCGGCGGCGCGCTTCCGCTTCCACCACGTCTCGACCGACGAGGTGTACGGCTCGCTGGGCCCGGACGGCGCCTTCACCGAGGAGACGCCCTACCAGCCCAACTCGCCCTATTCGGCAACCAAGGCGGCGTCCGACCATCTGGTGCGCGCCTGGCACCACACCTTCGGTCTGCCGACGGTGACCACCAACTGCTCGAACAACTACGGCCCCTTCCAGTTTCCCGAGAAGCTGATCCCGCTGATGATCCTCAACGGGCTGGAGGGCAAGCCCCTGCCGGTCTACGGCAGCGGCAGCAACGTGCGCGACTGGCTGTACGTCGAGGACCACGCCCGCGCGCTGTGGACGGTGGCGACCCGCGGCCGCCTGGGCGAGACCTACAACATCGGCGGCAACAGCGAGCGCCGCAACCTCGACGTGGTTGAGACGATCTGCGACACCCTCGACGAGCTGGTGCCGGCCGCGGCACCGCGCCGCTCGCTGATCCGCTTCGTCGCCGACCGCCCCGGGCACGACCTGCGCTACGCCATCGACGCCTCGAAGCTGGCGGCCGAGCTGGGCTGGACGCCGCGGGAGACGTTCGAGAGCGGCCTGCGCCGCACCGTCGCCTGGTACCTCGACCGCAGCGACTGGTGGCAGGGGATCCGCGAGCGGGTGTACGACGGCAACCGGCTCGGCCTGTCCGCCCCGGCGCCCGCGCCGGCCACCGCCTGAGCGGCCCGAAGAGGAGGAGCGGCACCGTGCGGATGCTCGTCTTCGGGCACGATGGGCAGGTCGCCCACGCGCTGCGCACCATGGCCGCGCCGGACCTGACGGTCACCGCGCTCGGCCGGGCCGGCGCCGACATCACCGACGCCGACGCGGTGCGCCGGGCGGTGGAGGCGGCGCGCCCCGACGTCGCCGTCAACACCGCGGCCTACACCGCGGTCGACCGCGCCGAGACGGAGGCGGAGCAGGCCTTCGCCGTCAACCGCGACGGCGCCGGGCACATCGCCGCCGCCTGCGCCGCGGCCGGCGTGCCGCTGATCCACTACTCCACCGACTACGTCTTCGACGGCGCCAAGGACGGCCCCTGGCGGGAGGACGACCCGATCGCCCCGCTCGGCGTCTACGGCGCCAGCAAGGCGGCCGGCGAGGCGGCGGTGCGGGCCGCCGGCCCCCGCCACGTCATCCTGCGCACCGCCTGGGTGTTCGGCGCGCACGGCAACAACTTCGTGCGCACCATGCTGCGCCTCGGCGCCGAGCGCGAGCGGCTGGGCATCGTCGCCGACCAGCGGGGCTGCCCGACCGCCGCCGCCGACCTCGCGTCGGCGGCCGTCGCGGTGGCCCGCCACGTCCTGGCGACCGGCGAGGGGTGGGGGACCTACCACTGCTGCGGCGCGCCGCCGACCACGTGGCACGGCTTCGCCGAGGCGATCTTCGAGGAGCGCCGGCGCGCCACCGGGCTCGCCCCGCCGCGCCTCGACGCCATCGCCACGGCCGACTACCCGACGCCGGCGCGCCGGCCGGCCAACTCCGTCCTCGACACCGCCCGCTTCGCCGCGCGCTTCGGCCTGCCCGCCCCGGCGTGGCGCGACGCGCTCGGCGGGGTGGTCCGGCAGCTGCTCGCCGCATGAGCGCGGTCGCCCTGGCCCAGCGGTCGCTGACGGTCAACGTCGAACTCGACGACCGCAGCTTCCTGTTCCCGGCCGGCAAGCCGCTGTCCCACCTGATGATCCATGTGGACGAGGCGGGGCTGGTCCGGCTCGACGCGGTGTTCCAGTTCAACGAGAGCCGGCAGCCGGCCGAGATCGCCGCACTGGGCGAGGACGACGCGCGGGACTTCGCGCGCGCTCTCATCGACGCCGTCTACCAGGGCCGCACCCAACACGTGCTGTCCGACGAGGCGCGGCTGGCGGTGATCTTCAACCCCAACGGCTTCGTCCTGAAGTTCGGCGAGGAGCGCGCGCTGCGCGAGCTGTTCGTCAACTCGCCGGCGATCATCCGCATCGCCCAGGGAATCATGCGCGTCGTCGACCGCCTGGCCGCCGCCCTGCCCCATTGAGAGCGCCCCGCCCCACCCTGCCAAGCCTGCATCGGAGACGGTCACCATGACCACCTACACCCTGAGCGCCAGCGGCGAGACGGTCACCCTGGCGGCGGGCGTCACCGTGCTCGTCGGCAGCGCCGGGCTGGACCTGGTCACGCTGAACGCCGCCGGCATGGCGCTGACCGTCTCGGGCACCGTCGAATCCCTGGCGGGCGGCGCGGGAACCGACACGGTGACGCTGGCGCCCATCGGCAACACCATCACCCTGCTGGGCGGAATCGAGGCGCTGAACGGCGGCGGAAACACCGACGTGGTCACGCTGGACGGCACCGGGATCACCATGGTGGTGTCCGGCATCGAGACCCTGGCGGGCGGCGCCAACACCGACATCGTCACCATCGGCAGCGGCACCAGCAGCCTGACGGTGTCCGGCGTCGAGATGCTCACCGGCAACGCCGGCGGCGACTGGGTCAACCTGGGGGCCGCCGGCTCCACCACGCTGGTGAGCGGGGTCGAGACGCTGCGCGGCGGCGCGGGGGTCGACGTCATCACGCTCGGCAACGGCGGCAACGCGATGATCCTGGTCGGCATCGAGACCCTGACCGGCGGCACCGGCGGCGACTGGGTCACGCTGAGCAACCGCGGCAGCACCATGACGGTGTCCGGCGTCGAGACGCTGCGCGGCGGCGCCAACACCGACATCGTCACGCTGGGCGGCAGCGGCGCCACGCTCATCGTCGCCTCGCTGGAATCCCTGGCCGGTTCGACGGGCGCCGACCTGGTCACGCTGGGGCCGGCCGGCTCGACCATGACCGTCAGCGGCGTCGAGACGCTGGCCGGCGGCGCAGGGACCGACGTCATCTCGCTGGGCAGCGCCGGTGGCGCCATCACGGTGTCAGGGATCGAAACCCTGACCGGCGGGGCCGGCAACGACGTCGTCACCCTCGGCGCGGGCGGCAACGCCCTGACGGCGAGCATGCTCGACGTGCTGGTCGGCGGCGCCGGTGGCGACTGGGTGACGCTGGGCGCCCTCGGCAACACCATGACCGTCAGCGGCATCGAGACGCTGCGCGGCGGCGCAGGGACCGACGTCGTCACCCTGGGCGACACCGGCAACGCGATGATCGTGGCGGCGCTGGAGACTTTGGCGGGCGGAGCCGGCGGCGATTGGATCACGCTGAGCAACCTCGGCTCCACCATGACCGTCAGCGGTGTCGAGACGCTGCGCGGCGGCAGCGGCAAGGACGTCGTCACGCTCGGCGCCGTCGGCAACACGATCATCCTCGCCGCCATCGACACGCTGACCGGCGGCGCCGGCGCCGACCTGGTTCTGCTGGGGAATCTCGGCGGCTCCATGACGGTGAGCGGCGTCGAGACGCTGCAGGGCGGTGCGGGCGGCGATTGGATCGTCGTCGGCGCCGCCGGCGCCACCATGACGGTGAGCGGCATCGAGACGCTGCGCGGCGGCGCCAACACCGACGTCGTCACCCTGGGCGATTCCGGCAACGCGATGATCGTGGCGGCGCTGGAGACCCTGGCCGGCGGCGCCGGCGCCGACCTCGTCACGTTGGGCCCCGCCGGCTCCACCATGACGGTCAGCGGCGTCGAGACGCTGCGCGGCGGCGCCGGCAAGGATGTCGTCACCCTGGCCGGCAGCGGCGTCTCGATCACGGTCTCCAGCATCGACACGCTGGTCGGCACCGCCGGCAGCGACGTCGTCACCCTGGCCGCGGCGACCGTCTCGATGACGGTGAGCGGCATCGAGACGCTGCAGGGCAGCGCCGCCGGCGACTGGATCATCGTCGGCGCCGCCGGCGTCACCATGGCGGTCAGCGGCATCGAGACGCTGCGCGGCGGCGCCGGCACCGACGTCATCACCCTGGACAACGCCGGCAACGCGATGTACGTGGCGGCGCTGGAGACCCTGACCGGCGGCATCGGCGGCGACTGGATCACGCTGGGCAACGTCGGCAGCTCGACCACGGTGACCAACATCGAGACGTTGCGCGGCGGCACCGGCGTCGACGTGATCACGCTGGGCAACGCCACCGGCAATTCGATCGTCCTGGCCGCCATCGACGTGCTGGTCGGCGGTGCCGGCCTCGACGTCGTCACGCTGAGCAACCTCGGCACGACGATGACCGTGCTCGGCATCGAGAGCCTGACCGGCGGGGCCGCAGCCGACCGCATCACCGTCACCAGCGGCGACATCCGCTTCCAGGGCAACGGCGGCGCCGACACGGTGACGATGCACGCCGAGTCCGGCGTCGACCGCATCGTCTTCGCCAGCGCCGCCGACGGCAGCGCCGCCGGGAGCAACAGCGGCTACGACACCTACGCCAACTTCCAGCCGCTGGTGGACAGCGTCACGCTGACCGACACGCTGCGGGTGGCGGTCGATGACGACAGCAGCGGCTCGCTCGCCGTGGTGACGCGGGCCGGCGGCAGCATCAATCTGACGACCGACGAGGTGGTCATCCTGTCGACCAGCGTGGCGATCTTCGACGACGCCGGCTTCGCCACCTTCCTGGCGGCGTTGGGGGCGGTGTCCGGCTCGGTGCCGGGCGCCGACGCGCTGGTGCTGGCCAACAACGGCACCGACAGCGCGCTGTACGTCGTCTCCGACGAGAACGGCAACGGCGCCATCACCGCCGCGGAGACCCGCCTGATCGCCAAGTTCACCAGCGCCACCGGCTTCACGTCCGGCAGCTTCGGCCTCGGCTGACCGCCCTGCCCTTCCGGAAGCCTCACCCCGCGTAGGCGAAGCGGTGGCCGTGCACGGTCATCGCCAGCGGCGTCCCGGGGACCGGGCCGAACGCCCGCACGCGGCGCTGCAGCTCCGTCGGGTCCAGGTCCGGCGTCAGGGCGCACAGCGCCTCCAGCGCCTTCTGCGAGCAGCGCCGCGGCCCCCAGGCGACGGGCAGCCGGGGCAGTGGCCCCGGCGACGCCGCCAACGGCTGGGCCAGCCGCAGGAACAGGTGGATCATCGCGCCGATCGCACGCTCGTTCACGTCGGCGTAGCTCGCCGCCAAGCCGACCTCGAACTCGGCGACCCCAACGATCGGGCCGGAGTCGACCACCGCCGCCATCTCGTGCGCCGTGGCGCCGAAGCGCGCCGCGCCGTCGTACAGCGCGAACGCCACCGGATGTTTGCCCGGAAAGGCGGGCGGACCGGGATGGAAGTTGTAGGCCGGCCCTTGCAGCCGGGCCAGCAGGCGCTCCGGCACGACGACGCCGGTGCGGAAGGCGATCAGCCGGGTGTCCGGGTCCACCGCCGCCAAGACTCCCTCCAGCGCCTCGGCCGTGCTCACCGCGGTGACCGTCAGCGCCGGGTTGTGGACGGCGAGCATGCTGGCCAGATGGAAGCGGTCATCCGGCGGGCAGAGCAGGACGATGGAGCGCGGCATCGCGGACCCCGGAGCGGCGGTCAGCCGAGGAAGGCCTCTTCGACGAGCTGGCAGAGCATGTGCCCGACCGCCAGGTGCATCTCCTGGATGCGCGGGGTCTTGTTGGAGGGCACACACAGCGCCACGTCGCACAGCGCCGCCATCGCCCCGCCGCCCTGCCCGGTCAGCCCGATGGTGCGGATGCCCAGCTCGCGCGCCGCCTGCAGCGCCGCCACCACGTTGCGGCTGTTGCCGCTGGTGGAGATGCCGACCAGCACGTCGCCCGCCCGCCCGATGCCGCGCAGCTGGCGGGAGAAGATGTCGTCGTAGGAATAGTCGTTGCCGATGGCGGTCAGCGCCGAGGTATCGACGGTCAGCGCCACTGCCGGCAGCGGCGGCCGGTCGACCAGGAAGCGCCCCATCAGTTCGGCCGCGAAGTGCTGGGAGTCGGCGGCCGAGCCGCCGTTGCCGCAGAACATGACCTTGCCGCCGCCGCGCAACGCCTCGATCATCAGGCCGGCGGCGGCGGCGACATGGTCGGCCTGCGCGGTCAGCGCCTCGAGGTTGCGGGCGGACTCGATGAACGCCGAGGTGATGGTGTCGTGCATGGGGGAGGGACCTGTCTGCATGATGGTGTCGCGTCGCCGACCAAGCCCGGCTAGTCCGCCCGGCGACGCTCCTGCTCGCGCCGGACCAGCTCCTCGACCAGCCGGTCGAGGCGGTGGGTGGCTTCCCAGCCCAGCTCGCGCCGGGCCTTGTCCGGGTTGCCGACGCTGAAGGCGATCTCGGAGGGGCGGTAGAGGCTGCTGTCGACCTCCACCCGGTCGCGCCAGTTCAGGCCGAAGCCGGCGAAGACGCGGTCCACGAAGTCTTCCAGCGTGTGCGCCTCGCCGGTGGCGATGACGAAGTCCTCCGGCCGGTCGTGGCTCAGCATGCGGCGCATGGCGTCGACGTATTCCGGCGCCCAGCCCCAGTCCCGCACGATGTCGAGCCGGCCGAGGTGCAGCGTGCGGGCGCGGCCGTCGGCGATGTCGGCGGCGCCGCGCACGATCTTCTGCGAGACGTAGCGGGCCGGGCGCAGGTGGGACTCGTGGTTGAACAGGATGCCCGAGCAGGCGAACATGCCGTAGGCGTCGCGGTAGTTGGCCACCGCCCAGTAGGCCGCCGCCTTGCTGGTGCCGTAGGGGCTCTTGGGATGGAAGGGCGTGCCCTCGGCGGCGGGAACGGCGGTGTCGCCGAAGCACTCGCTGGAGGCCGCGTTGTAGAAGCGCGCGCCGGAGTTCAGGAAGCGCATGGCCTCCAAGATGTTGACGGTGCCGATGACGATGCTGTTCAGCGTCTCCAGCGGCTGCTCGAACGACAGCGAGACCGACGACTGCGCGGAAAGGTTGTAAACTTCAGTCGGATTCACAGCCTCGAGCAGCGCCGCGACGCTGCGGAAATCCACCGGCGCCGCCGAATGCAGGTGCACTTGGTCGAGGATGCCCAGGCGCTGCAGGTTGCCGAAGGACACGGCGTCGCGGTCGCGCGACGAGCCGTGCACCTCGTACCCGTGGTCGAGGAGGAGCTTGGCGAGCCAAGCCCCGTCCTGTCCCGAAACGCCGAAGATCAGGGCGCGTTTGCCGGAGCCGGTCATCCGGCCTTTCTCCGGAAGGCCTCGAGGTCGGCCTGCACCATCTCGCGCACCAGCTCGCGGAACGGGGTGGTGTGCGTCCAGCCGAGCTTCTCGCGCGCCTTGGCCGGGTTGCCGATCAGCAGATCGACCTCGGTCGGGCGGAAGTAGGCGGGGTCGACGCGCACCAGCACCTTGCCGGTCGCCTCGTCGATGCCGGTCTCGTCCACGCCCTCGCCCTTCCAGGCGATGCGCTTGCCCACCTCGGCGAAGGCCAGCTCGACGAACTCGCGCACCGCATAGGTCTCGCCGGTGGCCAGCACGTAGTCGTCCGGCTCCGGCTGCTGAAGGATGCGCCACATGCCCTCGACGTAGTCGCGGGCGTGGCCCCAGTCGCGCTTGGCGTCCAGGTTGCCGAGGTACAGCGTCTCCTGCTGCCCGGTCTCGATCGCCGCCACCGCGCGGGTGATCTTGCGGGTCACGAAGGTCTCGCCGCGGATCGGGCTCTCGTGGTTGAACAGGATGCCGTTGGAGCTGTGGATGCCGTAGGCCTCGCGGTAGTTCACCGTGATCCAGTAGGCGTACAGCTTGGCCACCGCGTAGGGGCTGCGCGGGTAGAAGGGGGTCTTCTCGCTCTGCGGCACTTCCTGGACCTTGCCGTACAGCTCGGACGTGGAGGCCTGATAGAAGCGGACCGACTTCTCCATCTTCAGGATGCGGATCGCCTCGAGGATGCGCAGCGTGCCGAGCGCGTCGGAGTTCGCCGTGTATTCCGGCGTCTCGAAGCTGACCTGCACGTGGCTCTGGGCCGCGAGGTTGTAGATCTCGGTCGGCTGGATCTCCTGCACCAGGCGGATCAGGTTGGTGGCGTCGGTCAGGTCGCCGTAGTGCATGCGGAAGCGCACGCCGCTCTCGTGCGGATCCTGGTAGAGGTGCTCCACGCGGCCCGTGTTGAACGAGGAGGACCGGCGCTTCACGCCATGCACCTCGTAGCCTTTGCCGAGCAGGAGTTCGGCCAGGTAAGCGCCGTCTTGGCCGGTGATGCCGGTGATCAGGGCAACTTTGGACATACCTTCCTCGAGAGTCATTCGGACTGGTGCGGATCAGCCAATGTGGCGGAGCACGGGCGGGCCGCGCGGGGCCCCACCCTATCGCGGCAGTCCGGAAAAGGAAAGGCGTGCCATGCCGCTTCGCCCCGGCAGCGGCGGCTTGCCGCGCGTCACACCGGATGATAGACGGGTCCGGCCATTCCACCCGGCCCTATCCTGCCAGACCCCACTCGCCCAGACCGGAGAGCAGCGGACATGATCGTCGAACGGCTCGACATCCCCGACGTCGTCATCTTCAAGCCCAAGCGCCACGGCGACGCCCGCGGGTTCTTCTCGGAGACCTACAGCCGCCGGACCATGGAGGAGCTCGGGTTCGACCTCGACTTCGTGCAGGACAACCACGCCTTCTCGGCCACCCGCGGCACGGTGCGCGGCCTGCACTTCCAGACCGGGGCCTGGGCGCAGGCCAAGCTGCTGCGCGTGGTGCGCGGCGCCGTCCTCGACGTCGCGGTGGACATCCGGCGGGACTCGCCGACCTTTGGGCGCCACGTTGCGGTGGAGATCTCGGCCGACGCGTGGAACCAGATCCTGGTGCCGGTCGGCTTCGCGCACGGCTACTGCACGCTGCGGGAGGACACCGAGGTGATCTACAAGGTCACCACCTACTACGCCCCCAAGCACGACGAGGGCATCCTGTGGAACGACCCCGACCTGGGCATCGCCTGGCCGGTCGACGCGGCGTCCGCCAACGTCTCCGACAAGGACCGCGTGCAGCCGCGCCTGGCCGACCTGCCGCCGCGCTTCACCCTCGCGGGCCCGATTCTCTAAAGCGGATTTCGATCCGCTTTAGACTCATATGGCCTCACACGCCGGCCGGGCTTCGGGCGCACGTGCGCCCGGGACCGCAGTCGCGGTCCAGATCGGATCGAGATCCGATCTAGGGAAATCCGGGGGTCGGCGCGGCACCTGTGTGACGTCACACTCACGGTCCCGCCACCGTCCTTGACAAGGCGGGCGTCCTTGAGCCAAGTCTCGGCCGCGGCAGCCGTCCGTGCCGCCGCCCCCGCCACCCGTCGAGAGCCCGCATGGTCCCCGATGCGCTCCGTGAGTTCCGCGACCGCCTGGGCAAGAGCCAGGCGGACTTCGCGCACTGGCTCAATGGCCGTCTCGGCCGCAAGTACGACAACGCCACCATCAGCCGCTGGGAATCGGGCGCCGAGCGCATCCCGGCCAAGGTGGCCGATTTCCTGGAAGAGGAGGGCCGCCGCGTGGCCCGCGTGATCGCCGTCGCCAACCAGAAGGGGGGGGTGGGCAAGACCACCACCACCCTCAACCTCGCCTACGCGCTCGGCGAACTCGGCAAGCGGGTCCTGGTGGTGGACGCCGACCAGCAGGCCACCGCCACCGAGGGCTCGGGCATCGACCCGATCGCCGTGCAGGACGAGAAGCGCGGGCTGGAGGACGTGCTGTTCGGCCAGACGCCGATCCGCGACGCCATCGTGCGGCGCGAGCATTTCGATGTCCTGCCCTGCACCATCGCGCTGGCGGAAGCGCAGATCAAGATCCTGCTCGACCCCGACAACGGCCGCTTCGTGCTGCGCGAGCGGCTGGAGGAGGTGCAGCACGACTACGACGTGGTGCTGATCGACTGCCCGCCCGAGCTGGCGCTGATCACGGTCACCGCGCTGATCGCCGCCGACCAGGTGCTGATCCCGACGCGGGCCAGCCGCTACGACGTGCGCGGCATCCCGCTGATCCTCGACACCATCGTCCGCATACGGCGCCGGCAGAACCCGGAGCTGGACATCCTCGGCATCCTGCCGACCATGTTCAACCGCAGCTACGCGGTCGAGCAGCAGGTGCTGACCGACCTGCACACCCTGATCGCCGGCAAGGCGCGCATCTTCGACCCGATCCCGCGCTCCACCGAGGTGGACCAGGCGACCTACGCCGGCGACCTGCCGATCCGGGTGCTGCCGAAGAGCCATTCCATCAGCGCCTACCGCACGCTCGCCGGGGAGATCGCACATGGCTAAGAACTGGCGCAAGGCGGGGGCGTCGGACTCGCTCGCCCGCGGCCTGCAGGGGGCCGGCGACCTGCTGTTCGGCGGCGACGAGCACCTGCGCGAGACGGTGTCGCTGCGGCTCGCCGACGTCGAGCCCAACCCCGAGCAGCCGCGCCGCCACTTCGACGAGGCGGAGCTGCAGCAGCTCGCCGACTCCCTGCGCTCGGTCGGCCAGCTCGCCCCGATCCTGGTCAAGCCGCACCCGAGCGAGCGCAGGCGCTACCTGCTGGTAGCCGGCGAGCGGCGCTGGCGCGCCTCGGCGCTGGCCGGCTTCAGCACCATCGCCGCGCACATCCTGTCCGACGACGCCGACCTCGACCAGATCGCGCTGATCGAGAACCTGCAGCGCGTCAACCTGTCGCCGGTCGAAGAGGCCGAGGGCATCCAGCGCCTGATCGACCGCCACGCCTACAGCCAGGAGCAGGCGGGCACCCTGCTCGGCCGCTCGCGCACCGAGGTCAACACCACGCTGACCCTGCTGCGCCTGAAGCCGGAGATCCGGCTGGACTGTGTGACGTCACACAGCGACACGCCGAAGGCGCTGCTGCTGGAGATCGCCCGCATGGACCCGGCCGCGCAGGCCGCCGCCTGGAAGCGCGCCAAGGCCGGCGCGCTGACCGCGCGCACGGCCCGCGCGCAGCGCCGCGGCGTCGCGGAAGAGGAGACGGGCGGGCAGGGGCGTCCGGCGGTGTCGCCGGCCCGCTTCATCGCCGCCCTGCCCAAGGTGCAGAGCGGCCTGGACAGCGGGCTGGCCGCGCTGGAGGCGGAACGGCCGGCGCTGCGGGCCAAGGACTATGAACGGCTGAGGGCGCTGCGCGCGCGCCTCGACGACTACGCGGCCGTCATCGACCGCATTTTGGAAGGTTGATCATGAAGGGCATCATTCTCGCCGGCGGCTCGGGCACCCGCCTCTACCCCGTCACCCACGTCGTCAGCAAGCAGCTGCTGCCCGTCTACGACAAGCCGATGATCTACTACCCGCTGTCGGTGCTGATGCTGGCCGGCCTGCGCGACATCCTGATCATCACCACGCCGCAGGACCAGGCGCTGTTCAAGGCGCTGCTGCGCGACGGCAGCCAGTGGGGCATCAACCTCAGCTACGCGGTGCAGCCCGAGCCGGCGGGCCTGGCGCAGGCGTTCCTGATCGGCCGCGAATTCATCGGCGGCGATTCCTCCTGCCTGATCCTCGGCGACAACATCTTCTTCGGCCAGGGCCTGGAGCGGCGCCTGAAGAGCGCGGCGGCGCAGGAGGGCGGGGCGACCGTCTTCGGCTACACGGTCAGCGACCCCGAGCGCTACGGCGTGGTGGAGTTCGACGCCAATGGCCGCCCGGTCAGCATCGAGGAGAAGCCGGCGCAGCCGCGCTCCAACGTCGCGGTGACCGGCTTGTACTTCTACGACAACCAGGTGATCGACATCGCCAAGTCCATCCGCCCCTCGGCGCGCGGCGAGCTGGAGATCACCGACGTCAACCGCGCCTACATCGAGATGGGCACGCTGAAGGTCGAGCGCCTGAGCCGTGGCTACGCCTGGCTCGACACCGGCACGCACGACAGCCTGGTCGCGGCGACCCACTTCGTGCAGACGGTGGAGCAGCGCCAGGGCCTGAAGGTCGCCTGCCCGGAGGAGATCGCCTTCCGCGCCGGCTTCATCACCGCCACCGACCTGGAGACGCTGGCCGGGCCGCTGCGCAAGTCGGAGTACGGCCGCTACCTGCTGCGCGTCGCCGCCGGCGAGATCTGACCGGCCCCACGATGACCGACGGCGGCGAGACGGCCGCCGCCCGGCTCGGCCGGGCGGTGGCACTGCACCAGCAGGGCCGGCTGGAGGAGGCCGCCGCCCTCTACGCCCAGGTGCTGGCGCAGGAGCCGGGCAACGCCGGCGCCCTGCACCTGTCGGGCGTGGCGGCGCGGCAGTCGGGGCGGGCCGCCGAGGCGGTGCTGCGCATCGCCAACGCCGCCAACCGCGACCCCACCCTGCCCGGCCTGCACCACAACCTCGCCCTCGCCGTCGCCTCCCTGGGCCCGCCCGACGCCGTCGCCGCCGAGCTGGTCCGCCGCCTGGGCGCAGCCCCCGACGACCACGCGCTGCGCCTGCTGCTGCTGCACACGCTGGCGCAGACCGTGACCGGCACCGACGTCCCGCCTGCCCCGCCCGTCACCGCCCCCCCCGTCACCGCGATGGCCGGCGCCAGCGTCTCGGTCGTGGTGTGCAGCATCGATCCCGCGAAGTTCGCCGCCGTCTCCGCCAACCTGACGGCCGTGCTGGCCGGCTGCGAGCACGAGATCATCGGCATCCACGACGCCCGCTCGCTGTGCGAGGGCTACGCCCACGGCTTGGCGCGCAGCCGCGGCGACATCCTCGTGTTCTGCCACGACGACATCAAGATCCTGACCCCCGACTTCGCCGCTCGGCTACGCGCCCATCTGGAGCGCTTCGACATCGTCGGACCGGTCGGCACCACGCGGATGGCCGGGGCGTCCTGGCTGTACTCGGGCTGGCCGCACCAGCACGGCATCGTGGTGCACGCCGCCCGCGGCCCGAACCCTTTCCGGGTCGAGGTCTACGGAGCCCCGGCCGCCGCGGTGCCCGGCGCCCAGGCGCTGGACGGGCTGTTCCTGGCCGGACGGCGCGCGGCGGTGGAGGCCGTCGGCTTCGACGCCGCCACCTTCGACGGCTTCCACCTCTACGACATGGATTTCACCTTCCGCGCGCACCGCGCCGGCCTGCGGGTGGCCGCCTGCCCGGACCTGTGGATGGTGCACCGGTCGACCGGCCGCATGGACACGGTGTGGCGACGGTATGCGGACCGCTTCATCGAGCGCCACGCCGGTGCGCTGGCGCCGCAGGCGGCGCAGGGGCCGAACCCGCTGCGCGCGGTGTGGCTTGCTACCCCCGGCGCGGTGCGCGCCTTCTGCGCCCGTGTGCTGTCCATCGGCGCGCCGGCCTTCGGCCTCCTGCCGGCCGGCGCCTCATGAGCGGCATCCCTCCGGATTGGGGGAGGCGCGTGACCGGCGACCCGAACGCCCTTCTGGCGCTGGCCGCCCGGTCCCACGCCGCCGGCGATTTCGCAACGGCTTCCGGTCTGTGCGACCGCGTCCTGGCGCTGGCGCCACTTCATCCCGACGCGCTGATGATCAAGGGGTTGGCGGCCCGACGCAGCGGCCGGCCGGGGGTAGCCGCCGCACTCCTGCGCGCTGCCCTAGCCGCCGCCCCGGACCATGCCGGCGTTTGGAGCAACCTGGCCGATTTGGACGAGGTCGACGGCCGCGCCGACGCGGCGCTGGCGGGGTACCGGCGGGTGAACGCCCTTGCGCCGGGCGATCCGCGGGCCTTGGCGGCGCTGTTGCGTCTGCACACGGCGCGATGGGAGCTGGACGCCGCGGCGGCCCTCGCGCGGGTGATGACCGCGCTCAGCCCGGAGCGCCCCGAGCTGCATGCCCATTTGGGAGAACTGGCGAGCGTGGCCGGGCGGCACGGCGACGCGCCGGCACCTCTGCGCCGTGCCGCCCGGCTGGCGCCGCACAACGCCGCGTTCCACCACACGCTGGGCCTGGCGCTGCTGACCGCCTGGGAGGAGGGCGCCATCGGTCCGCTCCGGCGCGCACTCGCCTTGCAGCCCGATCTTGCCGACGCCTGGGTCGCGCTCGGCGATCAGCTGACCCGAGACGGAGACGTCATCGCCGCGCACGGCGCGTTCCACCGGGCGGCGGCGCTCCGTCCGGACGAGGACACCATCCGCTCCCGGCTCCGCTTCGCCGAGATCCGCATCGGCCGCTACGAGGAGTGGTGGCACTCCTGGAACGCCACGCGCCCCTACGATCCCGGCTTGCCGGGATCACTGCTCCGGCTTCCCCTGTGGGAAGGGGAGGATGCTTCCGGCAGCCACCTGCTCGTGACCGGCGAAGAGGGGCTCGGCGACGAGATCCTGTTCGCCTCCTGCCTGCCCGACGTGATCACCCGCCCCGTCCGCGTCACGCTCGCGTGCAATCCCCGGCTCGCCCGCCTGTTCGCCCGCTCCTTCCCCGGCGCAACGGTTGTCCCGGCCACGGCGACGGCGTCCCTCGCGGCCGACCGCCGCATCGCGCTCGGCGGCCTGCCCGCCATCCTGCGCCGGACGCCCGCCAGCTTCCCGGACCGGGCGAGCTTCCTGACCGCCGATCCCACAATGGTCGCCGATTGGCGGAGCCGGCTCGGGACCGCCGGACAGCCGATCGTCGGCCTGTCCTGGCACACCGTCGCGTCGGAAACCCGGTGCGTGTCCCTGCAGGACCTCGCCGACGCGCTGGCCGCTGGAGCCGGCGGACCGTCGCTGGTGAGCCTGCAGTATGGGGACCACGCGGCGGCGCTCGCCGCCGCGGCGGACCGGACCGGCGTGCCCATCGCCGATGCCGGCGAAAGCGGCCCCGGCCAGGACCTGGACGACTGGACCGCCCGGGTGGCCGCCTGCGACCTCGTAATCACCATTGACAACACCACCGCGCATATGGCCGGCGCGCTCGGCGTCGAGACCTGGGTCCTGCTCCCCGTAGAGGCCGAGATCCGCTGGGAGTTCGACCGGACCCGCAGCCCCTGGTACCCATCGGCCAAGCTCTTCCGGCAGCCGCGGCCGGGCGACTGGCCTTCCGTCCTCGTCGAGGTTGGCCGCGCCTTCGGCCTCTGGCGGCGGGATCCGCAGCGGGCATAGCGGAAGGGGAGGGGGCCGCCCTGCCTCAGCCCGGCAGGACGTCGGCGTTGTGGGCGCGGATCGCCGCCTGCTGCGCCTCGAACGGCAGGATGGTGGTCTTGCGGGTGATGCGCTCGCGCCCATGGTCGCGGTAGAGGATCAGCGGCTCCCAGGTGATGTTGAACGCGCTGGCCCCCATGGCGGCCAGCCGCACCCAGTAGTTCCAGTCCTCGTAGACGTAGCCCTCGGCGCTGTCGAAGTCGTAGAAGCCGCCGCTCGCCTCCCACAGCGCGCGCCGGTGCACGCCCGGGGTGGGCATCTGGTTGGTGAGCAGGAAGTCGGCCAGCTCCGGCCGCCGCAGGAAGCGGCGCAGCCCGGTGTCGTCGCCGAAGATCCGCACGCAGGCGCCGACCAGGTCGTAGCCGAAGCGTGTGATCAGGAACAGCGCCTTCTCGATGTACTGCGGGTCGAGCCGGTCGTCGGCGTCCAGGCAGCAGACGTACTCGCCGCGCGCTAGCCCCAACCCGAAGTTGCGGTTGTCGCCCACCTTGCGGCGCGGCCAGCGGTACGCCGTGCGCACCCGCGGGTGGTTGATCGACCGCACCACCGCCGGCGTCGCGCCGTCGGTGGAGCCGCCCTCGACCAGCACGACCTCCAGGTTGGGATAGGTCTGCGCCAAGCAGGATTCCACCGCCTCGCGCACGAATTCGCCGTAGTTGTAGCAGGGGATGACGATGCTCACCAACGGCGGGTCCGGCCAGTGCCGGGGAGCCTCCCGGGCGTCCTCGCCGGTGTGGAAGACCCGGTTGTAGGCGACGATCTCGGCACCGACGTCTTCAACTCCAGGTAGCCGTCGCGGCGGCGACAGGTGGCGGCTGGCGGCGGCGTACTCGCCGCGGTCCTGGAGGATCTGGCCGATCTGGTGGTGCGCCGCGGCGAGGCCGGGGGACAGCACCGCCGCCCGCCGGAAGCAGGGCAGGGCCTCGTCCTCGCGGCCGTCGGTGCGCAGCATCAGGCCGGTGTTGAAGTGGAAGGCCGCGTCGTCCGGCAGCAGCCGCAGCGAGCGCCGCAGCAGCGGCCGGGCGAGGTCGTGCCGGCCGGCGGCGCCGAGGATGAGGCCCAGGTGGTGCAAGACCACCGCGTCCGCCGGCACGGCGGCGAGCAGCCGGCGGTACAGGCGCTCCGCCCCGGCGGTGTCGCCGGCGACGTGCGCCCGGAAGGCGGTGTGGCGGAGCGCGGCGGTGTCGATGTCGGTCACGGGCGGGGCCGGAAGGGGCGGCGCGGGACCGGCGCCGGCCGGTCCCGCCAGGGGTCAGCGGTCGCCGGGATCAGCGGCCGCCGGAATCAGCGGCCGTAGGTGTCCTCGAAGCGGACGATGTCGTCCTCGCCCAGGTAGGAGCCGGACTGCACCTCGATGACCTCCAGCATCACCTTGCCCGGGTTCTCCAGGCGGTGCAGCGTGCCCATGGGAATGTAGATCGACTGGTTCTCGTAGACGTGCACCTGCTCCTCGCCGCGGGTGACCAGGGCGGTGCCCTTGACGACGACCCAGTGCTCGGCGCGGTGGTAGTGCTTCTGCAACGACAGCCGGGCGCCCGGCTTGACGCACAGGCGCTTGACCTGGAAGCGCTCGCCCGACAGCAGGCCCTGGAAGCTGCCCCACGGGCGGTGGACGGAGCGGTGCACCAGCCGTTCCGGCCGGTTGCTCTGCTTCAGCCGCTCGACCACCGCCTTGACCTCCTGGGCGCGGTCGCGGCTGGCCACCAGGACGGCGTCGTCGGTGACCACCACCACCGCCTCGTCCAGGCCGACCACCGCGGTCAGCTGGTCCTCGGAGCGGACGTAGCAGTTGCGCGAATCCTCGATCAGGACATCGCCGATCTGCACGTTGCCGGCCGTGTCCTTGGCGCCGACCTCCCACAGGGCCGACCACGACCCGACGTCGGTCCAGCCGAGGTCGCAGGGCACGACGGCGGCGGCGTCGGTGCGCTCCATGACCGCGTAGTCGATGGAGATCGACGGCGCCGCGGCGAAGGCCTCGGTGTCCAGGCGGAAGAAGTCGAGGTCCCTGGCGCCCTCGTCCAGCGCCTTGCGCGAGGCCGCCAGCACCTCCGGCGCGTGGCGCTCCATCTCCTCGATCAGCCGGCCGGCGGGGAAGAGGAACATGCCGCTGTTCCAGAAGTGCTCGCCGCCGGCGACGAAGCGCTCCGCCGTCTCGCGGGCCGGCTTCTCGGCGAACTCGGCGACCCGGTGGGTGCCGGGCAGGCCGGACAGCGCCTCGCCGCGGCGGATGTAGCCGTACCCGGTCTCCGGCGCGGTCGGCGCGATGCCGAAGGTGACCAGGTAGCCGCGCGCCGCCGCCGCCGCCGCCGCGTCGACCGCCGCGCGGAAGGCATCCCGGTTCTGCACCAGATGGTCGGCCGGCAGCACCAGGATCAGGGCGTCGGGGTCGCTGCGCTGCGCCAGCAGGGCGGCCACCGCGCAGGCGGCGGCGGTGTTGCGCCCGACCGGCTCCAGCACCAGCGCCCCCGGCGTGGTGGCCAGCGCGCGGAGCTGCTCGGCGATGACGAAGCGGTGCTCCTGGTTGGCGATCACGATGGGGGCGGCGAAGCGCGCCGGATCGACCACGCGCTGCACCGTCTCCTGCAGCATGGAGCGCTCCGAGCACAGGGGCAGGAGCTGCTTCGGGTACGTCTCCCGCGACATGGGCCACAGGCGCGACCCGGAACCGCCGGACAGCACGACGGGAATGATGGTGGCGTTCGAGCGGGTCAGGCTTTCCACAGTGCCCTCCAGGTGACTTGCCCAGCGGACGACTGCATGGCACGGCATTTCGGCAAACGCAATCTTGTTGTCCGGCCCCGGCGGAAAGCCTCCCCCGATGCCCCGCCGCCTGTCCCTACCGTTCGCGCAGCGCCTCCTGGACGTGGCGGGAGAGCGGCGAGAGCAGGTAGTCGAGGATGCGGCGCTGGCCCGTCTTGATCTCCGCCGTCACCGCCATGCCGGGCGCCAGCGCGGTGCTGCGGCCCTCGACCTCCAGGCTGGTGCGCTCCAGCGCGACGCGCGCCGAATAGACCGAGCCCGTCCGCGCGTCGTCCTTCTTGTCGCCCGCCGCGGCCTTGTCGTCGCGCTGCACCACGTCGCCGGACACCGAGGCGACGCGGCCCGGCACCAGCCCGTAGCGGGTGAAGGTGAAGGTGTCGATCTTCACCTCGACCGGCTGGCCGACGGCGACGAAGCCGATGTCCTTGTTGGCGATGAAGGCCTCGACCTCGATCTGGCTGTCCTCGGGCACGATCACCAGCAGCGGCTGCGCCGGCGTCACCACGCCGCCCACCGTGTGCACGGCGAGCTGCTGCACCGTGCCGTCGACCGGCGCGGTCAGGCGGGTCTGCGCCAGGCGCTGCCCGGCCTTGGCCAGCTCCTGGGTGAGGTCGGCGGCCTTCTGCTCGGCGGCGGTCAGCTCGGTGTAGCGGGCGCGGCGGAACTCGGCCTCGGCCTGCCGGCGCTGCTCGACCGCCGCGGCCATCGCCGCCTCGACCTCGGTCAGGCGGGTCTTCTGCACCAGCACTTCCTGCTCGTGCTCGACCAGGTCTTGCTGCAGCTGGAGGTACTGGAAGCGCGAGGTGGTGCCCTGCGCCGACAGCACGCGCAACGCCTCCGCCCGCTCGCGGATCATCGGCAGCGTCGTGGTCAGCTTGGTCATGGTCTGCAGCACGGTGGCGCGGTCGGCCTCGCGCCGGGCCAGCTCGCGCTCGACGCCGGACAGCTTGGCGCGCTGCTCGGCCAGCTGGCTGGCCAGCAGCTGGCGGTGCATCTGCACCAGCCCCGCCGGGGCGCCCGCCGGTGGCGCGAAGGCGGCCAGCGGGTCGTCGGCGGCGCCGAGCACTGCCATGAGGCGGGCGATCTCGGTGCGCACCGCCAGCAGCTCGGCGGCCAGCCGGTCGCGCTCGGCAGCCGGCGCCGTCGGGTCCAGCTCGATCAGCAGGTCGCCGGCCTTCACCTTGCGGCCGTCCTCGACGTGGATGGCGCGCACCAGCCCGATCTCCATGGGCTGCACGGTCTTGGTCCGGCCGCTCGGCACTACGCGGCCCTGGGCGACCGCCACCATGTCGACCTGCCCGAACCACGACCACGCCAGCGCGGCCGCGAACAGCGCCATGACGGCGGCCGAGAACAGCCGCGCGGTGGGGGAGGGGGGGCGCTCCAGGATCTCCAGCGCCGCCGGCAGGAAGTCGATCTCCTCCGCCGTGCGGGGGGCGGGGCGGGCAACCGGCGCCGGCGTGGGGCGGCCGGCGGGGGAGGGGAGGGGG
>NZ_LGQZ01000143.1 GCF_003116015.1 Azospirillum sp. TSO22-1
GAGCAGGGCGGCGACGGTGTCCCACAGCGCCTTGGTCTTGCCGGTGGCGCCGGCCAGGAAGGCGCGGTCGCCCTCGTAGGGGTTCACGTTGCGCACGATGAAGTCGCGGACGTTCACTTCCGTCTGCCACACGCCCTTCGCGAAGCCGCGCCAGGGGTGGAGCGCCGGGGCCGGCGCCAGCGATGCGACGATGGATTCGGTCAAGAAGGTGTCCATGGTCCTAACCCTTCGATGGGGAGGATGCCGCCGCGCTGGGCGGCGGCATCTCCGGTGGGCGTGTCAGGTTACTCGGCGGGGGTGGCGACCAGCGGGGTCGCGGCGGCGGGACGGATCCGCAGCAGTTCCGCCCACTTCTTCAGGGCGGACACCAGGATGACGAAGCCGAGCGACAGCATGACAATCGAGATGCCGGCGTTGAACAGGTTGTAGCCCTTGGCCGCCGGGTTCAGGTAGACGTTGGCGATCATCCAGTAGCCGGCGACGTTGACGGTGACGAACAGGTAGGCCAGCGGGATCAGGCAGGTCAGCATGTAGGCCCGCTTTTCCGACAGGCGCAGGATGATGGTGGCGCCGATGATCAGGCCGACCGAGGCCATCAGCTGGTTCGACACCCCGAACAGCGCCCACACCGAGTTGATGTCGCCCGAGTTCAGCAGGTAGCCCCAGGCCACGCAGGCGATCACGCTGGCGAGGATGGAGCCGGGCATCCAGTCGAGCTTCTTCATCGGGGCGTACAGGTCGCCCAGCAGGTCCTGGAGCAGGTAGCGGGCGACGCGGGTGCCGCTGTCCACGGCGGTCAGGATGAACACCGCCTCGAACATGATGACGAACTGGAAGAAGTAGGACGCGAGGTGGTCGAACCACGGGATGCGGGTGAAGATCTCGGTCATGCCGACCGCCAGCGTCACCGCGCCGCCGGTGCGGCCGTAGAGGTCGAGGCCGATGGCCTGGCTGAGGCGCGGCAGGTCCACCACCTCCATGCCCAGCGCCTTGAAGGCCGCCGGCGCCGAGTTGATGGCGAAATAGTCGGCCGGGTGCAGGGCGGTGGCGGCGATCAGCGCCATGACGCCGACCACGCACTCCGCCAGCATGGCGCCGAAGGCCACGGTGCGGATGTCGCTCCACTTGTCGATCAGCTTGGGCGTGGTGCCCGAGCCGATGAAGGCGTGGAAGCCGGAGATGGCGCCGCAGGCGATGGTGATGGAGATGAACGGCCACACCGGGCCGGCGAGCACCGGGCCGCCGCCGTGGATGAAGTCGGTGAGCGCCGGGAAGCGGATCTCCGGGTTGATGAAGACGACGCCGACGACCAGCGCGCCGAACACGCCGATCTTCATGAAGCTGGACAGGTAGCCGCGCGGGGTGAGCAGCATCCACACCGGCAGCGCGGTGGCGAAGAACGCGTAGACCGGCAGCGCCAGCGCCACGGTCTCCTTGTGCAGGGTCAGCCAGTCGCCCAGCATCGTGCCCTGGAGGTACGGGCCGGCGAAGACCGAGGCGGCGATGGCGGCGATGCCGACGTAGGTGGCGCCCTTGGACGAGCCGGTGAACCGCTCGTAGAGGCCCAGCGCCATGGCGATCGGGATGGTCATGAAGACCGCGAAGGCGCCCCAGGCGTTGCGTTCCAGCGCGTGGACGACGACCATCGACAGGCCGGCCATGGTGATGGTGATGATGAACAGCATGGCGAGGCCCGTGCACCAGCCGGCGATCGGGCCGAGCTCGGCCTTGGCGACCTCGGAGAGCGACTGGCCGCGGTGCTTCATCGAGGCGAACAGCACGACGGTGTCGTGCACGGCGCCGCCGATGACGCAGCCGATCAGCAGCCACAGGAAGCCCGGCAGGTAGCCGAACTGGGCGGCGAGCACCGGGCCGACCAGCGGGCCGGCGGCGGCGATGGCGGCGAAGTGCTGGCCGGCGTTGACCCACTTCTTGGTCGGGACGTAGTTGCGGCCGTCCTCCATCAGGTGGGACGGCGTGACTTCGGAATCATCGGCACGGAGCACCTTGCGCACGAAGAACACGCCGTAGAAGCGGTAGCAGAGTGCGAGAATGCAGAGTGTCGCGATCACAAACGTAAGGGCGTGATCCATGACGGCTCTCCTTGGGGGGATCTTGGCCCCGGTGTACGCCCGTCGGCGGGCGGGCGGGGCCAGGATGCCGGGAACGGCGGAATGGGGTGGCGAGCGGTCGCCACGGGGGGTTAAGCGGCGGCCCGGCGCGGGCGCTCGACGGTGGCGGACACCGCGTCGACGGCGCCGGAGGCCTCGGGGTGGACGCGGTTCACCTCGTTGAAGGCGGCGATCTCGGCGTGGCTGACGTGGGCGAAGTGCTCGGCGGCGCAGGTGGCGATCGCCTCGGCGTCCACGGCGGTGCCGGTGGGCACGCGGACGGTGACGTGCAGGGTGACGGGCACCGCGACGGTGACGGTCTTGGACATGGGGAGTGCTCCGGGGTTTGGTCTGGACCGGACGCTACGCCGCGTCGGCGGGCCGGTGGTGGCGGATCCCCGGAGCGGGGGTATGGAGGGGGCGAGCGGTTGGGATTTGGGGGTGAGCGGCGCCGCTCAGGCTCGGCGGGCGACCGCTCGGGTGGCGATCGTGCCGGTCGCCGGGTTGGCGGGGGAGGGGGCGCGGGGCGGCAGTAGGATGGCAGTGAACCGACCCGCGAGGCCTTCCATGCCGACTTCCGCCCTCCGCACCGCCTGGACCGGGCTGTGCCGATTCCTGAAGGACGATTCCTACGAACGCTATCTGGAGGAGCAGGCGCGTGTGGCTCCCGACGAGCCGCCGCTGGACCGGCAGGCGTTCACCAGGAAGCAGATCCTGCTGACGCTGGGGCGGGGGTGTTGCGGGCGATGATCCCTCTCCCGTCCCGGGAGAGGGTGGCGCCGAAGGCGCCGGGTGAGGGTAAAATCAAGGATCCTTGCCGGTACCCTCACCCTCCCGCGCTTTGCGCGGGCCCCTCCCTCTCCCGGGGCGGGAGAGGGGAAATCACCCGATCCCCAGCCGCTCCTTCAGTGCCCCCAGGAAGCGCCGGCTGACCGGCACCGTGTGCCCGCCGGTGGTGAGGATCTCCGCCAGGCCGCCGTCCTGGAAGCGGATCTCCTTGATGCGCTCCGCGTTCACCAGGAACTGCCGGTGGCAGCGGAACAACGGGCTCTTTTCCTGCAGCGTGTGCAGCGTCAGCTCGGTGAAGCGCTCCTGCCCGTCGGCGCCGACCACGTAGACGCCGGCCGCGCGGGAGACGATGTACTCCACCTCCTCCAGCTTCATCAGGGTGACGCGGTTGACGCCGCTGCACGGGATCTGGCGCAGTTCCGACGCCCCCGCCAGCACCCGCACGTCCTGCGGCGCGTGCGCGCGGCGCAGGCGCTGCAACGTCTTCTCCAGCCGCGCCGGGTCGGCGGGCTTCAGCAGGTAGTCGAAGGCGTGCTCCTCGAAGGCCTGTACGGCGTACTCGTCGTGGGCGGTGAGGAAGACGATGTGCGGCATGCGGTCGGGGTCGAGCATGCTCAGCATCTCCAGCCCGCTCACCCTGGGCATCTGGATGTCGAGGAACACCACGTCCGGCTTCTGCCGGTTGATGGCGCCGATGGCCTCGATGGCGTTGGCGCACTCGCCCATGACGCGGACGTCGGGCGCGGTCTCCAGCAGGCGGCGCAGCTCCTCGCGCGCCAGCGGCTCGTCATCGACGATGAGGATGTCCATCATGCGGAGACCGTCTCCAGCGGCAGGCGCAGCGTGACGCGTGTCGACACGTCCGGCTCGCAGGCGACGGTCACGCCGTAGCCGTCGCCGTAACGGTTGCGGATCCGGCGGTCGACGATGGCCATGCCCAGGCCGTCGCCGCCCGGCTTCTGCTCGTAGAGCCCGGCGTTGTCCTCCACGGTCAGCAGCAGGTCGCCGCCGTCCCGCCGCGCCGCGATGCGGACGTGCCCTTCGCCGAGGAGCTGCGAGGTGCCGTGCTTGATGGCGTTCTCCACCACCGGCTGGAGCGAGAAAGCCGGCAGGCGGACGCCGCGCAGCTCGTCCGGCACGTCGATGTCGACGCCGAGGCGGCCGGTAAAGCGCGCCAGCTCGATCTGCAGGTAGGCGTTCACGTGTTCGATCTCGTCGCCCAGGCAGGCGCCTTCACTGGGCCGCTTGAGGTTCTTGCGGAAGAAGGTGGAGAGGTTCTGCACCAGTTCGCGCGCCTTCTCCGGGTCCTTGCGGATGACGGCGGAGATGGTGTTCAGCGTGTTGAACAGGAAGTGCGGGTTGACCTGCGCGTGCAGCAGCTTGATCTCCGACTGCGCCAGCAGGCTCCTCTGCTGCTCGTACCGCCCGGCGAGGATCTGGCTGGACAGCAGCCGGGCGATGCCTTCGCCCAGCGTGCGGTTGATGGTGGAGAAGATCTTGGTCTTCGGCTCGTACAGCTTGATGGCGCCGATGACGCGGTCGTCCTCGCCGACCAGCGGGATCACCAGCGACGCGCCGAGCCGGCAGCGCGGGTCGATGGAGCACTGGTAGGCCACCTCGTTGCCGTCGGCGTAGAGCACCTGGTTGTTGGCGATCGCCTGCTTCGTCTGCGCCGAGGTGATCGGCGTGCCCGGCAGGTGATGGTCGTCGCCGATGCCGATGAAGGCCATCAGCTTCTCGCGGTCGGTGATCGCCACGGCGCCGACGCCGGTCTCCTCGTAGAGGATGCGGGCGACGCGCTGGCTGTTCTCCTCGTTGAA
Organism: Azospirillum sp. TSO22-1; assembly: GCF_003116015.1. Taxonomy (GTDB): domain Bacteria; phylum Pseudomonadota; class Alphaproteobacteria; order Azospirillales; family Azospirillaceae; genus Azospirillum. The sequence continues at coordinate 4,721 of NZ_LGQZ01000143.1, forward strand.
GCCGCTGCGCAGCACGCCGTCGGCCCGCGCGGCGATCTTCAGCGCCTTGGCGGAGAAGGCGCTGGACTGCTTCTCGATCAGCGCCCGGCGGTCGAGCAGGATGCGCATGAACAGCCCGGCGCCCAGCGTGTTGGCGATGATCATCGGCGCCGCCACCACCTGCACCAGATGCAGCGCCGCCGGGAAGGGGCGGGCCACCGCCAGGATGATCAGCATCTGCACGATCTCGGCAACGAAGGTCACCAGCCCGACGCGCACCGGGTCGAACAGCGGCTCCAGCTTGCCGCGCTTGACCATGTGCCGGTGCACCAGCCCGCCGATCAACCCCTCGACCACGGTGGAGATGGCGCAGGCGGTGGCCGACATGCCGCCCAGCGAGTAGCGGTGCAGCCCGCCGGTCAGCCCCACCGACACGCCCACCGACGGCCCGCCGAGGATGCCGCCGAGCACCGCGCCGATGGCGCGGGTGTTGGCGATGGAATCGTCGATCTGCAGGCCGAAGTAGGTCCCCATGATGCAGAACACCGAGAAGATCACGTAGCAGGCCAGCTTGTGCGGCCAGCGCACGGTGACGTGCGTCAGCGGGATGAACAGCGGCGTCCGGCTCATCAGGTAGGCGACCACCAGATAGACGCACATCTGCTGCAGCAGGGAGACGATGAGGGCGAACGGCTCGACGGTCATGACGGTGTCTCGCAGGGCGGGCATTCGCGCCCGCTGGCATAAGAATGGCCGGCCGGGAGGAGTGTGCGCCAGGACCGGGGTCATAAGGGCACAAAAAAGCCACGGGCAGACCGCCGGTGCCGGCATGGCTCGCCCGGGGGGCCGTCAGCCCTTGTCCAGCAGCCCGTGCGCCGCGTGCCACTCCTCCAGCGACTCGTCCGGGTATTCGTCGTGGCGCGCCTCGCCCGGGCGGTCATCGGCGCGCACCCAGTTCGCCTTCGAGCCGAGCATCATGTGCACCTGCTCCGGCGGGTCCGGCAGCGGCGTGTCGATGGCGCTGGCGAAGGGATGGACGAGGTCGGGCCAGCGCGGGTCCCACACCCACAGCGCCGACCCGCAGCGCGAACAGAACCGCCGCTCCCCCGGGCTCGGCTTGCCGTCGATGGTCGCGTGGAAGACGTTGACGTGTTCCGCGCCCTCGATTGTCAGCGTGTCCGCCCTGGCGCCGAGGTTGACCGCGTACCCGCCGCCGCCCGCCGTCTTGCGGCAGATCGAGCAGTAGCAGCGCAGGTACGGTGCCGGCGCGTACGCCTCCACCGAGAAGCGGACCGCGCCGCAATGGCAGGAGCCTTCAAGCCGCATCGTCGGCCTCCCTTGATTGACGCACGGCGACTGATCTTGGCCCCCGCCGCGCGCCGTCAACCGGCCGGGCGCAGGTCGTCCTCGATGTAGGCGCGGACGACGGCGTCGAAGCCGGTGTCGCCCTCCAGGCCGAGCGAGCGGGCGCGGGCGACGTCCCAGGCGCCGGGCCAGCTGCCGACGATGCGGGTGATGGCGGGGTCCTCCTGCCAGCGCACCCGGGCGGCGGCCTCCGGCCCGGCGACGCGCTCCAGCGCGGCGACCATCTCGTCGGCGCGCACCGACAGGCCGGGCAGGTTGATCGCCCGGGCGGTGCCGAGCGCGTCGGACGGCAGCTCGTGCCCGCGGATCAGGCACTCGATGGCGCGGCGCGGCGAGAGCAGCCAGAGCCGGGTGTCCGGCGGCACCGGGCACACCGCCTCCTCGCCGTTCAGCGGCTCGCGGATGATGCCGCTGGCGAAGGAGGAGGCGGCCTTGTTCGGCTTGCCCGGCCGCACGCTGATGGTCGGCAGGCGCAGCACCCGGCCGTCGACGAAGCCCTTGCGGGTGTAGTCGCCGAGCAGCAGCTCGCCGATCGCCTTCTGCACGCCGTAGGAGGACTGCGGGTTCAGCGCGGTGCCGTCCTGCACCACGTCCGGCAGCGCGCCGCCGTAGACGGCGACCGAGCTGGTGAACACCACGCGCGGCCGGTGCCCGGCGGCGCGGCAGGCCTCCAGCAGCCTCCGCGAGGCGTCGAGGTTGATCCGCATGCCGAGGTCGAAGTCGGCCTCCGCCTGCCCGCTGACGATGGCGGCGAGGTGGAAGACCGACGCGGTGCCGGCGTCGATCACGCCTTCCAGCACCGTCGGGTCGGCGATGTCGCCGGTGACCGCCTGGACGCGCGGGTCGTCGAAGCCGTCCGCCGCGACCACGTCGAGCAGGACGAGGCGGTCGATGGGTTGAGGCCGTCCGTCCGGCCCGGCGAGGGTGCCGCGCTCCAGCAGCGCGCGGGCCAGCCGCCGGCCCAGGAAGCCGGCGCCGCCGGTGATGAGAACCTTCATGTCGCGTCCCCCCTTTTTTGTTCAGCGCATCAGCCCCAGCGCCTTGGCGAAGAAGTCCGGCCCGCCGAAGTTGCCGGACTTGAGCGCCATCAGCAGGTCGTCGCCGGATCCGGCGGTGCGCAGCACCGGCACGCCGGGGGCGATCTCCGGGCCGACCAGGAAGGCCGGGATGCCCAGCCGGTCCACCGCGGCGCCCGAGGTCTCGCCGCCCGCCACCACCAGCCGCCGCACCCCGGCCGCCACCAGCCGTGCGACGATCTCCGCCGTTGCCTGCTCGATGCGGTGGCTGGTCGCCTCGCGGCCGAAGCGGGCGTGCAGCGCCTCCACGGCGTCGGGCGTAGCGCTCGACGCGATCACCACCGGGCCGGACGGCAGCCGTTCGGCGGCGAACGCCAGCGCGCGCTCGATCTCCCCGTCGCCGTCCAGCAGCCGGGCGGGGTCGAGCCGCAGCACCGGCATGCTGGTTTCGGCGACGGCGAGCTGCTCCAGCGTGGCGCGCGAGCAGCTGCCCGCCACCACGGCGGCGTGCCCGCCGACCGGGTCCAGCACCGCCCCGGCGTTCCCCGCCGCCGGCCGCACCGCGCCGGAGGCGACCAGCGCACGGGCGATGCCCAGGCCGAGGCCGGAGGCGCCGGTCGACACTGGCCGGTTCGCCGCCACCGCCCCGACCGTCTCCAGATCGCCGTCCGACACCGCGTCGATGATGGCCGAGCCCATGCCCGCCGCGGCGAGTTCCGCGAGGCGTGCCTCGACGGTGGCGGGACCGCGGTCGACCGTCGCCCGGTCGGCGAGGCCGACGCCGGCTTGCGACTGCCGCGCCAGCACGCGCACCAGATTGGAATCGCGCATGGGGTTGAGGGGGTGGTCCTTCAGCGGGCTCTCGTGCAGCGGCACCGCTCCCACGAACAGGTGGCCCATGTAGACGGTGCGCCCGGTCTCCGGGAAGGCCGGGGTGACCATGACGAGCCCGCCGCCCGCCGCCGCGCGCAACGCGTCGGTGACCGGGCCGATGTTGCCCCGGTCGGTGGAATCGAAGGTCGAGCACACCTTGAACAGCACCCGTTCCGCGCCGCGCGCCGTCAACCAGCGGTGTGCGTCCAGCGACAGCACCACCGCCTGATCGGCGGGGATCGAGCGGCTCTTCAGCGAGACGACGACGGCGTCCACCTCGGGAAGATCCAGCGCCGCGTCCGGCACACCGATGGTCTGCACGGTGCGCAGCCCCGCGCGCGTCAGCGTGTTGGCGAGGTCCGAGGCCCCGGTGTAGTCGTCGGCGATGCAGCCCAAGGCCAGCGTCATGGCGTTCCCGTCCCCCCTTTATCGTTCGAGGAGACAGGGTAGCCCAGGCCGTGCCGCGCCTCCACCGCCCGTTCGGCGGTGTGCCGTCACATCATCGCGTAGTTCGGTCCGCCACTGCCTTCCGGGCAGGTCCAGTCGATGTTCTGCGTCGGGTCCTTGATGTCGCAGGTCTTGCAGTGCAGGCAGTTCTGCGCGTTGATCTGCAGGCGCGGCTCGCCGCCCCCGTCACCGCCGGAGCGGACGATCTCGTACACGCCGGCCGGGCAGTAGCGGGTCTCCGGCGACTCGTAGAAGGTCAGGTTGACCGACAGCGCCTTCTCCGGGTCCTTCAGGCGCAGGTGGACCGGCTGGTTTTCCTCGTGGTTGGTGTTCGACAGGTACACCGAGGACAGCCGGTCGAAGCTCACCACGCCGTCCGGCTTCGGATAGGCGATGGGCGGGCAGGCGCTGGCCGGCTTCAGGCGGTCATGGTCGGTGGCGTGGCGCAGCGTCCACGGCGCCTTGCCGCGCAGCACGTAGGTGTCGAGCGCCGCGTAGGCCATCGCCGGCCACAGGCCCCACTTGAACGCCGGCTTGATGTTGCGGGCGGCGTGCAGCTCCCTGGCCAGCCAGCTCGCCTTGAAGGCCGGCTCGTAACCGGCGGCCTCGCGCCCGCCTTGTCCGTCGGCCAGCAGGGCGGCCACCGCGTCGGCGGCCAGCATGCCGGACTTCATGGCGGCGTGGCTGCCCTTGATCTTCGGCGCGTTGAGGAAGCCGGCGGTGTCGCCGACCAGCACGCCGCCGGGGAAGCTCAGCTTCGGCAGCGACTGCCAGCCGCCCGCCGCGATGGCGCGGGCGCCATAGGCGATGCGCCGGCCGCCCTCGAAGGTCGGGCGGATGGCGGGGTGCGTCTTGAAGCGCTGGAACTCGTCGAAGGGGCTGAGGTGCGGGTTCTCGTAGCCGAGGCCGACGACGAACCCCACCGCCACCAGGTTCTCGCCCAGGTGATAGAGGAAGGAGCCGCCGTAAGTGGCGGTGTCCAGCGGCCAGCCGACGGTGTGGGTGATGCTGCCGGGCTTGTGCTTGGCCGGGTCGATCTCCCACAGCTCCTTGATGCCCAGGCCGTAGACCTGCGGGTCGCAGTCGCGGTCGAGGGCGAAGCGGGCGATCACCGTCTTGGCCAGGCTGCCGCGGCAGCCCTCGGCGAAGATGGTCTGGCGGGCGTGCAGCTCCATGCCCGGCGTGTAGAGCGAGGTCGGCTCGCCGTCGCGGCCCAGCCCCATGTCGCCGGTGGCGACGCCGCGCACCGCGCCGTCCTCGTCGTACAGCACTTCCGCCGCGGCGAAGCCGGGGAAGATCTCGACACCCAACTCCTCGGCCTGCGCCGCCAGCCAGCGGCACACCTTGCCCAGGCTGACGATGTAGTTGCCGTGGTTGTGCAGCGTCGGCGGCGTTGGCAGGCGGAACGAGCCGGTGCGGGTCAGGAGCAGGAAGGTATCCTCGCCGGCCGGGGTGTCGAGCGGCGCGCCCTTCTCCCTCCAGTCGGGGATGAGTTCATCCAGCGCGTGCGGCTCCATCACCGCGCCCGAGAGGATGTGCGCCCCGACCTCGGAGCCCTTCTCCAGCACGCAGACCGACAGGTCGGGCGCGGTCTGCTTCAGCCGGATGGCCGCGGCGAGGCCGGACGGCCCGGCCCCGACGACGACCACGTCGTATTCCATCGCTTCCCGGTCGGTGCGCGTCGTCATGTGTCCGGAATCCCCGTCTGGAAAGAAGGGGCGGGACGGCGGCGTGCGCCGTCCCGCCGAGGCAGGCTCGGGGGGAACGCCCGGGCGAAGGCCCGGTGTCCGCCGGGGAGCCACTCCGGCGGCGCAGAACTTCTCAAAGCCCAGGGCTTCAGATCACAGCTGGCTTTCGTCCAGCGCCATCACCGTGGCCGCACCATCGACCACCGACGCGCGGAAGCCCTCGACCTGACCCAGCAGGTGTTCGGCGAAGAAGCGCGCGGTCACCGGCTTGGCGGCCAGGAAGCCGTCGTCCGAAGCCCCCTCGGCCAGCCGGCGCAGCGCCGCCTGGGCGCCGATGCCCAGGTAATGGCCGCCGGCCAGCAGACCGAAGGCGTTCAGCAGCGGCACCGCCGCGGCGGCGACCAGCGCCGGCTCCGCCGCGTGGGCGAGGATCCAGGCGGCCATCTCGCCGACGCGGCGGGCGGCGAGGCCCAACTCGCGGCCCAGCGCCTGAAGATTGGCGTCGGAGGACCCCGCCATCGCCTCGGCGTTCTTCGCCACGTCGTCGAGGTAGGCGGTGAAGCCGGCGCCCTTGTCGCGCAGCAGCTTGCGGTTCACCAGGTCGTTGCCCTGGATCGCCGTGGTGCCCTCGTAGATCGTGGTGATGCGGGCGTCGCGCAGGTGCTGCGCGGCCCCGGTCTCCTCGATGTAGCCCATGCCGCCGTGCACCTGCACGCCGAGCGAGGCGATGTCCTGCCCCATCTCGGTGCTCCAACCCTTGGCGATGGGGGTCAGCAGCTCCTCCAGCGTCGCCGCGGCGCTGCGGGCTTGCCCGTCGGCGGCGTGGCGGCGGACGTCGTGCGCGGCCGCCGCGGTGTAGAGGATGCCGCGCATCGCCTCGATGCGGGCCTTCATGCCCATCAGGGTGCGGCGCACGTCGGGATGGTTGACGATGGGCGTGCGGGCGGCACCCGCCCAGCCGGCCGGCGTGCCCTGCACGCGCTCGCGGGCGTAGGACAGCGCCTGCTGGTAGGCGCGCTCGGCGATGGACAGGCCCTGCAGGCCGACCGATTGCCGGGCGTGGTTCATCATCACGAACATGTAGGCGAGGCCGTTGTGCGGCTCGCCGACCAGCCAGCCGCGCGCACCACCGTTGTCACCGAAGGACAGCACGGCGGTCGGGCTGGCGTGGATGCCCAGCTTGTGCTCCAGCGACACGCAGGCCACGTCGTTGCGCGCGCCGATGGAGCCGTCCTCGTTCACCAGGAACTTCGGCACCACGAACAGCGAGATGCCCTTGACCCCGGCCGGTGCGTCCGGCAGGCGCGCCAGCACCAGATGGACGATGTTGTCCGTCAGGTCGTGGTCGCCGTAGGTGATGAAGATCTTCTGCCCGAACACCTTGTAGCTGCCGTCGCCGGCCGGCTCCGCCTTCGAGCGGATGGCGGCGAGGTCGGAGCCGGCCTGCGGCTCGGTCAGGTTCATGGTGCCGGTCCACTCGCCCGACACCATGCGCGGCAGGTAGGTCTGCTTGATCTCGTCCGAGGCGAACTGCTGCAGCGCGTTGACCGCGCCCTGCGTCAGCATCGGGTTCAGCGCGAAGGCCATGTTGGCGGCGTGCCACATCTCCTGCACGGCGGTGTTCAGCACGTTGGGCAGGCCCATGCCGCCCCACTGCGTGTCGAACGGCAAGCCGTTCCAGCCGCCCTCGACCAGGGTGTTCCAGGCGTCGCGCCAGCCCTCGGGCGTGGTGACGACGCCGTCGCTCCAGCGCGAGCCCGTGGTGTCGCCGACGCGGTTCAGCGGGGCGAGCAGGCCGCCGGCGATCTTGCCGGCCTCCTCCAGGATGGAGTCGCGCAGCTCCTCGGTGGCCTCCTCGTAGCCGGGCAGGGCGGCCACGGCGGCGATGTTGGCGACCTCGTCCAGCGTGAAGCGGATGTCGCGCAGCGGGGCGGTGTAGGTCATGCTCAGAGCTCCTTGGCGATCTGGCGCAGCACGTATTTCTGGATCTTGCCGGTCGAGGTCTTCGGCAAAGCGCGGAAGACCACCGTGCGCGGCGCCTTGAAGTGCGCCATGTGCTCGCGGCAGAAGGCGATGATGTCGGCCTCGCTGGCGGTCGCGCCGTCCTTCAGGGTGACGAAGGCGCAGGGCGTCTCGCCCCACTTCGGGTCGGGGCGGGAGACCACGGCGGCTTCCAGCACGTCCGGGTGGCGGTACAGCACGTCCTCGACCTCGATGGTCGAGATGTTCTCGCCGCCGGAGATGACGATGTCCTTGGAGCGGTCCTTGATCTCCAGGTAGCCGTCCGCGTGCCACACCGCGAGATCGCCGGTGTGGAACCAGCCGCCGGAGAACGCCTCCTCGGTCGCCGTCCGGTTCTTCAGGTAGCCCTTCATGACGTTGTTGCCGCGCATGAAGACCTCGCCCATGGTCCTGCCGTCCTTCGGCACCGCCTCCAGCGTGGTCGGGTCGGCGACCATGACCGCCTCCAGCATCGGGCCGCGCACGCCCTGGCGGGACTTCAGCACCGACTTCTGGTCAATCTCCAGGCCGTCCCACTTGTCGTGCCAGACGCACAGCGTCACCGGGCCGTACACCTCGGTCAGGCCGTAGACGTGGGTGACCTCCCAGCCCATGCGCTCCATGCCGGCGATCACCGCGGCGGGCGGGGCGGCGCCGGCGGTCATCACCTTGACCTTGTGCGCGATGCCGGCCTTCAGCTCGGCGGGCGCGTTGTTGATCATGTTCAGCACGATCGGCGCGCCGCAGAAGTGCGAAACCTTTTCGTCGCGGATGGCGGCCAGCACGGCGTCGGGGCGGACGGCGCGCAGGCAGACCGAGGTGCCGGCGACCACCGCCAGCGTCCACGGGAAGCACCAGCCGTTGCAGTGGAACATCGGCAGCGTCCACAGGTAGACCGGGCCGTCGCCCATGCTCCAGGACAGCGCGTTCGACACCGCGTTCAGGTAGGCGCCGCGGTGATGGTAGACGACGCCCTTCGGGTTGCCGGTGGTGCCGGACGTGTAGTTCAGCGTGATCGCGTCCCACTCGTCGGCCGGCATGGCCCACGGGAAGTCGGCGTCACCGGTGTCCAGCAGCGCCTCGTAGTCGCACTCGCCGAACAGCTCGCCGCCGGCGTACTGCGGGTCGTCGATGTCGATGACCGGGATCGGCGCCTTCATGGCGGCCACCGCCGGCTTGCCGATCTTCGAGAACTCGCGGTCGCAGATGAGGATCTTCGCCTCGCTGTGCTCCAGCATGAAGGTGATGGCGGCGGCGTCGAGGCGGGTGTTCATGGCGTTCAGCACGGCGCCGGCCAGCGGCACGCCGAAGTGCGCCTCGAACAGCTCGGGCGTGTTGGCGGCCAGCACGGCGACGGTGTCGTTCTTGCCGATGCCGCGCTTGGCGAGCGCCGAGGCCAGCTTGCGGACGCGGACGAAGGTCTCCGCCCACGTGCGGCGGATGGGCCCATGCACGACGGCGACGCGGTCGGGCCAGACGCTGGCGGCGCGCTCCAGGAACGTCAGCGGCGTCAGCGCGACGTGGTTGGCGGCGGTCTTGTCGAGATGCAGGCTGAACGGGCTGGCAGCACCCATGGTATCGCTTCCTCACTCCAGAGCGTCGACGCGTTGGTCGCATCGTTGGCCCGGAGGGTAGCGGCGCGGGTTTGCGCAAGTTTCTCCGAATTGTTGCGAATTGTGATAGTGGCCAACTCCCCTCTCCCCTTGAGGGAGAGGGGCAGGGGGAGAGGGGGAAGTGACTTGGCCGGCTTCGCCGGCGCACCCCTCTCCCCAACCCCTCTCCCTCAAGGGGAGAGGGGCTCTTTACCCATTCACCCAAGTGACGTCCGCCGCGAACAGGTACCCCGCCCCGTACACCGTGCGGATCAGCTTCGGCGACTTCGGATCGGGTTCGAGCTTCTTGCGGATGCGCGAGATGCGCACGTCCACCGCGCGCTCGAAGGGCAGGTCGCCGCGGTCCAGCTCGTCGCTCTGCAACTGCTCGCGCGACAGCACGCGGCGCGGCGCCTTGAGGAGCGCGCTGAGCAGCGTCGCCTCCGCCGCGGTCAGCGTCTCCTTGCGGCCGTCGTCGGAGGTCAGCGTCAGGTCGCCGACGTCGAAGGTCCAGCCGGCGAAGCGCGCCTTGGCCGTGGACGTGCCGCGGCCGGCGGCCATCAGCTGCTCGCGCCGGCGGATCACCGTGTTGACGCGGGCGACCAGCTCGCGCGGTTCAAAGGGCTTCACGATGTAGTCGTCGGCCCCCAGCTCCAGCCCCAGCACGCGGTCGGACACGTCGCCGCGGCCGGTCAGCACGATGACGCCGAAGCGCACATCCTCCCACAGCTCGCGCACCAGGGTCAGGCCGTCCATGTCGGGCAGGCCGAGGTCGACGATCGCGACGTCCGGCGGCTCGCGGCGGATCGCCGTCTTCCCCGCCTTGCCGGACCCGAAGACCGACACCGCATAGCCGAAGCCGCCGAGCGTCGTGCGCAGCAGATCGCGGACATCGGGATCGTCGTCGACGACGTAGATGAGCTTCTTCGCGGCCATGCGCCCTGCGCGTTCCCCCGGTTTCTTTTTATCAGGCGTCGGCCGGAAGCCGGATGGCCGCCGCCAATTCGCTCTTTTCCCACGGTTTGCCGAGAATGACCAGACCTTCGGCCTCGCCGTGCTCCTCGGTCGAGAAGCCGCTGACCAGGATCACCTGCACCTCCGGCCGTGTCGCGCGCAGATGGCGGGCCAGCGTCAGGCCGGAGACGCCGGGCATGACGATGTCCGACACCACGAGGCGCAAATCCTCGATCTGCCCGGCCAGTTCCATCGCCTCCTCGCCGCTGGAGGCCTCGATCACCGACAGCCCGAGGCCGATGAGCTGCTGGCGCAGCACGAGGCGCACGTCGTCGTCGTCCTCCACCACCAGCGCCAGCATGCCGCGGCAGCCGGAGGGCAGGGCGCCCGCCGTGACCGGACCCGGCGTGTCGTCGGGGATGGGCGCCTCCCCCTCGGGCAGCAGCAGGGTGATGGACGTCCCGGCGCGCGGCGCGCTGTCGATGCGGATGTAGCCGCCGGACTGCTTGACGAAGCCGTAGACCATCGACAGGCCGAGGCCGGAGCCCAACGCCTTGGTGGTGAAGAACGGCTCGAAGGCGCGGGCGGCGGCGCCGGGGGCGAAGCCGTTGCCGGTATCGCGCACCTGGATCTCCACGTAGCGGCCGGCGGCCGGCGGCTCGTCGAAGTCGCCCGCCGCCGGGTCGGCGCAGGGGCGCACCGCGATGGTCAGCGTGCCGCCGTCCGGCATGGCGTCGCGGCCGTTGAGCGCGAGGTTGACCAGCGCGTTCTCCAGCTGCATCGGGTCGGCGACCGCCCAGGCGGCGTCCTCCGGCCCCGGCGTGGCGAGGGCGATCGAGGCGGGCAGGGAGCGGCGCAGCAGCACCGCCGTCTCGCGCATCAGCGTGCACACCTCCACCGGCTGCGGCTTCAGCGGCTGCCGGCGGGAGAAGGCGAGCAGGCGGGCGGTGATGTCGGCGCCGCGGCGGCTGGCGCGCTGGGCGGGCTCCAGGTAACCGTTCAGCTCATCGAGGTCGGCGAAGCGCTCGCGCGCCACCGCGAGGTTGCCGAGGATGATGGTCAGCAGGTTGTTGAAGTCGTGCGCCAGCCCGCCGGCCAGCTGGCCGACCGCCTTCAGCCGCTCGGCCTCCTCCAGGTGGCGCTGGCGCTCGGTCTCGTCGGTGACGTCCAGCGTCAGCACGAAGAAGCCGAGCACGGCGCCCTCCGCGCCCTGCTGCGGCAGCACCGTGTTGCGGGTGATCAGCGGCCGTCCGCCGAGATCCACCGTGTATTCGAAGACGGTCGTTTCGCCGGTGCGGGCGCGCTTCAGCGCGGGCGACAGGTGGTCGTAGGCGTCGGCGGTCAGCGCCTCGCGCAGGCGGCGGCCGAGCACATGGCCGCGCCGCGTGTGCGGCAGTTCGCTCCAGCGCCGGTTGACGAAGCGCAGCCGTTCGTGGGCGTCCAGATAGGCGATGGCGGCGGGGATGGCGTCGAGGATCAGGCGCTGCCGCGCCTCGGCGTTCTCCAGGGCGGCGGTGCGTTCCTTGACGCGGCTGTCGAGGGTGGCGATGTCGTCCTTCACCCGGCGCACCATGCCGTCGAAGGTGGCGGCGAGATCGCCGATCTCGTCGTTGCGGACGATGCCGCTGCGGGCGTCGAGGTTGCCGGCGCGCACCTGCGCCGCGGTGTCGGCGAGCCGGCGCAGCGGGCTGACCAGCCGCCGCGCGCCGAAATAGCCGAGGCCGCCGCCCACCGCCATGATGACCAGCGAGACGGCGAACAGCCGGTTGCCCAGCTCGGTCGAGGAACTGCGCAGTTCCTCCTCGTAGACGCTGGAGGCGATGTACCAGTCCAGGCCGGGCTCGTGGCGGACCCAGGTGATCTTCTCGTAGGCGTAGTTGTTGGGATCGCTCGGCTTGTCCCAGAGGTAGCGCAGGTAGCGGTTCTCGTGCGCGGCGCGCATCAGCGCCTCGCCGATGAAGGCGCCTGTGGAGGGGTCGCGCAAGTCGCCGAACGCCGTCCCCTCGATGTTGGAGTTCGGGTGGATCAGCATCCGCCGCGTGGAATCGAAGATGTAGACGTAGCCGGTGCGCGCGATGCGGATGTTGCGCAGCGCCTGGCGCAGGTCCTCGATGGCCTCGCCCATGCGGCGCTCGATCACCGCGTCCATGTCGTCGAGGTAGGCGCCGGCGCCGATCACCAGCCCGTGCCGCTTCAGGTCGCGGAAGTACGACATCTTCTGCGCCCGCGGGTCGGCGGCCGTCTCGCTGCCGGGCCGCTTCCAGGGGTAGGTGTGGTAGCCCTCGCCCTCGCGCCGCGCCCGCTCGATGATGGTCGGCACGATGTAGCGGCCCTGCTGGTCCTGCAATTCCGCGGCGCTCTGGCCGATCCAGTCGGGGTCGGCGTGCGACAGCAGCACGGCGTCGTAGTTGGTCAGCCAGATGTAGTCGTCCTTGCCGGTCCTGAACGCCCTGAGGCCGTCGTAGATCAGGCGCTCCGCCTCGGCGCGGGTGATCTCGCCGCGCTCGTGGCGGTCGAGGACGTAGTCGATGTAGCCGGCGGCCAGCGCCACCCGGGCCCGCATCTCCGACTTGAAGGTCTCGATGATGGTGGTGCGCTGCTCCTCGATGTTGGAGCGGATGCGCCCGACCATCTCGTGCACGTTGTCGAGGATGGTGCGGCTGGCGTCGAGTTCGATCTGGTACGCCTTCTCCTTCACCAGCGGCACCGACAGCAGGTAGTAGGCCGAGGAGAACAGCACGACCACCAGCAGCACGCTGGAGAACAGGCGGAGGAACAGGCGGGAGTGGGCCATGGCGCAGGGCTCGGGACGCGGACGGCCGGACTGTGGACCCGATGGCCCCGCGGCGGCAAGGGATATGCAAACCCTCCCCCAGCCCCGCTGGGGGAGGGAGGGGCCCACGAAGTGGGAGGGTGGGGGCTACGGCTTGTCCAGGAGGCCGCTGCCCCCACCCAACCCTCCCCCGCCGGGGGCGGGGGAGGGCTGAGCCCGATCTGCCGCAAATTTTTGCAGCCGACACAATTCGTCACAATTGGGGGAAAATCAGGAAACAATGGGTTGGTAGGAACATCCCCTATTAAAACCAAGTTTCGGGGGAAACATGTCCGATCCTGTCTACCAGCGGGTTCGCCAGAATCCGAAGTTCCAGGCGCTGGTCCAGAAGCGGGGACGGCTGGCTCTGGTCCTGTCGCTGATCGTCCTGGTGTCCTACTACGCGCTGATGATGGCCGTCGCCTTCGCGCCCGACGCGCTGCGCACGCCCATCGGGCAGGGGTCGGCCATCTCCATCGGGTTCCCGATCGCCGCCGTCATCATCGTCATCTCCTGGCTGCTGACCGGCGTCTACTCGTACTTCGCCAACGGCGAGTTCGAAGACCTCAACAACCAGATCGTGGCGGAGAGCGAGCGATGAGCAAGGCCTTCCTCAGCGCGCTCGCCGCGGCCCTGCTGGCCGCCGGCCCGGCGCTCGCGGCCGGCGACATGGGCGCCACCGCCAAGCAGGCGATCAACCCGACCGCCATCGCCATGTTCGTGGCCTTCGTCGGCCTGACGCTGGCCATCACCTACTGGGCGGCCAAGCGCACCCGCACGGCGTCGGACTTCTACACGGCGGGCGGCGGCATCTCCGGCTTCCAGAACGGGCTGGCCATCGCCGGCGACTACATGTCGGCGGCGACGCTGCTCGGCCTGTCGAGCATGGTGTACCTGACCGGCTTCGACGGCGTGGCCTACATCGTCAGCTTCTTCGTCGGCTGGCCGATCATCCTGTTCCTGATGGCGGAGCGCCTGCGCAACCTGGGCCGCTTCACCTTCGCCGACATCGCCTCCTACCGCCTTGATCAATCCAAGGTGCGCACCTTCGCGGCGATGGGCTCGCTGACCGTGGTGTGCTGCTATCTGGTGGTGCAGATGGTCGGCGCCGGCCAGCTCATCAAGCTGCTGTTCGGCCTGGACTACGCGATCGCCGTGGTGCTGGTGGGCGTGCTGATGGTGATCTACGTCACCTTCGGCGGCATGATCGCCACCACCTGGGTGCAGATCATCAAGGCCTGCCTGATGCTGGGCGGCGGCCTGCTGCTGCTCTTGCTGGTGCTGGTGCAGTTCGGTTTCAGCCTGGAGACCATCGCCGCCAAGGCGACGGCCGCGCACAAGGCCGGCGTGAAGATCATGGGCCCCGGCGCGCTGCTGGCCGACCCGGTGTCGACGGTGTCGATGTCGCTGGGCCTGGTGTTCGGCACCTCGGCGCTGCCGCACATCATGATGCGCTTCTTCACCGTCCCGAACGCCAAGGAGGCGCGCAAGAGCGTGTTCGTGGCGTCGGGCCTGATCGGTGCCTTCTTCCTGGTGGTCGCCATCCTCGGCATGGCCGCGATCTCCATCGTCGGCACCGACCCGAAGTTCTTCGAGGGCGGTGTGGTCGGCGGCAAGCTGATCGGCGGCAACAACATGCCGATCATGCACCTGGCCCAGGCGATGGGCGGCGACCTGCTGCTCGGCTTCATGTCGGCGGTGGCCTTCGCCACCATCCTGGCGGTGGTGGCCGGCCTGGCGCTGGCCGGCGCGTCCTCCATCGCCCACGACCTCTACGCCCGCGTCATCATGAAGGGCAAGGCGTCCGAGGCGCAGGAGATCCGCGTGTCCAAGGCCTCCTCGCTGGCGCTCGGCGTCATCGGCGTGGTGCTGGGCATCCTGTTCGAGAAGCAGAACGTCGCCTTCCTGGTCGGCCTGACCTTCGGCATCGCGGCCTCGGCCAACTTCCCGGTGCTGATCCTGTCCATGTACTGGAAGGGCCTGACCACCCGCGGCGCGCTGTGGGGCGGCCTGGCCGGCCTGATCTCGGCGGTGACGCTGGTCATCCTGTCGAAGACGGTGTGGGTCGCGGTGATCGGCTACGCGCAGCCGATCTTCCCGTACGAGCACCCGGCGCTGTTCTCCATGTCGCTGGCCTTCCTGGTGACCATCGTGGTCTCCAAGCTGGACAGCAGTGCCCGCGCCAAGGCGGAGATCGCCGCCTACGAGGACCAGTACGTCCGCTCGCAGACCGGCATCGGCGCCGCCGCCGCGTCGGCGCACTGATCCGAAGGTACTGTTCAGGAAGGGCCGGGGGCGGCGACGCCTCCGGCCTTTTCTTTGCATTCAATGCGTCTCGCGGCCGCATCGCGGCCGGCGGCGTTCTGCGGTATGAGTGGAGCGTTGCGCAACTGGTCCTTCGGTGTTTGTTGGGTGACGTGACCACCAACGAAACATGCCCGCTGCGGCTGGCGGGGTACTCCTGCCAGGGGTGCACGTCGGAAGGCGCGCCCTTCTGCACCCGGACCCGCGCCCCGGCGTACAGCTACGTCGCCGCCTTCGCGCTGCTCGGCATCCTGGTCGCCATCTTCGTCGTCTCCCTGCACGTCTATTTCCCGGCGCACCGGTAGTTCAGGTTCCCAATCAACCACCCTTCGAAGGGTTATTGACAAGCGTCGCCGCGCCGGGTAGATGAGAATGATTATCAGTTGCGCACTATACGAAAGGGGGACCACAGCGGTGACGACGGACAACGCCGACCCAGGGGCGCAGCGCCCCGGCGGGGACGCCCACGCGGGGCCGGGCGCGGTGGAGGTGGTCGAGGCCGCCGACCTGCTGCGCGGCGCCACCGAGATCGTCATCCGCCATGCGGGCCAGAACTACCGCCTGCGCATCACGCGGGCCAACAAGCTGCTTCTGATCAAGTAACGCCTCCCTCCGCCCCAGCCAGCCAGCGCCTTGCGCGCGAGCCAGCCAGGCCATCGTCCAACGCCCATCCATGGACCTGACCCATGCTCGCTTCGCGCTCGCTGCCGTATCTGGCGCCCTTGCCGTTCGTCCTTCTGCTTGCATCCCCCGCCCTGGCCGCGGATGACGCGGTCCAGGTCGGGCCGGTGTCGGTCACCGCCACCCGTTCGGAAAAGTCCGTCTACGACACGCCGCAGACCGTCACGGTGATCGGCGGGGAGGAGCTGGAGCGCCGCAACCAGGGCAGCCTGCGCGACATCACCCGCTACGAGCCGGGCATCGACGTCGGCAACCAGCCGGCGCGGGCGGGGGCCACCAACTACACGATCCGCGGCATCGGCGAGAACCGGGTGCGGGTGCAGATCGACGGCGTGCGCGTTCCGGATTTCCCGGAATCCAACGTCGGCCCCGGCACCTACACCCGCGACTTCGTCGATCCGGAGACGCTGAAGCGGGTGGAGATCGTGCGCGGCCCGGCCTCGGCGCTGTACGGCAGCGACGCCATCGGCGGCGTCGTCGCCTACGTCACCAAGGACCCGGAGGACTATCTGGCCCGCGTCGGCAAGGATTGGGCGGCGCTGGTCAAGGGCGGCTACGACTCCGCCGACAACAGCCTGTCCAAGACGATGGTCGCCGCCGCCCGCGCCGCCTGGGCCGACGTGATGGTCGCCTACACCCGCCGCGACGGCCACGAGGTCAAGCCGAACGGCAGCGTCGCGCCGAACCCGCAGGACTTCGGCTCCAACAACGTGCTGGCCAAGCTGGTGGTGCGGCCGACTGAGTCCGACAAGCTGCGCTTCACCGTGGAGTCCTTCCAGCGCCGCACCGAGACCGACCTGCAGAGCGAGCGCACCGCCACCGTGCTGAGCAGCCTGGGCGACGACAACACCAAGCGCCTGCGCCTCAGCGTCGATCACGTCCACACCGCGCCCATCGGCTTCATCGACCGGCTGGAGTGGCGGCTCTACACCACCCGCGTCACCCGCGACGAGGACACCGAGCAGCTGCGCCGCAGCGGCACCACGCTGTCCCGCCGCATGACCAACCTGGACTTCCGCCAGTCCATCGTCGGCGGTGATGTGCAGGCGACCAGCGAGGCGACGCTGTTCGGGCTGAAGAACACCTTCACCTACGGCGCCAGCCTCGACCGCGCCGAGACCAGCCGCCCGCGCGACCGCTACGAGACCAACCTCGCCACCGGCGCCGTGACGCGCAGCTTCTCCGGCGGCCCCGGCGTGCCGGCGGAGGTGTTCCCGAACAAGAACTACCCGGACACCACGACCATCCAGGCCGGCGCCTACGTGCAGGACGAGGTGGCGTACGAGCGCTTCACCTTCACGCCGGCCGTGCGCGTCGACTACTACAAGATGACCCCGCACCCGGACGCCGCGTTCCGCACCAGCAACTCGCTGAACCGCCCGGTGCAGGAGGTGTCGGACTTCGCGGTGTCGCCCAAGCTCGGCGTCACCTACGCGCTGACCGAGCAGTACAAGCTCTACGGCCTGTACGCCCGCGGCTTCCGCAGCCCGCCGTTCGACAGCGCCAACAACGGCTACGTCAACGGGCCGCAGCGGTACGAGATGCTGCCCAACCCCGACCTGAAGGCGGAGACCAGCCACGGCTTCGAGACCGGCCTGCGCGGCCGCTTCGCCGGGGGCAGCAACTTCGGGGTCAACGCCTTCTACAACCTGTACGACGACTTCATCGACAGCCAGGTGATCGGCACCCGCAACGGCATCACGCAGTACCAGTACCGCAACCTGCCGCAGGTCGAGATCTGGGGCCTGGAGGCGCGCGGCGAATGGCGCCTGAACCCCGAATGGGCGGTGTTCGGCACCGCCGCCTACGCCCGCGGCAAGGACACCAACACCGGCCTGCCGGTGGACAGCGTGGCGCCGCTCACCGGCGTGCTCGGCGTGCGCTACGACCACGCCTCGGGCTTCGGGGCGGAGTTGATCGGCCGCGGCGCCGCCAAGCACGAGCGCGTCAGCTCGCCGACCTACTTCCAGACGCCCAGCTACGTCGTCGCCGACGCCACCGTGTCCTACGAGTACGACCCGACGCTGACCGTCAACGCCGGCGTCTTCAACATCTTCGACCGCAAGTACTTCGGCTACCGCGACGTGACCGGCGTCGCCGCGAACCGGACCGACCTCGACCGCTTCGCCCGGCCCGGCCGCATCGTCGGCGTCAACGCCACACTGCGCTGGTGACCCCATGACCCGTCTGGCCCTCCTCCTCGCCGCCCTGCTGTCCCTGGCCTCGCCCGCGTGGGGCAAGAGCGTGCTGTTCCTCTCCGCCCAGCCGATCCAGCCGGGCAAGTTCCAGCGCGTCCAGCCGCTGGCGGCGGAGGCGGGCCTGACCATGGAGTACCGCTACGTCGATGCGGCGGGGGCCGAGATCCGCCCCGCCGACCTGACGAAGCACGACCTGATCGTCATCGACGGCACCAACGGCAGCGCCGCCGCGCACACCAAGGCGGCGCTGGGGCCGCTGCTGCCCGGGGTGACCGTGCCCTGGCTGTGGCTGCAGCAGCGCACGACCGAGGCCGGCGGGATCCCGCCGGAGACCGCGAAGCTGCTGCACACCTACTACCTGAACGGCGGCAAGGCGAACTTTGCCGCCTTTCTGTGCCAGCTCGACCGCGCGGTGCTCGGCACGGCGGGGCCGGCGTGCGCGCCGCCGCAGATCTTCCCGGAGACCGGCATCTACCACCCCGGCTACGCCGGCCGCGTCTTCGCCGACCCGGCCGCCTTCCTGGCCTGGAAGGGCGTCAAGCCGGCCGAGCGCCCACCGGTCGTCGGCATCCTGTTCCACCAGGCCTACCTGGGCGCCGAGTTGACCGGCTTCCTCGACGGGCTGGTGGCGCGCATCGAGGCGGGCGGCGGAGTCGCCATGCCGCTCTATGTCCCGGCCATGGCGAACGGCGAGGTCGAGCGCATGGCCCACGTCGGCGGCGAGCGGGTGCTGGACGTGCTGATCAACACGCAGATCGTCCTCAACGCCGACGGCCGCAAGGCGGAGTTCGAGCGGCTCGGCATCCCCGTGCTCCAGGCCATGCCCTACCGCAAGGGCGAGCAGGCGGACTGGGAGCAGGACACCGCCGGCGTCTCCACCACCGACATCCCCTTCTATCTGGCGCAGCCGGAATACGCCGGCATCAGCGATCCGATCATGGCCGCCTTCACCCGCAAGGCGGACGGCGACGTGGTCGCCATGGACGCGCAGGCGCGCACGGTGGTGAACAAGGCGCTGGCGCTGACCCGCCTGCAGCGCCTGCCGAACGCCGAGAAGAAGGCGGCAATCCTGTTCTGGAACTACCCGCCGGGCGAGAAGAACCTCGGCGCGTCCTTCCTCAACCTGCCGCGCAGCCTGGAGAGCACGCTCGACGCGCTGAACGCCGCCGGCTACCGCGTGGACACGCGCGGCGAGGAGGCGCTGGTCGAGGACCTGACCGCGCTGCTGTCGCCCTTCTACCACGACGACGAGCTGGAGGACCTGCTGAAGCGCGGGCTGGCCGAGGCGTTGCCGATCGCCCGCTACCGCGCGTGGTTCGACGCCTTGCCGCAGGGCGTGCGCGACGCGGTGACCGGGCGCTTCGGCGATCCGGAGAAATCCGCCATGGCCGCCGAGGTGGACGGCGAGCGCGTCTTCGTGGTGCCGCGCCTGAAGCTCGGCAACGTCACGATCCTGCCGCAGCCGCCGCGCGGCGAGAAGTTCGACGACCGCGAGAAGGCGATGTACCACGACACCAAGGTGCCGCCCTCGCACTTCTACCTCGCCACCTACCTGTGGGCGCGCGAGCAGTTCGGCGCCGACGCCCTGATCCACTACGGCACCCACGGCACCGAGGAGTGGCAGCCGGGCAAGGAGCGCGGGCTGTCGGTGTACGACTATCCGTACCTCGTGCTCGGCGACACGCCGGTGCTCTACCCGTACATCGTCGACAACATCGGCGAGGCCCTGCAGACCAAGCGGCGCGGCCGGGCGGTGACGGTCTCGCACGCCACGCCGTCCTTCGCGCCGGCCGGGCTGCACGGCGACATCAACCGGCTGCACGACATGCTGCACAGCTGGCTGAACATGGACGACGGCGAGGTCAAGACGAAGACCGCCGCCGACCTCCGCGCCCTGGTGGTCGAGCTGAAGATCGACAAGGACATGGGCATCGACACGGCGGTCATCGACCGCGACTTCCGGGCCTTCGTCGATTCCCTGCACAACCACCTGCACGACCTGGCGCTGCAACAGCAGCCGCTCGGCCTAGCGGTGTTCGGGCAGCCGGCGGACGCGGATCTGCGGCTGTTCACCGTGATGCAGATGCTCGGCCGGCCGCTCCTGAACGCGCTGATGCCCGACGACCCGGAGGAGATGGTCGTCACCGATTACACCAAGCTGCGCGACACCGAGGCGTGGCGCCTGCTCGACCGCCACGTCCGCAACGGCGAGCCGTACGCCGGCAACCCCACGGTGGCGGAACTGCTGGAGAAGGGCCGCGGCTTCTGGCTGGCGCTGTCCGGCGGCAAGGAGAACGAGGGGCTGCTGGCCGGCCTCGCCGGGCGGCTGGTGCCGACCTCCTACGGCGGCGACCCGATCAAGAACCCGGACAGCCTGCCGACCGGCCGCAATCTCTACGGCTTCGACCCGTCGCGCGTGCCGACCAAGCAGGCCTGGGAAGCCGGGCGCGAGGCGGCGGAGAAGCTGATCGAGCAGCACCGCCAAGCGCACGGCCGCCATCCGGAGAAGCTCGCCTTCACCCTGTGGTCGGTGGAGACCATGCGCCACTTCGGCATGCTGGAGGCGCAGGCGCTGGCGGTCATGGGCTTCCGTCCGACCTGGGACGCGGGGGGCCGCATCACCGGCGTCGAGGCGATCCCGGCGGCCGAGTTGAAGCGCCCGCGGGTGGACGCGGTGATCTCCGCCACCGGCCTCTACCGCGACCACTTCCCCAACGTCATGAAGATGCTGGCCGAGGCCGCCAGGAAGGCGTCGGAGCTGGACGAGCCCGGCAACGCCGTCGCCGCCAACGCCCGCCGCATCGAGACGGCGCTGCTCGGCCAGGGCGTGCCGGCGGCGGAGGCGAAGCGGCTGGCGCAGACGCGCGTGTTCTCCTCGGAGTCCGGCGCCTACGGCACCGGGCTGGACGACGCCACGCTGGCCTCGGACAGCTGGGGCACCGGCAAGGACGGCAAGGAGGATCGCGCCGAGGGCGACCGCAAGCTGGCCACGCTCTACCTCAACCGAATGCAATTCGCCTACGGGACGGACGAGTCCAAGTGGGGCGAGAAGCCTCCGGTGAACGCCTTCGCCGAGCACCTGAAGGGCGTGGACGGCGCGCTGCTGTCGCGCAGCTCCAACCTCTACGGCATGCTGACCACCGACGATCCGTTCCAGTACCTGGGCGGCATCGGGCTGGCGGTGCGCCAGCTGACCGGCAAGTCGCCGGAGCTGTACATCTCCAACCTGCGCGAGACCGGCAACCCGCGCACCGAGACCGCCGCGGGGTTCCTCGCCAGGGAGATGAAGAGCCGCTACCTTCACCCCGGCTGGATCTCGGAGATGCAGAAGCAGGGCTACAGCGGCACGCTGGAGATCCTGGACACCGTCAACAACCTGTGGGGCTGGCAGGCGACGGCGCCCGAGGTGGTGCGCGACGACCAGTGGGACGAGCTGAAGGCCGTCTACGTCGACGACAAGCTGAACCTCGGCATCAAGGAGTGGTTCGAGAAGAACAACCCGCACGCCCAGGCCCAGGTCATCGAGCGCATGCTGGAGGCCGCCCGCAAGGAGTACTGGCACGCCGACCCCAAGGACGTGGCGCAACTGGCGCAGCGCTGGCAGGAGCTGGCCGAGCGCTACGACGTCACCACCGACAACAGGAAGTTCCAGGCCTTCGTCGCCCAGGCCGCCGGCTTCGGCCTGAGCGACGCGGCACCCCCGGCGGAGGCCGTGCCGGCGCCGCCGGAACCCGCCGCCCAGCCCCAGCCGCAGGCGCAGCCCGTCCAGGGCCAGAAGCTGGAGAAGCAGGAGCAGCCGGCCGAGCCAGCGCTCTTCCCCTGGTCGATGCCGGCGGCCGTGCTGATCACCCTCCTGGCCTTCGTCGCCGGGGCGCGCCGGCAGTCGCGCCGTCCCTCGCGCCTCTTCGTCTCACAAGGACTCTGAGCCCATGCAAGCCTCCATCGAGACCATCCTGTACCAGGCCAGCCAGCTGTTCATGCTGCCGGTGCTGCTGGCGGTGGTCGTGCTGTTCCTCTACGCCTTCTACGCGCTGGGGGCGTTCCTCTGGCAGGCGCGGCAGCGCTGGGCGGGGGAGGGGGCCGGGTTCGACCTGCTGGCGACCTGGTGCGACGATCACCGCCTGACCGCCACCGAGTTGGAGACCCTCGCCTTCAAGCGGCTGGAGGCGCCGCGCATCGCCACCCGCGTGGCGCCGATGCTGGGCCTCGTCGCCACCATGATCCCGATGGGCCCGGCGCTGAAGTCGCTGGCCGACGGGCAGCTGGCGGCGGTCAGTGCCAACCTGACCGTCGCCTTCTCGGCGGTGATCCTGGCGCTGCTGGCGGCCTCCATCACCTACCTGATCGTCAACGTCCGCCGCCGCTGGTACGCCGAGGAGCTGCTGGAGATCGAGCACCGCCGCACCGGCCGCCCCGACATCCAGCGCGCCAACGACGCGCCCGAGGCCGTCTACGCCCTGGCCCAGGGGGACGCGACGTGAGCCAGAAGCTGCTGGAGGACGCCGAGGCGGACGACCCGATCCTCTCCGTCGTCAACCTGATCGACGTGTTCCTGGTGATCATCGCGGCGCTGCTGCTGGCGGCGGCGAACAACCCGATGAACCCGTTCAGCGCCGACAAGGTCACCATGATCAAGAACCCCGGCCAGCCGAACATGGAGATCGTCGTGAAGGATGGCGAGAAGCTCGAGCGCTACACGTCCAGCGGCAGCGTCGGCCAGGGCGAGGGCACCAAGGCCGGCGTCGCCTACCGCCTGAAGGACGGCTCCATGCTCTACGTGCCGGAGTGAGGTGAGACCATGGGCATGCGGTGGGACGACCTGACCTTCGCGCAGCGCTTCGCGGTGTGGAGCCTGCGCCTCTGGCTGGCCGAGCGGCAAGGCGACGAGACCGCGTGCGGCCGCTGCGCCGCCGCCTTCGCGGTCGCCGGGGCGCCGGAGGCGCGGCAGGCGCTCGACCGGCTGATGCGCTGCGTCGACAAGCTGCCGTCCCGCCCGGTCAGGCTGGCGCCGGTGAACCAGCCCTCGCTGTCGGACGACGAGGCGCTGCTGCTGCGCGCGCTGGCCGTGGCGCAGGCTGGCGGCCGGGTCGACGGGCGGTTGATGCTGCGGCCGATGTTCCGTCCCGACGAGTGCCGGACCGTGCAGCGGCACTGCGCCGACTACGCGCGGGCACTCGGTTCCGTGGGGCTCGATCTGGCGGGGGCGGCATGAGGGAGTTCGTGATCGAACGCACGGCCGCCTCGGCCGCGCTGAGCAGCAACGAGCGGCTGGTGCTCTGGGGCATGCGCGCCTGGATGGCCGGCGTGAAGGCCGAGGTGGCGGTGACCGACGCGCTGGCGCGGACCTTCGCCGACCTGGGCGCCGAGGCCGCGGTGCCGACGCTCGATTCCACCATGGCGCTGCTGCACGCCGCCGGGGTGAACGTCTTCCACCACCCCTGGTGCCGCTGCCTGGGCGACGAGGAGCGGCTGCTGCTCGACGTCCTGGCGCAGCACCAGCGCGGCGAGGACGGGGCGGCGCTGTTCCTGACCCGCCTGCTGCTGCCGCCCAGCGGGGCGCGGCTGCTCGGGCCCGGGCTGCACGCGCTGGCGATGGCGCTGCTGGCCTGCGGCGTCCGCCTGACCGGCGGGCGGACCCGCTCGATGCCCGGGACCGGGCTGGCGCACTGGGCGCCTTCCACCATGACGTTGCAGTAACCGAGGATGATTTCCGTGATCGAACCGCATTCCGACCTGTCGCCCTGGGGCATGTTCCTGGCCGCCGACCTCATCGTGCAGTCGGTGATGGTCGGCCTGGCGCTGTGCTCCGTCGCCACCTGGACCGTGTGGCTGGCGAAGGGGCTGGAGCTGCGCTCCGCCAAGCGCCGGGCGCGCGCCGCGCTGGTGCTGCTGGAGGAGGCGCGCGGCCTCGCCGACGCGGCCGAGCGGGTCGGCTTCGCCGGCGGCCCGGCGGCGGCCTTCGTGCGCGCCGCGGTGGCCGAGGCGCACCTGTCGGCCGGCGCCCACGGCGAGGGCCTGAAGGAGCGCGTCGCCTCGCGCCTGGAGCGCATCGAGGCGGAGGCCGGGCGGCGCATGACGCGCGGCACCGGAATCCTCGCCACCATCGGCTCGACGGCGCCGTTCGTCGGGTTGTTCGGCACGGTGTGGGGCATCATGAACGCCTTCGTCGGCATCGCGAAGACGCAGACCACCAACCTCGCCGTGGTGGCGCCGGGCATCGCCGAGGCGCTGCTCGCCACCGCCTTCGGGCTGGTCGCGGCGATCCCGGCGGTGGTCGTCTACAACGCCTTCGCGCGGTCGATCACCGGCTACCGCGGGCAGCTCGGCGACACCTCGGCGTCGGTGCTGCGGCTGGTCAGCCGCGACCTCGACCGCGGCGCGCTGCGCCACCTCAAGGCGGCGGAGTAGCGGCATGGGCGTCCGCCTCGACCACGGCGACGGCGACCTCGCCGAGACCCATGAGATCAACGTCACGCCGTTCATCGACGTGATGCTGGTGCTGCTCATCATCTTCATGGTGGCGGCCCCGCTGGCGACGGTGGACACGCCGGTCGACCTGCCGGCCTCCACCGCCACGCCGCAGCCGCGGCCGGACAAGCCGCTGTTCCTCACGGTGAAGGCCGACCAGTCGCTGGTGCTCGGCGAGGCGCCGGTGGAGCGGGCGGCGCTCGCCGCGGCGCTCGACCAGACCACCAACAGCGACCGCGGCCAGCGCGTGTTCCTCCGTGCCGACCGCAGCGTCGACTACGGCGCGCTGATGGAGGTGATGAACGCGCTGCGCGCCGCCGGCTACCTCAAGGTGGCGCTGGTCGGCCTGGACGCCGGGACGCCGCCGTGACCCTGGTGTTGCCCACCCTCGACACGCCCGACCTCGATCCGCCCGGCCGCGGGCGCTGGACCGCCAGCCTGTGCGCCGTGCTGGCGCTGCACGCCGCGGCGGCGGCCGGGCTGGCGACGTGGCACGCCTCGCCGCCGCCCACGCCGGAAGCGGCGGAGGCGATCATGCTGGACATGACCCCGGCGCCCACGCCGCCGGCTCCCGAGCCGGCGCCGGAGCCCGTCCCCGAACCGGTGCCGCAGCCGGTCGTCGAACCCCCGCCGCCCGAGCCGCCCCCGCCCGAGCCCACGCCGCCGGACCCCGAACCGCCGCCGCCGGAGCCGATCCCGGTCCCCATCCCGGAACCGCTGCCGCTGACCGAGCCGCCGCCGGTCGCCGAGGTCGAGGTGCCGCTGCCGCCGCCGCCGAAGGTCAAGCCGAAGCCGGTGGAGCACCGCCCGCCGCCCGTCAAGGAACCGCCGCCGCGCCGTGTGGAGGCGCCGCCCGTGCCGGCCGCTCCCGCCACCCCCGCGCCACCGGCCGCCCCGGCCCCCGCGGCGGCCCCC
>NZ_LGQZ01000062.1 GCF_003116015.1 Azospirillum sp. TSO22-1
GGCGCGGCGCCTTGGCCGCCGCCGCGTTGAGCATGGCGGCCAAGGCGCCCGCCACCCGTGCCGGCAGGCCTGTCTGCGGACGGTCGTCGATCACCGCCACGCGGTTGGTGCGGTGGTCGAGCACGTACCACCCGTCGCGCCCCCGGTGCGGCAGGGCTCCGTAGCGTTGACCGCTGCCGGTCGGTTCCAGGCAAAGCACCGTCATCGATGTGCGCACGCCTCCCTCCCTGCGCTTGCGGATCGCGCCAGCCCGGCAGACCCCGAAGGGCTGTCCGTCGATCGATCCCCTTGATCCGCGTTCACGCGGTTTAATTCACGGAGCACGATCCAGGATGGCCACTATATTCCTACTTGTAAAGTAGATATATTGCGGCCATGGAACGCACCACCTTGTCCATCAATGTCGATGATCGAGGCGGCGGAGCACGACGGCCGGCATCGAGGACGACGGCGACCTGCGCGACGACTTGGCCCGGGCGTTGGACGCCGCGGACTACCGGTGAGCGCCGGAGGGCAGGAGGGCGCGCTCGAGGCCGTTCGCCACGCGCACCGAGACGGGAACCAGGACGACGGCGAGCGTCAGCACGCCGATGGTCAGGTTGACGTCGAGGACCCAGGCCACGACGCGGTGCACCTCCTGCCACGCCGGGTCCGTGCGGCACACGTCCACCCAGCCGAGGTCGAGCCCGAGCCATTCCAGTCCGTAGCCGACGTTGAACCACGCCAGCGGCTCGCCGTAGCGCGACCAGTGCGGCCACTGCGCCAGGACGCTCCACAGCACCAGCGTCGCCGCCGCGGCGATGGAGGCCACCAGCAGGACGAAGCTCAGGATCGGAGCGAGGCGGGACATCGGGGCGAACCTTCATTTTCTCTACTGAAAAGGTATAATTTTGAGGTGCGGATCGCAACGCACTTTTGTATTAAGCCGGGGAAAGCACATCGGAGGACACCGCCACCATGGCACCCAGCAAACTGATTCCCCTGGCCGAGGCGGTGCGCCGCTTCACCTGGGACGGCATGCAGTACGCCAGCGGCGCGGCGCTGCCCATCGGCTCCGACGCGGTGGCCTTCGGGCGCGAGCTGCTGCGCCAGGGCCGCCGCGACCTGCACGCCGTCTTCCATTGCAACAGCCAGCAACTCAACCTGCTGGCCGCTGTAGGCGCCGTGACCCGGGCGGAATGCGGTTTCTCGGGCCTGGAGGTGTTCGGCTTCGCCAACGGGCTGCGCCGCGCCGTGGAATCCGGCCGGCTGGCCCTCGACGACTACTCGAACCTCGCGATGCCGCTGCGGCTGCTCGGCGGCGCGCTGAACTGGCCGTTCGTGCCGGCCACCGTCAACGTCGGTTCGGACATCCAGGACCGCAGCGCCTTCGCGCCCGGGGAGCATCCGGCACGCGCCAAGATCCCCACCGTCACCGACCCGTTCACCGGCCGCCCGGTCGGCGTCTTCAGCCCGCTCAAGCCGGACATCGCCGCCATCCACGTGACGCTCGCCGACCCGCAGGGCAACGCCATCATGCTCGGCACGGAATGGAGCCGGTACGAGCTGTCGCGCGCCGCCAAGCGGGTGGTGCTGATCGCCGACGCCATCGTCGACACCGCCTGCATGCGCCAGTTCCCCAACCTCGTGCGCATCCCCGACATCGTCGTCGAAGCGGTGGTGCACTGGCCCTTCGCCGCGTGGCCGCAAAGCTCGCCCGGCATGTACGACGTGGACGAGGAGCACATGCGGCTGATGAACAAGGCCCTCGCCACCGAGGAGGGCACGGCGCAGTACCGCCGCGACTTTGTGGACTCCTACGACGATCTCGACGGCTATCTGGCGCTCATCGGCGCGGAGCGGCGCGCCGCGCTGGCCGCCACGCAGACCGCCTTCCTGCTCGATCCTTACCGCCGCTGGATCTTGCCGGCCGAGGACGTGGCGGCCCTTCAGGCCGCGGGAGAGACCGCATGACCCAGCCCTGCACCCGCCAGGAAATGATGGCGATCGCCACCGGCCGCGAGATCCGCGACGGCGAGCTGGCGATCTTCGGCGTCGGCCTGTCCATGCTGGCCGGCTTCTTCGCCCAAGCGCACCACGCGCCGGGCGTGCGCTCGATGACCGAGGGCGGCGTCTACGGCGCCACGCCGGTCGGTGGGCTGCCCTGGGGCATCGAGTGCAACCGCATCTCGGCCAACGCCACCAGCTTCACCTCGGCGCTCGACGCGCTGGGCTGTCTGGTGGCGTCGGGGCGCTGCGACGTCGGCATCATCGGCGCCGCGCAGGTGGACCGCTTCGGCAACGTCAACACCACCGGCATCTGGGACGGCCCGATCGGCGAGACCTATCGCCCGCCGAAGACCCGTCTGGCCGGGGCCGGCGGCGCCAACGACATCGCCTGCGGCGCCAAGCGCACCGTCATCATGGCGGCGCACGAGCGCAAACGCTTCGCCGAGCGGGTGGACTACATCAGCTCCCCCGGTTACCTGGAGGGCGGCGACGCGCGCTCACGCCACGGCTTCGTCGGCGGCGGCCCGAGCGCCATCGTCACCACGCTGGGCATCCTGCGCCCGGATCCCGAGACGAAGGAGTTCCTGCTGGACGGCTGGTACGCCTTCTCCGGCGTCGAAGAGATCCGGGCCAACACCGGGTGGGACCTGAAGGTCGCCCCCGGGGCCGGCCCGATCCCCGAGCCGACGGAGTCCGAGCTGGCCGCGCTGCGCCGGGTGGACGAGACCGGCGCCTTGCGGAAGGGGTGATCCCTATCGACCTTGAAAGGCGGGCTTGCGCTTCTCCTTGAAGGACGCGAGCCCCTCCTTCAGGTCCGCGCTGCCGGTGACGAAATCGACGTCGCGCCGGGCGATGCCGGCCAGCTCCGACGGCCCCTTCGGCACCACCTGCCCAGCGAAGCGCTTGAGCAGCTGCAACACCAGCGGCGCGTTGTCGGCCAGCTTGCGGGCGTACTCCAGCGCCGCCTCGCGCTGCTGGCCGACGGGCACGACCTTGTTGACGTAGCCCGCTTCGTAGGCGCGCTGCACCGAGAACGCCTCGCCGACCAGCAGCACCTCCATCGCCAGCTTGTGCGGGATGCGCGTCGCCAGCGAGGAGATCAGCCCGCCGGAGAAGCCGACCTTGGCCTCCGGGTAGAGGAAGGTGGTGTTGTCGGCGGCCACCAGCAGGTCGCACTGGTTGGCGAAGACGAAGCCGCCGCCGACCACCCAGCCGGCCACCGCGCCGACGATGGGCTTCTCCACCTCCACGCCAATGCCGGGCACCGCGCGCCACAAATCGTGCGGGATGTCGTTGAGGTCGGCGCCGACCGAGAAGGCGGCGTCGCCGGCAGCGGTCAGCACCGCCACACGGTCGTCGCTCGCGTTCAGGCGATGCCATGCCGCGGCCAGTTCCTCCACCACCTGGACCGACAGCGCGTTGCGCTTCTCCGGCCGGTTGATGGTGATGACGGCGATGTTGTCGGCGGACTCGTAGGTGACGACGGACATGCGGAACGCTTCCTTCAGGCGGGAGTGGACAGGCGGGCGCGGGCATCGACGGCGAGGCCGCCCTGCCCGTCCGCCCGCAGGATCAGCGGATTGACGTCGAGTTCGCGCAGCCTCGGGCCCAGCGCTGCGGCCAGCCGCCCGGCCGCCACGATGGTCGCCACGGCGGCACCGATGTCGGCCTTCGGCCGGCCACGGGCGCCGTTCAGCACCGGCCAGACCTTGAGGCCGCCCAGCAGCGCCTCCGCCCGCGCCGCGTCGAGCGGCGCCGGGGCGACGCGGGTGTCGTCCAGCAGCTCGGCGAACAGGCCGCCGGAACCGACCAGCACGAAAGGCCCGTAAGCGTCGTCCCACAACGTGCCGACGATCAGCTCGGCCACGCCCTGGACCTGCGGCTGGACCAGCGCGCCCTCGAAATCCGTGCCGAACGCGGCGGCGAGGTCGTGGAACGCAGCCCGCACCGCGTCGGCGCCGGTCAGCCCGAGCCGGACGCCGCCGCGGTCGCTCTTGTGCGACACGGTGCGGCTGACCAGCTTCAGCACCACCGGCCAGCCGAAGCGCTGCGCCGCGACGACCGCCGCGTCGGCGCTGGCGGCGACCGCTTCGCCGGCCACCGGGATGCCCGCCGCCTCGACCAGCGTGCGCGCCTCCGGCGCGGTCAGCGGCCCGTCCGGCAGCGCGGCGAGCGCCGCCGCCAGCCGCGCGTCCGGCGGTTCCGCGGGTCCCGGCGCCGACGGCGCGTCCGCGCGGTCGGCGAGGCCGCGCAGCACGCGCAACGCGTCGTCCAGGCGGTTGTGATAGGGATAGCCCGCGTCGCGCAACGTCGCGCGCAGCCCGTCGGCGACGCTGCCGGCCGAGAGCACCAGCAGCACCGGCTTGCCCGCCGTTCGCCCCACCTCGGCGAGCGCCGCGGCGATTTCCGGCATCTGCGGCTGCGTGGTCATGACGTAGACGAGGGCACCGACCGTTTCATCCGCCGCCAGCACGCCGAGCGCCCCGGCCACCGCCGGCGCCGCGAAGCCGCCGCGCGTGGCGCCGGCGTCGAAGGGCAGCGGCGGCTGGCCCGGCGGCAGCTCCGCCGCCAGCCGCGTGCGGGTCGCCTCGGTCAACGCCGCCAGCGGCAGTCCGGCATCGGCCAGCCGGTCGGCGACGATGGCGGCACCGCCGCCCGATCCCGACACCGGCGCCACGCCGGTGCCGCGCGGCAGCCCTGCCGGCCAGCGGGCCAGCGCGTCGGCGATGGCGACGGCGGCCTCGGGATCGTCGGCCAGCACCACGCCGCGCGCCCGCGCCGCCGCCTCGAACAGGCGGAACGGGCCGGCGAGGCTGGCCGTGTGCGACAGCGCGGCGCGCTGGCCGGCCTCGCTGCGCCCGGCCTTGACCGCCACCACCGGCTTGCCGGCGGCACGCGCCCGTTCGGCCTCCTCAAGGAAGCGGCGGCCGTCGCTCACCCCCTCCAGGTACAGCACGATGGCGCGCGTGTCGGGGTCGTCGATCAGGTGGGCGAAGACCTCGGCCTCGGTGACGTCGGCCTGGTTGCCGACCGACACCAGCGTGCCGAAGCCGACGCCGATGTCGTAGCCGGCGTTGAACATGGTGGCCATCAAGGCACCGCTCTGGCTGACCAGCCCCACCGGCCCGACCGGCAGCCGCTCCACCCCCATGGCGAAGGAGGAGGTCAGCGCCAGCCCGGCCCGCGTGTTGACGAAGCCCAGGCAGTTCGGCCCGAGGATCCGCATGCCGGCCGCCCGCGCCACCGCGACGATGCGGCGCTGGCGCTCCGCCCCCTCGGCACCGCTCTCGGCCATCTGCGCGGTGATGATGACCACGGCGCCGACGCCGGCGGCGGCGCACGCCGCGACGGCGCCCTCCAACTGCGCTGCGGGCAGCGCGATCGCCGCCACGTCCACCGCCCCCGCCTCGGCGATCGACGGCACGGCGGGGATGCCGAACAGCGCCGGGCGGTTCGGGTTGACCGGCACGATGCGGCCGGCGTAGTCGTGCCTGATCAGGTGGTGCAGCACCCGCCCGCCGAACTTGCCCACGTCCTCCGACGCGCCGATCACGGCGACCGAGCGGGGATCGAGGATGCGCGCCAGCGGCAGGCGCGCCTCCGTCCTGGACTGGATGTGGCCCATCGCTCACTCGGACTTGATGTTGGCGGCCTTGATGATCTCGCCGAAGGTGGCGAAGTCCTCGCGCACCACGGCGCGGATCTCGTCCACCGACAGGCGGCGCGGCTCCAGGTTCAGCGCGCGCAGCTTCTCCACCGTCTCCGGCTCGGCCAGGATCTTGTTGAAGGTGGCGTTGAGGAAGGCGACCACCTCGGGCGGCGTCTTCGCCGGGGCGGCGACGCCGAACCACAGCCGCGCGTTCCAGTTCGGCACGCCGGCCTCGTGGATGGTCGGCAGGTCGGGCAGCGCCGGGGAGCGCTGCGCGTTCAGCGTCGCCAGCGCGCGCAGCTTGCCGGCCTTGGCGAGCGGCAGCGCCGCCGGGTCGAGCACCACCTGCACCTGCCCGGTCACCGCGTCGTTGAGCGCGGCGGCGCTGCCCTTGTAGGGCACGTGCACGAGGTCGATGCCGGTGCGCAGCTTCAGGAGTTCGCCGTAGATGTGGCCGAGCGAGCCGTTGCCGGCGGTGCCGAAGTTCAGCTTGCCGGGGTTCTTCTGCGCGTACGCGATGAACTCCTTGAGGTCCTTGCCCGGCACCTCGGGGTTGACGGCGATGTAGCTGTAGCTGTCGCCGCTCAGTGCCAGCGGCACGAAGGCGGTCTCGGGGTCGTAGCTCAGCTTCACCAGATGCGGGATCGCCGCCAGCGTGGCGTTGGTGACGTTGAGCAGCGTGTAGCCGTCCGGCTCCGCCTTGGCGACCAACTCGGCGCCCAGCGCGGTGCCGGCGCCGGGCTTGTTCTCCACCACCACCGGCTGGCCGGTGATCTCCGACAGGCGCTGGGCGAGGATGCGGCTGACGTTGTCGCTGGTGGCGCCGGGCGGGAACGGCACGACGTAGCGGATCGGCTTGGACGGGTAGGTGTCGGCGGCGGCGGGCGCGGACAGCGCCAGCAGCGCGGACAGGACGGCGGCGCCGAGCGCCTTGGTCGGGGTCATCGGGGGTCCTCTCGTTGGATCATTCGGCGAAGGCGGTCTCGCGCAGACGGCGCACGCCCGGCAGGGCGACGGACAGCAGCAGGACCGCGGTGAGGGCGAGCAGCACCAGGCTGATCGGCCGGGTGACGAAGACCGAGGGATCGCCGCGCGACAGCAGCAGCGCACGGCGCAGGTTCTCCTCCATCAGCGGGCCGATGACGAAGGCGAGCAGCAGCGGCGCCGGCTCGCACCTGAGCTTGGCGAGCGCGTAGCCGAGCAGGCCGAACACCGCGGTCAGCAGCACGTCGAAGCCGCTGTTGGCGACGCTGTAGGCGCCGATGGCGCAGAACAGCAGGATGACCGGGAACAGCAGGCGGTAGGGGATGCCCAGCAGCCGCACCCACACGCCGACCAGCGGCAGGTTGATGACCAGCAGCATCAGGTTGCCGACCCACATGCTGGCGATCAGGCCCCAGAACAGCTGCGGCTGCTTGGTCATCACCTCGGGGCCGGGCTGGATGCCATGGATCATCATGGCGCCGACCATCAGCGCCATCACCGGGTTCTCCGGGATGCCCAGCGTCAAGAGCGGCACGAAGGAGGTCTGCGCGCCGGCGTTGTTCGCCGCCTCCGGCGCCGCCACGCCCTCCACCGCGCCGTCGCCGAAGCGCTGCGGCTCGCGCGACAGCCGCTTCTCCAGCACGTAGGCGGTGAAGGAGCTGAGGATGGCGCCGCCGCCCGGCAGCATGCCCAGCACCGAGCCGAGCGCCGTGCCGCGCAGCACCGCCGGCACGGCGCGGCGCGCCTCCTCGCGGGTCGGCCACAGGCTGCCGATGCGGGCGATGGCGCCGTACACGTCCACGCCCTTCTCCAGGTTGAGGATGATCTCGGCCAGCCCGAACAGCCCCATGGCGACCGGCACGAAGCCGATGCCGTCCTGCAGTTCGGGGATGCCGAAGGTGAAGCGCTGCACGCCGCTGTTGACGTCGCCGCCGACGAAGCCGAGCAGCAGCCCCAGCAGCACCATGGCGATGGCCTTGGGCACCGAGCCGTGCGCCAGCACCACCGCGCCGACCAGTCCCAGAAGCATCAGCGCGAAGTAGTCGGCGGCGGCGAACTGGTGCGCCAGCGCCGCCAGCAGCGGGCTCGCCACCGCGATCAGCACCGTCGCCACCGTCCCGGCGA
Source organism: Azospirillum sp. TSO22-1 (assembly GCF_003116015.1). Classification (GTDB taxonomy): domain Bacteria; phylum Pseudomonadota; class Alphaproteobacteria; order Azospirillales; family Azospirillaceae; genus Azospirillum. Next base: position 7,748 of record NZ_LGQZ01000062.1, read on the forward strand.
AGAAGGAGCCCAGCGCCGCGATGGTGAGCGCCGCCCCCGCCCGCCCCTTGCGGGCCATGGCGTGGCCATCCAGGCACGTCACCACCGATGAGGACTCGCCCGGCATCCGCATGAGGATCGCCGTGGTCGAGCCGCCGTACTGCGCGCCGTAGTAGATGCCGGCCAGCATGATCAACGCCGACACCGGCGTCAGATGGAAGGTGACCGGCAGCAGCATGGCGATGGTCGCCACCGGCCCGACGCCCGGCAGCACGCCGATCAGCGTGCCGAGCAGACAACCGACCAGGCACCACATCAGGTTCTGCGGCGAGACCGCGACGGCGAGGCCGAGGTCCAGGTTGGCGAGCAGGTCCATGGAACGGTCCGCTTCAGCGCGGCCACGTCGGCAGGGGGATGCCGAGCAGCTTGACGAACACCAGCCACGTCAGCCCGCCGACCCCCGCCGCCAGCGCCAGCGTGGCGCGCAGGCGCGTGCCCGGCACCGCCTGCCCGGCGATCAGGAACAGCAGCGCGGCGGAGAGCAGGAACCCCAGCCGGTCGATGGCGAGGCCGAACGCCAGAACGGCGCCGAGCACCGACGCCAGCGGGCGCAGGCGGCCCCGCTCCACCGGCTCCGCCGGGCCGACCCACGCCCCGGCGGCGACGAGCGCCGACGCGAGGACCAGCAGGCCGGCGACCGCCGCCGGGAAGAAGCCCGGCCCCATGCGCGCCGCGGTGCCGAGCGCATGGCCGAACGCCAGCCACAGCGCGACGGCGCCCAACGCGGCGAACAGCGCCGCCGCCAGACCGTCGGGGGACGCCCGAAAGCCGGCCCGCGCCGGCACGGCGCGCTCCGCGCCCATGCAGGCCTCAATGGTCATTGAACGCTCTCCAGGGTATGCCGCGCGCCGATCTGGGTGCGGTGCATGCGGCGGCGCTGGTCGGCCGGGAACGGGTCGCGGCGGTGCATGGTCCAGCGGTTGTCCCACATCACCAGATCGCCGACCCGCCAGCGGTGATGCCACGTCAGGTCGGGCCGCACCGCGTGGCGCCAGATCTCGTCGAGCAGCGCCTCGCTCTCCACCCGCTCCAGGCCGGGGATGTAGGCGTGCAGGCGCCGCCCGAGCCGCAGCGCCTTGCGCCCGGACGGGTGCACGTCCACCAGCGGGTGCACGCTGCCCGGCGAGGAACGCAGGTCGGTGGGAACCTCGAATCCCTGGCGCAGGTAGCCGCCGCTGTTGGTGGTGGCGTCGTGCTTGAGGCTCAGCCCCTCGACCCGCCGGCGCAGGCCCTCGGGCAGCGCGTCGTAGGACGCCAACGTGCTGACGAAGCCGGTGTCGCCGCCCTCGTCTGGCACCTCCAGCGCATAGAGGCTGCTGGCGAAGGGCGGTTCGTCCAGGTAGGCCATGTCGGCGTGCCACGCCGACTCCCTGTCGCCCAGCGCGCCGATGGGGCGGCCGTCCTCGACGACGTTGGAGATGACGTAGACCTCCTCGAACCCCGGCGCGTTCAGCCGGCCGTGCTCGGTGATCGGCGCCTTGTCGAGCCGGCCGAAGGCGCCCGAGAAGCGCACGAGGTCGGCGTCGCCCAGGCGCTGGCCGCGGAAGGCGAGCACCAGATGCTCGCCCAGCGCCGCCGACAGGGCCTCCACCGTCCGCGGGTCGAGCGGACGGGACAGGTCGAGCCCCACCACCTCGGCGCCGAGCGCGGGGGAGACGGGCCGCAGGTCGAAATCCGCCATCGTTCAGCTCCCGGCGCGGTCGTGGATGTCGGCGAAGAACAGCTCCTGCCAGCGCGCCGGCCGGTTGCGGATCGAGCCGATGCGGGCCATGAAGTCGGTGAACTTCTGGATGCCCAGCGGCTCGGAGGCGTAGCGCACCTCGGGGTCGGCGATCAGCCGCTCGACCGTGTCGAGGTCGAGCTTGGAATTGTCGAGGCGGATGTAGATCTCCGCCGCCTCGCGCGGCTTGGCGCGGATGAAGCCCACCGCCTCGTCCAGCGCCGCCAGCACGGCGCGGGTCAGCCTGGGGTTGGCGTCGTGGAACTTCGCCGAGGTCCAGATGGCGCTGAAGGTGCCCGCCCCGCCCAGCACGTCATAGGAGCTGAGCACCTTGTGGATCTTCGGGTCCTTGAGCTGGAGGTCCTGGAACGGCGGGCTGGTGAAGTGCGCGGTGATCTCGGTCTTGCCGGACAGCAGCGCCGCCGTGCCGTCGGGGTGCGCCAGCGACACGGTCAGCGGGTCGAGCCGGGCGTGCTCGCCGGGGCCGAACGTCTGCTCCGCCGCCATCTGCAGCACGATGGCCTGGTAGGACGCCCGCACCGAGGGCACGACGATGCGGTCCTTCTCGGTGAAGTCCTTGAGGCTGCGGATCTCCGGCCGGTTGGTGTTGAGGTAGGCCGGCTGCGCGTTCAGCGCCGCCAGTCCGCGCAGGTCGGCGTTGCCGCGCGTCTTGTCCCAGGCGATGATGAAGGGCGGCACGCCGGCGGCGCCGAAGTCGGCGTTGCCGGACAGCAGCGATTCCGTGATGGTGGACGGGTTGCCGATGGCCGTGTAGCTGGCCTTCACGTCGTCCAGTCCGGCGGCGCGGGCGTGCTTCTCCACCAGCCCCTTATCCTGCATGACGTAGAGCTGAAGGTAACCGAGGCCGAGGTTGCGGGCGAAGCGCACCTCGGTGGCCTCGGCGTGCGCCGCGGCCGGGCGGAACAGGCCGGCGGCCAGCAGGGCGCCCAGCAGCAGCCGGCGCCCGGCGAAACGAGCGGTCGTCATGGAATCCTCCCTTTTCACAGCACGCGGAAGCGGTGCGTGCCGTCGCGCTCCAGCTGCGCCACCAGCTCCAGCTCCCAGTCGATGTAGCCCTGCATGGCGGCGGCGGTGTTGTCGGTGCCCTCGTAGGGGCGCTTGTAGACGTCGTCCGGCTCGCTGAGCGCGCGGGGCAGGCCGCTCTCCAGCGGCAGGCCGGCCTTGCGCCAGCCCGTGGTGCCGCCCTTCAGCAGCGCCGGCGTCACACCGGCGAGCGCCGTCAGATCCGCCGCGGCGTAGCGGGCGAGCACGCCGCAGGGCGACGTCAGCACCGGCCGCACACCGTCCGGCAGCCGCTTCAGCGCCTCGCCCAGCTCGGCCCGCACGGCGAACCACGCGCCCGGCACATGGCCGGCGGCGTGCTTCGGGCTGGGGGCGAGGTCCACCACCACGGCCTCCCCCGCGTCCAGCGGGCCGAGCAGGTCCAGCGGCTCGACCTCGTTCACCGGGCCGTCCGGGAACGGCGGCAGCGCGCGGGCGCGCGGCCCAGCCTCCAGCCCGTCCGCGCCGACCCCGCCGTCGAGCACATGCACGTCCCAGCCCATCTGCGCGAGCCAGGAGGCGGTCATGTCGGCGCGCACGCCGTCGTCGTCGGCCAGCACGATTCGGGCGCCGCGCACGCCGACATACTCGTCGGTGGCCTGCACCAGCTGCCCGCCGGCCGCGTGACGGAAGCCGGGGAGATGGCCGGCCTCATACTCCTCGGGCGTGCGCACGTCGAACAAGTACAGGGTGCGCTCCTCGTCCGCCCGCCACGCCGCCAGCGTCGCGCGGTCCACCCGGCCGGCCCCGGCGCGCTCCGCCACCGAACGGGCGGCGGCCTGGGCGCGGGCGCGGCCCTCCGGCGACACCGGCGGGAAGCGGCGCTCCTGCCCGGTCTCCAACGCCAGCCCGGCGAGCGTCCAGCCGATGGTGCCGTTGCGCAGCGCCGCCACCGGGTTGGGGATGCCGGCGTTCACCAGCGACTGCGTGCCGATGATGCTGCGCGTGCGGCCGGCGCAATTGACGATCACCGTGGTGGCCGGCGAGGGCGCGATGTCGAAGATGCGGTAGACCAGCTCGGCCCCCGGCACGCTGACGCCGCCGGGGATCGCCATGGTGCGGTATTCCTCGAAGCGCCGGGCGTCGAGCACCACCACGTCCTTGTCGGACTCGATCAGCGCCTTGACCGCCTCGGCCGCCAGCGACGGCGTGCGGCGGTGGTGCTCGACCAGCTCGCCGAACGCCTTGCTCGGCACGTTGACGTCCCGGTAGACCTCGCCGCCCGCCGCGATCCAGCCGGACAATCCGCCAGCCAGGACCGCGACGTCGCCGTACCCCAGGGCGCGCAGCCGCGTCGCCGCGCGCTCCGCCAGCCCCTCGCCGTCGTCCCCCTCGCCGTCGTCGTAGACCACCACCGGCGCGGAGCGGCGCGGCACGAGGTCGAGGATCGTCAGCTCCAGCCGGCTCAGCGGCATCGACACGGCGAACAGCGGGTGGGCGCGGGAATAGGGTCCCTCTTCCCGCGCGTCGAGCAGCGCGATCTCGCGTCCGTCGATCAGCGCCTGACGCACCTGCGCCGGCGTCGCCGTCGCGCTCATCGGACGAGCGCCGACACCAGCGCCGCGAGCGCCACCGCGCCGCCCAGCACGGCGATGGCCGCCACGGCGACGCTGTCGAGCGCCGTCCACTCCGCCGCGTCGCCCCGTTCCCGGGCCTGCCGCGCGGCAACCAGACCGATCATCGCCTCCGGCAGGGGCAGGCAGGACGCCGCCAGCATCAGCTCCATGTCGTCGGACACCCGCTCCCGTCCGGGAAGATCCACCGCCTCGACCGTCATGCGCCCCTCCTCGATCCACAGGATAAAGTGAAGGTACGCCGCTAAAGTCTATTTTGTCGATATGGAATCTGTGCCAACATGTGATTCGTACAGTTCATACAAAGAAAAATCGTAATTATTAGGATGGAGTTGCCGACCATGCGTTCATCGATCAAGGGTCTTCTCTTCGCCGGGCTGCTGGGGGCCGCCAGCCTCGGCCTCGCCGTGCCGGCCGCCGCCGGGCCGACGCTCGACGCTATCAAGGCGCGCGGCGTCATCAAGGTGGGAGTCGGCACCGCGCCGGGCTTCTTCTCGCCGGACAGCAACGGGCGCTGGCAGGGCTTCTTCGTGGACATCGGCCGGGCGCTCGCCATCGCCGTGTTCAACGATCCGGAGAAGGTGCAGTTCGTCTCCGCCTCGCCGCAGCAGCGCCTGCCGGCGCTGCAGTCGGGCGAGTTCGACATCCTGCTGTCGGCGGTGACGCAGACCGCCGTGCGCTCCAGCAAGCTCGGCTTCCACTTCGGCCCGGTGGTGTTCTACGACGGCCAGGGTCTGCTGGTGCCGAAGAAGCTGGGCGTCAACAAGGGCAGCGAGCTGAACGGTGCCACGGTGTGCGTGCAGACCGGCACCACCGGCGAGCTGAACATCGCCGACTTCTTCCGCCAGAATAAGGCCACTTTCAAGCCGGTGGTCATCGAGGAGACGGCGGAGTTCCGCAAGGCGTTCACCTCGGGCCGCTGCGACGTGCTGACCCAGGACGCCTCCGACCTCGCCATCGCGCGCACCCAGTTGCCCAGCCCGAACGACTACGTCCTGCTGCCCGAGCGCATCTCCAAGGAGCCGCTGGCGCCGGCGATCCGCTACGGCGACGACCAGTGGCTGGAGATCGTCAACTGGGTGGTCTACGCCACCATCCAGGCCGAGGAGTTCGGCATCACCCAGGCCAACGCCGACGAGTTCCTGAAGAGTGACAACCCGTCGATCCGCCGCTTCCTCGGCGTCGATCCGGTGATCGGCGAGGCGTTCAAGCTCGACCCGAAGGTCTTCCACACGATCGTCAAGACGCTGGGGAACTACGGGGAGATCTTCGAGCGCCACATCGGCAAGGCGACCCCGGTCGGCTTCGAGCGCGGCTACAACCAGCCCTGGACCAAGGGCGGCCTGCTCTACTCCCCGCCCTTCCGCTGAGCCGATGCGCGCCATCGTCACCAATGGAGCCAGGGCGGCGGCCGCGTGGTGGGGTGACCACGCGGCCGCCCAGCTCGGCCTGCTGGCCGGCACGGTGCTGCTGTTCGCCGTCCTCGGCGCCAACACGCTGGAGAACATGGAGCGCTTCGGCATCCGCCCGGGCTTCGAGTTCCTGCACCGCGCCGCCAACTTCGAGATCGGCGAATCGCTGGTCGCCTACACGGCCGGCGACACCTACGGGCGGGCGCTGCTGGTCGGGCTGCTGAACACGGTGAAGGTCGCCGTGCTGGGCTGCGTTCTGGCGACGGCGCTCGGGCTCGCCCTGGGCATCGCCCGGCTGTCCGGCAACCTGCTGCTGTCCGGCATCGTCCAGGTCTACGTCGAACTCATCCGCAGCACGCCGCTGCTGCTGCAGCTGTTCTTCTGGAGCGCCACGCTGCACGCCCTGCCCGGCCCGCGCCAGGCGTTCCAGCCCGTCGCCGGGGTCTTCCTGTGCAACCGCGGCGTCTTCCTGCCGGCGCTGCGCTTCGACCCGCTGGGCTGGGACATACCGCAACTGGCCGGATTCAACTTCACCGGCGGCGCCACGCTGACGCCGGAGTTCGCCGCGCTGCTGATCGGACTGGCGGTCAACGCCGCCGCCGGCATCGCCGAGATCGTGCGCAGCGGCGTCCAGTCGGTGCCCGCCGGGCAGTGGGAGGCGGCGCGGGCGCTGGGCCTGCCGCGGCGGCGGATCCTGCGGCTGGTGGTGCTGCCGCAGGCGTTGCGGGTGATCGTGCCGCTGCTGACGTCGAGCTGGCTCAGCCTGACCAAGAACTCCAGCCTCGCCGTCGCCATCGGCTTCCCCGACCTGGTCAGCGTCATCAACACCAGCGCCAACCAGACGGGCCAAGCGCTGGAAACCATGGCGATCCTCGCCGCCGCCTACCTGACGCTGAGCCTCGCCGTGTCGGTGGCGATGAACGCCTGGAACCGGCGCCTCGCGCGGCGGGGGTGGCCGTGAGCGCCGACGCCGCCCTGGCCGGCCGCCTCGCCCCGCCGCGGCACTGGAGGGCGTGGCGCGACGGGCTGTTCGGCTCGCCGGGCAACGCGCTGATCACCCTGGCCTGCGTGGTGCTCCTCGCCTGGGCGCTGCCGCCGCTGCTGCGCTGGGCGGTGCTCGACGCCGCCTGGACCGGCAGCGCCGACGCCTGCCGCGCCGCTGGCGGGGCGTGCTGGGCCTTCATCGGCGAGAAGCTGCGCTACATCCTCTTCGGCCTCTACGAGCCCGACCGGCACTGGCGCCCGGCGACGGCGCTGGTCCTGCTGCTGGGCTTCGCGGTCCTGGCCGGACTGCCGCGCTTCTGGCGCCCCGGCATGGTGCCGGCCGGAGCCGCGGCGCTCGGCGGCGCGGTGCTGCTGCTGGCCGGCCTGCCGGGCGGCGAGCCGGTGCCGACCGACCGCTGGGGCGGGCTGCCGCTCACTCTGCTGCTGGCCTTCGCCGGGATGACCGGCGCCTTCCCGCTGGCGGTGCTGCTGGCGCTCGGCCGGCGCAGCGGCATGGGCGTCGTGCGCCTCGCCTGCGTGATGGTGATCGAGGTGCTGCGCGGCGTGCCGCTGATCGCGGTTCTGTACGTGGCGACGCTGCTGGTGCCGCTGATGCTGCCGGCCGGCGTCAGCCTGGACAAGCTGCTGCGCGCCCAGCTCGCCATCATCCTGTTCGTCTCGGCCTACATGGCGGAGATCGTGCGCGCCGGCCTGCAGGCGGTGCCGAACGGCCAATACGAGGCGGCGAAGGCGCTGGGCCTCGGCTATTGGGGGACGATGCGGCTGGTGGTGCTGCCGCAGGCGCTGCGCACGGTGATCCCGTCGCTGGTCACGCTGGGCATCGGCATCTTCCAGGACACCACGCTGATCGTGGTGATCGGCCTGTTCGACGTGCTCAACACCGCCCGCAGCTCCGCCGCCGACCCGCAATGGATCGGCTTCTACGACGAGGCTTTCGGCTTCGCCGCCCTGCTGTACCTGGGGTTCAGCGTGGCGGCGTCGCGCTACAGCCTGTGGCTGGAACGCCGCCTCACCACCACGGCATAACCACACGGAGGATCGAACCATGACCGGACACTTCGCCGGCGACGTCAGCCCACAGCAGGCGTGGCAGCGCCTGTCGGACACGCCCGACGCCGTGCTGCTCGACGTGCGCACCAAGGCCGAATGGGTCTTCGTCGGCGGCCCGGACCTGGGCGGCCTCGGCCGCACGGTGGTGCAGATCGAATGGCAGACCTTCCCCGGCCTCGCCCGCAACCCCGCCTTCGTCGAGGACGTCCGCGCCAGGGGCGTCGCAACCAGCCGGCCGGTGTACGTGATCTGCCGCTCGGGCGTGCGCTCGCGCGCGGCGGCGGAGGCGCTGGCGGAGGTCGGCTACACCACGCACAACGTCGCCGACGGCTTCGAGGGCCAGCTCGACGCCGCCGGCCACCGCGGCGTCGGCGGCTGGCGCGCCGCCGGGCTGCCATGGAAGCAGACCTGAGTCACGCCGCCGCGACCGGCCGGCGCGCCGCCCAGGCGCCCAGCCGGTCGAGCGCGTCGCGCAGCAGCGGCTTGCGCTTGGCGAAGCACAGGCGGATCAGTGAGCGCATGTCGCGCTCGGCGTAGAAGGTGCTGACCGGCACCGCGGCCACGCCGGATTCGGCGACCAGACGGCGGCAGAAGGCGAAGTCATCGCCCTGCGGATCGAGCCCGGAGATGTCCACGCACAGGAAGTACGTCCCGCCGCCGTCCAGCACCGTGAAGCCGAGATCGCGCAGGCCGGCGGCCAGATAGTCGCGGTGCTCCTGCAGGGTTGCCTGCAAACCGCCGAAGTAGTCGTCGCCGAGGCCCAGCCCGAAGGCCACGGCGGATTGCAGGTGCGGCGGCGTGGCGAAGGTCAGGTACTGGTGCGCCCGCGCCACCGGCGCCAGCCGCTCGGCGGTGGAGGTGACGTAGCCGACCTTCCAGCCGGTGACCGAGAAGGTCTTGCCGGCCGAGCCGATGCGCAGGCAGCGCCCGCGCGCCTGCGGCAGCGCCATCAGCGGCAGGTGTTCGCGGCCGTCGAAGGTCAGGTGTTCGTACACCTCGTCGCAGATGGCGACGAGGTCGTGGCGCTCCAGCAGGTCGGCCAGGAACTCCAGTTCATCGCGGGTGAATACCTTGCCGTTCGGGTTCATCGGCGTGTTCAGCAGGATGGCGCGGGTGCGCGGGGTGATCGAATCGAGGATGCGCTGGCGCGGCAGCTCCCAGTGTGGCGGCTCCAGCCGGACCGGCACCGGCACGGCGCCGGCGCGGCGCAGGATGACGCCGTAGCTGTCGTAGGCCGGCTGGAAGACCAGCACCTCGTCGCCCGGCTCCAGCAGCCCCAGGAAGCAGTCAGCCAGCGCCTCGGTGGCGCCGGAGGTGACCAGCACCTCGCTCTGCCAGTCCACCTCGATGCCCCAGAAGCGCTTGTTGGCCGCGGCCACCGCCTGCCGCAGCGCCGGCAGGCCGAGTGTGGGCGGGTACTGGTGCGGCCCGGCGCGCAGCGCCCGCTCGGCCGCGGCGATCACCTCGGCCGCCTCGATCCCCTCCGGGAATCCCTGCCCGAGGTTGACCGCCCCGTGCTCGGCCGCGAGCCGCGACATCGTCTCGAACACCGAGGTGCCGACGCTGCCGAACACCGAATTGACCATGGTGGACTCTCCCCTGCCGATGCGCGGACCGCCGGACGAACGGTCCCGCTTTCAGGGTTGCGTGCATTTGACTACTGTGCAAGTATATTTTATGAGTTTAATTAACACATATATTGATCAGCTTCACGAGAGCCTCAGCCCGGATTCGGTGTTGATCGGCGAGGCGGTGCGCAGCCGCCCGGCGTCGGGACGCGATCCCGTCGGCTGCGCGGCGGCGGCGCTGCTGCTGCCGCGCTCCACCGCCGAGGTCGCCGCGGCGCTGCGCATCTGCCACGGGGCCGGGGTGCCGGTGGTGCCGCGCGCCGGCATGACCGGGCTGGTCGGCGGCACCGTCGCGGGCCCGCACGAGATCGCGCTGTCGCTGGAGCGGCTCACCGGCATCGGCGCCGTGGATGCCGCCGGGGCGACGCTGACCGCCGGGGCCGGCGCCACCATCGAGGCCGTGCAGCGGCACACCGCTGAGAGCGGCTTCCTGTTCGCCCTCGACCTCGGCTCGCGCGGCTCGGCGACGGTGGGCGGGGCCATCGCCACCAACGCCGGCGGCAACAAGGTCATCCGCTACGGCATGATGCGCGACCTCGTGCTGGGGCTGGAGGCGGTGCTGGCCGACGGCACGGTGGTGTCGTCGATGAACGCGCTGCTGAAGAACAACACCGGCCTCGACCTCAAGCAGCTGTTCATCGGCACCGAGGGCACGCTTGGCGTCGTCACCCGCGCCGTGCTGCGCCTGTACCCGCTGCCGCGCGCCCGCCACACGGCCCTGGCGGCGCTGCCGGACTTCGCGGCCATGGCCGGCTTTCTGCGGGCGATGCGGGAGGAGTCGAACGGCGCGCTCAGTTCGTTCGAGGCGATGTGGCCGTCCTACTACGCGCTGGCGACCCGCCCGGCCGGCCGGCTGCACCCGCCGCTGCCGCACGGCGCCGCCTTTTATGCCCTGGTGGAATGGGAGGGCGCCGACGCGGAAGGCGACGCCCAGCGCTTCGGCACCGCGCTGGCGCGGGCTCTGGAAGCGGGCCTGATCGCCGACGCGGTGCTCGCCCGCTCGGAGGCCGAGCGCACCACGCTGTGGGCGATCCGCGACGATGTGACGGAGCACCTGCGCCCGCTCGCCCCGCGGTTCAGCTTCGACGTCAGCCTGCCGATCCCCAGCATGCCGGAGTACGTGGACACGCTGACCCGCGTCGTCGCGGCGCGCTGGCCGGGCGCCGCCGTGGTGGCGTTCGGCCACCTGGGCGACGGCAACCTGCACGTCATCGTCTCCGCCGGCCGCACCGACGTCCGGGCCGCGGTGGAGGAACTGGTCTACCGGCCGCTCGCCGCGCTCGGCGGCGCCGTGTCGGCCGAGCACGGCATCGGCCTCGACCGCAAGGCGTGGCTGGCCCTGTCGCGCTCCGCCGAGGAGCGGCGCGCCATGGCGCTGGTCAAGCGCGCCCTCGATCCCGCGAACATCCTCAACCCCGGCAAGATCCTGGATTCGTTGTCATGAGCCAACCGTCATCGAACCGGCCGCGCTGGAGCGGCCTGTCGACCCGCGCGATCCATCTGGGCTACGACCCGGCCAGCGAGCACGGCGCGCTGACCGCGCCGGTGTTCATGACCTCCACCTACGCCTTCGAGACGGCGGAGGACGGCGCCGCCCTGTTCCGTGGCGAGAAGGAGGGCTACATCTACGGCCGCACCAGGAACCCGACCCAGGCGCTGCTGGAGGCCCGCGTCGCCGACCTGGAGGGCGCCGAGGCCGGGCTTGCCGTGGCGTCGGGCATGGCGGCGATCTCCGCCACGCTGTGGACGCTGCTGGAGGCCGGCGACACCGTGGTGATCGACACCACGCTGTACGGCAACAGCTTCGCGCTGTTCGTGCGCGGGCTGACCCGCTTCGGCATCCGGGTCGAGGTGGCCGATTTCACGAACCTCGACGACCTCGCCCGCGCGCTGGCGCTGCGCCCGAAGCTGGTGCATTTCGAGACGCCGGCCAACCCCAACCTGCGCGTCGTCGACATCGCCGCGGTGAGCGAACTGGCGCATGGCGCCGACGCCCTGGTGATGGTGGACAACACCTTCGCGACGCCGGTCCTGCAACGCCCCATCGAGCACGGCGCCGACCTCGTCGTACATTCGGCGACCAAATTCCTGGGCGGCCACGGCGACCTGATCGCCGGCGTGGTGGCCGGGCCGAAGGCGATCATCGACCGCGTGCGCGGGCACGGGCTGCGCTACCTGACCGGCGCCACCATCGCACCGCTGACCGCCTTCCTGCTGCTGCGCGGACTGAAGACGCTGGAGCTGCGGGTCGAGCGCCACAGCGCCTCGGCCGCCGCGGTGGCGGCGCTGCTGGCGGAGCACCCGGCGGTGCGCTGGGTCGGCTATCCCGGCCTACCCGATTCCCCCGGCCACGCGGTCGCCCGGCGGCAGATGAGCGGCTTCGGCGGCCTCGTGTCGTGCGAGCTGGAGGGCGGCATCGAGGCTGGGGTGCGCTTCATGAACCGGCTGGTGCTGGCCACCCGCGCGGTCAGCCTGGGTGACGCCGAGACGCTGGTCCAGCACCCCGCCAGCATGACCCACGCCACCTACACCGCCGAGGAGCGCGCCCGCCACGGCATCAGCGACGGCCTCGTCCGCCTGTCCATCGGGCTGGAGAACCTGCCGGACATCCAGGAGGACATCCTCCAGGCCCTCGACGCCGTGACGCCGCCGCGCCGGCGCTGACCCATCGAATTTCACAAGGAGAGTTGTCCAATGAAGCTTCGTCTGTTCGGCCGCGCCGTGGCCGCCGTCCTGCTCGCCGGCTCGGTGCTGGCCGCCGGCGCCGCCCAGGCCGCCGATCCGGTCCGCCTGAAGGTCGGCATCCGCGGCGGCATCAGCGAACCGATCTGGGAAATCGTCGCCAAGGTCGGCGCCGCCAAGGGCCTCGCCATCGAGCCGGTGGTGCTCGCCGGCACGCTCAGCCCCAACGAGGCGCTGAACAACGGCGAGCTGCAGGCCAACGCCTTCCAGCACATCCCGTTCCTGCGCGACCAGGTCAAGCAGCGCGGCTACAAGCTGGCCATCGTCGGCAACACCTACCTGTCGCCGATCGCCTTCTACTCGAAGAAGTACAAGTCGCTGAAGGACCTGCCCACCGGCGCCAAGGTCGGCGTGCCGGACGACCCCAGCAACGAGAGCCGGGCGCTGATCGTTCTGCGCGACGAGGGGCTGATCACGCTGCGCGACGGCTTCGACGCCTTCAACGAGACCGCCACGCTGGCCGACGTCAAGACGAACCCGCGCAAGCTGGAGATCGTCGAGGCGAAGTCGGTGGTGCTCGCCCGCTCCTACCAGGACGTCGATGCGGCGGCGGTGATCTCCAGCTTCGGCTCGCAGGTCGGCCTGAACGCGGCGCGCGACGGCATCGCCCAGGAGAAGCGGGAGAACAACCCGAACGTCAACATCATCGTCGTGCGCGAGCAGGACAAGGACGCCCCCTGGGTGAAGCCGCTGGTCGACTCCTTCCAGTCGCCGGAGGTCCGCGCGCACATCGAGAAGGAACTCGCCGGCGTCCTCATTCCGGCCTTCTGAGCGGACGGGACCCGACCGATGCCGCCGAACCCCGCCCTCTCCGCCCCCGTCGCGCCGGACCCCGAACCGGCCGCCCCGCACATCACCTTCGAGGCGATCCGCAAGGTCTATCCCGGCGGCGTGCAGGCGCTGCACGCGGTGTCCTTCAGCATCCCGCGCGGCGGCGTGTTCGGCATCATCGGCCGCTCGGGCGCCGGCAAGTCGACGCTGCTGCGCTCGATCAACATGCTGGAGCGCCCCTCCGGCGGCCGGGTGCTGATCGACGGCACCGACGTCGGCGCGCTGGACGAGGAGGCGCTGATGCGGCTGCGCCGCCGCATCGGCATGATCTTCCAGCACTTCAACCTGCTGTCGGCGAAGACGGTGCGGGAGAACGTCGGCCTGCCGCTCAAGGTCGCCGGCGTCCCCGCCGCGGAGGTCCGCCGCCGGGTGGACGAACTGCTCGACCTCGTCGGCATCGCCGACAAGGCCGACGTCTATCCGACCAAGCTGTCGGGCGGACAGAAGCAGCGCGTCGGCATCGCCCGCGCGCTGGTGCACCGCCCCGACATCCTGCTGTGCGACGAGGCGACCTCGGCACTGGATCCGGAGACGACGCACGCCATCCTCGGCCTGCTGCGCGACATCAACGCCGCGCTCGGCCTGACCATCGTGCTGATCACCCACGACATGGCGGTGATCCGCGCCATCTGCGACGAGGTGCTGGTGCTCGACCAGGGCCACGCGGTGGAGCGGGGCCCGGTGTGGAAGGTGTTCGGCGCGCCGAAGGGCGAGGCGACGCGGGCGCTGCTGCGCCCGTTGCAGCACGGCCTGCCCGACGACCTCGCCCGCCGCCTGCAGCCGGAGCCGCCCCGGCACGGCGGGCACGCCATCCTGGCGCTGCGCTTCACCGGCGAGACGCACCCGGAGGGGTTGTCGCTGGCCAGCCTGCTCTCCCTCGCCCCCGACGCCAAGCTGCTGCACGGCGGCATCGACCGCATCCAGGGGCACGCCCAGGGCGACCTGCTGGTGGCGGTGCCGGCCGCCGCGCTGCGCTCAGCCGCCGGGCGTTCCTTCTCTCCCGATTCCATCAAGGTGCTGGGCTATGTCGCCGACGATGTCTGACCGCTACCTGCGCGCCTTCGGCGAGACGCTGACCATGGTCGGCGTCTCGGTGGCGATCGCCATCTCGGTGGGGCTCGTCCTCGCCCTGGCTCTGGTCGTCACCGCGCCGGGCGGGCTCAATCCGAAGCCGCGTTTCAACAAGGCGCTGTCCGTCCTGGTCAACGTCTTCCGTGCCGTCCCCTTCATCATCCTGCTGGTGGCGCTGCTGCCGTTCACGCGGATCCTGGTGGGCACGACGCTGGGCATCTGGGCGGCGTGCGTACCGCTCAGCATCCACCTCATCGCCTTCTACACCCGCATCGCCCAGGTCAGCCTGAACGAGGTCGACCACGGACTGATCGAGGCGGCACAGGCCATGGGCTTCCGCCGCCGGCACATCGTCCGCCACGTCATCCTGCCCGAGGCGCTGCCCGGCATCGTCGGCGGCATGACGGTGTGCGTGATCGCCATGATCAATTCCTCGGCCATGGCCGGGGCGGTGGGCGCCGGCGGCCTCGGCGACCTCGCCATCCGCTACGGCTACGAGCGGTACGAGACGCAGGTGCTGTTCGAGATCATCGCCATCCTGATCGTGCTGGTGACCTCGGTGCAGTTCGGCGGCGAGTGGCTGGCGCGCCGCGTCGACCACCGGCGCTGAGCGGAAGCCCGGGGCGCTACGGCACCCCGGCCGCTCCGTCCACCCGCGCGGCCCGGCGGCGGGCGACGATGTCGGCGACCACATCGGGATCGGCCACCGTGGAGGTATCGCCGAAATCCGCGAAGTCGCCGGCCGCCGCCTTGCTCAGGATGCGGCGCAGGATCTTGCCGGCGCGGTTCTTCGGCAGGGCCGGCGCCCACTGGACGACATCCGGCGTGGCGATCGGGCCGATGCGGTCGCGCACCCGGGTGACGATCTCGCCGCGCAGGCCCTCGCTCTCGGCGATGCCGCCCTTCAGCGTCACGTAGGCGAAGACTCCCTGCCCTTTCACCGGGTGCGGATAGCCGACCACGGCCGCCTCCGCCACCGCGGGGTGGGAGGCGATGGCGCTCTCCAGCTCCACCGTGCCCAGGCGGTGGCCGGAGACGTTGATCACGTCGTCCACCCGCCCGCTGATGCGGTAGTAGCCGTCGGCGTCGCGGCTCGCCCCGTCGCCGGTGAAGAAGCGGCCGGGGAACGGCGCGAAGTAGGTGCGCAGGAAGCGCCCGTGGTCGTGCAGGATGGTGCGCGCCTGCGCCGGCCAGGAATCGGCGAAGCACAGGTTGCCCTCCGCCGGCCCCGCCAGTTCCGCGTTGGCGGCGTCCACCACCACCGGCCGTATGCCGAAGTAGGGCTTGCCCGCCCGGCCCGGCTTGTTGGGCACGGCGCCGGGGATGGGGGTGAGCAGCACCGCCCCCGTCTCGGTCTGCCAGTAGGTGTCGACGATCGGGCAGCGCCCGCCGCCGACCACGCGGTGGTACCAGCGCCACGCCTCCGGGTTGATCGGCTCGCCGACCGAGCCGAGCACCCGCAGCGACGACAGGTCGTGCCGCCGCACCGGCTCCTCGCCCTCGCGCATCAGCGAGCGGATGGCGGTCGGCGCGGTGTAGAAGATGTTGACCCGGTAGCGCTCGATGATCGACCACCAGCGCGACGAATCCGGCCAAGTCGGCACGCCCTCGAACAGCACGCTGGTGGCGCCGTTGAGCAGCGGCCCGTAGATCTTGTAGGTGTGCGCGGTGACCCAGCCGACGTCGGCCGTGCACCAGAACACGTCGCCCTCGTGCCAGTCGAAGATGGTGCGCCAGCTGGTGCCGGTGTGCACCAGATAGCCGCCGGTGGTGTGCACCAGCCCCTTCGGCTTGCCGGTCGAGCCCGAGGTGTACAGGATGAACAGCGGGTCCTCGGCGCCGACCGCCACCGGCGGGCAGTGCGGCGCGGCGGCGGCGACCGCCTCGTCGTACCAGAGGTCGCGGCCGGGGGTGAACGGCACGTCCGCCCCGCTGCGCCGCACCACCACCACGTGGGCGACCGCGCGCTCGCGTTCCAGCGCACGGTCGGCGTTGCGCTTGAGCGGCACCGCCCGGCCGCCGCGGCGCCCCTCGTCGGCGGTGATCAGCACCTTGGCGCGGGCGTCGGCGATGCGGTCGGCCAGCGCCTCGGCCGAGAAGCCCGAGAACACCACCGAATGGACGGCGCCGATGCGTACGCAGGCCATCATCGCCACCACCGCCTCCGGGATCACCGGCAGGTAGATGGTCACCACGTCGCCCTGGCGGACGCCCAGCCCCGTCAGCACGTTGGCCAGCCGGTTGACCTTGTCGGCCAGCTCGCCCCAGGTGACGGTGCGCCGCTCGGCCGGGTCGTCGCCCTCCCAGAGGATGGCGGGCACGTCGGCCTTGGCCGGCAGGTGCCGGTCGATGCAGTTGTGCGACGCGTTCAGCGTGCCGTCGGCGAACCAGCGGATGCGCAGGTCCTCCAGGGCGAAGCTGGTGTCCTTCACCTGGGTGAACGGCGTGATCCAGTCGAGGAAGGCCGCCTGCTCGCACCAGAAGCCCTCGGTGTCCTCGACGGACCGGCGGTAGGTCGCCGCGTAGGCGGCGGCGTCCACATGGGCGCGCGCCGCGAAGCCGGGCGGAACCGGGTGGATCTCGGGCTCGGACATGGCGGTCTTACCAGGCCGGCAGCATGGCGCCCTTGAAGCGCGCTTCCAGGAAGTCCTTGACCTCCGGCGACTGGTAGGCGGCGACCAGCGTCTTGAAGGACGGCCGGTCCTTGTCCTTCTCGCGCACGGCGATGAAGTTGCCGTAGGGGTTGCCGACGCGCGGCTCGATGATCAGCGCGTCCTTGGCCGGGCTGAGGCCGCTGTTGACCGCGTAGTTGGTGTTGATCACCGCGCCGGCCAGATCCTCCAGCGAGCGCGGCAGCTGCGCCGCCTCGATCTCGATGATCTGCAGCTTCTTCGGGTTCTCGACGACGTCGAGCACGCTGGGCACCAGACCCTTGCCGTCGCGCAGCTTCAGCAGGCCGTTGGCGGCCAGCAGGTTGAGCGCGCGGCCGCCGTTCGACGGGTCGTTCGGGATGCCGACGCGCGCGCCCTCCTTCAACTCGCCGATGCCCTTCAGCGTGCGCGAGTAGAAGCCGATGGGCGCCACGATGGTGTAGCCGATGGGCACGATGTGGTAGCCGCGCGCCTTGATCTGCGCGTCCAGGTACGGCTTGTGCTGGAAGGCGTTGGCGTCGAGGTCGCCGGCCTCCAGCGCGGCGTTGGGGATGGCGTAGTCGGAGAAGGTGACCACATCCAGCTCCAGGCCGTTGCGGGCGGCGACCTTCCTGGCCACCTCCGCCAGTTCCTCCTCGACGCCGCCCATCACGCCGAGCTTGATGCGCTCGGCCGCCGACGCGCCCGAAGCCAGGAGCGCCAGCACCACGCCCGCCACACCGGCGCGGCGCAGCCAAGAACCCGTTCCCGCCATCATCTCATTCCTTCCGCATGCCCGCAGGCAAATTGAACAATTCGGCCGCGTTGTACCGCACGCCATCACAATTTCGATGCGCATTATGTGAGATGGGCGTGAAACCCTTGTCAATATCCTATTTGTTAAATAGGTAATTAACCGGCATGCGAGCACGCCGCATGTGGAATACGCCCGCGCCATGAGGAGATTGCGATGCCCGGCCCCGATGCGGTCCCCCACGCCGGTATTCCCGCGGCGGTCGCCGCGCTGGCGCCGGCCATGACGGCGTGGCGGCGCGACCTGCACGCCCATCCCGAGCTGGGCTTCGAGGAGCACCGCACCGCCGACGCCGTCGCGGAGTCGTTGGAAGCGTGGGGAATCGATGTGCACCGCGGGCTCGCCGGGACCGGGGTGGTCGGCACCATCCACGGCCGCGCGCCGTCGCCACGCGCCATCGCCCTGCGCGCCGATCTGGACGCCCTGCCGATTCCCGAGGCCACCGGCGTGCCGCACGCCTCGCGCCACGCCGGGGTGATGCACGCCTGTGGCCACGACGGGCACACCGCCATGCTGCTCGGCGCCGCCCGGCACCTCGCCGTCACCCGGTCCTTCGCCGGCACCGTCCACCTCGTCTTCCAACCGGCCGAGGAGGGCCGCGGGGGCGGCCTGCGGATGGTCGAGGACGGACTGTTCGACCGCTTCCCGGTGGACGCCGTGTATGGCCTGCACAACTGGCCGGACCTGCCGGCCGGCACCTTCGCCGTGCACCCCGGCCCGGTGATGGCGGCGTGCGACCAGTTCACCGTGCGGATCCGCGGCAAGGGCGGGCACGCCGCGATGCCGCACCACGGAGTGGATCCCGTGCTGGTGGCGGCACACCTCGTAACGGCGGTGCAGAGCCTCGTCAGCCGCGGCACCGATCCGCTCGACGGCGCCGTGCTGTCGGTGACCCGTATGGAAGCCGGTACCACCTTCAACGTCATCCCGGACACGGCCGAGTTGCACGGCACGATCCGCACCTTCCAGCCAGCGACGCGGGCCCGGCTGCACGAGCAGCTCGGCCGCCTCGTCGCCGGAATCTCCGGTGCGCTGGGGGCGGAGGCCACGCTGGAGATCGACGCGCGCGCGCCGCCGACGATCAACACCCGCTCCGAGGCCGACCTGGCCGCCGCCGCAGCCGAGGCGGTGGCCGGCCCCGCGAACGTGCGGCGCGACGCCGCCCCGTCCATGACCGCCGAAGATTTCGGCTACATGCTGGCCAAGCGGCCGGGCGCCTACGTCTGGCTCGGCGCCGGCAGCCGGCCGCTGCACAGCCCCGGCTACGACTTCGACGATTCGGTGCTGGCCACCGGCGCGGCCTACTGGGTGGCCCTGGCGGAACGCGCGCTGCCCCTGCCGTAGGGGCCGCGCTCAGATATCGAAGTTCCCCGCCAGATGGCCGACCGCCTGCCGATGGCGCAGCGCGTCGGCCAGCGAGCGGTTGTCGAGCACGTCCGCGGTGGCGTCGCGCACCTGGATCATCAGCCAGCGCGTCGAACAGGTGGCCGGATCCTCGCAGTCGGCGCACGGCTTGAACGCGTTCTTGCTGGCGCAGGGAATCGGTGCAAGGTGCCCGTCGATGATCCGGATCACCTCGCCAAAGCTGATTTGCGAGGCCGGCCGTGCCAGCCGGTAGCCGCCACCCTTGCCGCGCTTGGCGAACAGCAGGCCGTGGTTGCGCAGTTCGACAAGGATGGCTTCCAGGAACTTGCGGGGGATGTTCTCGCGCTCGGCAATGTCGCCGATGAGCACGAGGTCGTCGTCCGACCGCTCGGCCAGCATGATCAGCGCGCGCATGGCGTATTTGGCTTTCTGGCTCAGCACGCGTTCATCCGTCGTCGCCTCTCCCCTGTCCGTCAGAGAACATCGGGCGTTGAACAGTTCAAGCCTCTTCCCCACCCCCACGCCGATAAAAAACGGGCCGCCGGAGGGGCGGCCCGAGTTTGGGAGGAAACGCTGAAACACCACCCGTGAAGGGCACTGCGTCGGCATACCTCAACGTACCAAATCACACTGTACTAGTATAGATATAATTCATATTTACGCAAACAAAATTGTTGATTATGGCGCAGCACCCGGTTCTGATGACGCGTCCGGCCGCACCGACTCACCGAGCGTAAGCATCAGGCGGTTGGCCCAGGCGAAGATCGCGACGGCCTGGATCAGGTCGAGGATCTCCCGGTCGCCCAGGCCCACGGCGCGCAGCGCCGCCACGTCCTCCGGCCCAGCGGCTGGCGGGGTGGCGCTGAGCTTGGCGGCAAAATCCACGACGACACGGCAGCACGGATCCCTCCTACTCGACCGGCGTCCCGCACAAGCAGATCCGGGAGGAGACGGGCGTGTCGGACGGCACGATCAGCAAGATCCGTAACGAGATGCGGGAGGAAAGCCTCCCGGTTCTGAGGGCGACACGACGAAGTGCGTGTCCATTGCGTGCCCATCTGGTTGCCTGCCCATTCCGGGGCACGCTAAGCCGTTGAATTCGTGGTGGGCCCGGCCGGATTCGAACCGACGACAACACCGTTATGAGCGGCGGCAGGAAACCCGGACAGCGGCGGAAACGCTAGGTTTTTGCTGAACCGGGATCAATCCGGCTGCAAGCATTTCTGCGCCCTTGAAGGCGGTTGCGTGCCGCTTGCGTGCCGCGACGAAGCACCAGTCTATGAAGCCATGCCTCTCTGCGGCGCAGGCTCGCTGCGTCGCGATAAATTCATGCTGCGACGCAGCGCAAAAGGATGAGCCGGATTGCCGACCGATGATTCCGGCGGGTTTCGAAGAATGCCGGTCGGTCACCGGCACCGGAGCGGCAGCGGGTCGATGCCGTAGCGCCATCCGATTTTCAGGGCGAGGTTCTCGTCCTCGATGATCACGGTGCTCGGAATGCCCGAAAGCCCGACCGCCTGCGCCTCTGCCACGGCTCCGACGAAAGCGTCGCCGCAGGTCGCGTAAGGGCCGTACAGGAGATTGTCACTGCGGACGATCCACTCGGCCTTTCTGTGCAGGACGAAAAAATCTGAGCTTTGATCTTCATATCGAAAAGCTCCACAGCGGCCAAGCGCCGAAACCATCGAAGTCTCAGCCAACATCATGATTTGCATACCGCTCAAACCGTCGATAAAATGACTTATGCACATGCGCACCATATTTCTGCGGCGCATAGGTTCATATGCCGAAATCGCCACGGTAAAAACTTATTTCATCACCAACTCTTCCATAGGCCGCAGCGCAATCCTTGATTGACGGTGCAATCGGAAGAAAGCCACCGCGGCATCCCCGGCTCGATCCGCCACACATACGGAGCACGACGATGACCCTTCAAACCCCCACACCTTTCTCGTCTTTTTGGAGCGCCCCGATGGAGTACTTCGTGCCGCCGTTGGTGATCCCGGTCGCCGTCGTGCTGGCGGTCGTGCTCTTTGCCCTGATCCATGGTCCCGTGGCCTGAACCGAAAGCTATGCCATGCTCAAGAACGTCGAAAGGGAGACCTTCGAACGGTGCGTTGCCTACGTCACGCTTCGCCCGGACGATTTCAGCATGGAGGACCGCGTCGAGGCCTATGTCGTCAGGGGCGGCACGGTCCAATTCCACACCATCACCGTGACCTACGCACCGACCCGAACCTCCCGGGCCTACCGGTCGGCGCTCCCCTCCGCTTGGAGCGGACAGTTCAGGAAGGATCTGGACGGTGGGGTGTTTTACTGATCCGACGATCGGATCGCGGTTGCCTCGGAGATGGGGCCGCCGCATTACCGACGACGTTCGAGCGTGCCCTGGCGGCGGCCTTCGCTGTCCCGGATGACCAGTTCGCCCTCGGCGGAGCCGTGCTCGACGCTGCCGATGTGGCGCCCGTCGTTGTCGCGCAACACATGGCTTCCCTTCACATCCGCCTCGATGCGCCCGACGGGCCGACCGCCACGGTCGCGGACGACACCGTCGGCATCGACGTGGTTGCCGGGATCGAAGAGATGCGTGGGATTGCGTTCACCGGCTGCCGCGGCGGCGGCCGCGAACGAAAGAAGAAGGACGATGACGGCGGGCTTCATGGCGCCCCCAAGAGCAACATACGAGTTGCAACGTACGGGTTGCTGCCTTTCCCTATGTGGCACCGCCTCCACCGCTTTGCGAGGGCGCCCTCAGTTCTGATTGGCGTGCAGTCCCTTTCCATGCCGATTCAAGAACTCAGCCAGTTGTGCGGCTTCACCAAAGGACAGACCGCGCCGAACCGCCTCGCCGACCAGTTCGCCGTTCACCACCGCGGTGTCGATGACCATCCAGCCATCGAAGTCAAAGCGGGCACCGTATTCGATCCTCATCATCCAATGGACATGGGGATGCGCGGTGGCGCAAGCGAGGGCGCAGACGAACACCTGCCGTCCGTGCCGCTGCACATCGCGCTGACCGCTCGCCGGGCAACCACCATATCTGGCAGAGCCGGTTCCATCGCGGGATCCTCCAGCCCAGGACCGGACAAGGATCCTCATGCCGCACGAGACGACGCTCATCGCCACCATCGTCATGGGCCTGGTTCTCGCCTTCCTGGGGGGCCTTCTCGCCAGCAAGCTCCGGCTGCCTCCCCTGGTCGGCTATCTGCTGGCCGGCGTCGCGGTCGGCCCGTTCACGCCCG
>NZ_LGQZ01000073.1 GCF_003116015.1 Azospirillum sp. TSO22-1
ATCAAAGGCGCCTGATGGCTTCCATCAGGCGCCTTTGATCCAACCCGGCAGCTCAATGCACAGCATTGAGCGGGAGGGGCATGTGGACGGAGCCTTCAGGCGCCGTCCGTATGACCGTCAGGCCGCCGCGGTGCGTCGGGCCAGGGCGAGCCCGTCGCGCAGGTTCATTCCGATCAGCGTGAGGTTCGCGGCGCCGGCCAGCAGCTCGATGGCCTGCACGGCGATGAACGCCCCTCCGAACTCGCCCGCCGCGGCGCGTGCCTGCAGGAAGACGGCGCAGGGCACGAGGACCAGCAGGCCGTTCAGCGCGATCACCGGCATGCGGCGGCGCTTCCGGACGATCCGCGGGTCGGCCGAGCCGCCGGCCATGCGCACACCCGTGATCCCGGTGATCGCCAGCGCCGGCACGAGCAGGAGCAGGCTCCAGAGAATCGCCGTCTTCACGGCGAGCACCGTGGCATCGGAACCGAAGGCCTCGGCCGCCACCGTCGAGGTCCAGAACGCGGCGATGGTCAGCAGGCCGGTCACGCCGGCGATCGGGTGCAAGGCGCGGATCATGGCATCTCTCCGTCGTCGGATGGGGGCCGCAGGTGACCGCGGAAGCGCTGGAGAACCTCGGCCGTGCGCTCGACCTCTCCCGGGGCGAAGGTGGCGGCCAGCGTGTCGGCCAGGGCGAGCCAGCGGGCGCTGGCGGCCTCGAACAGGGCGGCGCCGCGTTCGGTGAGCCGGACCAGCTTGGCGCGGCGGTGATGGGGGTTGGGGACGTAGCGGAGGACCCCCTCGGCCTCGAGCTGGTCCGCGATGCGCTGCACCGACTGGCGCACGAGGCCCATGTTGCGGGCGATGCCGGCCACGGGCAGGCCGCCGCGGGCTTCGGCCACCGCGCCCATCACCTGCCAGCGCGCGCTGGTCAGGCCGAGGGGCGCGACGAGCGCATCGCCGGCGGCGATCAGGGCGCCGTTGAGGCGGAAGACCTCGAGGGCTAGTCGGCTGGTCGGGTGGGAAAAGGCGTCTTCGGTCATAATGGTAGTATACTGTCATCATGGGTGTGTACTGTCAATATGCCCGGAAGGGGAGTGGCGCGCCGTCGGTCCTATGACCGCACCCCCATTGCTTGCCGGCCGTTGCCTCCGGCCTCATGGCGGGATGACGCGCATCCTCGCCCTTCTCATCCTGCTGACGCTGCCCGTTCCGGCCCGCGCCGACGCGGACGCCATCCTGCGGGAGCTGCTGGCGCGTTACGCCGCGCCCGGCGGCGTGCTCCTGGTCTCCTCGGCCGACCGGCGCGATCTCGCGGCGGCCGGCATCGCCGACCTGCGCAGCAAGCGGCCGGTCACCGCGCAGACGCGCTTCCACGTCGCCTCGGTCGGCAAGATGCTCACCGCCGTGGCGGTGCTGCGGCTGGTGCAGGAGGGGAGGGTGGCGCTAGGCGACCCGGCGGCGGCGCTGGTCGGCCACCCGGCGGCGGCGCGCCTGACCAACCTGGAGGGCGCCACGCTGGCCGATCTGCTGGCGCACCGCTCCGGCGTGCCGGACTGCCTGCGCAACAGCGCCCCGGTGCCCGCCGTCCACCCCGGCCCGCGCTGGACGGCGGAGGAGGTGATCCAGTCCGCCCCCTGCCGGAAGCCGACGCCGCCCGGCGCCTACGCCTACTCGAACACCAACTACATCCTGCTCGGCCGCATCCTGGAGCGGATCGAGGGCAAGCCCTTCGCCGAGACTCTGGCGGAGCGCGTGCTGCGCCCGGCCGGCATGGCGGA
Organism: Azospirillum sp. TSO22-1; assembly: GCF_003116015.1. Taxonomy (GTDB): domain Bacteria; phylum Pseudomonadota; class Alphaproteobacteria; order Azospirillales; family Azospirillaceae; genus Azospirillum. The sequence continues at coordinate 1,761 of NZ_LGQZ01000073.1, forward strand.
CACCTCGGTCGGCGCCGACCCGAACGATTCCGGCGTGGCGCGCGGCTACCGCCGGCCGGACGCCCGCGGCGTGCGCTCGGACGCCAGCACCGTCGCCTACGCCAGCCCGCTCGGCGACGCGCCGGTCACCACCACCGCGGCCGACCTGGAGCAGTTCGCCGACGCGCTGTTCCGCAGCCAGGGCGCGCTGCTCGCCCCGGATCTGGTCAGGGAGATGGTCACCGACCGCGCCGGCGAGGACACCGACGAGGGCTACGGCTACGGCATCGTCGTCGAGGATTCGGATTGGGGCCCGCGCTGGGGCCACGCCGGCCGCTACGCCGGCTTCCGCGCCGAGTTCTGGTACTTCCCGGAGCGCGACACGCTGCTGGTGCTGATGATGAACGGCGACGAGAACACCGACGACGACGTCGGCGCGCTGATCGCCGCGCGGGTGTTCGGGCGCTAGCCTACTGCGCCAGTTCCTTCGACCGCTTCGCCGCCGCCGCCACCGCGCGGGTCATCAGCGCGGTCATGCCCTCCGGCGCCATCAGCACGTCGAGCGCGGCGCGGGTGGTGCCGCCGGGGCTGGTGACCGCCTCGCGCAGCTGCGCCGGGGCCTGCGGCGACTGGTGCAGCAGCTCGCCGGCCCCCGACACCGTGGCGCGGGCCAGACGCTGCGCCAGATCGGCGGGCAGGCCGGCGGCCTCGCCGGCCGCGGCCAGTGCCTCGGCCAGCAGGAAGACGTAGGCCGGGCCGCTGCCGGAGACGGCGGTGACTGCGTCCATCTGCGACTCGTCCTCGGCCCAGGCGACCTCGCCGACCGCCGACAGCAGCGCGGCGCAGAGGTCGCGCTGGGCGGCGCCGACCGCGTCGTTGGGAACGGCGACGGTGATGCCGCGGCCGATGGCGGCCGGGGTGTTGGGCATGGCGCGCACGATGGCCGCCGCGCCGCCGAGGTGGCGGTGGAAATAGTCGATGGTCTTGCCGGCGGCGATGGAGAGGAAGACCGTCTTCGGCCCGGCCAGCCCGGCGTAGGCCGGCGCCACGTTGTCCATGACCTGCGGCTTGACCGCCAGCACCACCACGTCGGGCGCGAAGCCGGCCGGCAGCTCCGGCGCGCTGCCGACGACGGTGACCGCCGGGTGCGCGTGCGTCATCCCGCCGGGCTCGACGACCACGACGAGCTCCACCGTGCCGGCCTTCAGCCAGCCGTCGAGCATCGCGCCGCCCATCTTGCCGCAGCCGACCAGCAGGAGAGTCGCAGCCATGGCGTTCACGCCCCTCTTGTTACGCTTCGCCCATGGTGTCGAGGATGGCGGCGGACACCGCCTCCGACGCGGTCTTGCCGCCCCAGATGACGAACTGGAAGGCGGGGTAGAAGCGCTCGCACTCCGACAGGGCGATCTCCACGAGGTCCTCCAGCTGCTCCACCGTCGCGCCGCGCGAGCCGCGCAGCAGGGTGGTCTGGCGGAACATCGGGGTGTGCTCCTCGCTGCACACGTCGAAATGGCCCAGCCACAGGCGCGAATTCACCTCGCCCAGCAGTTCGGACACGGCGCTGCGGCGGTTGGACTGGACCTTCATGTCGAACTGGCAGGAGAACTGCATCGCGCAAACGTCCGGCTGCCAGACGAAGTACAGGCGGTAGTCGCACCACCGGCCACCGATCTCGACGATCAGCTCGTCCTCGCCGGCGCGCTCGAAGGGCCACTCGTTGGCGGTGACGATCTCTTCGACCACGTCGAGGGGGTTGCGGATGGTCACGGACTTCGTTTCGACGGCTACTGCCGACATGGTCTGCGTCCTCCTCTGAAGGCGCGATGGACGGCACCGGACCCCTGACGTCGGGCGCCCAGGGTGTTGGGACTATGACCCGAGATCTTGTGGATTAACACGCGGGGGCTACTACAAGAAGCAACGTGCCAAAAGCACCGCGGGCGCGCAACAGGATTCGTCCGCACGCGCGCGGAAGTTACGGATGGTTCCGGGGACGGTCCGGGCGCTCAGGGTTTGGCGCCGCCGGGGTGGGCGGTGGGCGCCTCGTGCGCGTGGCCGGGGGCGCGGCGCTTCGGCCCCGCCTCCTCGTGGCGCAGCTGGTGCTCGGCCAGCAGGGTGGCGACCGTGGCCTCCAGCGCGACGACGCGTTCGGCCAGGGTTTCCTGTTCCTCGCGGGCCTTGGCGGCCATGGCGCGGACGGCATCGAACTCCTCGCGCGGCACCACGTCCATGCGCGACAGGATGCGTTCGAACTGCTGGCGCATCTGCGCCTCCGCCTCCTCGCGCAGATTGGACAGCGCGCCGAGCGCACCGCCGGCCACGCGGGCCAGATCGTCGAGAAGCTTGTTGTCGACCTGCATCGATTCGATCCCGTGTCTTCGGCCCGTCGCCGGACCATTCCGTCATACTAAGGCGTGCCGCCGCCCCGATTCAACGCCCGGGGTCCCATCCCGTCACGGGCATCCGGTCATACCGGACGGCCGAGCAGGGCGCACAGCCGGTCGCGGTCGGCGGCCGGCCGGCCCAGCAGGCCGAGGACATGCTCCCAGTCCGCATCCTGCATCGCGAAGTCCGGCTGCCCGGCGAGCGTCTGATAGGCCGCGGCGCACGCGCTGTCGAGCACGAAGGCGGTCATCGTCCGTCCGGACGAGGCGGCGGCGTGCCGAATCGCCCGATGCCGGGCCGGGGCGGCGCGCAGGTGCAGGGACTTGCGGGGCGTGGGATCGCTCATGCGCCGCATCCTGCGCCGACGGCGCGCACCGGTCAACGCCTTGCGGGGCGGCGGGGCAGACCCTATAACCCGCGCCAGGGCGCTGCCCAGAACGATACCAAGGAGCTGCGGGCGCATGATCGTCGTCACCGGCGGGGCCGGATTCATCGGGTCGAACCTCGTGGCCGGGCTGGCGGAGCGCGGCATCACCGACGTCGCCGTGGTCGACCGCTTCCGCGACGGCGACAAGTGGCGCAACCTCGCCAAGCGCGAGGTGCGGGCGCTGGTCCGGCCGGAGGAGGTCATGGCCTTCCTCGACCAGCACGCCGCCGAGATCGACGTGGTCTTCCACATGGGCGCCATCTCCGCCACCACCGAGCGCGATGTGGACAAGATCGTCGCCAACAACGTGGCGCTGTCCATGGACCTGTGGACGTGGTGCGCCTGGCGGGGTGCCCGCTTCATCTACGCCTCCTCGGCCGCCACCTACGGCGACGGCGCCGAGGGCTTCGTCGACGACGGCTCGGTGGAGGCGCTGGCCGGGCTGCGGCCGCTCAACCCCTACGGCTGGTCCAAGCAGGTCTTCGACCGCCGCGTCGCCCGCGCCGTGCTGGAGGGCGAGACGGTGCCGCCGCAGTGGGCGGGCCTGAAATTCTTCAACGTCTACGGCCCCAACGAGGCGCACAAGGGCGACATGATGAGCGTCGTCGCCAAGCTTTACCCGAAGCTGGCGGCCGGCGAGACGGCGCGGCTGTTCAAGTCGCACCGCGACGGCATCCCCGACGGCGGGCAGAGCCGCGACTTCATCTGGGTCGGCGACGTGGTGGACGTGCTGCTCTGGCTGCTCGACCACCCGGAGGTGTCCGGCCTGTTCAACGTCGGCACCGGCAAGGCGCGCAGCTTCAAGGACCTCGCCGAGGCGACCTTCGCCGCCCTGGGGCAGGCGCCGCGGATTGAGTACTTCGACATGCCCGCGCATCTGCGCGACAAATACCAATATTTCACCGAGGCGAGCACCGATCGCCTGCGCGCCGTGGGCTACGACGCGCCGTTCACCGAACTGGAGGAGGGCGTGCGGCGCTACGTGCAGGACTACCTGTCGCAGCCGGATCCGTACGTCTGACGGGAGTCAGCATGCTCGCCATTCCCTTTCCCGCCATTGATCCGATCGCCGTCTCGGTCGGGCCGATCGCGGTGCGCTGGTACGCGCTGGCCTATCTGGCCGGTTTCATCCTCGGCTGGCGCTACTGCCTCGCCCTCGCCCGCGGCAACCCGGGACGGCCGGCGCCGGACGACTACGACGAGTTCCTGACCTGGGCGGTGCTCGGCGTCATCCTCGGCGGGCGGCTCGGCTACGTGCTGTTCTACAACCTGCCCTATTACCTCCAGGATCCGCTGGAGGCGCTGGCGGTCTGGCACGGCGGCATGTCGTTCCACGGCGGCACGCTGGGCGTGCTGGCGGCGATCCTGCTGTTCTGCTGGCGGCGCGGGCTGTCGCCCTTCGCCTTCGCCGACCTCGTCTGCGCGGCGGCGCCCATCGGCCTGTTCTTCGGCCGCATCGCCAACTTCATCAACGGCGAGCTGTACGGCCGCCCCGCGCCGGACGTGGACTGGGCGGTGGTGTTCCCGCGCGACCCCCTCCAGGTGCCGCGCCACCCCAGCCAGCTCTACGAGGCGGCGCTGGAGGGCGTGGTGCTGTTCGTGGTCCTGGCGGTGGCGGTGCGCAGCCCGGCGGTGCGGGCGCGGCCGGGCATGACCGCGGGGCTGTTCTTCATCGGCTACGGCCTCAGCCGCATCGTCGCCGAGTTCTTCCGCGAGCCGGACGCGCAGCTGGGCTTCCTGTGGGGCGGCGCCACCATGGGGCAGCTGCTGTCCATCCCCATGGTGCTGGTCGGCCTGTGGATGGCGCTGCGCCCGCGCCGCCCGGTGACGGCGTGACCGCCGACACGCTGGCGCGCTCGCTCGCCCGCCGCATCGCGCTGGAGGGGCCGCTGACCGTCGGCGCCTTCATGGCCGAGGCGCTGGGTCATCCGCGCTTCGGCTATTACATGAAGCAGGACCCGTTCGGCGGCGCCGGCGACTTCGTCACCGCGCCCGAGGTCAGCCAGATGTTCGGCGAGCTGATCGGCCTGTGGTGCGCCGACGCGTGGCAGCGCCTGGGTGGCCCGCCGGAGATCCGCCTGATCGAGCTGGGCCCCGGCCGCGGCACGCTGATGGCCGACGCGCTGCGCGCCGCGGCGATCCTGCCGCCGTTCCGCGCCGCCGTCCGCGTGCACCTTGTGGAGACCAGCCCGCACCTCCGCGAGCGCCAGCGCGCCGCGCTGGCGGGGGCAGAGCCGACGTGGCACGACCGCCTCGACGACGTGCCGGCGGGGCCGAGCCTCGTCATCGCCAACGAGTTCTTCGATGCCTTGCCGGTCCGGCAGGTGCAGCGCACCGTGCACGGCTGGGCCGAGCGGCTGGTCGACCTCGACCCCGACGCCCCGGACGAGGATCCGCGCTTCCGCTTCGTGCTGGAACTGGGCCGCAGCCCGGGCCGGAACCTCGTGCCGGAGGGCCTGCGCGAGTCGCCGGTCGGCAGCATCGTCGAGGCGTCGCCGGCCGGCCAGTCGGTGGCCCGGCTGCTGGGCGCGCGTCTGGCGGCGCACCCCGGCGCCGCGCTGGTCATCGACTACGGCTACGGGCACGGCCCGGCGGTGGGCGACACGCTTCAGGCGTTGCGCAAGCACGCCTTCGTCCCGGCGCTGGAGACGCCCGGCGACGCCGACCTGACGGCGCATGTGGACTTCGCGTCCCTGGCCGCCGCCGCCCGCGACGGCGGTGCCGAGGCCTACGGCCCGGTCACCCAGGGTGAACTGCTGCTGCACCTGGGCATCCAGCAGCGTGCCCAGGTGCTGAAGCGCAGCGCCACGCCGAAGCAGGCTGCCGACATCGACTCCGCCCTCGACCGTCTGGTGAATGGGGAGGGGATGGGCACGCTGTTCAAGGCGCTGGCGCTGGCATCGAAGGGCTTCGGCCCGCCGGCGGGGTTCGAGGGATAGCGTTTCAACAATCCTCCCATCGAACGGATGGACAGATCGCCGCCGAAGCGGCAGGTTAGCTCCCCCATTCCCGACGCAGACGCACCATGATCACCCTCGGCGCGCTCAACGACCTCAACGGCATCCGCCACGCCTTCTTCACCCGCGAGGGGGGCGTGTCCACGGGGCTGTACGCTTCGCTCAACTGCGGCCTCGGCTCCGGCGACGACCCGGCGGCGGTGGCGGAGAACCGGGCGCGCGCCGCCGGGCGCATGGGCGTGCAGCCGGAGCGGCTGGTCAGCCTCTACCAGATCCACAGCGCCACCTGCCTGGTGGTCGATCAGCCCTGGGGTCCGGACCAGCGGCCGCAGGCCGACGCCATGGTGACCCGCACGCCGGGCTTGGCGCTGGGCATCCTCACCGCCGACTGCGCGCCGGTGCTGTTCGCCGACGAGCGCGCCAGGGTGGTCGGTGCCGCGCACGCCGGCTGGAAGGGGGCGCGCGGCGGTGTCGTCGAGGCGACCATCGAGCGCATGATCGAGCTGGGCGCCAGGCGCGAGCGCATCGTCGCCGCCGTCGGCCCGTGCATCGCCATGCGCTCCTACGAGGTGGGGCCGGAGTTCCCCGGCCCGATCCTCGCCGAGGACGACCGCAACCGCGACTTCTTCGCGCCGTCGCGCCGCGAGGGGCATTTCCTGTTCGACCTCGCCGGCTACGTCGGCCATCGGCTCGCCAAGGCGGGGGTGGAGATGGTGGCGCGCTGCCCCAACGACACGCTGGCGGAGGAGAGCCGCTTCTTCAGCTACCGCCGCGCCTGCCTGCGCGGCGAGACGGACTACGGCCGCGGCCTGTCCGCCATCGCGCTGCAACCGTGAGGACCCCCGCCATGGATCGTCTCGTGCAGACCCGCACGGTGAAATGGGGCGACTGCGACCCCGCCGGCATCCTCTACACGCCGCGCGTCTTCGACTACATCACCGAGGCGGTGGAGGCGTGGTTCGGCGCCATCGGCGGCATTCCCTGGATGGAGCTGATCGCGGCGGGGCAGGGCGCGCCCACCGTGCACACCGCGGTGGACTTCCGCACGCCGATGGAGCCGGGGCTGCGCCTGAACGTCTCGGTGCTGCTGGAGAAGCTCGGCGGCTCCAGCCTGGGCTTCCGCGTCCTCGGCGACGGCGAGGATGGCACGCGCTATTTCGAGGGGAAGCTGGTCTCCGTCACCACCGACTTTGCGACGCGCCGCTCCATCCCGATCCCGGCGGAGTTGCGCTCCCGCGCCGAGGCCTACGCCGCCGTGCACAGCGCCGACTAAAAGTTCGGCGAGCGCACTGTTCGGCCACTAATCCGATTGCCAAGCGCCCCGTCCGCGGTTCATGATCGGGACGCGCAAACGCGCCGATTCGGGGATCGGGCGTACCCCGTCGGTATGGTCCAGCGGCCGAGCGGAGGGGGAGCCATGGTTCTCGACTGGCGCGAGGAGATGAACATCGACCACGGTGGTCTGGACGCCGACCACCACGAGCAGCACGACCTGATCCGGCGCTTCGTCGCCACGCCGGGCAGCGAGGAGCACCGCGACGCGGCGCTCGACGTGCTCCACGCGCTGCGCCGGCAGACGATCCGCCACTTCGCCCGCGAGGAGCGGGTGCAGGCCTCCATCCGCTTCCCCCACATCGCCGAGCACCAGGCGCAGCACGCCCGCCTGCTGGAATTGCTCGACGAGCTGATCGAGCAGGTGGAGGCGCGCGAGTCCGCCTTCGACTTCGGCTACGTCAAGCGCAAGGCGGACGAGGTGCTGCAGTTCTGGTTCCTCGACCACTTCGCCAAGGCGGACCTCAAGCTGCGCAACTACCTGGCGCGCTACACCCCGCGCTGAGCGCAACGGACCTCTGCGCGGCCTGTTTACGACGAGCGTCATAGAACGTTTACAGGGGTGCGACCCTTTGTTATGGTCCCGCGCGTTTTTCGGGGGGTGCAGCCGGGGCCGTCGGGGCCGTCCGCCGCACCCGATGCGAACCTCCTTCAGAGAGAGCCGATTGCGATGAAGGTGCTTGCCGGCAACAGCAACCGTCCGCTTGCCGAAGCCATTTCCACGTGCCTGGGTGTTCCGCTGGCGAAGGCGAGCGTCCGGCGGTTCTCCGACATGGAGGTGTTCGTCGAGATCAACGAGAACGTCCGCGGCGAGGACGTCTTCGTGATCCAGTCGACGTCGTTTCCGGCGAACGACAACCTGATGGAGCTGCTGGTCACCATCGACGCGCTGCGTCGCGGTTCGGCCCGGCGCATCACCGCGGTGATCCCGTACTTCGGCTACGCCCGCCAGGACCGCAAGACCGGCCCGCGCACGCCGATCTCGGCCAAGCTGGTGGCCAACCTGATCACCCAGGCCGGCGCCAACCGCGTGCTGACCATGGACCTGCACGCCGGCCAGATCCAGGGCTTCTTCGACATCCCGCTCGACAACCTGATGGCCGCCCCGGTGTTCGAGAAGGACATCCGCAACGCCTTCGGCGACGACGAGATCACCATCGTGTCGCCCGACGTCGGCGGCGTGGTGCGTGCCCGCGCGCTGGCCAAGCGCCTGGACGCCGACCTCGCCATCATCGACAAGCGCCGCGAGCGCGCCGGCGTGTCCGAGGTGATGAACATCATCGGCGAGGTGCAGGGCACCCGCTGCATCCTGGTGGACGACATCGTCGATTCCGGCGGCACGCTGTGCAACGCCGCGGTCGCGCTGATGGAGGCCGGGGCCAAGTCGGTCGGCGCCTTCGTCACGCACGGCGTGCTGTCGGGCGGCGCCGTCGCCCGCATCGCGGTGGCCCCCATCGAGATGCTGGTCTCCACCGACAGCATCCAGGCGACCGAGGCGGTGCGCGTCAGCCGCAACATCCGCCAGCTCACCATCGCCCCGCTGATCGCCGAGGCGATCATGCGCATCAGCGAGGAGCGCTCGGTCTCCAGCCTGTTCTCCTGAGCATGACGACGCTCAGCCCGTCCGCTGCCCGCGTCCAGTCCCTGCTGGACGCGATCGGCCTCGGGCATCGCGTGGTCGAGCACGAGTCCAGCACCCGCACCTCCGACGAGGCCGCGGCGTCGGTCGGCTGCACGGTTGCGCAGATCGCCAAGTCGCTGATCTTCCGCGCCCGGGAGTCCGGCACTCCGGTGCTGGTGATCGCCAGCGGCGCCAACCGCGTCAACGAGAAGGTGGTGGGCGCCCTGATCGGCGAGAAGATCGAGCGCGCCGACCCCGACTTCGTCCGCGAGAAGACCGGCTTCGCCATCGGCGGCGTCCCGCCGCTGGGCCACGCCGTGCCGCCGCTGGTGCTGATCGACGACGACCTGATGACGCTCGGCGAGATCTGGGCGGCGGCTGGCACGCCCAACGCGGTGTTCCGCCTCACCCCGGACCAGCTCGTCAGCATGACCGGCGGGCGGGTCGCGGCGGTGAAGAAGGCCTGACGTTCCGTTTTTCCGTTTCTTGCCGTCATCCCCGCGAAGGCGGGGATGACGAAAGAGGAGCGATCCGGGCCGGTCAGCAGCACCTTGCGCCGGCCGCGCTTCGACCGCACATTCACCCCCATGGACGAGCTTTCCCGCACCATCCTCGACCGCGCCATGGATCTCGCGTCCGAGCGCGGCTGGCGGCGCACCGGGCTGGCCGACGTGGCGCGCGCCGTGCCGGTGCCGCTCGGCGAGCTGTACCGCCGCTTCCCCACCCGGGCGTCGCTGCTGGCCGGGGTCGCCGAAGTGGCCGACGCCGCGGTGCTGGCCGACGACACGCCGCCCGACCTGTCCGAATCGGCCCGCGATCGGATCTTCGATGTGATGATGCGGCGTTTCGATGCGCTGGTGCCGTACCGCGCCGGCCTCGCCGCCGTGGCCCGCGACCTGCCGCGTGAGCCGCTGACCGCGCTCGCCTTCTCGAGCGCCTACGCGCGCTCCATGGCGTGGATGCTGCGGGCGGCCGGGGTGGACCCGGACGGGACGGGCGGCGGGGCGCTGGTGGCGGGGCTGGGGGCGGTGCACGCGCGGGTGATGCGCACCTTCCTGAAGGACGACACCGCCGACCTCGCGCGCACCATGGCCGCCCTCGATTCCGGGCTGCGCCGCGCCGAGTCCTGGGCCAACGCGCTGCGCCGCCCCAGGGCGGAAAAATCCGCGGAACCCCCGGAGACCGCGGCCGGTTGAATCTGGAGCGGTGCGGCGTCTTGTATGTTGCGCTGCAGCAGGCCGTTGATTAAGGTGTGGGCACTTCCACTCACGCCCTGCTGGCTGCACGACAGCCCGGCCGGACCTACTCGGGGATGAAACATGGCGACCAAGCCGACCGGTAACCCGTTCTTCGACACGGATTTCTCCAAGGTGCTGGGCGATCTGAAGCTCCCCGGCATCGACGTGGAGTCGATCCTCGCCACGCAACGGAAGAACATCGAGGCGGTGACCGCCGCCAACCAGTTGGCCATCGAGGGCCTGCAGGCCGTGCTGCGCCGCCAGGCCGAGATCCTGCGTCAGACCCTGGAGGAGGCCGGCACCGCCGCCACCGAGGTGATCGCCGCCGGCTCGCCGGAGGACAAGGCCGCCAAGCAGGCCGAACTGGTCAAGACCGCCTTCGAGCGTTCGCTGTCCAACATCCGCGAGCTGAGCGAGATGGTCGCCAAGTCGAACACCGAGGCCGCCGACGTGCTCGCCAAGCGCGTGTCGGAGAGCCTGGACGAGGTGAAGGCCGCCATCGCCGGCGCCAAGAAGGCTCGCAAGTAAGCGTCCGTCCCTTCGGGGACTGCGCGAGGGGCCGCTCCGCATCGGAGCGGCCCTTTTGCGTTCCGGGGCGCCGTGGTAGCGTGCCGCCCATGACGCACACTCCGACGACCATCACCTACGACGATTTCCTCAAGGTCGACATCCGCGTCGGCACCATCATCGCCGCCGAGCCATACCCGGAGGCGCGCAAGCCCGCCATCAAGCTGACCGTCGACTTCGGGCCGGAGGTCGGCACCCGGCGCAGTTCGGCGCAGATCGTCCGCCACCACGCGCCGGACGCGCTGGTCGGCCGGCAGGTGCTGGCGGTGGTCAATTTCCCGCCAAAGCAGATCGGCAAGTTCCGCTCCGAGTGCCTCGTGCTCGGCCTGCCGGACGCGGAGGGGGAGGTGGTGCTGGTCGGTCCCGGCCAGGCGGTGCCGGACGGCGGCCGGCTGTTCTGAGCCGACGCGCCCCTCAGGCCGGTTCGCTGCCGAACAGCACGGTGTCCAATTGCTCGCGGATCGCCTGGGAGACGTCGTTGCCGACCTTCTCCAGCGCCAGCGCGATCCCGGTGTAGACGCGGGCGGCCTCCGGCGCGGCGGGATTGCTGCCGAGAATGATGTCGCGGTAGCCGATGAGCTTTCCCACGGCGTCGGCGACGATGTGGCTGTCGCAATACTCCGAGACCATCTCGCAGTGGGTGATCATCGCCTCCAGGTCGGTGATCATCCGCAGGCGCGTGCAGGCGAGCCGTTCGAGCAACGGAATGCCCTCGGCGTTGCCGTTGACGCCCTTCGACAGCCAATCCTTCATGTCAATGATGTCAGCCATCGATGGGCCTCGGTGTGCCGGTCCCGGTAGCAGTCTGGCTGACAATGTTAGCTATATATTTGGATTCCGATCACGCCGCGAATTCAGGGAATGTGCGGCATAATGCGACAAGGGCTTCGCCGGCCGGCACCGGCGCGGTCGGCGGCGGTCACCCCACCAGCTCGCCCACCACGTTGCGCAGCTCGTCGTTCATGAAGGGTTTGTAGAGCACCGCGTCGGCGCGGAACATCTCGGTCAGCTTGAGCGCGTAGCCGGCCGGCAGGTTGGGGGCGCCGCCGGAGATCGCCAGGATCTTGGTATCCGGCTTGGTGCGGCGCACCGCCTTGATCACCTCGATGCCGTCCACCTCCGGCATCAGCACGTCGGTGACCACCAGGTCGAAGCTCTTGCCCGCCATCTGCTCGACCGCGAGACGGCCGTTCTCCGTCTCGGTCACCGTGTGGCCGAGGGACTCCAGCACCTCGACGATCGCCATGCGGACCGCGGGGGAGTCCTCAACCACCAATATGTTCGCCATGGGCGGGGTCCTCCTCGTTCTTCTTCTCGTTCGTCGTCTCGTTCGCCGGTGCGCGCTCGTCCGCGGGCTTCGCCATGGGCATGTCGATCATCACGGCGGTGCCGCGGCCGACCGTGCTGTCCACGGCGACGATTCCGCCGCCGTTGCGCACGATGCCGTACACCACCGACAACCCCAGCCCGGTGCCCAGCCCCACCGGCTTGGTGGTGAAGAAGGGCTCGAACACCCGCTGCCGTGTCGCCTCGTCCATGCCGGTGCCGGTGTCGGCCACGGTGAGGCGGACGTAGTCGCCCTCCGCGATCTCCAGCCGGCTCGCCTCCGGGTCCCTCAGCGTGACCACGCAGGCGGACAGTGTCAACGTGCCGCCCGTGGGCATGGCGTCGCAGGCGTTGCGGATCAGGTTCAGTAGGATCTGCGACAGCTCGGTCGCGGTGATGGTCACCGCCGGCAGGCGGTCGTCGATGCTGACCTCCACCCCGATGCCGGGCGGCAGGTCGGGGCGCGCCAATTCCATGGCGCCGCGCACCGCCTCGCCCACCGCGGCCGGCGGCGAGACGGCGACCTCGGTGCGGGCGAAGGCCAGCACGTCGCGCATGATGATGCGCGCCTTCATCCCGCTGTCGCGCACCGCGGTCAGGTAGGTGCGCAGCCGGGCGTCCTCGCCGGCGCGGTTCAGCGCCAGATCGCTCAGGCTGATGACCGGTTGCAGCAGGTTGTTGATCTCGTGCGCCAGGCCGCCGACCAGGCCGCCCAGCGCCGCCATGGTCTGCTTCTGCCGGGCCGCCTCGGCGGCGCGGCGGCGCTCGGTGATGTCGCTGGCGGTGCCGCGGAATCCCAGGAACACACCGTCCGCCGAAAAGCGCGGCATGCCGCTGAACATCAGCCAGCAGCCCGTCGACACCGCGGTGGCGATCGGGAAGGAAAGCCGGCGGAACGGCCGGTGCTCGCGCAACGCGTCCTGGAACACCGCGAAGTCGTCCGGCGGCCGCGCCGAATCGAGAAGGTCGGCGGGGGGGCGGCCGATCAGCTCGAACGATGGCCGGCCGAGCGCCTCGCGGGCGCGCGGCGACACCTCGGTGAAGCGGCCGTCGGAATCGGTGGCCCAGAACCAGTCGTTGGAGCAGTCCAGCAGCGCCTTCCAGCGCGCCTCGCTCTCGCGCAGCTCGGCGGTGCGCGCGGCGACCATCGCCTCGGCGTTGCCCAGGTGGTCGCGCAGCGCCTGCTCGCTGCGGCACAGGCGCAGGAACATGGTGTCGTAGGGGTTCTGCAGCGCGGTGACGACGATCGCCCGGTACAGCAGGTAGTAGGACACGATCTTGATGAAGTGCCCGAAGGCGTTCAGCAGGCCGTGCGTGTCCTGGTACAGCGTGAAGGTCATCTCCTGCACGATCAGCAGCGCGAACCCGGCCAGTGCCAGCGGGAAGGTGCCGCCCTCGAAATACCGCCGCCGCGTCCACAGCGCCACGCACGCCAGCGCCACCAGACCGGAGATGGCGTACTCGCTGGCGATCTTGAAATCGGTCAGGCCCTGCCCCTCGATGAAGCAGTCGGGCATGGCCTCCAGCGGGAAGATCAGCACCAGGATCAGCGTGACCAGCGCCGCGTGCAGCCCCAGCACCAGCCCCGGCGCCACCCGGGCGTTGGGCAGCAGCAGCGGCGCCGCCAGGAAGCTCGCCGCCTGGACGAATCGGGCGGCGATCCACAGTTGGGTCGGCAGGTTGGCGTCACCGGGGAAGACGCCCATGCCCTTGTAGGACAGGGTGTGCAGCAGGTCGAGCACCGCCACCGACGGGAAGGACAGGCCGACGAAGGCGAGAAACTGCGACTGGTTGGCGTGCCGGGTGTTCCAGGCGATCACGAAGGTCGCGGTGGCCACCACGATGCTGAACAGCTCGGCCAGCGTGTGGAACAGCAGGTAGTTGCCGCGCATGGTGAGGAACATCACCAGCGTTCCGCCCCCGATCAGCGCGAACTCCGGCGCCCAGCCGAATCGGCCGGTGCGGTGCGCGGTGGCGGAAATCGTCGGATCGGCCATATCCCCCTGTTCGGCGTGTGGTTTTTTTGGTGCCGGCAAGGAGTGTTAACAAAGCCATCCTGGTCGGCATAGCCCTCAGGTCGCAAATATGACCAAAGGGATATGCCGGGTCGTGCTCGACCGGAGGTCAGCCCTGGCGGCTGAAGGGGGTGCTGAGCAGCGGCTCGCCGCGGCCGTGGCCGGCGCGGCTGTGGCCGGCTTCGGTGGCGGCCTGCCGGAAATAGCCGACGACGAACACGCGCACCGCGTTCGCCAGGGACACCCCGGCGTCGTTGCGGCGGTTCTGGATGTCCAGCCGCTCCTTCAGGTCGGTGCACAGTTCGTTGATGTCGAGGCCTTCGCGGCGGCTGATCTCCTCCAGGGCCTCCCAGTAGGACGGCTCGATCCGGATCTGGCTGCTCTGGCCGGCGATGGTGACGGAACGGCTCACCAGAGGGCTGATCCCCTGGGGATTGGCGGCGTGTTGCGTCGGCGATCCGCGTTCAGGCATACGTCCTTCATCCCCTGTGTGGCGGGATAGGGGGGTATCGGCCACACTATAGCGTGATTGCAGCCTGCTGTGGGGATAAAACTTTTCGGCTGCGAAGGGAATCAGATTCTCGTCATTCTAAAGTTTGTCCTGCGAGCGTGCGGCCTCACCGGCCATGTCGCGCACCAGATCCACCTTGGTGAGGATCAGGAATCCCTTGGTGTAGGTGATGGCGTTGGCGGTCTTCAGGGCCTTGAGGCTCTTGTTGACCATCTCGCGGGTGACGCCGAGCATGCTGGCCAGGTTCTCCTGCGACACCGCCTGGGTGATGCGCAGCCCCGCCGGAGTCGGCTGGCCGTAGGACTCGGCGAGTTGCAGCAGCTTCTTCGCGAGCCGGCGCGGCACGTCGTGGAACACCGCGTCCTCGATGTTCTCGCTGACCCAGCGCAGCCGCTCGCACAGCACGCCCAGCAGGCGGATCGCCAGGCGCGGATGGCGCTCCAGGAAGGGGATGAAGGCGGCGCGGTCGATGCGGAACAGCTCGGTCGGGCGCTGTGCGGTGGCGCCGGCGGTGCGCGGCTTGCCGTCGATCAGCGCGATCTCCCCCAGCACCTCCCCGGGGTCGAGGAAGTTCAGGATCATCATCTTGCCGTCCTCGGACGAGGTGTGGATGCCCACCTGCCCCTTGAGGATGGCGTACAGGCAGTCGCCGGGGTCGCCCTTGTCGAAGATCAGCGCGTCGGGGTCGTACTGCACGAGGTGGCCGAGGCCGACCAACTCCGCCATCTCGCGCTGGTCGAGCGCGCTCAGCAGCTGGTTGCGGCGAAGCACCTCCGCCACGTCGATCGCACCCTCGCCCCGCATCGGCTGCCTCGCTCCCGCACCGTCGCCCAACCCGTTAACGTATACGGGAGTATGCCCGGTAGTGGAATGCGGCATGCGATGCACGGAGCGGGTCAGGCCACGTGGACAGCTTCGCGCACCGCGCGGTCGAACAGCGCGGTGTGTTCGAAGTGGAAGCGCGGCTCGGGCAGCGCCACCTCCTGGCCGAGGAAGCGGCGCACGGTGCGCAGCATCAGCCGGGCGTCCTCGCGCTTCTGATCGACGCGGCCGGCCGGCAGCCAGCCCTTGAAGCGGGCGAGTTCCTGGGCATCGACGCCCATCCCGCCGGCCAGCCGCAGCACGCGGCCGTAGCCGCGCTCGCGGTAGGGCAGCTCCTTGGCGATGGACTCCAGCGCGTTGGTGACGTCGGGGGACAGCACGCCCTCGGCCTCGGCGTCGGCCAGGGTGCGGCGGATGTTGACCATCGCCTCGGACAGCATGGGATAGCCCAGCTCGGCCGGGCCGTGCTGGATGGCGACCTCGTCGTCGTCCTCCAGGCGGCCGTCGCGGTAGGCCTCGAAGATGGATCCCACGCCGATCATCCCGAACGGGTGCAACTCGGCCGCACGCAGCGCGCCCATGCTGGAGGCGCCGAACACCGGGATGCCCTGGCGGATGGCGAACAGGATCTCCTTGTGCCAGACCGCCGGCACGCATTCGAAGAAGCCGTCGATGATGCCGATGGCGGCGGGCTTGCGCTCGGCCACGCGGATCACGTCGCCCTGCGCCACCGGGGGCAGGAAGACGGCGTCCAGCTCGCGCGCCGCGTCGTCGCGCGGCATGGTGGGGCCGAGAAAGACGTACACGTCGCTCATGACCGGGGCTCCAGAACGCGCTGCGCCCGCAGGCCCAGCAGGTAGTCGGGGGATTCGTCGATGCCTTCCAGGCCGGGGATCACCACGCGGACCACGGGGATGCCGAACTCCGGCTTGGTCAGGTCCACCGCCACCGCTTCCTCGACGCCAACGGCCTTGAGGCGGGCAAGCTGGTGGTTGATGTCGTCCTCGATGGTGCGGCCGGACGAGGTCGGGCAGGTGGCGAAGTCGCGCCCGCCGGCGCCGGCGCCGATGCGCTCCTTCCAGCGGGCGTGCAGCGCGCTGTCCAGGTGCTTCAGGTACTCGGCGCGGGACATGTCGTCGCGCGCACCGGCGATGAAGGTCAGCCGGCTCTGCGCCGCCTCGGTCAGGGCGCGGCTCAGCGCCACCTCGCGGGCGGTGTGGCAGCCCTTGCCGACCGCCGGGCGGACGGTGTGCTGCGGCGAGTCCTCGCGCGGCACGATGCGGGCGATGAAGACGGGGATGCCGACGTCGCTGGTCATCTCCCACACGCCGACATCCACGCCGGCGCGGTCCAGCCGGTCGAGCAGGCCGCGGCAGTGCGGGTCGGTCACGGTGGACAGGTCGATGCGCGTCGCCTCCTGCGCGTCGCCGTCCTGCAGGCGCCACAGGGTGGAGGCGTCGCGCTCGATCAGTTCGCCCACCGCGTGGGCCGTCGCCTCCAGCCGGTGGTTGCCGGACGCCAGGCCGTTCGAGCTGGCGACGAAGCAGCCGTGGCCGGGCGGCAGCGGCAGGGTGTAGTTGAGGTGCACCATCTCGAACGGCACCCAGGTGGGCTCGCCGCTCATCAGGTCGGTGCCTTCGATCCACATCAGCGGCGTGTCGGGGGTGAAGCGGCTGGTGGACAGGCGCGGCAGCCGCCACACGTCGCACACCCGGTGCGTCCAGCGCAGCTCTTCGTAGCTGGCGTACTTCAGCGGCAGGGTGATGCGCTCGGCGTGGTAGGACTCGATGGATTCCATCACGCCCGACGCCTTGGCGGCGGCCAGCGTGACGCCCTTGCCCTGCGACACGGCGACGGAGCGGGAATTGGGGCGGGTCACCATGACCACCGGGATGCCGACGGTGTCGAGCCCGGTAACGTTGGCGACGCGGGTGATGCCCATGACGGGCAGATAGGGGGCGACGCGGGCCAGCGTCTGCTCCGGCGGGACGATGCGGTGCGTGCCGGCGGTGTGGCCCTTGGCCGTGTCGGCGACGGACGGGGAGGCGATCTCGTCGAGGGGCATCGTGGTCTACCCAGGGCGTTGGCCGGAGCGGTGGCCGGCCGGGAGGGTGTCGGACGTGCGGGCGGGCCGCGGCGGCGGGCCGGGTGAAGGCCGGCCGCCGCGGACCCGAAGAACGCGGGAAATCTCCCGGCGATCACATGCCCGGGGAGACGAAATCGCGCGACGCCTCGTGGTCGGCGGTGTCGAACGCGGCCTTGTCGCCGATGCGCAGCGACGAGCGGACGGCGTTGCCGGGCTCGGCGACGGCGGTGACGCCACGGGCGTTCACGGCGTACAGACGGCCGTCGGCGCCACGGATCATGGAAGCCTGGGAAATCGCGTTCATCGTTGTTTCCTTTGCTCTGGTTGGGTGATTTGTGATTTCGGCGAGTGACTGTGCGGCAACTGTGGACCCAGGCGTGCTTTCGGACTGTGAAATCCTTCACTGCATGAACGATCCCCGCGCGGCTATCAAAACGGGGATACGCGGCACCTGCGCCGCCAAGGAGGTTCCGTCATGCAGTTGGAAAGAAAGTCCTATGCCGGCGCATCGCGGCTTGCCGACCTGTTCTCGCTCGTCTCGGGGCCGATCCTTCTGGAGCGCACGCTGGCTCTGACCGACGGCCAGGCCCGGCTTTCGCTTGAAACCTCGGTGTGGGAGGGGCTCGACGAAGCGGCGCGGCGCGAGGGTCGGCCGGTGGCGGAACTGTGTGGCGAACTGGATGCCTCGAAGCCTTCGGAAGTGGACCTGTCCACCGCCATCCGGACGTTCGTGCTGGGCTATTACCGTAAGGCCGGCAGTCTCTGATCCGCGCGACCGCGTCCCGCCCGTCGCCTCACGGGCGGGCGGCGCTGCGCGCGCGGGTGCCTTTGCCGAATCCGTTCGCGCACAGATCGGCCAGCGGCGCCATCGAAAGCCGTTGCGCGAGGGTGTGCGCGTTCCGCAGGGCCTCGGCCGCTGCGGCATCGTAGCAGCCGGCGGCCCAGGCCGCCTCCGCCAGGGCGAACGAGGCGCGTGCTTCGTGCGCGAGCCGTCCGGTCGCCCGTGCGAGCTGGAGGGCGCGTTCCGCCTCATCCAGCGCCTCGAGAGGACGGCCAAGCCGGATCAGTGCTTCGGCGCGCCATATGCGGGCCACCTCGGCACGGTGCTTCGTCCCCTGTTGCCGGAAGCTGTTCAGTCCCTGGTCGAGCAGTTCCAGCCCCCGCGCCTCCTCGCCCAGCAGCACGCGCGCGTAGCCCAGTGCGCCCATGACCAGCGGCATGTGCAGGCGCGAGCGCGTCAGTTCACACAGATTGAGGGCGCTTTCCAGGGCGGGCACACTGCGTTCCGCCTCTCCCAGCAGCAGGAGAGCCCAGCCGAAGAACTCGTTGGCATAGACCTTCGACAGGGCGTGGCCGCTTTCCTCCGCGGTCTCCACGGCCTCGGTGCCGGCTTTGAGCGCCGCGGCGGCATTCCCGGTTTCGGCATGGATGCGGGCGAGAATGCTCTGAACACCCACGCTGGCGGCGATGGCCATGCCGTGACGTCTGGAAACGTGCTCGGTATCGATCAGCCGCGCCGCCTCATCGAGCACGCTGGTGGCTTCGGGGAAGAAGCCCTTTTCGGTGAGGGCGCCGCCCAGGCGGCAGAGCAGTTGGACGCGGGTGTCAACGCAGCCGGCGTTCCCAAGCTTGTCGATGCCTTCGCGGCTCAGGCGTATGGCGTTGTCGATGTCGCCGTGCGCCCACTCGAAGGCAGCGTGCACCGAACACGTTTGGGCGAAGCGGGCGCGATCACCGATCGCGAGCGCCAGATGTCTGGCATGTGTCAGATGATCGTTCACGCCGGTCACGCCGCGCGGCAGCAGCGCCCGCGGCAGCGCGATGGACATGTCGATCCGGCGCAGGGTGTTGCGGCGGGTGTCGGGCATCTGGTCGATGGCGGCCAGCGCGTTTCCGTAATGCCGGCTGGCCTCCTCCAGCTTGGAGCGCTGTTCGGCACGGCGGCCGGCAACGCGGCCGTAGGCGTAGGCGGCCGGCCAGATCTCCGCCTGGAAGGCGTGATGCGCCATCAGCTCGATACGGCCGGGCAAGTCGTGGTCGCGGCGCTCGCACAGCGCCTCCAGCACCTGGGCGTGCAGGAGGCGGCGGTCGCCGCGGGTGATGGTGGCGTACGCCACCTCCTGGACCAGGCCGTGGCGGAAGCTGTATTCCAGGTTCGGCAGCAGGCGCGAGCGGCGGACGAACGCGCCGCCCTCCAGTTCGGCGAGTTGGCGCGACAGCTCCGCCTCGCTCAGCGTGCCCTGGCGGCGCAGCAGGGCGACGTCGAAGGACGGCCCGATCACCGCGGCGGTCAGCAGGGTGCGGCGCAGCTCCTCGTTCAGCGAATCGATCCGCGCGGCCAGCAGCCCGTGCACCGACGCGGGCAGGTCGATCCGCCCGACGTCCGTGCCCGGCTGGAAACGGCCCGGAACGCCGACGATGGCCCCGGCGGTCTCCAGCGCGCGCAGCGACTCCTCCAGGTACAGCGGCACGCCCTGGCTGCGGGCGATGAGCACGCCCTTGATGCGGTGCAGCGACGGGGCGGTGCCCAGCCAACGGTTCAGGTATTCCTGTGTCGGCTCCGGCGGCAGCGGGTCGAGGCGGATCGACAGCGCCTCGTCCTCCGGGGTCCACGCCGATCCGCTCTCCGGACGCGCGGTGGCGATGAACAGGATCCGCGCCGCCCCGGTCAGGGCGCGCGTGACCGCGTCCAGCAGCCGCCGCATCACCGGACTCGCCCAGTGCACGTCCTCGACCAGGATCAGGATGGTCCGTTCCTGCCCCAGTGCGACGATCGCCCCGGCCAGGGCGTCGATGGCGGTGGACAGCTGTTCAGCCGGCTGCAGCCCGGTCCACACCCGGTCGGCGACCGGCAGGCCGAGCAGGTCGCGCACGGCGGCCCGGGCGAGCGGGCCGGCGGTTCGCTCCGCCGCGGCGCACAGCGGGTCGTGGCCGCCGGCGAGCGGCAGCAGGCCGGCCGCCACCTGCTCCAGATCCTCCGGCGCGCCGAGTCGGCGGATCGGCGCCTGCGGCCATTGCAGCAGGGCGTGCCCGTCGTCGGGCAGCATGCGCAACGTCTCGCCGACCAGCCGCGACTTGCCGATGCCGGCCTCGCCCGACAGCAGCACCACGGTGCCGAAGCCGTCGCCGGCCGCCTCGTAGGCGGCGAGCAGCGTCTCGCGCTCGCGCTGCCGGCCGACGAACGGGCCGGTGGCGGCGGTCATCAGGTCGGCTGCGGTGCGCCGGCCGGCGCGCACGCTGGCCAGCGCGAACGCCGGATAGGGCTCCGTCTCCGCCGACAGGCGCAGCTGGCCGGCGGGCTGCACCGTCAGGCCGGCCGGGACCAGTTCCACCGTGTCGTGGCTGAGCAGGACGCTGTTCGGCTCGGCCTTCTGCTGCAGCTTGGCGGCGAGGTGGACGCACTCCCCGACCGTGCGGTAATCGCTCCACACCCCGTGCTCGATGACCTGGGCCAGCACCTCGCCCGACGCAATCCCGATGCGTACGGCGAACCCGGAGCCCGGCGCCAGGGCGGCGGTGCGGATGTCCTGCGCGGCGAGGCAGGCGCGCAACGCGTGCTCCTCCAGCGCGTGCGGCGCGCCGAAGATGGCGAGCACGCCGTCACCCAGCATCTGCCCGATGGTGCCTTTGTACCGCTCGACGGCGCCGGTCAGCACCGCCAGCACCGCGCGCAGCGCGCGGTCGGCGTCCTCCGGATCGCGGCCGGAGACCATGGCCGACGAGCCGACGATGTCGGCGAACATCACGGACACGAGCTTGCGCTCGGCCCCGGTTCTCCGCATCGCCTGCTGTTCGGCCTTGCTGGCCATCATCCCATCTCCCAGCCGGACGGACCCGACTCCGCGCCCACGGCACTGCAAAAACATATTACTGCATGCAGGCGGCGGTTTGTAGAGATCGAAGTGTTCCAGCCGGGAATCTTTGCTGCCGGACGGGGGATGCGCGCATACAGTTGTATGCAGGTGCAATTTCCAAGAGAATAAAATTTGCCGCTTTTCCGCAATACGTGGCGCTGCGGGCGGTTGCCCGGCAGGGACTCGGGGCGGGAGCACAAAAAAAGCCGGGACGGCGGACCGTCCCGGCTGTATCGTCGTGCGGCTAATCGCCTCAGCGTTGTACCGCAACGTTCTCCACCTGGGAGACGTCGCGCACCGCGCCGCGGTCGGCGCTGGTGGTCAGCGCGGCGTAGGCGCGCAGCGCCGGGGTGACGACGCGCGTGCGCGGCGCCGACGGCTTCCAGGCGTTCGCCCCCTTGGCGTTCTCGGCGTCGCGGCGGCGCGTCAGTTCCTCGTCCGACACCGCCAGCGTGATGGTGCGGTTGGGGATGTCGATCTCGATGCGGTCGCCCTCCTCGACGAGACCGATGGCGCCGCCCTGCGCCGCCTCCGGCGAGGCGTGGCCGATGGACAGGCCGGACGTGCCGCCCGAGAAGCGGCCGTCGGTGACCAGCGCGCACGCCTTGCCCAGGCCCTTCGACTTCAGGTAGCTGGTCGGGTACAGCATCTCCTGCATGCCGGGGCCGCCGCGCGGGCCTTCGTAGCGGATCACCACCACGTCGCCGGCGACGATCCGGTCGCCGAGGATGGCGTCGACCGCGGCGTCCTGGCTCTCGAACACGCGGGCCGGGCCGGAGAACTTGAGGATCGAGGCGTCGACGCCGGCGGTCTTCACGATGCAGCCGCGCTCGGCGATGTTGCCGAACAGCACGGCCAGCCCGCCGTCCTTCGAGTGCGCATGCTCCACCTCGCGGATCACGCCCTTCTCGCGGTCGAGATCCAGCTCCGGCCAGCGCTTCGACTGGCTGAACGGCACGATGGTCGGGATGCCGCCGGGAGCCGCCTTGAACAGGGTGTGGGTGGCCTCGTCCGTGGTGCGCTTGACGTCCCAGCGGTCGATGGCGTCGCCCAGCGTCTTGGCGTGCACGGTGGCCACAGTGCGGTTCAGCAGGCCGCCGCGGTCCAGCTCGCCCAGGATGCCCATGATGCCGCCGGCGCGGTGCACGTCCTCGATGTGCACGTCCGACACCGCCGGGGCGACCTTGCAGACGTTCGGCACGCGGCGCGACAGCCGGTCGATGTCCTGCATGGTGAAGGGCACCTCTCCCTCCTGCGCGGCGGCCAGCAGGTGCAGCACCGTGTTGGTCGAGCCGCCCATGGCGATGTCCAGCGTCATGGCGTTCTCGAACGCCTCGAAGGTGGCGATGCCGCGGGGGAGCGCCGTCGGGTCTTCCTGCTCGTACCAGCGCTTGCACAGTTCCACCGCGACGCGGCCGGCGGCGAGGAACAGCTCCTTGCGGTCGGCGTGGGTGGCGAGGATGGTGCCGTTGCCCGGCAGCGACAGGCCCAGCGCCTCGGTCAGGCAGTTCATCGAGTTGGCGGTGAACATGCCCGAGCACGAGCCGCAGGTCGGGCAGGAGTTGCGCTCCATCTCCGTGGCCTCTTCATCGGACACGGTCGGGTCGGCGGCGGCGACCATGGCGTCGATGAGGTCCACCGCCTTGGTCTTGCCGCGCCAGTTGACCTTGCCGGCCTCCATCGGCCCGCCGGAGACGAACACCGCCGGGATGTTGAGGCGCATGGCGGCCATCAGCATGCCCGGGGTGATCTTGTCGCAGTTGGAGATGCACACCAGCGCGTCGGCGCAGTGGCCGTTCACCATGTACTCCACCGCGTCGGCGATCAGCTCGCGGGACGGCAGGCTGTACAGCATGCCGTCGTGGCCCATGGCGATGCCGTCGTCGATGGCGATGGTGTTGAATTCCTTGGCGATGCCGCCGGCCTTCTCGATCTCGCGGGCGACCAGCTGGCCGAGGTCCTTCAGGTGGACGTGGCCGGGCACGAACTGCGTGAAGGAGTTGGCGATGGCGATGATCGGCTTGCCGAAGTCGCCGTCCTTCATGCCGGTGGCGCGCCAGAGGCCGCGCGCACCCGCCATGTTGCGGCCGTGCGTGGACGTGCGGGAGCGGTAGTGCGGCATCGGGTACACCCTCGAAAAAGACGATTGCGAAAAGACCGTTGGGGCCTGCGGGCAACAAAATGGGCCGCAACACTAGCAATCCGAGGGTGAAGATTCCAAGCGCCGAGATTCCCCGACCCATGCGGCGGTCGCCCGGCAGCCCCCCGCTGCGCGCCGGGGGCCGCTGGACGGGGGTCGGGAAGCCGCGCTCAGGTGCTGGTGGCGTCCTTCTTCGCCGCCCGCGACGTGCGGCCGCGCGCGGTGGCGCCGGGCGACACCGTGGCCCCGGCCTCGGCGCCCGCCGCGGCCTTGCGGGTCCGGCCGCCGGTTTTCTCGGCGCGGCCGCCGGCCACCGCCGACAGGTTCTCCGCCGCGGCGCGGGTGCTATCGGCGCCGGCCGCGGTCTTGGCGCGCGTCGTGGTCTTCGAGGTGGAACCGTTCGTCTTGGCCGACGAGCCGTTCGTCTTCGCCGCCTCGCCACCGCCCTTGGCGGTCTCGGAATTCGCCGCGCCGGCCTTCGCGCTTTCGGCCTTGGTGGCGCCGGTCTTGGCAGTACCTGTCTTGGTGGTCGCCGTCTTGGTGGTCGCCGTCTTGGCCTTGCCGGCGCCGCCCTTGGCGCCACCCTTCTTTTTGCCGCCATCCTCCGCATTGATCTCGGCGGCGGCGCGGGCCCAGTGCTCGTCGTGCTTGCCTTCCGGCTGCCCCTCGCGCTCCCAGATCTCGTGTGCGCGCTGGCGGATACGGTCTTCGCGGTCGTCCTGCATCGACTCCTCCCAACTGCCGAACCGTTCGGCGCCCCCATCGGATATTCGGCGGGTCGCGAACGGGTTCCCGCCTTCAACGCCGAAGTGGTGCCCAGGTTGCATGGTGCCAAGTCATAGACGTGACAAATCCTTGGCAAACATTGCCGATACCCCGGGTGAGGCACCGCATTCGGTGAATTCGCCGATCGCCGCGGCGGAACCCAGTGCGGGCGGAGCGGCTGGACATGAAGGCGATGCGGCGGGCAACGCGGTGACGCGGGCGTCCTGAACAGTGTCCCTTCCGGTGCGTGCCGCCTTCGGCTTGGCAACGGGCTCCCGGGGGCGCGGTTCCGTGCTATCCAGGGACGTATCACGGACGGGAATCGGGAGTGCGTGTGGTGGTGGTCCGGTCGTCTCTGCGGCGTTTCGCCGCGCTGTCGCTGCTGCTGCTGTCGGGGTGTGCCGCGGCGTGTCCGGAAGGGTTGAAGCCCGGCGTGGCGACCACGCTGTTCTTCGGCACCGCGCGCCGCAACGCCCCCGACATTGGCGAAGCAGAGTGGCGCGCCTTCCTGGCCGACACGGCGGTTCCCGGGCTGTCCGGGCTGACGGTGACCGACGGCCTGGGTCTCTACCGCGAGAAGGACGGCAGCGCCGCGTCCGAGCGCAGCAAGGTGGTGGTCACCGCCCACCAGGGCACGCCCGCCGAGATGCGGGCGATCACCGAGGTGGTGGAGGCGTACAAGCGGCGCTTCGACCAGTGGGGCGTCGGCCGCCTCGACCAGCCCGCCTGCACCGGATTCGACTGAACGCCGTTGCAGATTCCTGGAATGGCTTCCCGGCGGCGGGAAGCGGGAAACCGTCCGGATCAGTCCTGCGGCAGCTCGACGACGAGATCCTGGACCTCGCGGTAGAAGGCGGCGACCGCCTTGATGTCGGCGTCCTTCAGCTTGGCGGCGACGTTGCGCATCATGCTCAGGTTGTCGTTGCCGCGCTTGCCGTCGCGGAAGGCCTGGATCTGCGCGGTGATGTAGGCCGGATTCTGGCCGGCCAGCGCCACGATGTCGTTGCTGCCGTCGCCGCCCTTGCCGTGGCAGGTGTCGCACGACGTCACGGCCTCGCCCAGCACCGCCAGCTCGGCGCCGCGCTCCAGCAGATCCATGGCCGCACCCGGGCCGGGGGCCTTGCGCACCGGCTGCGCGGAATAGAATGTCGCCACCGCCTCGCTCTGCGCGTCGCTCAGCGCCTTGGCGATGGGGGTCATCATCGCGTGCTCGCGCTTGCCGGTGCGGAAGTCCTTGAGCTGGCGGGCGATGTAGTCCTTGCGCTGCCCGGCCAGCAGCGGGAACGGCCCGGTGCCGGAGTTGTGGCAGTTGTCGCAGGCGGCCACGTTCGGCTTCAGGCCTTCCCTGGCGATGGCCTGGCCCTGCTGCGCCGCGGGGTCGGCCGCCGACGCGCCGGTGGCCATCAGAAGGCCGGCAACGGACAGAACGGTCAGAAGCGTCTTGCGGAACATGGGAGGCGTCCTTGGGTGAGCGGTCTTTCTCGTTGACCACACCCAAGCAAGGGCTATGCCAGCGCCCGCGCCCTCCCGATGGCCTCCAGCACCCCCTCCACGTCCATAGCGTCGAAGGCGGGGCGGTGGTGCAGCACCACGCGCCGGCCGCTGGCGTGGATCGGGTTGGAGGCGTCGGAGAACAGCGCCACCGTCGGCCCGCCCACCGCCGCCACCAGATGCGTCGGCCCGGTGTCGTTGCCCACCGCCGCCCAGGCGCGCCGCGCCAGCGCGCCGATCTCGGCAATGCCGGTCCGCTCCGTCAGGTCCAGCGCGGCGGGGCAGGCGGCGGTGATCGCGGTGGCGAGGTCCTTCTCGATTGCGGTGCCGAGCACCACCGGCCGCACGCCGCGCTCCGCCAGCGCCCGCGCCAGCTCCGGATAGCGCGGCCAGCGCTTGTCCGGCCGCCCGGCCGAGGAACCGGGGATCAACAGCGCGTAATCGCCGTCCAGCCCGAAGCGGCCCACGTCGGCGTCCAACCAGGATAGATCGGGGTGCGGCGCCGGCGTGATGCCGAACGGGCGCAGCTGGCGCTCGTAGCGTTGCAGCACCGGCACCTTGCGGCGCTTCGGGTAGGAATCGTCGTGCGAGGCGAAGCGCGCGGTGCCCGACCACTCCGGCCAGGGGCCGGGAAACAGCAGCCAGAAGTACCGGTCGGTGCGCCCGGTGCACTGCAGGTCGTAGACCCGGTCGAACCACCCGCCGCGGATCATCCGGGGCACGGTGACGTAGGACGCGATGGAGCGAGGATCCTCCCACACCGCGTCGAACAGGCCGCTCATCCGCGCCAGCGGGGCGAGCTGCGGGATGGTCAGCAGCGTCAGCCGGTCGCCGGCGTGGTGGCGGCGGATCGCCTCGAACGCGGTCTGCGCCAGGAAGAAGTCGCCGAAGGCGCCGAGCTTGATGACGAGGATGCGCCCGCCGCTCATCGCCCGCTCCGCGGCACCCGGGTGGCCAGCACCAGCATCAGCCCGGCGGCCAGCATGCCGGCCATCCACCACGCCTGCCAGATGCCGTACGCCGTGGACACCATGGCCAGCGCCGCGGTGAAGGAGGCCAGCGCGTAGGGCTGGTCGTCGCGCTCCAGCCGGGCCGTCCCGGCCAGCACCAGCAGCGCGATGGCCAGCGCCAGCGCCGCGCCCGCCGCGCCCAGCTCCAGCCACACCTGGAGGAAGGCGTTGTGCGGGTGCAGCGGCAGCAGGCTCTCGGTCAGCGGGTCGAACTGCGAGGTCTCGCCCATCGGCTTCAGCGCCCGCGAGGCGTCGATTCCCTGGCCGAGCAGCGGCGTCTCCAGCGCCCGCCCGGCGGCGCGCCACCAGATCTCGACGCGGTGCTGCGCCGAGCGGAACAGCCACGGCGCATGATCGAGGTCGAGCACCCGCTCGAACAGCCACGCCGCCGGGATGGCGCCCGCAAAGGCGGCGGCCAGCGCCGCCGCCAGCGCCCGCCGCGTCGCCGACGCCCAGCGCTGCGCCGCGAGGAACACCGCCAGCCCGAGGCCGACGCCGACGATGGCCGAGCGGCTCGGTTGCAAGAGGCTGAGCATCGCATAGCCCAGCGGCAGCGCCGGGGCGATCCACCGCATCCCGTGCCGCCGCAGCACCAGCGCCGCCGGCCACACCAGCAGCGCCAGCAGCGCCGCGGCACGCTTCGGCACGTTGCCCTCGGTCACCGAGAGGTCGTCGGCCGCCTTGCCGTTCACCCAGCGGTGCAGCGGGTGGTCGAGCGCGTTCTCCACCGAAAAGATCAGGATGCCGGTCAGCAGCCCGCCGACGAACAGCCAGCCCAGCCGGCGCGCCGCGTCCTCCGGCAGGTCGGCGATGCAGGCCCCGGCCAGCGTGGCGGACAGCGCGATGTAGCCGATCTCCACCACGGTCAGCGCGGCGCGCCCGGACGGGCTCCAGGCGGCGCTGGCGGCGGCGAGCGCCAGGAAGGCCAGCACCGCGGCGCTCGTCCACCGCTCCGGGCGCAGCCGCGCCGGCGCGCCGCCGCGGGCCAGCAGCACGCCGGACAGCACCATCAGCGTCAGCGCCCACACCGGCAGCCCGCGCGGCACCAGCCCGGCCAGCGGCCCAAGCAGGGCGACGGCTGCGGCGAAGGGGTAGGACAGGATCGTGTCGGACAGCGCGTCGCGTCGCGCCATGGGAGCCAGCATGGCATGCGGCTTAACAGGAGGGCGGGGGGAAACACAAGCCCTCCCCACGCTCCGCGGGGGGCGTGGAGCCGGTGCCGTAGGCAACGAGCGCCGAAGGCGATCGTAGGCGGAGCGCGGTCGCCCGACTTGCGGGCGACC
>NZ_LGQZ01000147.1 GCF_003116015.1 Azospirillum sp. TSO22-1
AGTCGCCCAGCCGCCGCCGCGGGCGCGCGGCGGGCGGGCGGGGGCGGCGGGCGGCGGATCGGACAGCGGCGAGGGCGCGCGCAGCGGCGTTGCGCGCTCACCCGACTCGATGGAAGAGGATCCGGCCTCGGCAACGGTGGGCTTGTCGGCCTCGGGCGCGGCATCGGTCTTCGGGTCGGTCATCGGCGGCTCTCCGGCGCAACGGGTGGGCGGTCCTATTTGCGGGGCAATCCCGGTGCGAAATCAAGGGCAAAGGGAACGACGCCGGACGCCGCGCGCGATTGACACACCGCCGCGGCCAACCAGTAACGGCTGGTAGGACCACTTGGGTGCGCCGCGACGAAACGGCGTATGACCTTCGTCCCGCCATCCGGGCAAAGGCGGCGATGATGCGGGCCGCAACTTCCAGGCGCCAATGCTATACATCTTTCTTAATTAGCCACTTTGGGGTACGTTAGAGGGACTATGGGGGCCAAGATTATCGCTATCGGAAACCTGAAGGGTGGGACCGGCAAGAGCACTCTTGCCGTCAATCTGGCGTGCGCGCTCGGCAGCGCGGCGAAGACCAGGGCCGTCCTGGTGGATGCCGATTCCCAGGGGACCGCCGTGGAATGGGCGGCGCGCGGGCGCCTGCCGGTCGCGGTCGAGGCGATGCCGTTCGAGCCGGAGGCCGACGGCGACGGGGCGTGGCTGAAGGCGCTGAACGGGCTGGCCGCGCAGAACGATTTCGTGGTGGTGGACCTGCCGCCGCACCTCGGCACCTCGATCGTCCTGGCGCTGGTCGCCGCGGACCTGCTCGTGGTGCCGGTGACGCCGAGCGGCGCCGACATCAAGGCGACCACCAAGGCCATCGACCTGCTGCGCCAGGCGCGCGGCGTGCGCGGCAACGGCAAGCCCGGCTGCCTGCTGGTGCCCTCGCGCGTCGACCGGCGCACCGCCGCCGGCAAGGAGATCGAAGCCGTCCTGCACGATTTCGGCGAGCCGGTGGCGCCCGCCGTCGGGCAGCGCTCGGCGCACGTGGACGCCTTCACCGCCGGCGAATGGATCGGCACCTACGCACCGCGCACCAGCGCGCACGACGAAATCCAGACCCTCACCGCCATCATCAGGAGGTCCAAAGCATGACCACCCGTAAGCGCCCCTCGCTTCGCGACAACATGCCCGAGGGCGGTCCGGAGGGCGGTGACGAGACCGCGCGGCAGCTGGAACAGGCCGCCGAGCTGGAGCAGGTGCGCCGCGCCGAAGCGGCACCGGAGGCGCCCAAGCCGGAAGCGCCGAAGTCAGCGTTCGACGAGGCGCCCTCGCCGGTGGCCGCGCTGGCGCACGCCTACATGCACGGCTCCGCCGGCGCGCCGGCCAAGTCGTCCGGCCGCGGGCTGAGCGCGGTGGCGGCGGTCCTCGGCCTCTCGGCGCTGGGCCTCGCCGGCGTCGCGGGCGTGCTGGGCTACAAGGACTTCAAGGAGGGCCGTCTCGTCGTGGCGGCGGCTCCGGTGGCTGCGGCGCCCGCCACCCCGGCGCCGCCGGTCTCCGGCGCGGCCCCGGCCAAGAGCGGGGCTTCGGCGCCCGCGCCGGCCGCTGCCCCGGCCGCTGTCGCCCAGGCGCCGGCGCAGCCGGCCGAGGCGCAGGGCCGCACCGGCGCGCTGGAGAACCTCGGTTCCGTCTTCTCCGGCGGCCTGACCGACCGTGTCGGCGCGGTGGAGAAGCAGGTGGCGCAGATCTCCGGCAGCGCCCAGGTGGTCGGCATCCTCGCCGCCCGCCAGCTGCGCGGCGCGCTCGCCGATTCCGCGCCGTTCCAGAGCGAACTGGCGCTCGCCCGGCTGTCCGGCGTCGCCACCGGCGACCTCGCCCCGGCGCTCGACCGCGTGGCGCCGCGCGCCGCCGAGGGCATCCCGACCCGCGGCGAGCTGAACGCCCGCTTCGCGGCGCTGGTCCCCGCCGCGCTGAACGCCGAACTGGGCGCCGCCGGTGCCGACAGCGGCATCGGCGCCGTCGGCCAGACCATGTGGGGCTGGGTGACCGGCGTGGCCGGCGTGCTGCGCCTGACCTCCGCGCAGACGGTCGAGGAGGAGGGCAAGTCGGCTGCCGCCCTGGCCCGCGCCGGCATCATGCTGGAGGCCGGCGACCTGCCCGGCGCCATCGAGCGCGTCACCACCCTGGAAGGCCCGGCCGCCCAGGTCGCGGCATCGTGGCTGAACGACGCCCGCGCCCGCGCCGCCGCCGACCAGGCGACGACGCTGCTGGCCAACCGCGTCACCGAACTGTTGGCCGCCGCCAAGCGCTGACGGGCTCGACAGGCAACCTAAAAGGGGGAGGGCGGCATGGATTTCGGTCTGGTTTCGTTGCCGGTGCTGGCGCTGACGGCGCTGTTCGGCTACGCGGTGTTCTTCGATACCAGCGCGGTGGTGTTCCAGGACATCGACGTGCCGCCATCGGTCCAGCAACTCGGCTACTCGCCGAAGGTGATGTCGTCGCGCCTCGCCAACGAGGTGCGGATGATCGACCAGAAGGCGCGGACGGTGAAGGACATCCGCGATTTCGCGCTGCCCGGCGACGAGTCGGCGGTGAACGCGCTGGGCGACTACTTCAAGTTCGGCGAGCCGATCAAGGCGACCCAGCAGCTGCTGGGGCTGGTCCACTACAACTTCACCGGCGACGTGGTGAAACAGGGCGACGACCTCAAGCTGTCGATCCGCGGCTCCGCGCACGACCGGGACCAGCCGTTCAACACCGCCGCCATCGGCAAGGACCCCGAGAAGCTGGTGCACGAGGCGGCGCTCGACATCGTCCGCTTCATCGACCCGTACATCGTCGCCTCCTACGCCTACGAGGCGGCGCGCGACGGCGACAAGAACTACACCACGGCGCTGCGCGAGGTGCGCTACTGCCTCGTCAACATGCCGAAGAAGGAGCTGCACTGGGCCTACAACCTGCACGGCCTGATCCTCGTGCAGCAGGGCAAGCTGGACGACGCGATGGAGCGCTACAACGCGGCGCTGGCGCTGAAGCCCGACTTCGTGCTGACGGTCTACAACGTCGGCAACCTGATGCTCGAGAAGAAGCAGTACGACCAGGCCATCGCCAAGTACAAGGAAACCCTGAAGGTCGACGTCAAGCTCGTCCGCACCCCGCAGGCCTACACCCAGTGGGGCGTGGCGCTGACGCGCCAGGGCCAGACGGACGCGGCGATCCCGCTGTTCGAGAAGGCCATCGCCCTCAATCCGCAGTAC
This sequence comes from Azospirillum sp. TSO22-1, assembly GCF_003116015.1. Taxonomy (GTDB): domain Bacteria; phylum Pseudomonadota; class Alphaproteobacteria; order Azospirillales; family Azospirillaceae; genus Azospirillum. The sequence goes on from NZ_LGQZ01000147.1 coordinate 3,228, forward strand.
GCCGACGCCTACTACCGGCTGGGCATGGCGTACAAGGAAAAAGGAAAGATTAAGGATGCGCAGGAGATGATCCAGCGCGCGGTCGATCGGGCGCCGGACCGCAAGGACTACGCGGCCGACTTGGCGCCGCAGCTGACCAACTGAGGCTCGCATAAAAGGGGCGGGACATGAGGACGTCACTCCACTTCGCGACGGTGCTGACGCTGGCAACCGCGCTGACGGCGGCTCCGGCCGTCCACGCTCAACCGCGGTTGCACGCGCAGGCCCCGACGGTCGAGGAGCACTACGCCTCTCCCCTCATCCCGCCCAAGCTGCCGCCGCAGGCGGTGCCGCAGGAGGTGACGGCCGCCTGGGGTTGCGTCCTGATGGGCACCGCCGGCACCGTGGCGGCGCTGACCGCCAACTCGGTCAACCTGCTGAACGTGGTGGCCGGCGGCGTCGTCACCCCGGCGAACCCGGCAGTGCTGTACCTGGGCCTCGCCGGTGTGGTGTTCACCTCGTTCTGCACGCTGGGTCAGCAGCTTACCCCGCTCTACACCTACTATTTCCGCGGCGAGCCCGAGACCGAGATCGACCTGGCGAAGGACGTCCGCCCGCGCATGGCGTCGGCCGCCCGGCCGCTGCCGGCCGAGGACGAGGAGCACGCCTACCCCTGGCAGGCGGCGCGCTGAGGGTCTCTCAGCGCGCCTGCGGGGCGGTGATCGGGAAATCGAAGAAGGTCTGCGGGAACGGCTCGTCGCGCAGCGTGAAGTGCCACCATTCCTCGGGCAGCGGCTTGAAGCCGTGCTTGCCCATCAACTCGGCCAGTAGCGCGCGGTTGTGGCGCGCCACCACGCCCACCGCCGCGCTGTCGGGGTGCGAGGCCGGATCGAAGCAGTCGTAGTCCGTGCCGAAGTCCAGCCCGTTGTCGCGGAACCGCCCGGTGTAGCCGGCGCGGCAGTCCACCAGCGCGGTCTTCCCGGGCACGTAGGTCTCCGGCGCGCGGGCGTCGGCCGGGACCAGCGTCACGTCCACCGTGCTGCCGCGCGAGTGGCCGGACTTTTCCGCCACATAGCCCAGCTTGAAGAAGTCGGCCTTGTCGACCGCCGGGTAGAAGGCGGTCTTCATCGCCTGGTCGGCGACGTCCTTGCTCCAGCGGATGAAGTGGTCCACGGCGCGCTGCGGGCGGTAGCAGTCGAACACCTTCACCACCAGCCCGGACGCCTGCGCCTCGCGGTGCACACGCACCAGCGCCTCGGCGGCGGGACGGGTCAGGATGCACTCCGGCGCCTGATAGCCGTCGATCGGCCGGCCGATGAAGTTGTGCGGGCCGTAGTAGCGCATCTCCTGCACGATCGTCGGATCGACCGCGCGCAGGTACACGAAGCCATCGGGCAGCGGCTCGGCGTGCGTCGGCGCGCAGAAACCGAACACCGCCAGCAGCGTGGCGGCGATCCGTCGGGCGGACACGGCAGGCCCCCTTACTTGGGGGCCTGGGTGGTGCCGATCAGGGCGCCGAGGCCGGCGCCGACGAAGCCGAACAGCGGGCTGGTCGGCGGGCCGGCGGCGGCGGCCACCGCCACGCCCGGCACCAGGACCGGCACGATGAAGAAGCCCGCAGCGGCGCCCACCAGCGTGCCGGCGGCGACCGGCAGCAGCTTGGCGACGAACGGCGTCTCCGGCGGCGGCGGCGGGGCCGGCGGGGCCGGCGGGGCGGCGGCGGCCTCGAAAGCCGGTGCCGCGACGGCCAGGACGACCGCGGTGGCGGCGAGGGTACGGCTCAGGCGTGACGTCATCGTGGGGACCTCCGCACGGGGCGTGGCGGGAACGCGCGTCAGCGCGTGTACAGGTAGCCGGCGCCGCCGACCACCGCGCCGACCGCCGCGCCGGTGTTCCACAGCGCGCCGGTGGTGGTGATCGGGGTGATGCTGAGCGTGCCGGCGGCGAGGCCCGGCCACGCGACGGCGCCGATCACCGCCCCGGTGATGGTCCACAGCGACACCGGCAGGTAGGTGGCGATGGTGCCGGTGATGCTCGGCGGCGGCGCCTGCACCTGACCCTTGATCGGCGGGGCCGACTGCGCCAGGGCCGGAGCGGCGGACAGGGCCAGCGACGCGGCGGCGGCGATGGCGAGAGTGCGTGCCTTCATGGTGCGGTTTCCTTCCTGTCCGATTACGCGTTGGAACCGATGTACTTGAAGTCGATGGTCCGCGCGGCGTCAGTGCGCGGCACGCCCATGAACTTGGCCCAGCCCAGCTCGTGCATGTAGAACTTGGCGCTGTTGATGGTGATCTGCAGCACCTCCAGCGCGCCGGTCGCCACGTAGCTGCCGGTCCAGTAGTAGTCCACGAAGATGTGCGAGATCGACACGATCACGCGGTAGGAGAAGGCCTTCACCGCGGTGACCACCGACAGGTCGGGGGCGGTGCTGCTCGACCCCGTGCCGTTCTCCAGCAGGGATTCCGACTGCGCCTCGAAGTCCTTCTGCGAGATCTGGCCGGACTGGCGCAGCAGCTCCAGGCTCGCCATGTGGCGGGCGATGGAATCGTCCTTCGGGCTCTTCAGCGTCGGATCGGGCATGGGGATGGCGACCGACGGGTCGGCGCGGCCCTTGAGGCTGGCGTCCACCGCGGCGGCGTAGCCGACCGCCCAGTTGCTCACCCCCTGGGCGAAGGCCGAGCGCTCGCGGCTCTCGTCCAGCTTGGCGGCCATCCAGCCGGACTCCTTCCAGCGCCCGGCGGCCTCGGTCGGCAGGCCGCGGGTCTCCGGCACGAAGTGGAAGCGGGCGTCGATCACGTCGGCGCGGTTGGCGGCGCGGAAGCCGGCGGTCACCAGCACGCCCGGCACCTTCCACCCCTGCTGCGCGGCGAAGGCGCGCGCCTGCGCCCAGACCGGGTTGTCCTCCTTGTTCATCACCGTGTGGGTGACGAAGAAGCAGGAGCCGTCCCAGCCGGCGCGGTAGCGCACCACGGCGAGCACGAGGTCGGACCGCGCGCAGCTCGACGCCATGCCCCAGCCGTCGGTCGCGGCCAGCGCGTTGGAGTGCACCTCGAGGACGGCGTCGAGCCGCCCGTCCTTGTTGGCGCGGAACAGGATCAGCGAGCGCAGGTAGCCATAGGCGCCCAGCGACGGGTCGTTCCAGCCGCTGTCGCCGTCGGCGCCGACGACCCAGCGCCCCTCGGGCAGCGGCAGCGTCTTGCCGTCCACCTTCAGCACGCGCTCCACCGCGGTGCCGGGCTTCAGCACGCCCTGGGCGTGGGCGGGACCGGCCAGGGCGAAGCCCGCCAGCAGCAGGGACGCCAGCAGCGCGCCGGCCTTGAACCCCGGAATTCTCGTCAGGCCAGCCATCAGAGTCGCGCCTCCGCACCCACAAATTCGCCGATATAGGTGAAATCGACCAGACGCTCCGCGTCGTGCGTGTTCAGCTTGGCGTAATAGTCGTCCCAGTACTGGTCGTTGAGCACGAACCAGACCGAGTCCGTCGCGTTCAGCGTCAGCGCGATGCCCCAGGAGATGTAGGGGTTGGCGGTCACCAGATAGGCGATGCCGTAGTCGACGATGGTGCCGATGGAGCGGAACGAGATGTTCTTGCGCACCGAGTTCGACAGCACCGAGGTGTTCGGTTTGTACTCCGGCGCCTCGGTCTTGGCGCGCTCGGCCTGGGCGTCGTAGGTCGCCTTGTCGATACGGCCCTCGCGGTGCAGGCGGGCCAGCTCGGCCAGCTTCAGGTCGGCGTAGGACGGCGGCTGGCTGGCGGCTTCCGGCAGCGGGCCGGGCGGCTCGGCGACGGCGTTGTGCAGGCCGCGCTCCATCCAGGCGCCGAAGCCCGAGGTCCAGGCGGCGGCGGCCTGCACCGCGCCCTGGCGCACCGGGTCGGTCTTCGTCGCTTCGGCCGACCAGTCATCCGGCCGGGCCGGCGCCGACGGCCCCAGCAGCAGCGCCGGGCTGATGTGGTAGCGGGCGTCGATCAGGTCGTGGCGGTCGCTGACGCGGAAGCCGGCGGTCAGCCACGTGTCCGGCAGCGTCTGCTTGGCCTTGCGCAGGGTGGCGCGCGCCTGCTCCCAGGCGGCCGGGCCGGGCGTGTCGAGCCCGAACCGCGTCGGCCGCAGGAACTGGCAGGAGGTCTCCCAGCCCGTGCGGTAGCGGTTGATCAGCATCAGCTGGCCCTGCTCGGGCGCGCAGCCCTTGGTGCGGCCCCAGCCGTCGGCGCTGGGCAGCGCGTTGGCGTTGATCTCAAGCACGGCGACGACGCGGTCGTCGCGGGTCAGGGTCAGCACCGCCGAGCGGATGGTGCCGAAGGCGCCGACCTCCGGCATGGAGAACTGCTGCGAGCCCAGGCCGGCAACCGTCCATTTGCCGGCCGGCAGGGGGATCTGCTTCGCCCCCAGCTCGACGCTGCCGGAAACCGTGTCACCGACGTTCAGTGCCAGCGCCTGCGCGGGCGCCAGCAGGGCGCACGCCGCCGCCGCCAGGACACTCCCGGCCAGGGACCGGACGCGCCGTCCTACGATCTTCATCAAGCCTCTCCCAAAAGGGGCTACCGACGGCGGGTTCGAGGTACCCACTCTTGCGGAGGGAGCATAGCGGCATTGCGTCGCACAGCCAACAAGTTTGGGAGAATATGATTGAGTGACTTCCATCCAATGTTGCGTCGGAGCACCGGTCAAGGCGCGTTCTTCGCGGCGGCGGTGCGCACCCGACGGTTCAATCGGCGGCTTCCTGGAGGCGCGCCGGCAGGTCCCCGGGCGCCGTGGCGCCGTCGGGCAGCAGCAGCAGGTAGCGGCGGAGCAGCCAGACGTTGCGCTCGAACAGCATGGTCAAGGGATACAGTGCGCTCCGCTCCGTCGTCCCGTGCGCCTCGCCGAGGATGGTGCGGCGCACGCGTTCCATGACGTCCGACCGGTCCATGGTGATGGCCAGCAGAGTCGACCGGCGGTCGGGGTCGTGGGAGGCCACCTCCTCCACCAGCTCTTCCAACAGCGCGTGCAGACTTTCGCCGATGCCCTCGGCCAGCCGTGCCAGCCGCCCGTCGGCTGGTCCGTCCAGGCTCTCGATCAACGCCACGAGGTCGCGCACGCCGTCCAGCAGGCCGTTCAGAATCTCGTTGCGGTTCTGCAGATGGATGACGCTCTCCAGCGTGTGCCGGGACGGCGCGGTGGCCATGAGTTCGGTCAGGAAGGCGTCGACCTCGGCGGTCACGGCCCGGCCGCTCTCCTGCAGGGTGCGGTAGTGGTGCGGCAGCGCCGTGGCGTCCACGCGGACGTTGTCGAGCATCTCGGTCAGGAACGGCAGCAACCGCAGATGCTCCCGCTCGACGAGGGCGGTCGCGCTGTCCGGGTCGGTCAGCGCCCCGTCGTAGAGGAAGTGCGGACGCGCGAGTTCCTCCTCGGTGGTCGGCGGGGTCGCGCGCTCGATCATCGCGTAGAGCGGCGTCATGACCAGCGACACGGCGAGCGCCGAGACCACCTGGACCACCAGGTACAGCCACGCGATGCGCTCTCCCGGCGCGGCCAGCGCGGCGTCCAGCGCGTGCAGCAGGAGCGGCACCCCCAGTCCGACCTCCAGGACGAACAGCGGCAGCAGCACCGCGACGCCGATGACCTTGGTGAAAAGCTGGACGTCGGCGAGGCGCTTGGGCGTGCCGGCCAGCCCGGCGGCCATGAACCAGACCGAGAGACCGGAGCCGAGGCTCGCGCCATAGACGATCATCACCGTCTGCTCCGGCTGCAGAAGCCCGATGGACGTCATCGTCACCGCGATGACCGACACCGTCGACGACGACTGCGCCGCGAGGCTCAGCAGCGTCCCGATCAGGAAGGCGATGAAGTGCGAGTCCGCCGAGAAGGCCACGAACTCCCGCGCGATATCGAGGCTCTGCAGGGGCGCCGCCCCGGTCTTTATCAGGTTGAGCCCGAGGAACAGCAGCCCGATCCCCAGCAGCGCGCCGACCAGATGACGCAGGCGGGCCGACTTGTCGATGTCCATGTGGTGGAGCACGCCGGTGACGCCGACCAGGAACAGCGCCGTCACGCGCATGTCCACCGAGGCCAGCAGCACCAGCAGCGACGTGCCGACGTTCGCCCACACCACGATGGGCACCGCCCGGCGCACCTCCACCACCCCGGCGGTGACCAGGCTGATGACGATGAAGGTGACGGCGTTGGTGCTCTGCGTCAGCGCGCCCGACAGGGTGCCGACCAGCCCCGCCGACCACAGCGAGCTGGTGCCGCGGGTCATCAGGGCGCGCAGCCGCTGCCCGCCCATCTGGCGGAGGTTCGCGCCGATCAGCTTCACCCCGATGAAGAACAGGCCCAGCCCACCGAAGATTGCCGCAACGATGTCCATGCCGGCGGCGCCCGTTACGCCGCCTGTTCCCGGCGCACGGCGGCGCGCAGGAACAGGCCGACCAGCAGGACGCACAGGGCGAGGCCGTAGCCGGCCACCTGACGCAGGGAGGTGTAGCGCTCCTGGGAACGGGCCTCCAGGGCGCTGCGGATCCGCAGCACCTCGTCGCGGATGGAATCGCCGAGGCTCTCCAGATCGACGTCCAAGTGCCGGTCGATGCCCCGCAGCTCCTGGTCGGCCGCGGCGAGGGGGCCGCCCGAATGGGCGGCCAGCGCCTGCCGGTAACGTTCGCCCAGCGCCGTATGGCCGGTGCGCAACCGCTCCGCGGTGCCGCTCCAGCCGGCCTTGTCCGTCCCGGTTTCGCCGACCGCCGCGACGAGGCTGCCGAGGAGCGCCGAAACCTGCTTCTCCTCGGCAAGGAAGGCCGCGTGGTAGCGCCGGTATTCGGTCTGCTCGGCGCCGCGCAGCAGCAGGTTCTTCCATTCCTGGACCTGCTTCTTGAAATGGACCTGGGCGCTGCGCGCCTCGTCCAGCCGGACCAGCATGGCCTCGACCCGCCGCATGTCCTCGACATAGCCCTTGTGGGCGTAGTGCAGGCCGAACAGGCCGATCAGCGCCGTGGTGACGATGACCACGCCGAGCAGGCCGGCCAGGGGCACGAGTGTCCGCACCTTTACCCGCCGTGCGGCGCGCGGGCGCTGCTGGATGCTGACGGTTGCCATGCGCTGCTCTGCCGTGGGCTACGTTTCGTTGAATGGACGCGGGTTGAACATAGCAAGGGCGCGCAGGCGGTGGACCGGAAAGTTATGAAGGATTGATGACACCCGCCCTCTTGCCCGGGACTCTCCTCCAGGCGGAACGAGAGTTTTCCGGCACGACCGGCGCCCAATCCAGCTTGGCGACCAGGACGCCGGACCCGGCGGGCATCCCCGCCCGTTGCGCTCCACGCTCCGCTGCGCTCATCGTCGCTCCCGGATGTCCGGCCTTCATTCGACCGCCACGCTGTGGTCGACCACGGCGGGCCGTGCGGGTTTGCGCAGCAGCAGCACCAGCGGCATCACCGCGAGCGACAGGATCATCAGCAGCTTGAAATCGTCGATGTAGCCGATGACCGTGGCCTGCTGGGTGATGAGCCCGTCCAGCGCGGCGCGGCCGGCGGCGGTCAGGGGGTTGAGCAGACGCTCGACCGCCGGGGCCTCGAACAGGCGGTTGAACGGGGTCACGTGGGTGGCGATGTCGGCGTGGTTGGCCTGGACGTTCCGCGTCAGCAGGGCGGCGACGATGGAGATGCCCACGGCCGAACCGATGTTGCGCGACAGGTTGTACAGCCCGGTCCCGTCGCCGCGTTTCTCCGGCGCCAGGGTGGAGAAGGTCACCGTGGTCAGCGGCACGAACAGGAAGCCCAGCCCCGCCCCCTGGATGAAGCCGACCCGGATGATGGTCCATTGCGAGACGTCGGGCGTCCAGCCGGTCATGTCGTACATCGCCCAGGCGGTGATCGCCAGTCCGACGGACAGCAGCCAGCGCGTGTCCACCCGGCCGATCAGCTTGCCGACCAGGAACATGCAGAGCATGGTGCCGAGACCGCGCGGCCCCATGACCAGCCCCGCCGTCACCACCGGATAGCCCATCAGCGTCTGCAGGTAGGGCGTCATCAGCGCCAGCGAGGCGAGATAGGTGATGCCGACCACGAAGATGAAGAGCATCCCCACCGCGAAGTTGCGGTCGCGGAACAGGCCCGGCTTCACGAAGGGGTCCCGGGCGGTGAAGGTGTGCACCAGGAACAGGTAGAAGGCCGAGGCCGCCACCAGCGCCTCGACCTGGATCTCGCCCGACGAGAACCAGTCGAGCTGCTCGCCGCGGTCGAGGAAGAGCTGCAGGGCGCCGATGCCGACGCTGAGCAGGCCGAAGCCCAGCCAGTCGAGCTTCGCCGCCGCCTCCCGCCGGCTCTCCGTCACGAAGGCGGTGACGCCGGCGAACGCCAGCACGCCGATCGGCACGTTGATGTAGAACACCCAGCGCCAGCTCGCGTGGTCGGTGAGCCAGCCGCCGATCACCGGGCCGAGCACCGGCCCCACCATCACCGATACGCCGAACAGCGCCATGGCCGAGCCGCGCTCCTCCGGCGTGTAGATGTCCAGCAGGATGGCCTGCGACAGCGGCACCAGCGCGGCGCCGAAGAAGCCCTGCAGCAGGCGGAACAGCACGATCTGCACCAGCGACTGCGCCAGCCCGCACAACACCGACGCGGCGACGAACCCGGTGATGGAGAGGTTCAGCACCCGCTTGCGGCCGAAGCGGGTCGCCAGATAGCCGGTGGGCGGCGTCATGATCGCCGCCGCCACGATGTAGGAGGTCAGCACCCAGTTGATCTGGTCGGCGCTGGCCGAGACGCTGCCCTGGATGTAGGGCAGCGCCACGTTGGCGATGGTGGTGTCCAGCGCCTGCATGATGACCGCCAGGATCACGCAGGCCGTGATGGCCCCGCGGTTGGCGACGGGAACGGTGCTCATGGCGTGCGGTCGTGGCTTTGGGCGTGCGCGGTGCCGAACAGGGCGGCCGCGAACTCGGGCAGGCCGCGCGCGTGCCCGGTGTCCACCTCCACGGTGACGCTCATGCCGACGCGCAGCGGCGGCTTGCCCTCCGGCGTGCCGATGCGGACCCGCATGGGGATGCGCTGCACCACCTTCACCCAGTTGCCGGACGTGTTCTGCGCCGGCAGCAGCGAGAAGCTGGCGCCCGACGCCGGGCTGATGCTGTCCACGGTTCCGCTCCAGGTCTCGCCCGGATAGGTGTCGACGGTGATCGTCACCGGCTGGCCCGGGCGCACGTGGGTGAGTTCCGTCTCCTTGGGCGAGGCATCGATCCAGGCGTGGCCGGCGGCGACCAGGCTGAACGCCGCCGTCGCCGCCGGCAGGTACTGCCCGACCTGCAGCGACGGCACCTTGGTCACGATGCCGTTCGCCGGCGCCCGCACCACGGTGTGGGAGAGCTGCCGGGCGACCTCGTCGCGGGCCGCGACGGCGTCGCGCAGGCGCGGATGCTGCTCCACGGGGGCGTCCGGCCGGCCGTTGAGGTTGGCGGCGATGCCGGCGAGCTGCTGGTTCAGCGAGGCCAGCTTCTGCTGCGCCACCTCGGTGTTGTGCCGCGCCTGATCGTAGGCGGCGCGCGAGGCGAAGTTGCTGCTGGCGAGCTGCTTCTGCCGCTCCAGCTCGGTGGCGTAGAAGGACAGGTCGGCCTGCGCCTGGGCGATCTGCGCCTGCATGTCGCGGTAGCTGGCCCGCAGCGCGGCCAGCTCGTTGCGCACGATGCCGATCTGCGCCTCGGCGCGCTCCAGCGACAGCCGGAAGGGCTGGTCGTCGAGCCGGAACAGCACGTCGCCGGCCTGCACGGTCTGGTTCTCGTGAACGGCGACCTCCGCCACGATGCCGGACACGTCGGTGGCGACGCCGACCATGTCGGCCTGCACATAGGCGTTCTCGGTGGACATGATCTGCCCGCCGGTCACGTATTCGTAGCCGCCGGCCACCAGGGCGAGCGGCAGCAGCGCGAACAGCAGGGGGCGCAGCCAACGGCGCTTCGCAGGGGCGGCTTTCGTCGGCATCGTAGCCGCACCGCCGTCGGGCGGAGCGACGCGCTCGGTCACCGTGGTTCCCTCAGCCATGGGAGGCACTCTGCTCTTCGACCGGGCGCTCGCACGCCGCGATCAGGTTGGACTTCATGGTGGTGAGGGCGCGGACCAGCGCCTCGCGGTCGGCGGGCGCGACGCCGTCGAGCGCTTCGGCGCGCGTGATCTCGCCCAGCGTCCGCATGGCCCCCAGCAGCGGGTGCGCCGCCTCGGTGAGGTGGAGGAGCCGGATGCGGCGGTCGGTCGGGTGCGGGCACCGTTCGATCAAACCGATGGCCTCCAGCTTGTCCAGAAGGCGGGCCAGGGTGATCGGCTCGACGTCCAGCAGTTCGGCAAGGCCCCCCTGATGGATGCCCTCGCAGGTCGCGAGGTAGGCCAGCACCTGCCACTGCGAGCGGGTGAGGCCGAGATGGCGCGCGCGCTGCTCGAAGCGCTTGCGCAACAGGCGCGCGGTGTCGTGCAGCAGGAAGCCGAGGGTCGGGTGGAGGTTCTGGGGCATTGGTCGGCCGTCAATCAATAAGCAAGCTTATAATATGCGTGCTTCCGAAATGCGGGCAAGCGCGGGGCCGTGGTCCTCGGTTGCAGGAAAGGCATGGCCGGCTTGCAGCAGCGGCCTTCCTTCAAGGAAGAATTCCGGGTCACGCGCTGCCCTGCCGGTCCGGCAGCTTTTCGCCAGCGTCATTGCAGGGCGGAGCGCAACCGCGGCGTCATGAAGTCCAGGAAAGCCTGCACCCGGCGCGGAGCCCGTTCGCGGCCGATGTAGACGGCGTTGATTTCCTCCCGGTCCGCCATGGCCTCGTCCAGAACGGTGACCAGCCGGCCCGCTGCGATGTCGTCCCGGACGTGGAACTCCGCCAGCCGCCCCAGCCCCAAGCCCAGCAGCGCCAGATGCCGCACCGTTTCGCCGTTGTTGGCCTGGATGCGTCCATGGACCTCGCGGTCCATCAGGCGCCCGCCCGTCTTCAGCGGCCAGACGGCGGCGGCCCGGCGGAAATTGAAACCCAGGCAGTCGTGCCGCTCCAGATCGCTGGGGGAGTGGGGCACGCCCCGGCGCGCCAGATAGTCGGGGGAGGCGACGATCCGCCGCCGCACCTCGCCGAGGCGGACCGCGAGCAGGGCCGAGTCCGGAAGGCGGCCGGTCCGGAAGGCGACATCGGCCTGCGATGCGTACAGGTCGACGACCTCGTCGGTCAGGGTGAGGTCCAGATCGATGCCCGGATAGCTGTCCGTGAAGGCGGGGAGCAGCGGCAGCAGGCAATGCCGCCCGAAGGGGACCGAGACGTTGATGCGGATCAGCCCGGTCGGCAGCCGGGCGCCGCCGGCGATCTCGGCGTCGAAGGCATCCAGGTCGCGCAGCAGGGCCTCGGCCTTCTCCCGGTAGAGGTCGCCTTCGGCGGTCAGGCGCAGCCGCCGGGTCGACCGTTCGATCAGCCGCACGCCCAGGCGTTCCTCGATCCGGGTGATCAGCTTGGCCGTGGCGGACGGGGTCATCCCCATGTCCCGCCCCCCGGCGCTGAAGCTGCCGCGGGCGGCGACGCGCAGAAAGACCTTCATTTCCCAGGCACGCGGATCGCTCATGGCATCACCTTGTCATTCAAGGACACGATGATACGAAACGGCACCTCCTTCCGCCCAGCCCGTCCGTGCCGCATCTGATGGGGCCCGCACAGATGGAGTGTTCCCATGCCTCTCGCCTTGCTGGCCCTGGCCATCAGCGCCTACGCCATCGGAACGACGGAGTTCGTCATCGTCGGCCTGCTGCCCACCGTGGCCACCGATTTGAGCATCAGCCTGCCGCTCGCCGGCATGGTGGTCAGCGTCTATGCGTTGGGCGTCACGATCGGCGCCCCCGTCCTCACCGCGCTCACCGGCCGGCTGCGGCGCAAGTCGCTGCTGCTCGGTCTGATGGGCGTCTTCGTTGCCGGCAACCTGCTGGCCGGCATCAGCCCTGATTACGAGACGCTGCTGGTCGCGCGCGTGCTCAGCGCCTTCGCCCACGGCGTCTTCTTCTCCGTCGGCGCGACCATCGCCGCCGACCTCGTGCCGGAGGACAAGCGGGCTTCGGCCATCGCCATGATGTTCTCCGGTCTGACCATCGCCATCGTCACCGGCGTGCCGATGGGCACCTGGATCGGCCAGCATTTCGGCTGGCGCGCCACCTTCCTGGCGGTCTCCGCCCTTGGCGTGGCTGGTGGCCTGGGAGTCGCGGCGCTGGTGCCGGGCAAGCTGAGCCAGCCCCCCGCCGCCGGCCTCGGCGATCAGGTCCGCGTTCTCGCCAAGCCGCGTCTGCTGCTGGCCTTCGCCATCACGGCTCTCGGGTATGGCGGCACCTTCGTCGCCTTCACCTTCCTGGCTCCGATCCTGGAGACGATCACCGGCTTTTCCAGCGGCACCGTCAGCCTCGTGCTGATCCTGTACGGCGCGGCCATCGCCATCGGCAATGTGATCGGCGGCAAGGTTGCCAACCGCCGTCCGGTCCACGCCCTGGCTTGGCTGTTCGCGTTGCAGGCGCTGGTCCTGTTCGTCTTCACCTTCACGGCCGATTCCAAGATTCCGGCCCTGATCACGCTGGCGGGCATGGGCGCCCTGGCGTTTGCCAACGTTCCCGGCCTGCAGCTCTACGTGGTTCAGCTGGCGCAACGCCATTCGCCCGGCGCGGTGGACGTCGCCTCGGCCTTGAACATCGCGGCCTTCAATCTCGGCATCGCTGCGGGCGCCTTCTTCGGCGGGCAGGTCGTGGCGTCGCCGCTGGGGCTCGCCGCGACACCGTGGGTCGGGGGCCTGTTCGTTCTCGGCGGCCTCGCGCTCACCCTGTGGAGCGGAGCGCTCGACCGCCGCGACGGCTATGCTGTCCAACCCGCCTGAATGCCAACCCGCCTGAAAGAGAGAGGCATCGATGCACATCGTCACCGCAAACGGCGCCGCCATCCCCGCGCTCGGCTTCGGCACCTTCCGCATGAGCGGGCCGGAGGTGCTGCGGATGGTCCCCGAGATCCTCCGGCTCGGCTACCGCCACATCGATACCGCGCAGATCTACGGCAACGAGGCGGAGGTCGGCGAGGGCATCGCCGCCTCCGGCGTTCCGCGCGCCGACATCTTCCTCACCACCAAGGTCTGGGTGGAGAACTACCGCCACGCCTCCTTCCTGCGCTCCGTCGATGAGAGCCTTCGGAAACTGCGGACCGACTACGTCGATCTCCTGCTGCTGCACTGGCCGAACGACTCGGTGCCGCTGGCCGAGCAGGTTGCCGGGTTGAACGCCGTGCGCGCGGCGGGCAAGGTGCGCAACATCGGCGTCAGCAACTTCTCCACCGCGCTGATGGCCGAGGCTGTCCGCCTCAGCGATGCGCCGATCGCCACCAACCAGATCGAATACCACCCCTACCTGGACCAGACCGCGGTGCTGGAGGCGGCGCGCCGGGCCGGCGTGTCGGTCACGGCCTACTACGCCATGGCGGACGGGAAGGTCTTCGCCGATCCCGTGCTGACGGAGATCGCCCGCCGGCACGGCAGGAGCGTCGCGCAGGTGGTCCTGCGCTGGATCGTGCAGCAGGATGGCCTGATCGCCCTGTCGAAGACGGTCGGGACGGCGCGCGCCGCGGAAAACGCCGCCATCTTCGACTTCACGCTGCCGGCCGGCGACATGGCGGCGATCCACGCGCTCGCCCGCCCGGACGGGCGGATCGTCAACCCCGCGGGGCTGGCGCCGGCCTGGGATTGATCGTTGGGGGATTGATCGTGACCGGTTCCGGGAAGCGGCTCCAGGGACGGGGCCGCTTCCCGCCCGCACGCCGACGAACGCTCAGGCCAGCGCCTGGCCAAGATCGGCGATGAGGTCGGCCGGGTTCTCGATGCCGACGGAGATGCGAATCGTCGCGTCGGTCAAACCGATCTCCTCGCGCAGCTCCCGCGGCACACCCGAATGGGTCGTGGATGCGGGGTGGGAGATCAGCGTCTCGGTGCCGCCCAGGCTGACCGCCAGCTTCATCACTTCCAGCCGGTCGAGGAAGGCGAAGGCCTCGGCCTCGCCGCCCGTCACCTCGAAGGCGAAGGTGGAGCCCGGCGCCACGCACTGCCGGTCGAAGATCGCCTTGCGCGGGTCGTCGGCATCCAGGAAACCCAGGTAGTGCACGGCCTCGATCTTCGGATGGCCGCGCAGGTATTCGGCCACGGCACGGGCGTTTTCGTTGGCGCGCTCCGTGCGGATGCCCAGCGTCTCCAGCGAGCGCAGCAGCATCCAGCAGGAGTGCGGGTCGAGCTGCGTGCCCAGCGCCCCGCGCAACAGGATGATCCTGCGCACCAGCTCGTCGGAGCCGCAGATGCCGCCCGCCACGAGGTCGCTGTGCCCGCCGGCGTATTTGGTCAGCGAGTAGACGGCGAGGTCGGCACCGTGCTGGAGCGGCTTCTGGTACAACGGCCCGAGCAGCGTGTTGTCGACGGCGATGGGCGGCCGATGGCCTTGGCGCCGGCCCAGCTCATCGGCAATTCCCGCCACGGCGCGCAGGTCGACCAGGCCGTTGGTCGGGTTGGCCGGTGTTTCCAGCATGATCAGGGCGACGCGGCCGATGGCCTGCGCCCGGTCGGCCGCCGCGGCGATCTGCGCCGGGTCGGTGCCGTCGGCGAACCCCACCGGCGTGATGCCGAAGTTGGTGAGCTGGTTGCGTATCAGCGTTTCGGTGCCGCCGTAGAGCGGGCGGCTGTGCAGCACCGTGTCGCCCGGCCGCAGGAAGGCGAACATCAGCGTGGATATGGCGGCCATGCCGCTGGCGAACACCGCGGCACGCTCCGCCTCGTCCCAGACGGCGAGGCGGTCCTCCAGGATCTCGAAGTTCGGGTTGTTGAAGCGCGAATAGACCAACCCGGCCCTCTCACCCTCGCGCGGGCGGCGGCGCCCGGCGGTCAGGTCGAAGAAGTCCTTCCCCTGCTGCGCGTTCTCGAAGACGAAGGTCGAGGTCAGGAAGATCGGCGGCTTCAAGGCGCCTTCCGAGAGTTGCGGCGCGTAGCCGTAGCCCATCATCAGCGTCTCGGGATGGAGGCGGTGGTTGTTGAGCATGCGGTGCTTGTAGCTGGCGTCTTTCATGGCGCGGGGATCCTTCTGTGCGCGGGCTGCACGCTGGCAGGCGGAGGCTGCGGGTGCGGGCCATGCCCATGACATGGGCACCCGGACGGCCGGGCGCGACATCGAACCGGATTGCACCCGGCGCCTGTTTCGGGTCGGTATTGCTGGCCTCGTTCGATCTCCATCATCCGCCGCCATCGGAATGTGTATGATGCCGACCGGTGATGCTGGGGAGGTGCGGCGTGGCCAAACCGGTGGAAGACCTTCTGGCGCCTTTGCGCCCGCTGGTGGAGGGCAGGGAGGACTGGCTCATCGAGCGGGTTCTCGGCTACGCCAAGGAGCACGGCTACGCCATGTACAGCTCGACCCTGGTCGAGGCGTGGCGGGCGTCGATCCGCGGCCTGTCGCAGGCGGTCGTGCACGCGCTCGAGGTGCACGCGCAGCCGCCGGTGCTGAGCGCCGGGCTGGACTTCCACCGGGACCCGGTCGCCCGCTTCGGCGTCGAGGAGGCCCGCGCGCACCGCGCCCGCGGCATCCCGATCACGCTGTTCCTCGGCCTGCTCAAGTATTACCGGCAAAGCTACCAGGACCTTGTCGAGGAGGCCGGCTTCCCCCTGGCGGGCGAGCGTGCCTGCCGGCGTTTCATCGACCGCGTCTTCGACCGTGTCGAACTCGGGCTGTGCAGCGAGTGGGGCGGTCTCGCCGAGACGGAGAAGATCCGCGAGATCCAGGAGCACAACGTCGCCATCACGCGCGAAAAGCTGAAGTACCTGACGATCTTCGAGAGCCTGCGGGACCCGGTGATCTTCCTGGACCCGAGCGGCCGCATCGAGAACATGAACAACGCCGCGTGCAGCGTCTTCGACGTCGGCTCCGACCCGGGGGTTCTCTACTACGGCCACGGCCCGATCGGCCCGGTGGCGGAGCGCATGGGCGAACTGCTGCGCGAGGCCGGCAACGACAGCGACGTCGAATGCACGCTGGACACCCGGCGCGGCCCCCGCCGATTCGACGCCAAGCTGCGCCCCATGCTGGACATCTCGGAGCGCTTTCTGGGCACCGTCGTGATCCTCACCGACGTTACCGACTACCAGCGCGCCCGCGAGCAGGCCGAGCGCGCCAACCGCGCCAAGTCCGCCTTCCTGGCGACCATGAGCCACGAGATCCGCACGCCGCTCAACGGTATCCTGGGGATGGCGCAGCTTCTCCAGGCGACCGAGCCGTCGGCCCGGCAGCGCTCCTGCATCGACGCCATCTCGACCTCCGGCGAGGCGCTGCTGGCGATCCTCAATGACGTGCTGGACTACTCGAAGATCGAGGCCGGCCGGCTGGAGCTGGAGGCCATCGATTTCCGCCTGGACGAGCTGCTGGAGACCATGCGCTCGCTGACGCAGCATCAGGCGGCGCGCAAGGGCATCGCCCTGCGCGTGGAGCGGGCGCCGCGCGTGCCGCAGCGGCTGCGCGGCGACCCGGCGAAGCTCAGCCAGGTGCTGCTCAACCTGATCGGCAACGCCATCAAGTTCACCGAGCGTGGCGAGGTCGGGCTGCGCGTCTCAACCCAAGGGGGTGCGCCGGCCGGCCGGGTGCGGCTGCGCTTTACGGTGGCCGACACCGGCATCGGCATCCCGCCCGACGCGCGCGCCCGGCTGTTCGACGCGTTCGCGCAGGGCGATACCTCGATCTCCCGCCGCTACGGCGGCACCGGCCTGGGGCTCGCCATCTGCAAGCGCATCGTCGACGCCATCGGCGGCAGCATCGGCGTGGACAGCGTGTCGGGGGAAGGCAGCACCTTCTGGGTCGTCGTCGATCTCGACCGCGCCGCCCGCGTCGGGCGGGCGCCGGTGCAGGACGTCGCCGACGAAACGCCGGTGCCGCCGCTCTCCGTGCTGGCGGCCGAGGACAACGAGGTGAACGCCGTCGTCCTGACCGGCCTGCTCGAACTGGACGGGCACCGGGTGACGCTGGCCGACGACGGGCTTACGGCGGTGGACCTCGCCGCCGCGCACGATTTTGACCTGGTGCTGATGGATCTGCGCATGCCCGGCCTGGACGGGCTGGAGGCGGCGCGGCGCATCCGCGCCCTGGATGACCCCCGGCGCGCCGCGGTGCCCATCGTGGCGATCACCGCCAACAGTCAGCGCGCCCGGCTCGACGCCTGCTTCGCGGCGGGGATGGACGGCTTCCTCGGCAAGCCGTTCCGCCGGGAGGATCTGCGGAAGGCGCTGCGCGACGTGCTGGCCGAGCGCCGGCCGGAGGCCGCGGCGGCGCTCGACCCGGCGGTGCTGGCGGAGCACGCGGCGCTGCTCGGCTGCGAGCGGCTGGCCCGCATCGTCGAGGCCTTCCGGACCTCCAGCGCGGCGCTGCTCGCCGACCTGCGCGCGGCGGCGGCGGCCGGCGCCTGGGCGACGGTGGCGGAGCGGGCGCACGCGCTGAAGAGTGCCTCGGGCAACGTCGGGCTGACGGCGTTCGCCGCGCTGGCGAAGCGGGCGGAGCAGGCGCCGGACGCGGCGTCGTCGGCGGCGCTGGACGCCGCCTATGCCGGCGCGCTGGCGGCGCTCGACGCCGAGCACCGCCGGGTGTGCGTTCAGGCGACCGCTTCGACGAACACGTAGCCGATGCCGTGCTCGGTCAGGATCATGCGCGGCGCGTTGGGGTCGGCCTCGACCTTGCGGCGCAGGCGGCCGACCAGCACGTCCACCGTGCGGTCGTTGGGCGCCCAGTCGCGCCGGCTGACGTGGTCGAGCAGGTTGTCGCGGGTCAGCACCCGGCCGGGGTTGCGCACGAAGGCCAGCAGCAGCTCGAACTCGGCGCGGGTGAGGCGCACGTCCTCGCCCGCCGGTGAGCTCAGGCGGCGCTTGCCGACGTCCAGCGACCAGCCGGCGAAATGCTTGACCGCCGCGCCGTCGGCCGGGGCCGCGTGGGCGGCGGAGGTCCGGCGCAGCAGCCCCTTGGCGCGGGCCAGCAGCTCACGGGCGCTGAACGGCTTGGTGACGTAGTCGTCCGCCCCGGTCTCCAGGCCGACGACGCGGTCGATCTCATCGCTTTTGCCGGTCACCAGGATCACACCGATGTCGGAGGTGCGGCGCACCTCGCGCAGCAGGGTCAGCCCGTCCTCCCCCGCCAGCCGGATGTCGAGCAGCACGAGGTCCACGTCGCCGTGCGCCAGCGCGGCGCGCATGCGCTCGCCGTTCTCCACGGCGCTGACGCGGAACCCCTCGGCCTCGAAATAGGCGGTCAGGGTGGTGCGGGTGGTCAGCTCGTCATCGACGACCAGGATGTGCTTGTGGGCGCTGTGCTGCTGGGTCGCCATGCGGCCGCTCTCCCCACGGGGACGTCGTTTGCACTTCGTTTACAACATTCTACACACCGTTCAAGCGCTGCCGAAACCCCGTTCACACGCCCCCGCTAAACGTGAGGCTGAAGGAGAGCGGGCCGGCGCACCGTCGCCGCCCGACCGGCCGTGGGTATGGAGGGCGTCATGCTCGGACATGTGGTGAGGTGGTTCTCGAAGCCGGCGGCCTGGGGCGCGACCGCGCTGGCGGCGTCGGTCGCGGCGCTGGCTGCCTATGGCGGGTTCTCCGCGGTGGTGGACTACACCAACCGCATGGAGTTCTGCATCTCCTGCCACGAGATGAAGAACACCGTGTACGCGGAGTACCAGCACACGCCGCATTTCAGCAACCCGTCGGGCGTGCGGGCGGTGTGCGCCGACTGCCACGTGCCCAAGGACCTGGGCCCCAAGCTGTGGCGCAAGATCCAGGCGTCGGGCGAGGTGTGGGGCAAGATCACCGGCGTCATCGACACCCCGGAGAAGTTCGAGGCGAAGCGCCTGGAGCTGGCCAAGCGGGTGTGGGCGAGCATGGCGGCGAACGACTCGCGCGAATGCCGCAACTGCCACTCCTTCGAGACCATGACCATCGACAAGCAGCGCGAGAACGCCCAGAAGCTGCACCCGCAGGCCATCAAGGAGGGTGACACCTGCATCAGCTGCCACAAGGGCATCGCCCATAAGCTCCCCGACATGAAGGGCGGCTACAAGAAGGCGTTCGAGGAGCTGGTCGCCTCCGGCACCCGGGACGCGGCGAAGGCGGAGCGGCTGTTCACGCTGCGCTCCAAGCCGCTGTTCCTCGACCCGGCGGCCGCCAAGCCGGGCGGCAAGGGCGACGGCGTGCTGCTGCCGGCGACCGAGGTCACGGTGGTCGGGCGCAGCGGCGATCTGCTGAAGGTGCGCCTGGACGGCTGGCAGCAGGACGGCGTGGCGCAGATGATCTACGCCCGCAGCGGCAAGCGGATCTTCTCGGCGGCGCTCGGCAAGCCGGGCGAGAAGGCGGTCGAGACGAAGTCCTCCATGGTCGATCCCGACACCGAGCAGCGGTGGAACGAGGTCGCGCTGACCGCCTGGATCTCCCGGGACGACGTGACGTCCGACGAGAAGGCGCTGTGGGCCTACGCCGGCGAGCTGTACAACGCGTCCTGCGGCACCTGCCACACGCTGCGCGCACCCGGGCACTTCCTGGCCAACCAGTGGATCGGCAGCCTGGACGCCATGAAGCGCTTCATCTCCCTGGACAAGGAGGAGTACCGCTTCCTGCAGAAATACCTGCAGCTGAACGCCCGCGACACCGGCGGCGCCACCGCCGCCCATTGAAGGAGGCCGGACCATGGACGGGACCGTCAACGACACCCTGCGGCCGGTGCGGGGGGAAGTCTACCGGTGGCTGGCGGGCGTCTTCGCCCGCGAACCGACCGCCGGAACCCTCGCCACCTACCGCAGCCCGGAGGCCCGCGGCATCCTTCTGGACCTGGCCGGGATGGAGCCCCTGCGGGAGGGGGCGGCGGGCTTCCTGACGCTGCTGAACGATGACACGGACCTGGAGGCGCTGGCCTTCGAGCTGGCCGGCACCTACGCCCGGCTGTTCCTGGGGGCCGGCGGGCCGGCGGCGGTGTCGCCCTACGAATCGGTGCACACCAGCCCGCAGCACCGCCTGTTCCAGCAGGCCACCACCGACATGGAGCGCCTGCTGGCCGAGCACGGCCTGTCGGTCGCCGGCGCGCCGGAGCCGGCCGACCACATCGCGGTGGAGCTGGAGTTCCTGGCCCTGCTGGCGGCGTCGGGCGCGGCGGCGCTGGAGCGCCGGCTGCTCGACGAGCACCTGCTGCGCTGGGCGCCGGCCTTCTGCGCGGCCTGCATCGAGCGCGACCCCGGCGGCTACTACGCCGCCGCCGCGCGGGTGCTGCGCGGCATGCTGGAGATGGAGGCGGCGTAGCCGCCGGACCGGTCGTACGGGGCCGGGCGCCGCGACGGCGCCCGGCCATTTTCATGCCCGTCCCGCCGCCGTTCACATCCGGTTTACAAGATTTTTCACCCGCGTTACCCGCCCCCGAAACGCCGTTCACAACGCCCCCCTACAACGGACAGCAGGGAAACAGGTGCGCGGGGCCGTGTGGCCCCGCCGCCCATCGCGCAAGGGGTGAACGCCATGACGAAGCTCTTCGAGAAGGACTTCCAGCCCTTCGTGTCGCGCCGGTCCTTCCTGGAAGGGGCGCTGATCGCCGGTGCCGGACTGCTGGCCGGGCCGTCGCTGCTGGCCAGGGGGGCGATGGCGGCGCAGCCGTCGGCGCTGGCTATGTCCGGCTGCCATTGGGGCGCCTTCCGGGCGCGCGTCGAGAACGGCCGGTTCGTCGAGGCCATCCCCTACGAGAAGGACCTCTTCCCCAGCCCGCAGCTGCCCGGCGTGCTGGACGCCGTCTATTCGCCGACCCGCATCAAGTACCCGATGGTGCGCGCCGGCTACCTGAAGGACGGCCCGAAGAGCGACACAGCCAAGCGCGGCGCCGACGAGTTCGTGCGCGTCAGCTGGGAGCAGGCGCTCGACCTCGTCGCCAAGGAGCTGCAGCGCGTCTCCAAGGAGCACGGGCCGACCGGCATCTACGCCGGCTCCTACGGCTGGAAGAGTGTGGGCAAGCTGCACAACTGCCAGAATCTGATGCGGCGCATGCTGAACCTGAACGGCAGCTACTGCTCGTCGGCCGGCGACTATTCGACCGGCGCCTCGCAGGTGGTCATGCCGCACGTCGTCGGCCGCCTGGAGGTCTACGAGCAGCAGACCGCCTGGCCGGTGGTGGTCGAGCACTCCAAGCTGGTGGTGATCTGGGGCGCCGACCCGGTGACCACCAACCAGATCGGCTGGATCGTCCCCGACCACGGCGGCTACGCCGGCCTGAAGGCGCTGAAGGAGAAGGGCACCAGGGTCGTCTGCATCGACCCCGTGCGCACCGCCACCGCCGAGTACCTGAACGCCGAGTGGATCGCGCCGAAGCCGCAGACCGACGTGGCGATCATGCTGGGCATCGCCCACACGCTGGTCGCCGAGAAGCTGCACGACCAGTCGTTCCTCGACGACTACACGGTCGGCTTCGACAAGTTCCTGCCCTACCTGATGGGCGAGACCGACAAGACGCCGAAGACCGCCGAGTGGGCGGCCGGCATCAGCGGCCTCGACGCCGAGCTGATCAAGCGTCTGGCCCGCGATTTCGCCAGGAACCGCACCATGCTGATGAGCGGCTGGTCCATGCAGCGCATGCACCACGGCGAGCAGGCGCACTGGATGCTGATCACGCTGGCCAGCATGCTGGGGCAGATCGGTCTGCCGGGCGGCGGCTTCGGCCTGTCCTACCACTACGCCAACGGCGGCGCGCCGAGCGCCGACAGCCCGGTGCTGCCGGGCATCACCGACGGCTCCAAGGCCGGCGGGGCGGCGTGGCTGGCGACCGGCGGCGCGGTGGTGATCCCGGTGGCGCGGGTGGCCGACATGCTGCTGAACCCCGGCAAGGCCATCGACTTCAACGGCGCCAAGGTCACCTACCCGGACGTCAAGCTGTGCTACTGGGTCGGCGGCAACCCGTTCGCCCATCACCAGGACCGCAACCGTCTGGTCAAGGCGTGGCGGAAGCTGGAGACGGTGATCGTCCACGACTTCCAGTGGACCGCCACCTGCCGGCACGCCGACATCGTGCTGCCGGCGACCACGACCTTCGAGCGCGACGACGTCGAGCAGGTCGGCGACTACGCCATGAAGGCGATCATCGGCCTGCACAAGGTCATCGACCCGGTGTTCGAGGCGCGCGACGACTACGAGATCTTCCGCGAGATCGCCAAGCGCCTCGGCAAGGAGAAGGAGTTCACCGAGGGCAGGAGCCAGCTCGACTGGATCCGGTCCTTCTACGACGCGGCCTTGCAGCAGGCCAAGGCGAAGAACCAGAAGATGCCGCCGTTCGAGGACTTCTGGAAGGGCGATTCGGTGGTCGAGTTCGACGTCCCCAAGGAAGCCGCGGAGTACGTGCGCTACAAGAGCTTCCGCGACGAACCGCTGCTGGAGCCGCTCGGCACGCCGTCCGGCAAGATCGAGATCTACTCGAAGAACATCGAGAAGATGGGCTACGACGACTGCGGCCCGCACCCGCGGTGGATGGAGCCGGTCGAATGGATGGGCGGTCCGAGCAAGGACAAGTACCCGCTGCACGTCACCACCAGCCACCCGAACCTGCGCCTGCACTCGCAGCTTGCCGGCACGGTGCTGCGCGACAAGTACGCGGTGGCCGGCCGCGAGCCCTGCCTCGTCAACCCCAAGGACGCCGAGGCGCGCGGCATCAGGACCGGCGACGTGGTGCGCGTCTTCAACGACCGCGGCCAGATCCTGGCCGGCGCGGTGGTGACCGACACGATCCGCCCGGGCGTCGTCCGGGTGAACGAGGGCGGCTGGTACGACCCGGCGGAGCCGGGCAAGCCGGGCACGCTGTGCAAGTACGGCGACGTCAACGCGCTGACCGTGGACGTGCCGACGTCGAAGCTCGCCCAGGGCAACTGCGGCCACACCGCCGTCGCCCAGCTCGAGAAGTACGCCGAAGCGGCCCCGGCCGTGACCGCCTTCGGCCCGCCGAAGAGCGCGTAGCGCCACCTCCGGCCCTCCCCCGCCTGCGGGCGGGGGAGGGCGGGGGCAAGGTTATCTCCAAAAGGAGAGCGACCACCATGGCGCCTCTCCAGGACTCCTTCGGCCGCACGGTCAGCTATCTGCGCGTATCGGTAACCGTGCCGACCGCCAGCACCACTCGGTTTCAATCCACGCCCTTGCACGGAGGGCGACTCCCGTTGGCCGGGTCGCGCAGGGTCAGCAGCGCGTTTCAATCCACGCCCTCGCACAGAGGGCGACTGGACCTCCTCCACCATCACGGCGTCGTTGATCTCGTTTCAATCCACGCCTTCGCACAGAGGGCGACGCGCCGTGCCGCAGCCGTGCGCGCCGATCTTGTGGTTTCAATCCACGCCCTCGCACGAAGGGCGACGGTCATCGCCGCAGAGGCGCTGCGCTACCTCGCGAAGTTTCAATCCACGCCTTCGCACGAAGGGCGACAGCGTCACGGTGACCTTCACGCCGGTGCCGGCCGTTTCAATCCACGCCCTCGCACAGAGGGCGACGAGGAAGGCAATTCCCACGCCGCCGATTTGGGGACGGTTTCAATCCACGCCCTCGCACAGAGGGCGACCCAGGCCCTGGAAGTCGTTCGCTTGAGTGCCGGAGTTTCAATCCACGCCCTCGCACAGAGGGCGACGTGGCGAAGGCCGATCCGGACACGCTGCTGAAGCTGTTTCAATCCACGCCCTCGCACAGAGGGCGACCCACCTAGCCGTGTCGCTATACGACCCAACCGAGTTTCAATCCACGCCCTCGCACAGAGGGCGACGGGAACTTCTGCGCGAAGTTGCGCGCCGTAAGCCAGTTTCAATCCACGCCCTCGCACAGAGGGCGACACTCTCCATCGTTCAGTGTTCCCCTCCTCCCCGGTTTCAATCCACGCCCTCGCACAGAGGGCGACCTCCAGTTCACGCACAGATCCAGCGTGGTATGAGTTTCAATCCACGCCCTCGCACAGAGGGCGACTTCATCCCGGCCTTGTGGGTGTCGTCGTGCGGGTTTCAATCCACGCCCTCGCACAGAGGGCGACAGGGCGACGGCTCGCCGGAGCCGAACGTCGGCTTGTTTCAATCCACGCCCTCGCACAGAGGGCGACGGTCAGCGACACGCCGGCCGTGCGGGTGTCGAACACGTTTCAATCCACGCCCTCGCACAGAGGGCGACGACGGAGAGCATAGCTGTGTACTCCCTGTTTGATGTTTCAATCCACGCCCTCGCACAGAGGGCGACGCGCTACAGTGTAAGTCATTGCCGCTCCGTCGGAAACCGGCGCGGTTGCGCGAACCTCGGGTGATGTTCGCGCCGTTCGTGGCAGCCGACGCCGGGCCGGGCCGTCCCGCCGTTCTGGCGGCTCGCCCGGCCCGGTGCGCGAACCTCCCGGCGTTTCCGTGGTCGCTTGGGGTTCGCGCGCCATGGGGGCTCTGCTAGCATCGGGGGCCGCTGTTGCGGGAGGCTTCCATGCCCTGGTACGCGCACACGCTTGACGGACGGCCGCCGTCGGAATGGGAGCCGCTGGACCGTCACCTCCGGCTGGTCGCCGACTGCGCCGGGGCTTTCGGGGCCGGGGTTCTGCCCGGCGGGTCGGCGGCACCGTTCGCGCGGGCCCTCGGCCTGCTGCACGACGCCGGAAAGTACGCCGAGGCCTTCCAGCAGTACCTGAGCGCCGCCGCGCAGGGGCGCAAGACCGCGCGCGTCGACCACGCCTCGGCCGGCGCCGTCTATGCGACGGAGCGCTATCCCGGTGGCTGGGGCCGGCTGCTCGCCTACGCGGTGGCCGGGCACCACGCCGGGTTGCCCGACGACGGCACCGGGGAGGCGGCGAGCCTCTCCTTGCGGATCACGCACTCGGCCACCGCCGCAGCGGCGCGCGGCGGCTTCATCGGGGAAATTGCGCCGCTGCTGCCGGCCACGCTGCCCGCGGTCGAACTGCCCGACGGCTTCGCGGCGGCGCTGTTCGTCCGCATGCTGTTCTCCTGCCTGACCGACGCCGACGCCTTGTCCACCGAAGGCTTCTCCGACCCGGAGACGGCGGCGCTGCGCGGACAGGCGCCGGACCTCGCCACGCTCGCCGCCGCCCTCGACCGGCACCTGGACGCCAAGGCGGCAAAGGCGGATCCCACCGAGGTGAACCGCATCCGCGCCGAGGTGCTGACGGCTTGCCGGAAAGCGGCGGAGCGGCCGTCGGGGGTGTTCTCGCTGGCGGTGCCGACGGGTGGGGGGAAGACGCTGTCGTCGTTGGCCTTCGCCCTGGCGCACGCCCTCCGCCACGGGAAGCGGCGCGTCATCCACGTCATCCCCTACCTCAGCATCATCGAGCAGACCGCGCGCGAGTTCCGCGACACCGTCTTCGCCGGCCTGCCCGGCGCGGTGGTCGAGCATCACTGCGCCTACCAGGCACCCGAGGATGCGGACGAGGAGGGCGGCGGCCCCGACCGCCACAAGCTGGCGGCGGAGAACTGGGACGCGCCGGTGGTCGTCACCACCGCCGTGCAGTTCTTCGAGTCGCTGTTCGCCGGCCGGCCGTCGCGCTGCCGCAAGCTGCACAACATCGCGGGGGCGGTGATCGTGCTGGACGAGGCGCAGCTGCTCCCCGTGCCGCACCTGCGCCCGTGCCTGGAAGCGCTGCGCGAGCTGGCGGAGCGCTACGGCTGCACGGTGCTGCTGTGCACCGCCACGCAGCCGGCGCTGGCGAAGGGCGCCCCGCTGGACTTCGGCCTGCCGTCCATCACCCCCATCGTCGCCGAGCCCGCCCGCCTGCACCGCGCCATGCGGCGGGGGCGGGGGG
>NZ_LGQZ01000009.1 GCF_003116015.1 Azospirillum sp. TSO22-1
GGGGGAGAGCGTTTCGTTCGGTTCGGTCATGAGCCTCCCGGCAGCCAGGACAGGCGGGTTGTGGTCGCCCGCCATACTATACGCAACCGCGTCCACCGGCCATGGGACCATCGTGAGATCGATCGCCCCCGTCAACAGCCTGTCAACAGCCAGTCACAAGCAGCCTGGACCGCCGAATGGTTTGTATTTGACTTGAATTCGTTATCTCTCCCATCGTTACGGGACGAGAACAATTCACATTCTGCGGGAGACTCCACTAATGAAAGCAAAGATTGCCATCGTCGCCGCCGCGACCGCGGCCTTCTTCCTCACGCAGGCTCCGGCCTTTGCCGGCGACCAGGACTTCGAGGTGGTCAACAAGACCGGCTACCCGATCAAGCATCTGCACGTCTCCGAAGCCAACAACAACTCCTGGGAAGAAGACGTCCTGGGCCGCGACGTGCTGAACGACGGCGAGTCGTTCGAGCTGAAGTTCGCCAAGGGCGAGAAGACCTGCAAGTGGGACATGAAGGTGGCCTACGACGACGGCGAGACCGCCGTCTGGCAAGCCCTGAACCTCTGCAAGATCTCCAAGGTCACGCTGCGCTGGAACAAGAGCACCGGCGAGACCACGGCCGCGATCGACTGACGCCCCTGAACGCGGCGGCCCGCTAAAGGGCCGCCGCGGTCTCCAGGAAGGCGCGGATCAATGCCGGGTCCTTGTGGCCCGGCCGGTCCTCGACGCCGGAGGAGACGTCCAGCGCCGGCGCCCCCGTGGTGCGCACCGCCTCGGCGACGTTGCCGGCGTTCAGCCCGCCGGACAGCATCCACGGCTTGGACCACATCCGCCCGCTCAGCAGCGTCCAGTCGAAGGCGATGCCGTTGCCGCCCGGCAGCGCCGACACCTTGGCCGGCGGCTTGGCGTCGAACAGCAGGCGGTCGGCGACGGCCGCGTAGTCGCCGGCGCGCTCCAGGTCCTCCGGGCCGCCGACCTTGATCGCCTTCATCACCGGGATGCTGAACGCCGCCTTGATGGCGGCGACGCGCTCCGGCGTCTCCTTGCCGTGCAGCTGCAGCAGGTCGAAGGGCACCTGGCTGACCACGTGGTCGAGGAAGGCGTCGTCGGCATCGACGAACAGCCCGACCGTGCGCACCGCCGTCGGCACCATGCGCGCCAGCTCCGCCGCCAGGGACGGCGCCACGGAGCGCGGCGACGGCGGGTAGAACACCAGCCCGATCCAGCGCGCCCCGCCGTCGAGGGCGGCGCGCAGCGTTTCCGGCTCGCTCAGCCCGCAGATCTTGACCGGAACGCTCATCCGTCAATCTCCTCAACGATGCGCCGCGCGGCGGCGGCCGGGTCGGCCTCGCCGGTGATCGGGCGGCCGATGACCAGATGATCGGCGCCGGCGGCCAGCGCCTCGGCCGGAGTCATCACCCGCTTCTGGTCGCCCTTCGCCGCCCAGGCCGGCCGGATGCCCGGCACCATCAGCACGAAGTCCGGCCCGCACGCCCGCCGGATCGCCGCCACCTCGTTGGGCGAGCAGATGACGCCGTCCAGCCCGGATGCCTTGGCGACGGTGGCGAGGCGGACCACCTGCTCGGCCACCGGGGTGCGCTGGCCGACCGATTCCAGGTCGCCGTCGTCCATGCTGGTCAGCACGGTGACGCCGAGGATCTTCGGGCGCTGCACGCCGGCCTGTGCCGCCGCCTCGACCGCGGCGCGCATCATCGCCGGGCCGCCGGAGGTGTGGATGGTCATGAAGGCGGGCTTCAGCGGCAGCGCCGCGCGCACGCCGCCGGCCACCGTGTTGGGAATGTCGTGCAGCTTGAGGTCGAGGAACAGCGGCGGCCCGTCCTCGCCGATCACCGCGCGCACGCCGGCCGGGCCGTGCGCCACGAAGAACTCCAGCCCCAGCTTGACGCCGCCGACCAGCCCGGCCAGTTGCCGGCACAGCGCCTGGGCGGCATCCAACTCGGTGGTGTCGACGGCGCAGAAGATGCGGTCGGCGGCGGACGTCATGCGGTGGCCTCGTGTTCGCGGAGTGTCGGTGTTGCCGGCCGACCCTAGCACGGTCCGCTCCGGGACTTGAACCCCCGCGCGGCATCCTCTAGGACAAGCCGCAGAACCACGGGCACGGGACGGAGCGGTGGATGGCGGACGGTATGCGAAGCGGCGGCGACGCCGCGGCCCGGCTGGCCGCCCTGCTCGGCCCCTGGTGGCAGCGCCTGGGCGGCGAGCCGCCGGCCTGCGCCATCGTGCCGGCCGACGCCCTGCCCGCCGCCGTGCGCCCACTGCTCGACCACACCGGCAGCATGACGCTGCGCCTGGAGGCGCACTGGGCCGGCCCGCTCGGCGTGCGCCGGCTGGCCCACGCCGAGGACGCCGACACCCTCACCCGCGCCAGCGTGCTGCACACCCTCAGCGGCGATGGCGACGGCACCCCGGTGGAGCTGGCGGTGATCCGCATGGCGCTGCCCGCCCTGCCCGCCGCGCTGCACGGCGCCCTGCGCGCCGCGGCCGTGCCGTTCGGCCGGCTGCTCGCCGACCACGGCATCGCCTTCGCCGCCGAGCCGCTGGCCTTCTTCCGCCTGGAGGCCGACGCGGTCGCCGCCGAACACGGCGCGGTCGAACCGGGCACGCCGCTCTACGGCCGCCTGAGCCGTATCGTGACGCCGGGGGGCGTGACGCTGTGCGACGTGGTCGAGATCGTGCCGCGGGCGTGAGCGGCGGTTATCGTATCGTGTCGTTGTGCAGCACCATCTCGACCGCCAGCTGGGCGGCGCAGAGGTCCTCCAGCGCGGTGCCGACCGACTTGAACAGCGTGATCTGGTCGTAGAAGCGCCGCCCGGCGCGCTCGCCGCGCGTCAGGTCGTAGAGGTCGCCGGCGATATCGTCGGGCGTCAGCACGCCGGACGCCAGCGGCTGCACGATGTCGCCAGCCTCCTTGCATGCCCCCTCGCGGGTATCGACGAAGACGCGGGAGCGGCGGACGCAGTCGTCGTCGGCCTCGCGCATCTCCGGCGTGAAGCCGCCGATCAGGTCGAGGTGCTGGCCCTCCTGCAGCCACTCGCCCTTGATGAGCGGCTGCTTGGACAGCGTGGCGCACGAGATGACGTGCGCGCCCTTGACCGCGCCCTCCAGGTCGTCGGTGGCCTGGATGCGGAACTTCGGGCGGTGGAAGCGGTTGGCGATCTTTTGCGCCTTCTCCGGGTTGCGGCCCCAGACCAACACATGCTTGATCGGCAGCACCGTGGTGTAGGCCTCGATCAGCTCCGGCGCCAGCGCGCCGGTGCCGACCACCAGCAGCCGCTCGGCGTCCGGCCGCGCCAGATAGGTGGCGGCGAGCGCCGAGGCGGCGGCGGTGCGCCGCTTGGTCAGCGCCGGGCCGTCGATCAGCGCCTGCGGCACGCCGGTCTTGCCGTCGAGCAGCAGGTACGAGCCCTGCACCGCCGGCAGGTCCTTGGCGCCGTTGTCGGGGAAGACGGTGACGATCTTGATGCCGATGGTGCGCCCGATCTCCCACGCCGGCATCAGCAGCAGCGTGGCGTCGTTCTCGCCGTAGGTCTTCACCGTGTGGTGATGGCGCAGCGGCACCTCGACCCCGGCGCGGAAGGTCTGCCGCAGCCGCTCGATCAGCATGCGGTGGTGCAGGACGGTCTTCAGCTCGGCGGCGCCGATGGTGCGCATGGGGATCTCCCCTGGTCAGCCGGAAGACGCGCCGCCGAAGCGGCGCCACTCCCGGTTCAACACCTCAGTGCACCGTCGGTGCCTGCGGGGCGGCGTTGCCGATGGCCGGCAGCGCAGCGCGCGGCTGGCCGGAGACCGGCTGCGACAGCTCGGCCACCCGCTTCTCGGCGGCGGCGGCGCGGGTCTGCGTCTCCTGCAGTTCACGCTCCAGGTAGAACACGCGGTCCTCGGCGCGGCGGGCGCGGGCACGGTTGCGGTGCTGGTTGGCCCAGGCGATGAAGCCGCCGGCGACGAAGCCGACCAGCAGCGCCAGCAGGGTCGCCAGGTAGGCCGGGGCCTCCAGGGTGAAGGGGGTCGGCCACAGCGCGAAGACCACCGGCTCGCGGTTGGAGATGGCGAAGAGAACCGCGAACAGGGCGATCGGCAGGGTGACGATCCAGGTGAGATAACGCACGGGCAGGTGTTCCTTAGTCTTCGGTGTCGGTCATTCGTCGGTGTTGAGGCGGTCGCGCAGCTGCTTCCCGGTCTTGAAGAAGGGGACGTACTTCTCGCCGACAGCAACGGCTTCGCCGGTGCGCGGGTTCCGCCCCTGGCGGGCGTCGCGCCGCTTGACCGAGAAGGCGCCGAAACCGCGCAGCTCGACCCGGTCGCCGCGCGCCAGCGCGTCGCCGATCTCGTCGAAGATGGTGCCGACGATCTTCTCGATATCGCGCTGGTAGAGGTGCGGGTTGCGCTCGGCGAGGCGCAGGATCAGCTCGGACTTGGTCATGGCCCCTGGTTTCCCCCGGAATGTGCGCACGGGTTGGCCCGCGACGTTGCGCTCCGAAGCCTGCCAAGGGACGCGGGCGGCGTCAAGGTAAGGCGTTCGGGGACAAGTGCTTTCCGCAAGGGCACGGTGCCGCACGGCGGGTGGCCGGGCATGACGGCGCGATGAATTTTGCTTCCCGGCCGTTGACGCGCAAATAGGTCAGCCCATCTGGCTAATTGTGCGCTGCAATAAAAACCGGAGGCGGCAATGGGCCGGGGTCACGGTTTCGGGGTGGGGTCGAAGGTCTACGCGCTTCTCGGCACACTGTGCGCCATCGCGGTGGCCATCGCGTTGCTGGCGTGGCACGCGCTGGGGCTCTACCAGGAGCGGGTCTACCGCATCGAGACGGCGGCGCAGAGCGCCCAGACCGGCGAGCGGGTCAACGCCGCCATCCTGGCCATCGTCATGGACTCGCGCGGCATCTACATCGCCGACAGCCCGGCGACCGTGGAAGCCTTCGCCAAGCCGCTGCTCGCCAACCTCGACGCGCTCGGTCGCCTGCTGGCGGAGTGGAAGGCACTGGCCGGCGCGGACGCGGACGCCCGCTTCGCCGCCGCCGAACGCAACGTCCGGCAGTTCATCGCCATGCGCCGGGAACTGGTCGAGTTGGGCCGCAAGGACGGCGCCGCCGCCGCCCGCGCCTTCGGCGACAACGACGCCAACCGCGCCACCCGGCAGGCGCTCAACCGCGAGGTCGAGACGCTGACCGCCCACACGGCGGAGCGGATCGCCACGGTGGTGGCCGACCTGGAGGCCTTTCACACGCAGGCGCGCTGGGTGTTCGGCGGCATGGCTGGGGCGGCGGTGCTGGGTGTGCTGCTGGTCGCGGTGCCGCTGGTCCGGCGCGGCGTCACCGGGCCGCTGAACGGCATCACCGCCGCCATGACCCGCCTGTCGGCCGGCGACCGCGACACCGTCATCCCGGGCGTGGAGAAGACCGACGAGATCGGTGCGCTGGCCCGCGCCGCGGAAGTCTTCAAGCGGAACGCCGAGGAGATGGTGCGCCTGCAGACCGACGCCGCCGCGGCGCGCGAAAGCGCCGAACGCGAGCGCCGCGACGCCATGGCGCAGTTGGCCGACCGGTTCGAGAGCGCGGTGAAGACGGTGGCCGAGTCGGTCGCCAGTTCGGCGACGCAGCTGCGCGGCAACGCCGTCCGGCTGGCCGGCACCACGGACGAGACCAGCCAGCGCGCCTCCAGCGCCGCTTCGGCCTCGTCGCAGAGCTCCAGCAGCGTCGACACCATCGCCGCCGCGACCGGGCAGATCGCCTCGGCCATCGCCGGCATCGCCGCGCAGGTCGGCCGCTCCGGCCAGATCGTCGCCGTGGCCGCCGAACGCGCGCAGCAGACCGACACCACCGTCGCCAGCCTGTCCGACGCCGCGGCGCGCATCGGCGAGGTGGTCGGGCTGATCCAGGACATCGCCGAGCAGACCAACCTGCTGGCGCTGAACGCCACGATCGAAGCCGCCCGTGCCGGCGATGCGGGCAAGGGCTTCGCGGTGGTCGCCGGCGAGGTGAAGGCGCTGGCCAGCCAGACCGCCCGCGCCACCGGCGAGATCGCCCAGCAGATCGCCGCCATGCAGACCGCGACCACCAGCGCGGTGGAGGCGATCCGCACCATCGTCGGCACCATCGGCGAGGTGAACGCCATCAGCGCCGCCATCGCCGACTCCGTTGACCAGCAGGGCGCGGCCACTGCCGAGGTGGCGCGCAACGTCCAGGAAGCGGCGCTGGGCCTGCGCCAGGTGACGAGCGACGTCGGCGAACTGACCCACGCCGCCGAGACCACCCGCAGCGCCGCCGACGAGGTGCGCAGCGCCGCCGGCGACCTGACCAGACAGGCCGAGGCGCTGAAGTACGAGGTGGACGCGTTCCTGATCGGCGTGCGGGCGGCATAGCACCACAAATAAAACGAAAAAGGCCGCCGCGGTTTCCCGCGGCGGCCCATTCCGTACCCGAAGGCGTCGAGGATTACTCCTCGCCCTGCTGCTTGCGCTTCAGCGCCGCACCCAGGATGTCGCCCAGCGAGGCGCCCGAGTCGGACGAACCGTACTCGGCCATCGCCTGCTTCTCCTCCTCCATCTCGCGGGCCTTGATGGACAGCGAGATGCGGCGGGAGCTGCGCTCGATCTGGGTGACCTTGGCGTCGACCTTCTCGCCCACGGCGAAGCGCTCGGGGCGCTGCTCGGAGCGCTCGCGCGACAGGTCCGACTTGCGGATGAAGCCGGTGAAGCCCTCGCCCACCGAAACCTCGATGCCGCCGTCCGTCACCTGCGTCACGGTGCAGGTCACGACCTCGCCCTTCTTCAGGCCGGCCGTGGCCGACTCGAACGGGTCGGAGCCGAGCTGCTTGATGCCGAGGGAGATGCGCTCCTTCTCGACGTCAACGTCCAGCACCTTGACCTTGACGCGGTCGCCCTTCTTGAACTCGGCGATGGCTTCCTCGCCCGACTTGTTCCAGTCGAGGTCGGACATGTGCACCATGCCGTCGATGTCGCCCGGCAGGCCGACGAACAGACCGAACTCGGTGATGTTCTTGACCTCGCCCTCGATCTCGGTGCCCGGGCCGTACTTCTCGACGAAGGTCTCCCACGGGTTGTCCAGGCACTGCTTGAGGCCCAGCGAGATGCGGCGCTTCTGCGGATCCACGTCGAGCACCATCACCTCGACCTCCTGGGAGGTGGAGACGATCTTGCCCGGGTGGACGTTCTTCTTGGTCCAGCTCATCTCGGACACGTGCACCAGGCCCTCGATGCCCGGCTCCAGCTCCACGAAGGCGCCGTAGTCCGTGATGTTGGTCACGCGGCCCTTGAAGCGGGCGCTGACCGGGTACTTGGCTTCCACGCCCTCCCACGGATCGGCCTCGAGCTGCTTCATGCCGAGGCTGATGCGCTGGGTCTCCGGGTTGAAGCGGATGACCTGGACCGTGACGGTCTGGCCGATCTGCAGGGCCTCGGACGGGTGGTTGATGCGGCGCCACGCGATGTCGGTGACGTGCAGCAGGCCGTCGACACCGCCCAGATCCACGAACGCGCCGTAGTCGGTGATGTTCTTGACGACACCCTGGAGGACCTGGCCCTCCTTGAGGTTGGCGACCAGCTCCGAACGGGCCTCCGCACGGCTCTCCTCGAGCACGGCGCGGCGCGACACCACGATGTTGCCGCGCGAGCGGTCCATCTTGAGGATCTGGAAGGGCTGCGGCGTGCCGAGCAGCGGGCTGATGTCGCGGACCGGACGGATGTCCACCTGCGAACCCGGCAGGAACGCCACGGCGCCGTTCAGGTCGACCGTGAAGCCGCCCTTGACGCGGCCGAAGATCACGCCGGTGACGCGCTGCTGGTCGTTGAACGCCTTCTCGAGCTGGGTCCACGCCTCTTCGCGCTTCGCCTTCTCGCGGGACAGGACGGCCTCGCCGTTCTTGTCTTCCATGCGCTCCAGGTAGACCTCGACGGTGTCACCCGCCTTCAGCTCGGGCGCCTGCCCGGCGACGGCGAATTCCTTGAGCGCAACGCGCCCTTCCGACTTCAGGCCGACGTCGATCGTCACCATGTCGTTCTCGACCGCGATGACGCGACCCTTGACGACGGTGCCCTCCAGGGACTCGGAGGTGCCCAGCGACTCTTCCAGGAGCGCCGCGAAGCTTTCCTTGCCGCCGGTGTGGGCCATTGCTTGTGCCATTGAAACTCCTAAGGTTGCGCAGAGAGCGGTCCGCCAGCCCCGGCCCACGGCAAAATGGGTTCGGGTCCGAAACGGTCCGCCGCGCCGGGCCCCACGCCCGGCGACTTGGGTTGATGTTTTTCCTTGGAGAAGCCTGAAGCCCGCCCGCGCGCCTTAGCGCCCAAGCGCTGATAGGGGGCCGACACCGGTCTTGCTGCCGATAAGGGCTAGGGCCGCGTCGAACGCCTGGTCGGCGGTCAGCGCGGACGTATCAAGCACAAAAGCGTCGCCAGCCGGTCGGAGCGGGGCAACCGCCCTCTGACTGTCGCGCGCATCACGAGCCTTCATGTCCTCCAGGACGTCGGACGGTATAGCCGGAATCCCCCGATCCCGCAACTCCTTGAGTCGCCGGTCGGCGCGCACCTCCACCGAAGCGGTAACGAACAGTTTCACCGTGGCGTCGGGGCATACGACCGTGCCGACGTCGCGCCCGTCCAGCACCGCTCCGGGCAGGCCGCCCGGCGGGCACGCCGCGAAGCCGCGCTGGAAGTCGAGCAGCGCCGCGCGCACCTCCGGCACCACGGCGACCTTGGAGGCGGCCTCGGCGGCCTCGTCGGAGCGCAGTTCGGGGTCGTTCAGGATGCCGTCCTCGGGGTGCAGCGCACGGGCGGTCTGCGCGGCGAAATGGGCGTCCGCCGGGTCCTTGCCGGCGCGCAGCACGGCGACGCCGACCGCGCGATAGAGCGACCCGGTGTCGAGGTGCGCGAAGCCCAGCGCCTCGGCGACGCGCCTGGACAGCGTGCCCTTGCCGCTGGCGGCGGGGCCGTCGATGGCGATGACGACGCTGCTCACGGGGCCACCGTTCCGATCTTCGCGCCCAGCCCGTTCATCAGATCCACGAACCCGGGGAAACTCGTCTCGATGAAGGTGCCGTCGTCCACCTGCACCGGCTCGGCGGTGGCGGTGCCCAGCACCAGGAAGCTCATGGCGATGCGGTGGTCCATGGCGGTGGCGACCGTCGCCCCGCCCTGCGGCGGCGCGCCGGTGCCGTGCACGGTCAGGCTGTCGTCGGCGCCGACCTCGACCTTCACGCCGCACTTCGTCAGGCCCTCGGCGACCATGGCGAGGCGGTCGCTCTCCTTCACGCGCAGCTCCTTGAGGCCGAGCATGACGGTGGTTCCCTGCGCGCACGCCGCGGCAGCGGCCAGCACCGGGTACTCGTCGATCATCGACGGCGCCCGCTCGGCCGGCACCACCACGCCCTTGAGCGTCCCGCCCTTGACCCGCAGGTCGGCGACCGGTTCGCCGGCCTGGTCGCGGCGGTTCTCGAAGCCGATATCCGCGCCCATCTCCAGCAGCGTGTCGTACAGCCCGGTGCGGCGCGGGTTCATGCCGACGTCCCGCAGCAGCACCTCCGAACCGGGACGCAGCAGCGCCGCCACCACCGGGAAGGCGGCCGAGCTGGGGTCGGCGGGGACGAAGATCTCGCGCCCGGTCAGCTCCGGCTGGCCGGTGATGGACACGGCCAGCGCGCCGTCCTCGGTCTCCTTGGTGGTCACGGTGGCGCCGAAGTGGCGCAGCATCAGCTCGGAATGGTCGCGGGTCGGCTCGGCCTCGATCACCGTGGTGACGCCGGCGGTGTTGAGCCCGGCCAGCAGCACCGCCGACTTCACCTGCGCCGAGGGCACCGGCAGCCGGTAGGTGACCGGCACCAGGTCGTCGCGGCCGATGACGGCCAGCGGCAGCCGGCCGCCGGCGCGGCTGACGAAGGAGGCGCCCATCTGCTCCAGCGGCGTGATGACGCGCGCCATCGGGCGCTTGTTCAGCGAGGCGTCGCCGGTGAAGAAGCTGGTGATCGGGTGGCCGGCGACGAGGCCGACCAGCAGCCGCGCCGCGGTGCCGCTGTTGCCCATGTCGAGCACCTGCGCGGCCTCTTTCAGGCCGCCCACGCCGACGCCGCGCACGCGCCAGACGTTGTCGGCGCCGCGCTCCGCGCTCGCACCCAGCGCGCGCATCGCGGCGGCGGTGTGCAGCACGTCCTCCCCCTCCAGCAGGCCGTGCACCACCGTCTCGCCGATGGCGAGGGCGCCGAACATCAGCGCGCGGTGCGAGATCGACTTGTCGCCGGGCACGCGCACGGTGCCCGTGAGGGCGCCGGCGGACGAGGAGCGCAGCGGCTTCGCCTGCATGGGTCTGGGTCCTTGGCCGAAATCAGGGGCGGGGCGGGTTGGGCGCAGTTCCTAGCACAGCCGTTCGGGCGATGCGAGGCCCGGCGGGGTGCCCCGGTGGCGTCAAGGCCGTAACCATCTTGCTCAACCGGCGTCATACAGGACCGAATGCTAAAATACACGCATCGAACGGTCCGAGCGGGAGGAGCCCATGCGAACGCGACGCTTCCCCTCCCGCCAGGAGGCGGAACGCTACCTGACCGAGCAGGGGTTCGAATTCCTCGGCGCCCCCAGCCGCTGGCGCAAGACGATGGCCGGCCACGCCAGCTACGCCGACGTCGTGGTGCAGAGCGGCACGGCGGTGGTGGTCTTCACCGAGTCGAGCGATGGGCTGCCATCCTGAAGGACTCCCGCCGGGCGCACGCATCAGGGACAGTGTGTCGCGCCCGACGGTCGTGTGATTGTGTGTAAATTTCCTGTAAAATTCACCTCGATCATCTGCTGATCCAAGGGGGGCGGAGGCATGCAGCGGGTCGAGTGGAGCGCGTTCCTGTCGGTCGGCAACGCCCGGATCGACCAGGACCATCAACGGTTGTTCGAGATCCTGAACCGGCTGGCCGATGCCGAGGCCCGGCGCGAGCGCGCCGTGGTGGCCGCGGCCGTCGAGGAGATGGCCCGCTACGCCGGCGAGCACTTCGCCCGCGAGGAGGAACTGATGGAGGCCATCCGCTATCCCCTCCTGGCCGAGCACCGCCGGCAGCACCGTGAACTGGCGGCGAAGGTGGAGGCGTGGCGGACCCGGGTGGCGAGACGCTGGCACCCCTGGCACGGCGGCACCTTCTTCGCGGTGCTGGCGCACTGGCTGGTGTCGCACATCCTGGAGGACGACCGGATGATCGCCGACTTCTGCCGCACCGGAAAGGTCGGGCACCGGTTCCGGAGGGCGAAAGCCAAAACCCCTCCCCCAGCCCCGCTGAGGGAGGTTGGGTGGGGGCAGCGGCCGATCCGGGAGGCGCGCACGCCGATGAGCTTGGCCTGACGATTCCCGGATAGACCGTTGCCCCCACCCCTCCCCTCCCCTCCCCCAGCGGGGCTGGGGGAGGGAGCTTGAGGATCAATCCCCCACCGCCACGCCTTCGCGGCGGCTGTCGGCGCCGCCGGTCAGGCCGGCGGG
This sequence comes from Azospirillum sp. TSO22-1, assembly GCF_003116015.1. Lineage (GTDB taxonomy): Bacteria > Pseudomonadota > Alphaproteobacteria > Azospirillales > Azospirillaceae > Azospirillum. The sequence goes on from NZ_LGQZ01000009.1 coordinate 11,476, forward strand.
GGTCACCAGGATCGCCTGGGTGCCGGAGGTCAGCTCCAGCACCTTCACCGGGTGCCCCTTGGCCTCCAGCGCGGGAGCCCAGGCCTCCGCCTCGGTGCCCTTCTCCAGCTCGGTCGGGCCGTTGCGGCTGCCGAAGTTGGCAAGGTCCACCGCCTGCTGCGGGTCCATGTCCCAGTCGAGCAGCGCCACCAGCGTCTTGGCGACGTAGTTGATGATCGCGCTGCCGCCGGGCGAGCCGACCACCGCGTAGAGCCGGCCATCCTTGAACACGATGGTCGGCGCCATCGAACTGCGCGGCCGCTTGCCGGCCTCGACGCGGTTGGCGACCGGCTGGCCGTTCTCCACGGGATTGAGCGCGAAGTCAGTCAGCTCGTTGTTCAGCAGGAAGCCGCGGGTCATCAGCCGGGCGCCGAACTGGTCCTCGATGGTGGTTGTCATCGAGACGGCGTTGCCATCCGAGTCGATGATCGCGATGTGGCTGGTGCCCTTCTCGATCCCCTCCGATGCGCCCATCCGGGCGCCCTGCTGGAACGGCGGGTCGCCGGGATTGGCCTTGCCCATGGACTTGGCCGGGTCGATCAGCCTGGCGCGGCTCTGGATGTAGCCGGAATCGATGAGGCCCTTGACCGGCACCTTCACGAAGTCGGGGTCGCCGAGGTACTGGCCGCGGTCGGCGAAGGCCAGCCGCCCGGCCTCGGCGAATCGGTGCGCCGCCTCGACCGGAGCGTTCTTGAGCGCCGCCATGTCGACCGGCTCCAGCGCGCCCAGGATCTGCTGCACCGCCACCGCGCCGGAGCTGGGCGGGCCCATGCCGCAGATGGTGTAGACGCGGTAAGTGCCGCACACCGCCGGGCGCTCCTTGACCTGGTAGGCCTTGAGGTCGGCCTCGGTCATGTCGCCGGGGTTGGCGGCGTGCGAGGTCACGGTCCGGACGATCTCGGCGGCGACCGACCCTTCGTAGAAGGCACTCGCCCCCTTCTCGGCGATGGCCTGGAGGGTGGTCGCGTACTCCGGGTTCCGCAGCAGGAAGCCGACCGGCTTCGGAGTGCCGTCCGGCTGGTAGAAGTAGGCGGCGGCCTTCGGGTCGTTCTTCGCCAGGTACTTCTCCTGCCCGAGCAGGCCGTTCAGGCGCGGGCTCACCGTGAAGCCCTCGGAGGCGAGCCTCACCGCGCGCTCGAACAGGCGCGGCCAGGGCAGCTTGCCGTGCGCCTTGTGAACGGCCTCCAGCAGCTTGACGGTACCCGGCACGCCGACCGACCGGCCGCCCACCACCGCGTCGTAGAACGGCATCGGCTTGCCGTCGGCGCCCATGAAGCGCTCAGCCCTGGCCGCCGCCGGGGCCGTCTCGCGGCCGTCGTAGGTGGTGAGCTTCCCGGCCTTGCCGTCGTAGAAGACGAGGAAGGCGCCGCCGCCGATGCCGGAGCTCTGCGGCTCGACCAGCCCCAGCACCAGCTGGGTGGCGATGGCGGCGTCCACCGCGTTGCCGCCGGCGCGCAGGATCTCGCGGCCGGCCTCGGCGGCCAGCGGGTTGGCGGCGGCGGCCATGTACTTGGCGGCGGTGCCCAGCGTGCGCGCCGTGCGGCCGGTGGCGCCTTCCGGCGTCTGCATACCGGCGGCGGGAGCGGTGGTGGTCTGCGCGACCGCCGACAGCGGCAGCAGCGCGACGAGGCCGGCGCCCGCGAGGAGTCGCCAGCCGGGAGCGAATTGGGACTTCACGAACCCTCCCATTCCCATCATATGTGTCGCCCGGCTCCTGGCCGGTCGGGTATGCTTACCCGGCCTTCGGCCGGCGGGGCGGTGTCTCTGGCCGCCATTGGGAGTCGAGCTTACGCGTGCCCCGCGGCTCTCGGAAGGGGTTGCGCGCAGCCGCGGTTGGTGGTTGAACTTTTTTTTGACATCGGGGCGCCGCCATGGCAAAGGGCCGCCCTTAACGGATTCCATGGGAAAGCGGAGGACTTGGCGTGGCGAAGCCGGAATGGGGCATCAAGCGCATCTGCCCGAACTGCGGCGCGCGCTATTACGATCTGCGCAAGGACCCGCCCGTGTGCCCGTCGTGCGGCACGACGTTCGATCCCGAAGCGCTGCTGAAGTCGCGCCGCGCGCGGCCGGCGCCGGTGGACGACCTGCCCGCCAAGAAGGTGCCGGTGGGGGTCGATGAGGACGAGGCCGAAGTCGAGCGCGGGGACGAGGACGTCGCGGATCTCGAGGAGGTCGAGGACGACGTCGCCGTCGAGGACATCGAGGAGGACGCCGACGAGGTGGCCGAGGACGAGGACGACGTCCTCATCGAGGACACCTCCGAACTGGGCGAGGACGACATGGACGAGGTCGTCGACGTCGAGGGCGAGGACGAGGAAGAGCGCTGAACCGGGCGGCGGGAAAAAAGTGAGGTCGGGGAAGATTTTCCCCTTGCAATGGGACCCCGACCTGACGAATATCCCGCTCCACCGAGGCCGCCGGCTTCCAACGGAAGCAAGGCAGCCGCCCAGGGTTTCGGGGCCATAGCTCAGCTGGGAGAGCGCTACAATGGCATTGTAGAGGTCAGGAGTTCGATCCTCCTTGGCTCCACCAAATTCGAAGGGCTCGGCGAGCGATCGCCGGGCCCTTCGGCTTTCCGCTGGAAGAGGCCGCAGTGCAGAACGAAGGCGGAGCGTCCACCAACTCCTCCGGGAGTGCCGACGAGTTGGTCGCGCTGGGGCGCCGGCGTTGCGGCGAGGGCGACCTCCGGGGCGCGCTCGACGCGTTCCAGGCGGCGCTTCCCGCCAAGGGCGACGATCCGGAGTTCCTGTTCGAGATCGCCGGCGTGCTGCGCCAGCTCGACCTGCAGGCCGACGCACTGGCGATCTACGACGCCCTGGCCGCCGCCCTGCCGGACGCCCTGCCCGTCCTGCACAACCGGGCCAACTGTCTGAGCGGCGTCGGCCGCGCGCCGGACGCGGTGGTCGCCTTCCGCGACATCCTCGCGCGCCATCCGGAGGTGGCGTCGTCCTGGGCCGGTCTCGGCAACGCCGCCTTCCTTGCCGGCAGCCCGTATCTCGGCAAGCGGGCCTACGCCCGCGCCATCGCGCTGGAGCCGGACGAACCCGCCAGCTACGTCAACTTCGCCGAGGCGCTGGTCGCCGATGCCGTCGGCACGGACGAGCACGAGCGCGCGGTGGCGCTGCTGCGCCGGGCCATCGCGCTGGTGCCGGACGACGCATCGCTCCGCTACAACCTCGCCCGCTCGCTGCTGTCCCTCGGGCGGTTCGCCGAGGGCTGGGCGCAGTACGAGGGGCGCCTGCATCCCGACGGCCGGAACCACGTCGTCCGCGCCGTCGCCTGCCCGCGCTGGCAGGGGGAGCCGCTGGCCGGCCGGCACCTCTTCGTTTGCGGCGAGCAGGGCATCGGCGACCAGCTCTGGCTGCTGCCCTTCGTCCGCGAGGCCGCCGCGCAGGCCGGCCGCGTGACGCTGGAAGTGGCGCCCAAGCTGGTTTCGCTGATCACCCGCAGCCTTCCCCAGGTGACCGTCCGCCCCCTGCGGGTCGAACGGCGCGAGGGGATATGGCACGCGGTCGGCGAAAGCCGGACCGAGCCGGACGGCGCGGACCGGTACATCGAGGCCGGCAGCCTGCCGCGGTTCCTGTGGGACACGGTGGTCGGCGGACCGGTGGCGCCGGTCCTCGCGCCCGACCCCGTCCTGGCCGATCAGTGGCGGGCGCGGCTGGAGGCGATGGGGCCGGGGCTGCGCGTCGGCATCTGCTGGCGCTCCCCGCTCTTCGGCCGGGAGCGTTCGCCAGAGTACCTGCCGCTCAACACATGGCGGCCGATCTTCGACGCCCTCTCCCGGGTCGCGGACGGGCCGGTGCACGCCTGCTGCTTCCAGCACGGCGACGTCGACAGCGAAGTCGCGCAGGCCCCGCGGACGGTGGGCATCGCGGTCACCCGGTTCCCGGACCTCGACCTCTGGGACGACATCGACGGAACCGCCGCGGCGCTGGCGAACATGGACCTGGTGGTCACCGCGCTGACCTCCATCGCCCGGATATCGGCCGGGCTCGGCATTCCCACCCTGGTGCTGATGAAATCGCCCTACTTCGTGGCGCTGACCGACGGGCGCGACCTCGTGGAGCCGGCCCTGGAACCGGTCGCCTCGGCTCCCGGCCGCTATTGGCCGGAAGGCGTCGTGGGCGAGGTCGCGGCGCGGATCGAGGCCCGCCTGAAGCGGTGACGGGCGTCAGACCGCGCCGGTCATGTTGGCGAAGTTCAGCGTGTCGGTGGCGTTGCGCTGGCGGAAGACCTCGGCCTTCTGGTTGCGGCCGTGCTTCTGGTAGCCGCCGGTGCGGATCAGCGTGCTCTCGTCCAGCTGGCAGTTCAGCACCTCGTTCAGGTGGCTGAGGCCCTGCTTCACCTCGCCCTGGAACTGGTCGTCCGCCATGCTGGTCATGTTCATCACCAGGTCCTGGCGCTCGGTCACGTCGATCAGGAACTGGTGCGGGTCGGCGATGTGGCCGTTCTCCAGCGCGTGCTTCCACATGCCGGTGGCCGGCAGCGGCAGCAGGTAGCCGACGCTGGGGTACACCTTGGTCTCCTCGCACATGCGGAAGGTGTCGGCCAGCGTCTCCGGCGTCTCCTGCGGGTAGCCGACCACCACGCTGGTGCTGCACACCACTCCCGCCTCGCGCAGCACGCGGACCTGTTCGCGGAAATAGGCGGCGTTGACCCGCTTGTTCATCGCCTCGAGGATCTCGTCGTTGCCGGATTCCAGCGAGAAGCCCAGCGACACGCAGCCGGTGCGAGCGAACTTCTTCGCCACGCGCAGGCGGTCCTCGTACGGCGTGTCGGGCTGGCCCAGCAGGTCGGAGCGCACCGCGGCGGTGTAGTGGATGCCGAGGTCGGCGGCGTCCAGCGCGTCGAGGAACTTCTCCGCCGGCGCCAGCTTGTGGAAGGACAGCTCGTCCCAGAAGTTGATGTAGTTGGCGCCGTATTTCTTCTGCAGATGCTTGATCTCGGCGATCACGGACTCGGCGCTGCGGTGGCGGTACGGGTCGTGCCAGAACACGTAGTGGCAGAAGGTGCACTTGAAGACGCAGCCGCGCGCCGTGTTCACCGGCATCACCCGCGCCTCCTCGAGGGGATAGCGGTTGACCGTCTCGTGCACCGTGCCGCGGGCGCGGCGCAGGTAGGTCTCGACGTCGAACAGGTCCCAGTCCGGCCAGGGCAGATCGTCCACCGCCTTGGCGGCGGCGCGGCGGCCGTTGTGCAGGATCCGGCCCTGGCCGTCACGGAAGACGATGCCGGGCACGCCGACGCCCTTCAGGCAGGCCGGGTACGGCCCGTTGTCGTGCGGCACCGGGGTCGGCGGCTCCGCCATGGCGCCGAGCGGCCGGCCGTCGCGCAGCGCCTCCAGCACCTCGACGGTGGTGATGTCGCCCTCGCCCAGCACCACCACGTCCACCGGCGTGGTGTGGAACAGGATCTCCGGGATCGAGGAGCCCACCGAATTGCCGACGATCACCGTGGCGCCGGGGTTGTGCCGCTTGGCGGTGTGGATCAGCCAGTGCACCCAGCGGTAATGCGTGACGATCGAGCCGACGGCGATCACGTCGTAACGCCCGCGCATCAGCGCCGCCTCGACCTGGTCGTCGGTATGGTCCGCCGCGTCGATGTCCAGGATGTCGAACGAGAACCCCGCCAGCTTGACCGCCGTGACGACGTAGCCGAGCCCCACCGGCAGGTAGCGGTGCGGCGCCTTCGGTCGCAGGCTGGGGTTGACGAACAGGATCTTCATCGGCCGACCACTTCCCGAAAGGGGTGCGTGAGCGGCTTAGGGTAGGGCAACAAGGTTAACAACCGATCAATCCGCTCCGTTTTCCGGTCCCCGAGGGGGTTCGCAGGGGCGGGCGTGCATTTTTCCGAAATTTCCCCCTTGCCAAGCCCGCGGCACGCCCGTATAAGCGCGCTCTCTTCCGGCGTGGCGCAGCGGTAGCGCAGCGGACTGTTAATCCGTTGGTCGTAGGTTCGAATCCTACCGCCGGAGCCAGCGCGGGTGTAGCTCAGTTGGTTAGAGCGCCGGCCTGTCACGCCGGAGGCCGCGGGTTCAAGTCCCGTCACTCGCGCCATTCTCCCCTCCCCGGGGAGAAGGCATTTCTCCCGATCGAACGATTTGATGCGGATCAACGCCGGTGGGCTCCCACCGGTGCAAGAACGGCCGGCCCCGTTTCGCCGGAGAGGACATCCATGAGCATCGAGTTCGCCGCCGCCACCCGCCTGGACACCGTGACCAAGCAGGACCCGCAGGCCATCGCGCGCCTGGCGACGCTGCACCCGGGCTTCGGCCCCGGCGCCGGCCTGCCCGGCGAGGTGACGCTGGGCGACGCCGCCGAGGCGATCGGCCTGCCGCTCGACCTCGTGCTGGCCTACGCCCGCGGCGAGATCCGCGTGCAGGTGCAGGAGGGGCGCAGCTGCGGCTGCGGTTGCGGCAGCAAGTAGCCGGCCGGTCAGCCGACCAGACGGTCCGGTTCGCCGGCGAAGGCGCGGCGCACCAGTTCCTCGCAGGCGCAGCGCGCCGGGCAGTGGTCGCATTCCGCGCCCTTGTCACAGAAGCCGTCGCGGATCTCGCGCAGCCGCGCCAGCAGGCCGGCCTTCTGCGCGTCGCTCAGCCGGTCGCTGCGCAGCGTCATCTCGATGGCGTCGTCGAAGACCGCGCGGCTCAGGTTGCGCATTGCAGGTGCTCGTGATCGGCGGAAGAGTGAGACTAGCCGGCCCGTGTTTCCGCACGATGTCTCCGCTGTAACCGTCGCGTCCAGGATGGAGCCTTCCCGCATGCCGATCCTCCACACGGCCATCGTGCTGCTCGCCGCCGCGGTCCTGGCGGTGCCGCTGGCCAAGCGGATGGGCTTCGGCAGCCCGCTGGGATACCTCGCGGCGGGGCTCGCCATCGGGCCGAGCGGGCTCGGACTGATCACCGACGTGGAGAGCATGGCGCACGTCTCCGAGCTGGGCGTCGTCATGCTGCTGTTCCTGATCGGGCTGGAGCTGCGGCCGCAGCGGCTGTGGGTGATGCGCAAGTCGGTGTTCGCGCTGGGCGGCGGGCAGGTGGTGCTGACCGCCGCCGCGCTGGGCGGGGCGGCGCTGGCGCTGGGCCTGCCGGCGAACGCGGCGGCGGCGCTGGGCGCCGGGCTGGCGCTGTCCTCCACCGCCATCGTGCTGCCGTTGCTGGCCGAGCGCGACCTGCTGTCCTCGCACGCTGGGCGCGACAGCTTTTCCATCCTGCTGTTCCAGGACCTCGCGGTGATCCCGCTGGTGGCGCTGCTGCCGCTGCTGGGCGACGGCGGCGAGGCGGTGCCCACCGGCCCCGGCGCGTGGTTGGCGGTGGCCAAGGCGGCGGGCGCCATCGCGCTGGTGCTGGTCGGCGGCCGGCTGCTGGTGCGCCCGGTGTTCCGGCTGGTGGACGCCGCCAAGACGCCCGAGATCTTCACCGCCAGCGCGCTGCTGATCGTGCTGGGCACCGGCGCGCTGGTCGAGGCGGCCGGGCTGTCCATGTCGCTGGGCGCCTTCATGGCCGGCGTGCTGCTGTCGGATTCGGAGTACCGGCACGAGGTGAAGGCCGACATCGAGCCCTTCGAGGGCCTGCTGCTCGGCCTGTTCTTCGTTTCGGTCGGGGTGTCGGCCGACGTGGCGGGCTTCGCCGCGTCGCCGGGGCGGATGCTGGCGCTGACGTTTGCGCTGGTGGCGGTGAAGGCGGCGGTGGTCTTCGGCCTCGCCCGCTTCGCCGGCAACACCCCGCGCGGCGCCGTGCGCATGGCCGCGGTGCTGGCGCAGGGCGGCGAGTTCGGCTTCGTCCTGTTCGCCCAGGCGGTGGGCGAGCGCGTCATGGGCCAGCAGGCGGCCAACACCGCCATGCTGGTGGTGACGCTGTCGATGATCGTCACGCCGTTCCTGTTCGCGGCGGCCGAGCGCTGGCTGGTCCCGCGCCTGGGCGGCAAGCCGGCGCGCGCCTTCGACACCATCCCGGCGGAGGACGCGGCGCCGGTGATCATCTGCGGCTTCGGCCGGGTCGGGCAGATCGTCGGGCGCGTGCTGCGCCTGAAGCGCATCCCCTTCACCGCGCTGGAGCACAGCGCCGCCCAGGTCGATTTCGTGCGCCGCTTCGGCAACAAGGTGTTCTACGGCGACCCGACGCGGCCCGAGCTGCTGCGCGCCGCCGGCGCCGACAGCGCCAAGGTGCTGGTGGTGGCGCTGGAGGACATGGAGCAGAACCTGACGGTGGTGGACATGGCGCAGCGCCTGTTCCCGCACCTGACCATCGCCGCCCGCGCCCGCAACCGCCGTCACGCCCACCTGCTGATGGACCGTGGCGTCACGATCATCGTGCGCGAAACCTTCCTGTCCAGCCTGGAGCTGACCGAGCGGGTGCTCACCGCCATGGGCGTGGACGCGGAGGAGTCGCGCCAGACGCTCGACACCTTCCGCGCCCACGACGAGCGCACGCTGGAGCGCCAGCACGCCGTGCACCACGACGAGCAGCGGCTGATCCAGACCTCGCGCGACGCCGCGCTGGAGCTGCAGTCGCTGTTCGAGGCCGACCGGCCGGAGCGCTGAGCGACTGGCCGTCCGCCGCCGCCGCCCCACCTTTCCCTTGGCAAACCAGGGAGGCAGGTCATGGACGGTCCGCGGGAATGGCTGGAGACGGTGGTGGTGCCGCGCACGCACGACATCGGCGGGTTCGAGGTGCGGCGCGCCCTGCCCTCGGCGCAGCGGCGCATGGTGGGGCCCTTCATCTTCTGGGACCAGATGGGGCCGGGCGAGCTGCCGCCCGGCGAGGGGCTCGACGTCCGGCCGCACCCGCACATCGGGCTGGCCACCGTGACCTACCTGTTCGAGGGCGAGATCCTGCACCGCGACAGCGTCGGCTCGGTCCAGGCGATCCGGCCGGGGGCGGTCAACTGGATGACCGCGGGGCGCGGCATCGCCCATTCCGAGCGCAGCTCCGACGAGACCCGGCGCACCGGGCAGCGGGTGTTCGGCATCCAGTCGTGGATGGCCCTGCCGAAGACGCACGAGGAGGCCGACCCCGGCTTCGTCCACTTGCCGGCCGAGGCGCTGCCGGTCCTGGAGGGCGAGGGCAAGCGGGTGCGGATCATCGCCGGGTCGGCCTTCGGCGAGCGCTCGCCGCTGAAGACCTTCACCGAGACGCTGTACGTCGATGCCCAGCTGAACCCCGGCGCCTGCCTGCCGGTCCCGGCGGAGGTCGCGGAGCGGGCGCTGTACGTCGCCGCCGGCACGGTGGTCATCAACGGCGACCGCTTCGAGGCCGGGCAGCTGCTGGTGCTGCGGCCGAGCGACGCCATCACCGTCGAGACGGAGACGGCGGCGCGGGTGCTGGTCCTGGGCGGCGAGCCGATGGACGGGCCGCGGCACATCTGGTGGAACTTCGTCTCCAGCTCCAAGGACCGCATCGAGGCGGCCAAGGCCGACTGGAAGGCCGGCCGCTTCACCCCGGTGCCCGGCGAGACGGAGTTCATCCCGCTGCCGGAGGAGAAGAAGCCGGGGATGGTGGCGAAGGAGCCGTAACGTATTGCCCCCACCCTAACCCTCCCCCGCTTCGCAGGGGAGGGAACTCCGCCGCTCTACCCCCTCCCCTGCGAAGCTCTCGCGCAAACCTCTGGTTTGCGCTGACGCGGCAGGCGGATCTTCAATCCGCCGAGAGCGGGGGAGGGATGGGGTGGGGGCAAGTGTGCGCCTCACCGCCCGAACCCCAGCCCCTCCAGCGCCTTCCTCACCTCCGGATCCTCCAGCGCCGCCAGGAAGCGCTGCACCGGCGCGCGCTCCAGCTTCGCCCGGGGAATGAGGAAGTCGTAGTGCTCCTCCTGCAGCGGCAGGAAGCCCAGGCCGTACAACTGCGCCACGCTCTCGATGGCGACGCCCCAGTCGGCGCGGCCCTGCGCCACCGCCACCGCCACCGCGTTGTGCGACTTCGCCTGCGTCCAGTAGCCGGCCGGCTTCGCCCCGCCCAGCAGGCGGTCGGTGAGGATGCGGGTGCCGCTGCCGGCGTTGCGGTTGACCATCAGGCAACCGGCGTCGGCCGCCACGGCCGCGACCGCCTCGGCCCCCGCCTTGCCCTCGAACCGCGCGTCGCCGGGGCGGAAGACCACGCCCTGCAGGCGGCGGTAGCCGGGAACCAACTCCAGCTCCGGCGTCAGGAAGGGGCGGTTGTAGACGCCGCTCGCCGGGTCCATCAGATGAACGGCGGCGACGTCGCACTCGCCGCGCTTCGCGGCGGTGAGGCCGCCCATGCTGCCGACGTTGAGCGCCTTGACGGTCAGCCCCTCGACGATCAGCCGGCCGACGATGGCGTCGAGGCCGACGCAGTGGCTGCCGATCACCGTCAGGTCGGCCAGCCGGTTGCCGCCGATCAGGTGGACGGACATCGGCGTGCCGGCCTCCACCGCCTCGGCGTGCTCGCCGATGGCGACGAAGCCGTCCGCCGCGCTGAACGCGGTGACCGAGCCGGAGCCCTTCGACAGCGGGTACGCCGCCAGCCCCCCGTCCCCCTGCACCAGGGAGACCATGACGAACTCCATGCGCCCGCGTTCCGAGCCGACGCGCATCGGCAGCGTCGCCACCACGCTCTCCTTCGCCGCCTCCGGCAGGCCGGCGAGCGCGCGGATCACCGGCGCCACGAACTCGTGGAAGGTGAAGACGGCCGACGTCGGGAAGCCCGGCAGGATCACCACCGGCTTGCCTTTGGTCGCCGCGAGGCAGAGCGGCTTGCCGGGCTTCAGCGCCACGCCGTGCACCAGCACGCCGGGGTCGTCGAGGCGGCTGACGATGCGGTAGGACAGGTCGCCCGCCCCCTTGGACGTGCCGCCCGACAGCACCAGCGCGTCGCACTCCAGCCCCTGCGCCACGAGGCGTTCCAGCGTCGCCTCGTCGTCCGGGCTGACGCCGAGGCGGACCGGCTCGCCGCCCAGCTCCTCGACCGCCGCCGACAGGATGGCGGCGTTGGAATCGTACACCGCGCCGGGGCGGATCGGCTGGCCGGGCGCCACGATCTCGTCGCCGGTGGAGAGGATCGCCACGCGCGGCCGGCGCAGCACGTCCACCTCGGCCAGCCCGATGGCGGCCAGCACGCCGACCTCGCGCGAGCTGAGCGTCTGCCCGCGGCGCAGCACCGTCTCGCCGCGGCCGATGTCGGATCCGGCGGCGGCCACGAAGCCGCCGGGCACCGCCGGCTTGCGGATCTCCACCGTGAGGGCGCCGCCCTCGGCGCGGGTCTCGGTGTGCTCGACCATCACCACGGCGTCGGCGCCGCGCGGCAGCATACCGCCCGTGGCGATCACGGTGGCGGTGCCAGGGGTCACCTCCAGGCGCGGCTGCGCCCCGGCCGACAGCACCTCGCCGTTCAGCGTCAGCAGCGCCGGGGCGTGCTCGCCGGCCCCGGCGGTGTCGGCGGCGCGCACGGCGAAGCCGTCCACGCTCGACCGGTCGAAGCCCGGCACGTCGACGCCGGCCACCACGTCGCGCGCCAGCACCCGGCCGCGGGCGGCGGCGAGCGGCACCCGCTCCTCGCCCCGCGGCGTCAGGTCGAGCGCGGCACGCCAGCGCTCCCACGCCTCGTCGCGGCCCGCCACCTTGAGAAACTGCTGCTGGCGCGCCGCCTGCTGCACGAACTGCCGGACGTCCTCGTTGGACACCATGGCCTCCACACCGTTATCCGGGCGCCATCATAGCGCCTCGGCCGGGGCGTCGTACATCCACACGGCGACCTCGGCGCCTTCCGGCACGCCCTCGCTCTGCGCGGGCAGCAGCACGAAGCCGTCGGCGCGCGCCAGCGCCGCCAGCCCGGGCACGGCGGCGGAGGCCACCGGCTCGGCGCCCGCATCGGTGACGCGGACACGGTAGACCTCGGCGAAGCCGATCTCGGAGACCAGCTTGCGCGCCGCCGCCACGCGCCGGACCGCGTAGGGCAGCCCCGCCGGCCGGCCGCCCAGCCGGCGCACGGCGCCGCCGGCCAGCAGGTCGTAGACGGTCGCGCACGCCGCCGGCTCGCCGGGCAGCAGCACGACCGGCACGTCGCCCACCCGACCCAACCCCGCCGAATCGCCGGGCCGCAGCGCCAGGCCATGCAGCGCCAGCGTGCCGGCATCGGCGAGCGCCAGCGGCGCCTCGTCGTCGGCGCCCAGCCCGGTGCGCCCGCAGACCAGCAGGAGGTCGGCGCCGGGCGCGCGCAACGCGTCAGTGAGGTCCGCACGGCCGAACGGCCCGCGCACCTCGGGCACCCCGCCGTCGCGCCGGACCAGCGCCGACAGCAGCGCCGCGTCCGCCTCATGCCCGCCGCGCGGGCCGCCGGCCAGCAGGACGCGGACGCGCGGGCGCCGCACCACCGCCACCCGCTCCACCCCGAGCCCGGCCAGCAGGCCGACGTCCTGCGGGCGCAGCACCCGGCCGGCGGGCAGCAGCACGGCGCCGGCCCGCGCCTGCTCGCCCCGGCGCTCGACGCCGCTGCCGGCGGGCAGCGCGTCCAGCGCCTCGACGCCGAGCGGCGAGGGCTGCGCCGCCTCGACCGGCAGCACGGCGTCGGCGCCCGGCGGCAGCGGTTCGCCCGAGGAGACCGGCACCGCTTGGGCCCCGATCAGCAGGATCGGGGTGTAGCCACCGGCGCCGAGCGTCGCCTCGGCCGCCACCGCCATGCCGTCACGGGCGGCACGGTCGGCGAGCGGCAGGTCGGCGGGCGCGGCGACCTCCGCCGCCAGCGCGCGGCCGGCGGCCTCGGCCGGCGGCACCGCCTCGGCGGGCAGCGGAAGGGTGCGGGACTCCAGCCAGCGGACGGCATCGGACAGGGCGCTGCGCGCGGCGAAGCCGCGGCCGCGGACGTCGGGGAGATGCGGGGGCGGATGAGACACCGTGAAACACCATGAAACACTGTGCGGAGGGTGTTTCGTTCGATCGGTCCGACCGGCCGGCCACCCGAACCGGGACTAAAATCCTATCACCGGAGCCCGGCGGAGCGCAAGAGCCAAGCGGGTCAGTGCCACTGGTTCGCCGGGATGCGGACGATGGCGTTGAGGGTCTCGGCGATCTCCACCGCGACGGACTCCGGCAGCCCCGTCTGGGGAAGGTCATTGAGCAGCACGATCTCCTGGCTGGCCGAGTCGATCACGTCCCACGCCATCCCGTCCTCGCTGATGACGGCCTCGTAGTGGGAGCGATGCGTGTGGTGATGGCGGTCCATGCGTCGACTATGCGCCAGCCGTGGCCGGCCGTCGCGGATGATTACGGATCGGGGCCCTCCTGCTTTGGTATCGTCATCCGTTCAATTTTCCTCACATTAGCACGGAATGCGGGAATATGCCGAATCGCCGAGCCCGCGGCGCCGGTCCGGCGCATGGCGGATAGAGCGCAGGCACGCTTGTCAGGCGCCGGGGATCGGCTACCCTCAAGGGAACGATAAAAGGGTTTGGGGAGGACAGGCCATGGCGCTCCGTGCCGAGCAGCTCAAGGACGAGCTGACCGAGGAGGTGGTCCGCCAGGTGCGCGGGCGCCTCGACCGCAGCCGGGTCGATCTGGCCGAGCGGTTCGTGCGGCAGTTCTACGCCAACGTGCCGCCGGACGACATCGTCCAGGCCCCCGCCGACCAGCTGTACGGCGCCGCCATCGCCATGTGGCAGTGGGGCCAGCGCCGCGCGCCGGGCCGCGCGGCCGTGCGCGTCTACAACCCGCGCGTCGAGGAGCACGGCTGGCAGTCGCCGCGCACGGTGGTGGAGATCGTCAACGACGACATGCCGTTCCTGGTCGACTCGGTGGCCGCCGAGCTGAACCACCAGGGCCTCACCGTGCACCTCGTCATCCACCCGGTGGTGCGGGTGGCGCGCGACGCCGACGGCCGCATCACCGATCTGATGGAACCGGAGGCGGAGGCGGACGGCGCCAGCCCGGAATCCTTCATGCACGTGGAGGTCGACGCGCGCTCCGACGCGGCGACTCTGGAGCGGGTGCGCGAAGGGCTCGAACGGGTGCTGGTCGCGGTGCGCGCCGCCGTCGCCGACTGGCGCGCCATGCGCGCCGAGGTGCACGCGGCGCTGGACGAGGTCCAGGCCACCGCCGCAACGCTGCCCGCCGACGAGGTGGCGGAGGCCGACGCGTTCCTGCGCTGGGTGGACGCCGACCACTTCACCTACCTGGGCTACCGCGAGTACCGCTTCGAACCGCGCCCGGAGGGCGGCGAGCCGCTGCTGAACCAGCTCCCCGACAGCGGGCTGGGCATCCTGCGCGACGACGACGTGACGGTGTTCGACGGGCTGCGCCACTATCAGTCGCTGGCGCCGGACGTGCGGGAGTTCCTGCGGGCCCCGCGCGCGCTGATGGTCACCAAGGCCAACAAGCGCTCCTCCGTGCACCGGCCGGTGCACATGGACGTGGTGCTGCTGAAGCGCTTCGACACGCAAGGGCGGATCGTCGGCGAGCGGATGGTGGTCGGGCTGTTCACCTCCGCCGCTTACAACCGGTCCCCACGCGACATCCCCTTCGTGCGCCGCAAGGTCGCCGCGGTGGTGGAGCGCGCCGGCTTCGATCCCAGGAGCCACGACGGCAAGGCGCTGCTCAACATCCTGGAGACCTACCCGCGCGACGAGCTGTTCCAGGCCAGCGTCGATGAGCTGTACGACACCGCGCTCGGCATCCTGCATCTGCAGGAGCGGCAGCGCCTCGCGCTGTTCATCCGGCGCGACCCGTTCGACCGTTTCGCCTCCTGCCTCGTCTTCGTGCCGCGCGACCGCTACGACACCGAGCTGCGGCGGCGCATGCAGACGATCCTGGAGTCGGCGCTGAACGGCAGCTGCACCGCCTTCTACACCCAGTTGGCGGAAAGCGTGCTGGCGCGCATCCACTTCATCATCAGGACCGAAACGGGCGGGACGCCGGCCTACGCCGTGGCCGACATCGAGGCGCGGCTGGTGCAGGCGGCGCGCGACTGGACCGACCAGCTGAAGGACGCGCTGGTCGACGCCAGGGGCGACGAGGCCGGCGGCGAACTGACCGTGCGCTACATCCAGGCCTTCCCGACCAGCTACCGCGAGGCGTTCACCGCGGAGGCTGCGGTTCACGACATCGAGCGGATCGAGGCGGCGGTGCGGACCGGGCGGCTGGGGATCAACCTGTACCGGCCGCTGGAGGCGGAGCCGGCCGAGCTGCACTTCAAGATCTACCACGAGGGCCGGCCGGTGCCGTTGTCCGACGTGCTCCCCATGCTCGAGCACATGGACCTCAAGGTGATCACCGAGCAGCCCTTTGAGGTCACCCCCGCCTCCCACCCCACCCCGGTGTGGA
>NZ_LGQZ01000089.1 GCF_003116015.1 Azospirillum sp. TSO22-1
GGCGAACGCCTCGCGCCGGCCGGGATCGACGTACAGCTGGCCGGCGATGTCGGTCAGGTTCTCGACCAGCTCGGCCACCGAGCCGTAGCCGTAGATCCGCGCCAGCGAGGGATTCACCCGCAGATAGCGGCCGTCGATGGTGGTCTGGTAGATGCCCTCGACAGCGTTCTCGAAGATGCTGCGGTACTGGGCCTCGGTGTCTGCACTCATGGAGCCGTCCCCACTTGCCGTCACAGGCAATCCCTTTGCAATCAGCATGCTGATCTCACGGACGACTCACTCCACCCTTGACGCCGTTCCAGGCACGGCAAGCGTCCGGCAGATCAAGAACCGTGCCATGAGGGCGCGCGGCACGGGCGCTGGCCGTCCGTCCGTCAAAGGCCGGGCCTGCGGACACCGCACACGCGGATAACCACACGGAAATTACGTGTTCCCCCGGCCGGCGACGCCGAAACATTCGGCATTGTGAGCAGCAAACAGCCACGGCGCCGGCACGCCCGGCTGCGGGCGCGGTCCCTGCTACGTGTTCACGACGCTGCGGAGCCAACCCCGGAACGCCTGGAGCGGGGGGTAGGATTCGCGTTTGCTCGGCCACGCCAGGTAATAGTGCCCCGCGCTTTCCACCGGACGGTCGAAGACCTCCACCAGATCCCCGCGCGCCAGTTCGGCCCCGATCAGGAATTTCGGCAGGAGCGCCACCCCCAGTCCGGCCGCCGCCGCCTGCGCGGCGGTGGCGAACTGATCGATCAGCATGCCGCGCACCCCATGCGCCGGCACGGCCATCGCCTCGAACCAGCACTCCCACGCGTCGGGCCGGGACACCAGGTGCAGGAGGGGAGCGTCCAGCAGATCCCCCGGGGTCGCGAACCGATGCCGGGCGAGCAACTCCGGGCCGCACGCGGGGACCACCATCTCGCCCATGAGCCGGTCGAGTTCCGCGCCGGGCCATTCCGGCGCACCGAAATGGATGGCGGCATCCAGCTGGTCCAGCTGGAAGTCGAAGGGGGCCAGCCGGGTGGTCAGATTCACCGTGATCCCCGGGTGCTCCGCCAGGAAGCCGGGCAGCCTGGGCGCCAGCCAGCGCGTGCCGAACGTCGGCAGGATCGCGAGGTTGAGGGTGCCGCCGCGGGGATTGGCGCGGAAGTTCAAGGTCGCCGCCGCGACGTGCTGCAAGGCCTCGCGCACCTGCCGGGCGTAGGTCTCGCCCGCGAAGGTCAGGCGCACGGTCTGCCGTTCGCGCAGGAACAGCTCGGCCCCGAGGACCTCCTCGAGCGCCCGGATCTGGCGGCTGACGGCGCTCTGCGTCAGGTTCAGCTCGGCCGCCGCCGCCGTGAAGCTCTGGTGGCGCGCCGCCGCCTCGAACGCGGCCAGCAGCGACATCGACGGCAGGAACCGGCGTACGATCGCCATGGCACGCCTCCTCCGCATCCGGCACATCATTCCAAGCAGTCATGACATTACAACCCAATGTCGTTTGAATCAACGACAGCGGCCGGCGAACATGATGCCACTTGCTCATGACATAAGCGCGTTCGAACCGGAGTGCCGCCGCATGCAGAACGATCCCCGGACACACGGATTGTGGGAGCGCTCCGCTCCGCCGGCTCCGCGCACGGCACCGCTCGACGGCGACGCGGCCGTGGACGTCGCGGTCGTCGGCGCCGGCTTCACCGGGTTGTCGGCGGCGCTGCATCTGGCGGAAGCCGGTGCGTCGGTCGCGGTGCTGGAGGGCGTCGAGATCGGCTACGGTGGCTCCGGCCGCAACGTGGGCCTCGTCAACGCCGGCCTGTGGATCATGCCGGACAAGCTTCCCCGACTGCTCGGCGCCACCCACGGACCGCGGCTCCTCGACCTGCTGGGCGACGCGCCGAGCGCCGTCTTCGACCTCGTCGAACGGTACGGGATCGACTGCGAGGCGGTGCGGCGCGGAACGCTGCACTGCGCGGTCGGGCGCGGCGGGCTCGACGAACTCCGGGAACGCGCGCGCCAGTGGCAGGCGCGCGGCGCGCCGGTCCATCTGCTCGGCGGTGAGGAGACGGCCCGCCGAACCGGCACGACCGCGTACGCAGGCTCCCTCCTCGACGAACGCGCCGGCACCATCCAGCCGCTGGCCTACGCCCGTGGGCTGGCCTCCGCGGCCATCGCCGCCGGGGCGGCGGTCCACACGGCCAGCCCGGTGGTGGCGGTCAGCGACGAAGGGACGGCGTGGCGGCTGCGGACGCCGGGGGGCGCGGTGCGCGCGCCGTGGGTGATCGTGGCGACCAACGCCTACACCAGCGCGGTCTGGCCGGAGGTGCGGAGCGAACTGGTCCACCTGCCGTACTTCAACCTCGCGACACGGCCACTCGGGGAGGATCTCGCGCGCTCCATCCTGCCGGAACGGCAGGGGGCGTGGGACACCCGCGAGGTCCTCAGTTCCTTTCGCTTCGACGGGCAGGGCCGTCTCGTGTTCGGCAGCGTCGGCGCGCTGCGCGGGCCGGGCCGCGCAATCCACCACGACTGGGGCCGGCGTGCCCTGGCGAAGCTGTTCCCACAGCTCCGCGGCGTCGCGTTCGAGACCGAGTGGTACGGCCAGATCGGCATGACGGCGGATCATGCACCGCGCTTCCACCGCCTCGGCCGGCAGGTCGTCTCGTTCAGCGGCTACAACGGACGCGGCATCGCGCCGGGGACGGTGTTCGGGCGGTGCCTCGCCCGGCTGGTGCTGGGCTCCCTTCCGGAAAGCGAACTTCCGCTGTCCGTGAGCGATCCGGTGCCCGCGCGGCACCGCGCCGCGAAGGAACTCTATTACGAGGCTGGCGCGCAGTTGGCCCATCTGGCCGGCGCCCGCTTCTGACCAGCCTGCTTCTGACCCGCCCGCGTCAGGCGTGTGCGCTGCGCTCCAGCTCCCAGAACAGCCAGTTCTGGAAGCTACGGATCTTCGGCAGCTCGGCGCGGGACTTCAGCAGGTTGCAGGTGTAGCCCTGCACCCGCAGCCCCTCCAGCCCGAAGGGCGCCACGAGCCGGCCGGTGTCCAACTCGCGCTCCACCAGCAGCAGGCTTTCCAGACACACACCCAGACCGTCCACGGCCGCGCTGATCGCCATGAAGGAGCGGTCGAAGCGCGGCCCGCGCGTGATGTCCAGCGGGACCTTGCGGTGCTGGCGCATCCAGTCGCGCCAACCCACCAGGCAGATCTCGCTGTGGATCAGCGTGTGGTGCCGCAGATCCTCCGGCGCGCGGATCGGGTGCGGTCCCCCGGCCAGCGCCGGCGAGCACAGCGGCACGATGGTCTCGGTGGGGAAGGGCAGCACCATGGTGCCGGCCGGCTGCAGCTTCGTGCCGTAGCGGATGTCCAGGTCCACGGCGGCCGTCGTCAGGTCGGCCGGCGTCGCCGAGGCGTTGAGGTGCACGTCGATGTCCGGGTTCAGCGAACTGAACCGCGCCAGCCGCGGCATCAGCCACTGGGTGGCGAAGCTGGGCGTGCAATGGATGGTCAGCATGTCGCTCTTCTCGGTGCGGCCGATGTTGCGCGTCGCCGTGTCGATGCGGGCGAAGGCGGCGGTGATCTCCTCGGCGTAGCGGCGCCCGGCGTCGGTCAGCACCACCGCACGGTGCACGCGGTGGAACAGCCGCACCCCGACCTGATCCTCCAGCAGCTTGATCTGATGGCTGACCGCCGAGGGCGTCACCAGCAGCTCGTCCGCTGCAAGTGCGAAGGAGGACAGCCGCGCGGCCGCTTCGAACGCCTGGACGGCCTTGAGGGAAACCCTGTTCGGCATTGCAGCATTCACATGAATTGAGTTCAGCTAAGCCGCTTTATTATTCGTTTGAGCGCATCCACGCAACAAAATACGCTTCTCCCATCGCCGGAAGGACGGACGATCCTCCAGCACCACGATTGACGAGGCGGACCAGTCCGCCGCCACCGAACCGTCAGCGCCCCAGGGGAGAAACGCGTGACCACAACCGCCATAGGGCACAACACACATCTGGCCGAGCGGGCCTACCGCATCCGCCGCAACGCCCTGCTCATGGGCGAGGTGCAGGGCCAGGGCTACATCGGCCAGGCGCTGGACATCGCCGACGTCCTGGCCGTCTCCTACTTCCATGCCATGCGCTTCCGCCCGGCCGAGCCGGAGTGGGAGGGCCGCGACCGCTTCATGCTCTCCAACGGCCATTACGCCATCGCGCTCTACGCCGCGCTGATCGAGGCCGGGATCATCCCGCAGGAGGAGCTGGAGACCTACGGCAGCGACGACAGCCGCCTGCCCATGTCGGGCATGGCCAGCTACACGCCGGGCATGGAGATGTCGGGCGGCTCGCTGGGCCTCGGCCTGTCGCTGGCGGTCGGCCGCTGCCTGGGGCTGAAGCGCAAGGGCTCCGACTCCCGGGTCTACACGCTGTTCTCCGACGGCGAGCTGGACGAGGGCTCGGTCTGGGAGGCGATCATGTCCGCCGCCCATTGGAAGCTCGACAACCTCATCGCCATGGTCGACGTCAACAACCAGCAGGCCGACGGCCCCTCCACCCAGGTGATGGCCTTCGAGCCGCTGGTGGAGAAGCTGGAGGCGTTCGGCTGGCACGTGCAGCGCGTCAACGGCAACGACCTCGATGCGGTGGTCGCCGCCTTCGACGCCGCCAAGGCCTGCACCGAGCCCAAGCCGCGGATGATCGTCTGCGACACCCGGATGGGCTGCGGCGTCCCGTTCCTGGAGGCCCGCGAAAAGAACCACTTCATCCGCGTGGACGCGCACGAATGGCGGCTCGCCCTCGACGCGCTGGACGCCGGGAGGACCTGATGAAATCCGCCACCACCGCCCTGAAGACCGGGGACAAGCCGCGCCTCAAGACCTCGGCGATGATCGCGTCGATCGCCGGCGAGGGGCAGCGCACCAAGCCCGCCCCCTTCGGCCACGCCCTGGTCGAACTGGCGCACACCCGGCCGGAGATCGTCGGCATGACCGCCGATCTGGCCAAGTACACCGACCTGCACATCTTCGCCCAGGCCTTCCCCGACCGCTTCTACCAGATGGGCATGGCCGAGCAACTGCTGATGGGGGCCGCCAGCGGCATGGCGCAGGAGGGCATGATGCCCTTCGTCACCACCTACGCCGTGTTCGCCTCGCGCCGCGCCTACGACTTCATCCACCAGGCCATCGCCGAGGAGAACCGCAACGTCAAGATCGCCTGCGCGCTTCCCGGCCTCACCTCGGGCTACGGGCCGAGCCACCAGGCGGCGGAGGATCTGGCGCTGTTCCGCGCCATGCCGAACCTGACGGTGATCGACCCCTGCGACGCGCTCGACATCGAGCAGGCGGTGCCGGCCATGGCCGCGCACAACGGCCCGGTCTACATGCGCCTGCTGCGCGGCCAAGTGCCGCTGGTACTGGACGAGTACGACTACACGTTCGAGCTGGGCAAGGCGAAGCTGCTGCGCGACGGCGCCGACGTACTGGTGATCTCGTCGGGCATCATGACCATGCGGGCGCTGGAAGTCGCCACCTTGCTGGCCGCCGACCGCGTCGACGTCGGCGTGCTGCACGTGCCCACCATCAAGCCGCTGGACACCGCCACCATCCTGCGCGAGGCCGGCCGCTCCGGCCGTCTGGTGGTGGTGGCCGAGAACCACACGGTGATCGGCGGCCTCGGCGAGGCGGTGGGCGCCGCCCTGCTGCGCGCCGGTGTGACCCCGCCGTTTCGCCAGATCGGCCTACCCGACGAATTCCTCGACGCCGGCGCGCTGCCCACGCTGCACGACCGCTACGGCATCTCGGCCAACGCCATGGCCGCCACCCTCAAGGGCTGGCTCCGCTGAGCCGCTCGTCCGACACAAGGAATCCCCCCATGGCACACTCTCTTCTGCTCGACGGCAAGGTCGCCGTCATCTCCGGCGCGGCGTCGCTGCGCGGCATCGGCATGGCGACCGCCAAGCTTTTCGCTGAGCACGGCGCCCGGATCGCCGTCCTCGACCTCGACGAGAAGGCGGCGGCCGAGGCGGCGGCGCTGATCGGCCCGGCGCACCGCGGCTACGCCTGCAACGTCACCGACAAGGCCTCGTGCCAGAGCGCGGTGGAACGCGTGGCGGCCGACCTCGGCGGCATCGACGTGCTGATCAACAACGCCGGCATCACCCAGCCGGTGAAGACGCTGGACATCGACCCGGCGAGCTGGGACCGCATCCTCGACGTCAACCTGCGCGGCGTGCTGTACCTGTCGCAGGTGGTCATCCCGTATCTGCAAAAGCGCGGCGGCGGCGCCATCGCCTGCATGTCGTCGGTCTCGGCGCAGCGCGGCGGCGGCATCCTCGGCGGCCCGCACTATTCGGCGGCCAAGGCCGGCGTGCTCGGCCTCGCCAAGGCGATGGCGCGCGAGTTCGGCGGCGACGGCATCCGCGTCAACTGCGTGACGCCGGGCCTGATCCAGACGGACATCAACGCCGGCAAGATCAGCGACGACAAGCGCAAGGAGATCCTGGCCGGCATCCCGCTCAACCGCCTGGGCAATCCGAAGGACGTGGCCGGCGCCTTCCTGTTCCTGGCATCGGATCTGTCGTCCTACATCACCGGCGCGGTCATCGACGTCAACGGCGGCATGCTGATCCACGGCTGACCGCCGGCCGCCAAAAAAGGGGAGGAAGGAACCATGTCGAACGCCGTGAACGGTGCACCGCGCAGCATTGGCTTCATCGGCCTCGGGTCGATGGGGCTGCCCATGGCGAAGAACCTGCTGGCCCGCGGCTTCGCGGTGCGGGGCTTCGACCTGCGGGCCAGCGCCGGCGAGGCCCTGGCCGAGGCCGGTGGCATCGCCACCGCCAGCGTGGCGGAGGCCGCACGCGGCGCCGACGTGCTCATCCTCATGGTCGTCAACGCCGAGCAGGCGGACTCCGTCCTGTTCGGCCAGGGCGGCCTGGAAGCGCTGCCGCAGGGCGGCGCCATCGTCCTCATGTCCACCTGCCCGCCGACCGCCGTCGAGGCGCTGGCGCAGCGCGTGGAGGCGGCCGGGCGGCGCTTCGTCGACGCCCCGGTCTCCGGCGGCGTGGTCGGCGCGGTGGCTGCCTCGCTCACCATCATGGCCGCGGCGCCCGCGGCGGTGCTGGCGGCGGTGCGGCCGGTGCTCGACGCCATGGGCGGCAAGGTCGTCCACGCTGGCGAACGCCCCGGCCAGGGCGCCATGGTCAAGACGGTCAACCAGCTCTTGTGCGGCGTGCACATCGCGGTGGCTGCAGAGGCCCTGTCGCTGGCCGGCAAGGTCGGCATCGACCCCGCGGTCCTGCTCGACGTGCTGGGCGGCTCGGCGGCGTCGAGCTGGATGCTGAAGGACCGCGGCCCGCGCATGGTGGTGGACGACCCGCCGGTCACCAGCGCGGTGGACATCTTCGTCAAGGACCTCGGCATCGTGCTGGAGGCCGGGCGCGACACCAAGGCGGCGCTGCCGCTGGCCGCGGTGGCGCATCAGCTGTTCCTCGCCGCCTCCGGCCGCGGCGACGGGGCGGCGGACGACAGCCAGGTCATCCGCTCCTACCACGCACTCAACGGCCAGCGCTGATCTTCAATCGACAACGTGCCCGCACCGGTGCGGGCGAACACCACGACAACTCGGGAGGAAATCATGTCCAACAGCACCACCAAGCGTCCGGGCATCACGCGCCGCTCGCTGCTCGCCTCGGGCGCCGCCGTGGCGGCCGCCGTGCCGCTGTGCGGGATCATCACGCGCCCGGCCTCGGCCGCCGAGTTCTCGTACAAGCTCGCCACCGGCCAGGACCCGACGCACCCCGTCAACACCCGCGCCAAGGAAGCGCTGGACCGCATCCGCGAGGCCACCAACGGCCGCCTGGACATCGCGCTGTTCCCGGCCAACCAGCTGGGCTCCGACACCGACCTGCTCTCGCAAGTGCGCAGCGGCGGCGTGGAGTTCTTCAACCTGTCGGCCTCAATCCTCGCCACGCTCAGCCCGGTGGCCGGCATCGTCAACACCGGCTTCGCCTTCCCCGACTACGACGCGGTGTGGAAGGCGGTGGACGGCGACCTCGGCACCTACATGCGGGCGCAGATCGCCAAGGTCGGCCTCGTCACCCCGTCGCGCATGTGGGACAACGGCTTCCGCCACGTCTCCTCCTCGACGCGCGAGATCCGCACGCCCGACGACATCAAGGGCTTCAAGATCCGCGTCCCGCCGGCCCCGATGCTGACCTCGCTGTTCAAGGCGCTGGACGCCGGCCCGGCGCCCATCAACTTCAACGAGCTGTACTCGGCCCTGCAGACCAGGGTGGTCGAGGGGCAGGAGAACCCGTTGGCGATCATCGCCACCGCCAAGCTCTACGAGGTGCAGAAGAGCATCAGCCTGACCGGCCACGTCTGGGACGGCTACTGGATCCTCGGCAACCGCCGCGCCTGGGAGCGCCTGCCAGCCGACCTGCGCGCCGTCGTCGAACGCGAGTTCGACCGCTCCGCCTTCGAACAGCGCGCCGACATCGCGCGGCTCAGCGAGTCCCTCAAGAAGGACCTGACGGACAAGGGCATCACCTTCATCCAGGCGGACTCCGAGGCCTTCCGCGCCAAGCTCGCCAAGACCAGCTTCTACGGCGACTGGAAGGCCAAGTACGGCGAGGAGGCGTGGAGCCTGCTCGAGAAGTCCGCCGGCCGGCTGGCGTAAGTCCCATGGCCACGACGCAGCACTCGCACGCGGTGCTCGGCGGCTCTGCCGCCCTGCCGCCGCGCCGCTGGGTCGCCGTCCTCGACGGCGCCCTGGGTCCCCTGGTGGAGATCCCCGCAGCCCTCCTGGTGGTGGCGGAAATCCTCGTCCTGCTGGCCGGGGTGGTCAGCCGCTACCTGCTGCACCAGCCCATCGTGTGGTCGGACGAGCTGGCTTCCATCCTCTTCCTCTGGCTGGCGATGCTGGGTGCGGCCGTGGCCTTCCGCCGGGGCGAGCACATGCGCATGACCGCCGTGGTCGGCATGTGCCCGCCGCCGGTGCGCGCCTTCCTCGATCTGGTCGCCATCGCCGCCCCGCTCGCCTTCCTGCTGATGGTCGTCGGCCCGGCCCTGGAGTTCGCCGAGGAGGAGATGTTCATCACCACCCCGGCGCTGGACCTGCCCAACGCGTGGCGGGCGGCGGCGCTGCCGGTCGGCTCGGCGCTGATGCTGGCGATGGCGGGGTTGCGGCTGCTCAAGGCCGCCGACTGGCGCCGCACCGTGTGGGCGCTGGCGCTCGTCGCGGTCATCGCCGGCGGCATGATGGCGCTGGAGCCGGTGTTCCGCGGCCTGGGCAACTACAACCTGCTGATCTTCTTCGTCGGGCTGGTCGCGGTGGCGGTGCTGGCCGGCGTGCCCATCGCCTTCGCCTTCGGGCTGGCAACCTTCGGCTATCTGGCGCTGACCACCCACACGCCGCTGCTGGTCGTGGTCGGCCGCATGGACGAGGGCATGTCGCACCTGATCCTGCTGTCCGTGCCGCTGTTCGTGTTCCTCGGCCTGCTCATCGAGATGACCGGCATGGCCGCGGCCATGGTGTCCTTCCTGGCGAGCCTGCTGGGCCATGTGCGCGGCGGCCTGTCCTACGTGCTGGTCGGCGCCATGTACCTGGTCTCCGGCATCTCCGGCTCGAAGGCCGCGGACATGGCGGCGGTCGCCCCCGTGCTGTTCCCGGAGATGAAGAACCGCGGCGCCAAGCCGGGCGACCTCGTGGCGCTGCTCTCCGCCACCGGCGCGCAGACCGAGACCATCCCGCCCAGCCTCGTGCTGATCACGCTGGGCTCGGTGACGGGCGTGTCGATCTCCGCGCTGTTCACCGGCGGCATGCTGCCGGGCGTGGTGCTGGCGATCACGCTGTGCGCCGTCGTCTGGTGGCGCTACCGCGGCGAGGACCTGTCCGGCGTGCGCCGCGCCGGGGCCGGCGAGATCGGCCGCAAGTTCCTGATCGCCCTGCCGGCGCTGGCGCTGCCCTTCGTCATCCGCGCCGCGGTGGTCGAAGGTGTCGCCACCGCCACCGAGGTGTCCACCATCGGCATCATCTATTCGGTCCTCGCCGGGCTGCTGATCTACCGCCGCTTCGACTGGGCGCGGCTGGGGCCGATGCTGGTGGACACCGCGTCGCTGTCCGGAGCGATCCTGCTGATCATCGGCGCCGCCACCAGCATGGCCTGGGCGCTGACGCAGTCCGGCTTCTCCGGCCAGCTGGCGGCGGTGATGGCCGGCCTGCCGGGCGGTGCGGTGATGTTCATGGCGGTGTCCATCGTCGCCTTCATCGTGCTGGGCAGCGTGCTGGAGGGCATCCCCGCCATCGTGCTGTTCGGGCCGCTGCTGTTCCCGATCGCTCGGCAAATGGGCATCCACGACGTGCACTATGCGATGGTGGTCATCCTCTCCATGGGCGTCGGCCTGTTTGCGCCGCCCTTCGGCGTCGGCTACTACGCAGCCTGCGCGATCAGCCGCATTCACCCGGACGAGGGCATGAAGCCCATCGTCGGCTACATCCTGGCGCTGATCGCCGGCCTGATCGTGGTCGCCGCCGTGCCCTGGATCTCCACCGGCTTCCTCTGAGCTTTTTGCAAATCCCTGAACACCAACGACGCTCCCGCCCCCGTGGCGGGAGCGAACGGGAGACCTCCGCCATGACCACCGTCGATCCCCGGCCGATGGCCGACGCGATCCGGTTCCTGTCCGTCGATGCCATTGAGCGCGCCACCGAGGGCCACCAAGGCGTGCCGCTCGGCATGGCCGAGATCGCCACCGCGCTCTACACCCGCCACCTGAAATTCGACGCCGCCGAGCCCACCTGGCCCGACCGCGACCGCGTGGTGCTGTCGAACGGCCACGGCTCGATGCTGCTCTATGCGCTGCTCCACCTGACCGGCAACCCGAAGATCACGCTGGACGAGATCAGGAGCTTCCGCGAGCTGGGCTCGTACTGTGCCGGCCATCCCGAGTACGACCCGGAGGCCGGCATCGAGGCGACCACCGGCCCGCTCGGCCAGGGCATCGCCAACGCGCTGGGCATGGCGGTGGCCGAGGCGTATCTGAACGCCAAGTTCGGTCCCGAGGTCGTCGACCACCGCACCTGGGCGTTCGTCGGCGACGGCTGCCTGCAGGAGGGCGTCGGGCAGGAGGCGATCGCGCTGGCCGGGCACCTGCGGCTCGGCAAGCTGACCTTCTTCTGGGACGACAACCGCATCACCGACGACGGCAGCACCGAGCTGTCGATCAGCGAGGGCGTGGCCGACCGCTTCCGCGTCGCCGGCTGGCACGTGCAGGAGGTGGACGGGCACGACATCGAGGCGGTCTCCGCCGCCATCACGCTGGCTAAGGCCGATCCGCGCCCGTCGCTGATCGCCTGCCGCACCGTCATCGCCCGCGGCATCCCGCGCCTGGAGGGCCGGCGCGGCGGCCACAGCGCGCGCCTGTTCAAGGAGGACACCGACGCCATGCGCGCCCGCCTCGGCTGGCCGCACGCGCCGTTCGTGGTGCCGGACGATGTGCTGTCCGCGTGGCGCGCCGCCGGTGTACGCGGCCGGGCGGAGCGCCGGGAATGGCAGGCCCGCGTCGCGGCGCTGCCGGCCGCGGAGCGCGCCCTGTTCGAGCGCATCCAGGACGGCCGCCTGCCAGAGGGCTGGCGCGACGGGCTGCTCGCCTTCCGGAAACGTGCGGCGGAGGAGGGGCTGGCGCAGCCGGCGATCCAAAGCTCCGGCGACGTCGCCGCTCTGCTCGGCACGGTGCTGCCGGAGATCGTGGTGGGCTGCGCCGACCTGGAGGCGCCGACCAACCACAAGCGCGACCTCGCCGCCTTCACCGCCACGAACCCGTCCGGCGCCTACGTCCATTGCGGCGTGCGCGAGCACGTCATGGGCTCGCTCGCCAACGGCATGGCGGCGCACGGCGGGGTGATCCCGCTGGCGGTCACCTACCTCGCCTTCTCCGACTACGAGCGGCCGGCCATGCGCATGGCGGCGCTGATGGGGCTGCCGGTCAAGTTCGTGTTCAGCCACGATTCCATCGGCATCGGCAAGAACGGTCCGACGCACCAGCCGGTGGAGATCCTCGCCTCGCTGCGCGCCATGCCCAACATGCTGGTGCTGCGCCCGGCCGACGCGGTGGAGGCCGCCGAGTCCTGGGAGATCGCCATGGAGCACCGCGCCGGCCCGTCCACCCTGGCCTTCGCCCGCCAGGCCCTGCCGCCGGTGCGCCGCGTCCACGAGGCGGAGAACCGCACCCGCCGCGGCGCCTATGTGCTGGCGGAAGGGGAGGGCGGGCGTCGCCTCGTGACGCTGCTCGCCACCGGCTCCGAGGTCGCTGTCGCGCTGGAGGCGCGGGCGCGCCTGCAGGCGGAGGGCATCGCCACCGCCGTCGTCTCCATGCCCTGCTGGGAGCTGTTCGAGGAGCAGGACGAGGAGTACCGGCTCTCCGTGCTCGGCCCCGGCACCGTGCGGGTCGGCGTCGAGGCGGCGATGCGCTTCGGCTGGGACCGTTGGCTGGGCGAGCGCGGCGGCTTCGTCGGCATGACCGGCTTCGGCGCCTCCGGCCCGGCCGACGCGCTGTACGAGCGCTTCGGCATCACGCCCGAGCGCGTGGCCGCCGAAGCCAAGCGCCGCCTGTGACCGCTCCATCCTGATCCCAAGGGCATCGTCATGCACAAGATCGTCTTCCTCGACCGGGCGACCATCGCCCCGCAGATCCGCCTGCGCCGGCCCGGCTTCGCGCACGAGCTGATCGAGCACGGCCAGACGCGGCCGGAACAGGTGGTGGAGCGCCTGTCCGATGCCTCCATCGCCATCGTCAACAAGGTGCGGCTGTCGGCCGAGGTGCTGGAGCGCCTGCCGGATCTGCGCCTGATCGCCGTGGCGGCCACCGGCACCGACTGCGTGGACAAGGAGTATTGCCGGCGGCGCGGCATCGCGGTCAGCAACATCCGCGGCTACGCCGTCAACACGGTGCCGGAGCACACCTTCGCGCTGATTCTGGCGCTTCGCCGCAGCATCGTGGCGTACCGCCAGGACGTGCTGGCCGGGGAGTGGCAGAAGGCCGGGCAGTTCTGCTTCTTCAACCACCCGATCCACGACCTTCAGGGCGCCCGCCTGGGCATCATCGGCGAGGGCGTGCTGGGCCAGCGCGTGGCCGAACTGGCGCGCGCCTTCGGCATGGTGCCGCTGTTCGCCGCCCACAAGGGCAGGAGTGGCCTCGGCCCCCCCTACACGCCCTGGGACGAAGTGCTGGCGACCAGCGACGTGATCACGCTGCACAGCCCGCTCACGCCCGAAACCCGCGGCATGATCGGCCTGAGCGAGTTCCGCCGCATGGCGAAGAGGCCGCTGATCGTCAACACCGCGCGCGGCGGGCTGGTGGTCGAGGAGGATCTGGTGACGGCGCTCGACGAAGGGCTGATCTCCGGCGCCGGCTTCGACGTGACGGAGGCGGAGCCGCCGGCGCCCGACAGCCCGCTGATGCGGATCGCCGGCCGCCCCAACGTGATCGTCACGCCGCACGTCGCCTGGGCTTCGGATGAGGCGCAGCAGGCGCTGGCCGATCAGCTCATCGGCAACATCGAGAACTTCGTGTCCGGTGCGCCGAGCAACCTCGTGCACGGCGCCTACTGAACGCAGGGACCAGCCAATGACCATCCGCCCCGGAATCGGCTGGGGCGGATGGTCACCTGTTATGGTTTGAATCCACTCGGAGCGCGCCTGATATCGCATAAGGTTTCTTATGGAAATCATAGACTGCTTCGGAACCGTTGCGCTTCTGGCCGCTGAAGCGATAAGCCGCTATGAGCCAGCTCAGGTGGGCGCTCCCCCTTCACAAGAAGGCAAGCGCCTCCCAAAAGAAAGCGCTCAGGACGTTACGCTCACCGCGGCTGATCGGGCTAACCCGTCAAGTCGTGCGGTCCGCCATTTCGATCCCTTCCGCCAAGCGGGGGCTATGCTATCGTGAATACAGAGCTGAAGCCGTTCTCGCTTTAAAGGACTGGGTGCGAAGAGCCGGCTGACACGGGGTCACCATTGCCATGCAATGGTGACCTTCTCGCGCCTGTTCGGACAGGCCCGCCGTCCGGCACCTGACGTCCTCTCCCAACGCCGTCCGGCACCGCCGGGGCGCTGTCCTTCGAAAGTCGGCGGCTTCCACGTCAACATCGCAAGCCCAGATCGTCGTTTGTGATGGAGGGCCGGATGGCGAAGGCCATTCACACCATGATCCGAGTTCTCGATGAAGATCGCTCGCGGCACTTCTACGCCCATGCCTTCGGCTTGGAGAGGGCGGATCGCTTCACCTTCCCCGATTTCACCCTGATCTACCTGCGGAACGCGGAGAGCGACTTCGAACTGGAGTTGACCGTCAATCATGGACGGACCGAGCCCTACTCCCACGGTGACGGCTATGGACACTTGGCGATGGTCGTCGACGATCTCGATGGCGAGCAGCGGCGCTTGAGCGCCCTCGGTTTCGAACCGACGCCCGTCAAGGAGTTCATGCGCGATGGCGCCCTGATGGCTCGCTTCTTCTTCGTCAAGGATCCGGACGGCTACAAGATCGAGGTGTTGCAGATTCACGGCCGCTATCGTTGAGCGGCGTCCGGTTCCCGGCGGCACGGCACCAAATACGAACAAAGACTTCGGGAGGAATGACGCATGCGAACCATTGACAAGCGCTCCCGGCTCAGCCGGCGGAGCTTTCTCAAGACTTCCGCAGCCACGGCGGCCGGCGTTGGCGCCGTATCCGGGGGTATGGTCGTCTTCCACGCTCACGACGCCTGGGCGCAGTCCATGACGGCGATCACGCCCGAAGCGGCACAGGTGCTGCTGGTCATGACGCGGGACGTCTACCCCCACGACCGCCTCGCCGACAGCCATTATGCGCGGGCCGTCGAGACGATCGACGCCGGGGCGGCCAAGGACCCGAAGGTCGCCACGCTGATCAACGGCGGCGTGCTCCAACTGAACGGGATGGCCACCAAGAAGTATGACAAAAGCTACCGTGATCTGGCGAGCGAAACCGATCGCGTCGCCCTGCTGAAAGCCATCGAGACCACTCCCTTCTTCCAGAAGATTCGCGGCGACATGGTGACTGCACTCTACAACCAGCCCGAGGTATGGGTGAAGCTGGGCTACGAGGGGCCGTCGGCGGACAAGGGCGGCTACCTCCATCGCGGCTTCAACGACCTGGACTGGATCAAGGATGCCTGAACACAGGGAGGACGCACCATGCCTGCGACATTCGGTCTGGACGACGATCGCGTTGTGGTGGTGATCGGTTCGGGTGCCGGCGGCGGCACGCTGTCGAACGAACTGGCCCAGAAAGGGGCGAAGGTGGTCTGCCTGGAAGCCGGCGGGCGCCATGAGATCGCCGATTTCGTCAACGACGAGTGGCAGAGCTTCACGAACATTTCGTGGCTCGACAAGCGCACGACCTCGGGCGGTTGGCGCGTGTCGAAGGACTTCCCCAACCTGCCGGCCTGGATCGTCAAGGCGGTCGGCGGTTCGACGGTCCACTGGGCGGGGGCATCGTTGCGGTTTCAGGAGCACGAGTTCAAGGCGCGCAGCACCTATGGCGACATGGAGGGCGCCACCCTGCTCGACTGGCCGATCACGCTCGCCGAACTGGCGCCCTACTACGCCAAGGCGGAAGACAGGATGGGCACGACCGGCGCCAACGGCATTCCGCGGCTGCCGGGCAACAACAACTACAAGGTCTTCGCCGCCGGCGCCAAACGCGTCGGCTACCGCGACGTCCACACCGGCAACATGTCGATCAACAGCGAGCCGCGCGATGGCCGGGCCTCCTGCCAGCAGATCGGCTTCTGCTTCCAGGGCTGCAAGTCCGGAGCCAAGTGGTCGACGCTCTACTCCGAGCTTCCGAAAGGTGAAGCGACGGGCAATCTGGAGGTCCGGCCGAACAGCCAGGCGCTGAAGATCGAGCACGACGCCAAGGGGCGGGTCAACGCCGTCCTTTATGCCGACAAGACCGGTGTGCTCCACAGGCAGCGGGCGCGGGCCGTCTGCGTCGCCGGAAACTCCATCGAGAGTCCGCGCCTGCTGTTGAACTCCGCGTCGGCCCTGTTTCCGGACGGGCTGGCGAACTCCTCCGGCCAGGTGGGCAAGAACTACATGCGGCACATGACCGGCTCGGTCTACGCCATCTTTGAAAAGCCGGTGCACATGTACCGCGGCACCACGATGGCCGGCATCATCAAGGACGAGTCGCGCCACGATCCGTCACGCGGCTTTGCCGGCGGCTACGAGATGGAGACGCTGTCCCTCGGCGTGCCGTTCCTGGCGGCCTTTCTTGATCCCGGGGCGTGGGGCCGTGATTTCACCTCGGTGCTGGACGCCTATGACCACATGGCAGGGATGTGGCTGGTCGGCGAGGACATGCCACGTCCGGAGAACCGCGTCAGCCTGCATCCGACGGAAAAGGATGCGCATGGCCTGCCCATCCCCAACGTTCATTTCGACGATCATCCGAACGACGCGGCCATGCGCACCCATGCCTACCGGCAGGGGGCGGCGGTGTACGAGGCGGTGGGAGCCAAACGGGTGGTGCGGACGCCGCCCTACCCGTCGACGCACAATCTCGGCACCAACCGGATGAGCGCCGCTCCGCGCGACGGAGTCGTGAACAAGTGGGGACAGACCCACGACGTGAAGAACCTGTTCATCTCGGACGGCAGCCAATTCACCACCGGCGGCGCGGAGAATCCGACGCTCACCATTGTCGCGCTGGCGATCCGGCAAGCCGAATACATCGCCGATCAGTTGTCGAAGAACGAGATATAGCCGGCGTCTTCCAAACGCCCTACGGGTGGATGCGCCACCCGCAGGGCGCTTGACTGGGTGTTTTGCGCGATTTTTCTCTCGATCTAGTCCGATGGCTGCGGGCGGCCACGGCCGATCGCGCCGTCCGCCCGGGCCTGCAGATACGCGAAGATCGCATCGACATGGTTGGCCACATTGGGATCGTCGGCAAAACCGCGCATCACCGAACGGCCGTTGACGCGCCCCGCCAAGGTCGCGTCGCGGAAAGCCTCGGGCGCCAAGGGCGGGTCCACGAGCGACGGGGCGAACGCCCCTCCGAGGCCGTCCGGCCCGTGGCAATGGCTGCAAACGGCGTGGTAACGCCGATAGCCGTCGTAGGTCCGGCGATCCACCCGGCCGTCGGCGATCGAATAGGCCTTGGCATCGGGTCGGTTGTCCGTCGGCTCCGCCCCGGCCCCCGACGCGAGGAGAAGCACCAGGGTCGAAAGCCATCCGCCGATCACCCGTCCTCCTGCACCGATCGCCGTCATCGGCCGATCCTCCCTGCCCGAGACTCCCACCATGGGGAAGTCCACGCGCCGCTCAGTTCATCAGATCGTGCTCGGCCTTTTCGACGACGACGCGGTCGCCGAGCCGGGCGATCTCAAGCGCGAGCGGGGCCTCGTCCAACCCCCGCGGCACCGTGACCACGGACCGCTGGCCAGGCAGCAGGGTGGCCGCGAAGCGGATCGGCAGGGTGTCGCTCCCCGGTGCCGCGGTCACCACCACCCGATAGCCGTTCACTTCCGTGGTGTAGTAGGTCACCACCGACACGCCGCCCAGGTCGGCACTGTGGGCGTGCCGCGGCGCGATTTCCCCGGCCATGACGGTCGCCGGTGCCCCCGCGATGACGGCCAGCATTCCGATCCCGGTGATGATACGCCCGATGCACGATGTCCTGCTGCTGGTACGCATGGTGGAACCCTCTCCTTGGTCGCGTTCTGAGGCCGACGCCATCGACCGCCTCATGACCGGCACCTCGCGCCGGACCTGGAGGGCATTCTCGGCCCTTCCTGTTTCTGTCGGATGTCGCGGGAGCGGGATTATTGATTCAGTTGTTTCAGCGCCAGCTTGCTTTCGACCTGCCGTGCCACGTCCTGCAGGTCGTACGGCTTCTCGATGACGGACGCGCCCGTGTCCGCCAGGAACTGCATCAGGTCGGACGACAGGCTGTCTCCGGTGATGAAGAGGATGCGCTCCGTCAACTCCGGGCGGCGGGCCGCCAGTTCCCGATACAGCGTGGCGCCGTCCATTTCCGGCATCCGCAGATCACTGATGATGAGGTCGGTGGGCTGGCCGGCGAGCCAGTCGAGCGCGGCACGGCCGTTCGAAACCACGGTGGCCTCGTGTCCCGCGTGCGCCAGCATCTCGGCCAGCAGTTCGCCGACGTCGGGCTCGTCGTCCACCACGAGGATCCGCGCCGTGCGCCCGGGCGGCGCCAGAGCCTGCGTCACGGCGATGGGTTGGATCGCCGCATCCGACAGGGGCAGGCGCACGATGAAGGTGGCGCCTTGGCCGGGACGGCTGTCGACCTCGACGCCTCCGCCGTGGCCTTCGACGATGCCGTGGCAGACGGAGAGGCCGATGCCCGTACCAAGGCCCAACGGCTTGGTCGTGAAGAAGGGATCGAAGATCCTCATGACGATGTCGGGCGGGATGCCCGGTCCATTGTCGGCGATCTCGACCCGGATGTCGCCGCCGTCGACACGCGCCGCGACCCGCAGGCGGCGCGGCGGCGGATGCCCTTGCATCGCCTGCTGCGCGTTGACGATCAGGTTCATGAAGACCTGATGCAACTGGTCGGCGTTGCCGAAGACCTGGGGAAGAGCGGGCTCGATCGCGCGGACCACCTCGATGCCGCTGGTCCGCAAGCCGTAGGCCAGGATCTCGAGCACGCCGTCGATGACGGCGTCCAGCCGGACGGGACCGCGCTCCTGCGGCTTCTTGCGGGCCATGGAGAGGAAGGTCCGGACGATCCGGGCGCAGCGCTCGGCGGCAGCCTTGATCTTGCCCGCGCGCGCCCGGCTCGCGGCGTCGGGCGCCAGTTCCTGGAGCATCGTCGCATGCCCGACGACGACCGAGAGCGGGTTGTTCAGCTCATGCGCGACGCCGGCCAGCAGCGAGCCCAGCGCCGCCAGCTTCTCGCTTTGATGCAGCCTCTCCCGCTGCTGCGCGATCTCCGCCTCGGTCCGTTTGCGGTCGGCGATGTCGGTCACCGCGGTCATGATCGCGGCCTCGCCCTTGTAGACCAAGGTGCGGGAGGACAGCAGCGCCCAGAACGGCTGCCCGTCGGCGCGGCGGAGTTCAGCCTCGAAGGCATCGGTCCGGCCGACGCGGCCCACAAGCGCCAGCAGCCGATCCCGGTCGTCCGGCTGCCGGTAGCACGCCCGGATCGCCTCGGTGCCGGAACCGGCGCGAAGGCCAAACGTCTCGGTGGCGCGGGCGTTGGCGAACAGGATCACGGGCTCGTCCATGCGCGCGATCATCACCGGCAGCGGCACGCCCTCGGCGATGCTGCGGAAGCGATCCTCGCTGTCCTTCAGGGTCTGTTCCGCCAGGACCCGCTCCGTGATGTCGCTCCCGGTGCCGCGGTATCCCGCGAAGCGGCCATCGGCGCTGAAGACCGGCTTGCCGTGGATGCGGCAGAATCGCCGCCGGCCGGCGCGGTCATGGTACGGGAACACGAAGTCGCGGAACGGTTGCCGCGCATCGAGCGTGGCCAAGTGCGCCGTCCAGTTCGCGTCGTCGCCATCGTCGGGCAGCCGCATGTCCATCCGCGTCCTGCCGAGAACATCCCGGGGCTCCTCGCCGGACAGTTCGGTCATCTGTTCCGACACAAAGGTCAGGCGATGATCCGGCCCGGTTTCCCAGACCCAGTCGGACGCCGCTTCGACGATGTCGCGGAAGCGCTGCTCGCTCGCCCGCGCCTCCGTCTCGGCGAGGCGGGCGGCGGCGGTGAGACGTTGCGTGCCGCGGATCTCACGGATGAGGAGCAGGGTCAGGACACCGCCACTCACCACGAGGGCCACGAAGTGGGCGAACACCTCCAGCATGGCCGAGCGCCGCTCCTCGCTGCGGGAGGCGAGTCGGTCCAGTTCCGACTGCATGGTCCAGACCGCGGCCTCGTGCAGGCGCGGCACCAGAGGCGCCAAGCGCCGTTCGACCTCGGCGACGTCCGTCGCGGCGGCCGGGTTCAACCGGGAGAGCAGCGGGTCGAGATCGGCGAGCGCCGCCGCGGCGTCCTCGACGGTCCGCCGCGCGCCGTCAACGGTGTCCAGGCGCGCCGCCAGCTCGCCCTCGCGCAACAGCGCCACGCGGCTCCACAGCAGATCGAACCGGCGGGCGAGCTCCCCTTCCGCGGCGGTCTTCCCGGCCCGGTCCAGCGCCGCCAGGAAGCGCATCAGTTCGAGTTCGCTTTGCGACACGGCCCAGGTGACGTTCTCGCCGAAGTCCTTGGCGATGTCCTGCTCGATCCTGTGCAGACGCGCACCGGCGATGCCGAGACTGGCCACGAACAGGACAACGCCTGCCAGCAATGCGGCGTAGGTGCCGACTTTGCGCACGCCGCTCATTGAACGTCGAGCCGGGAAAGCTGCCAGACCCAGCGCGCATTGACCGTCTCCGTCTGCAGCTCCGGGAACGCGTCGCGTGGATAGACGATCCAGATCGGTCCCTTGTCGCGGATCGAGAGATCGCGCCCGTTCTGGCGCAGCGCCAGCAGAACCGGGTACATCCGGGCATCGCTGACGGGGATCTTCACCTTGTAGTCGTTGAGCGCGGTGGCGATCAGCGTTTCGCCGCGGGGGCCCACCGCCTCCATCACCGCCAGCAGGGGGATGCCTTCGAACTCGACGACGCCCTGCGTCCAGGAGGTCGAGGTGCGCAGCTTCGCCCAGCCGAGGGCCGTGAGCATCGAACGGTCGAAGACGGCGCGACCATGGTCGTTGGTGCGCTCGATGGCCCCGGCGACGATCAGGATGGCCTCCCCCGTCGGGGCCGCCAGATCACCGGCCTGCCCGGTATCCGCCATCGGCAGGAGAAAGACCAGACCGAGGAAACACGCGGCCGCCCTGCGCATGAGCGCCCCCGGCAACGGCATTCGTCACGGTTCTGGCACTATAGGAGGCGCACCGCGGTGGAGAAAGGGCGCATTCGGACAATGCTGGCGGCGCTCACGCTTCGGGATTGGAGACGAACATGTAGCCACCGTTGCGCACGGTCTTGATCACCTGCGGCTTGGCCGGGTCGACCTCGATCTTGCGCCGAATGCGCGTGACACGGACATCGATGCTGCGGTCGAAGGGCTCCGGGCCTCGCTTGTGCGCCAGGTCGAGCAGCTGGTCCCGCGTGAGGACCCGATTGGGATGCGTCGCGAAGGCGTGGAGCAGGTCGAACTCCATGGCGGTCAGCGGCACCACGGTGCCGTCGCGGCGAAGTAGCCGGCGCATGCCGAGGTCGAGAACAAAGGTCCCGAACCGGACCCGCCCGCCGTCCGCGGTCCCCTTGCCCGGCCCGGCCGGAACCGTCGCGGCCGGCCGCGCAGCGCGGCGCCGACGCAGGACGCTCTTGATCCGCGCCAGCAGTTCGCGCAAGTCGCACGGCTTCCCGATATAGTCGTCCGCACCCATCTCGAGGCCGATGACCCGATCGACCGCCTCGTCGACCGCGGTGACCATGATGATCCCGGCGTCCGTCGACGCGCGCAACGCACGGGCCAAGCTCAAGCCATCCTCGCCCGGCATTCTGAGATCGAGCAGGACGAGATCGACCGGCACGCTGTCGATGACCCGGCGCATGATCTCGCCCGAGCCCGCCTCGCTGACCCGGAAGCCGTGCCGGCGCAGATACTCGGCGAACATCTCACGGATCTCCGCCTCGTCGTCGACGACCAGGATGTGCGCCTCCTCGCTCATCGCCCGGCGCCTCGGAATCAGCCATTCCCCGAAACACCGGCCAGTCTACGTCGCCCGCTGCAATGACCGCAACGCCAGCGTCACCCTGACGTATTCGGAAGACCCGAGTATCCGGCCCGATAATACCTTATCGCGTTCCCCTGATCTCTCGGCTTCGCAGCGCGGCACCACTCCAACAGGCATCGGGACATGGATGACCGTGCTTGTCTCAGGCTCCGCTCAGAGGTCGGGCGGCTATGCGACGCCGACGACGGTGTTTCCCGGGACTTTGCCGCCCTCGACGGCCTCATGGGCGGCGGCGATCCCGTCCAGCGGGAAACGCGCTCCCACGGTGTGCATAAGCCGGCCGGCCTCCAGCAGCGCGGTTATGCCTTCCAATCCGGCTCGGCGGTCATCGGGAAGCAGGTCGTAGACGAGGAAAAAGCGCAGGGTCAGGCTCTTGAAGAGCAGTTCCCGGAAAGGCACGGGAATGTCACCCTGCTCGTTGGAGCCGTAAACGACAACCGTGCCATGTGGCGCCAGGACGCCGGCCGCCAACAGCCGGGAGGTGGACGAAAAATCCATGTCAACGATACCATCCACTCCCCGCCCGCCGGTCAGTTCCTTAATGCGCTCCGCAACCTTTTCCGTCTTGTAGTCGATGGTTTCGCTCGCCCCGGCGGTCCGAGCATGCGCCGCCTTCTCGGACGATCCAACGGTGCCTATCACCAAGGCCCCGCGTTGGGCCGCCATCTGCGTCACATAGTGGCCAACGGAGGAAGACGCACCGATCATCAAGATGGTCTGCCCTGCCGTCGGCGCGAGGAGACGCACCGCCTGGAACGCCGTCAAGGCCGGAATGCCGAGACAAGCTCCGGCGTCAAAGTCGATGCCGTCCGGCAATCGCACGGCCTGAGCCGAGGGCAACGCAACGAACTCCGCCGCCGTGCCGAACGGGCGCCCCCATTGGGCATTCCAGGTCCAGACACGCTCTCCGATCCGTGCTTTGGGAACATCGCTCCCGACCGCGTCAATAACCCCGGCGCCGTCGCTGTGCGGGATCACATGGCTGCCCACGAGTGGCCGCGCACGACGGCTCTTGACATCGGACGGATTGACACCGGACGCGTGCAGCCGCACGCGCACCTCTCCCGCCCCAGGGTCCGGCGTCGGCCGTTCGCCGACGATGAGCACATCACGCGCTTCCCCGTTCCTTTCGTACCAAGCCGCTCGCATCGCGTCCCCCATCGGTAGGGCAAGACTCCCAGTGATATGGGGCACGGCGCGGACGATTGCCGCCGAATCTCCCCTTCTGCCACACCGCTATGGGGTGCCGTCTGTGCATCGGCGGCCACGTTGGGCGCCGATCGACGGGCCGCACCGTCGAGGTTCGGCATGCCTGAAGGCCGGACTTGCGCGCCGGTCAATATCGAGGCTTACTCGGCGGGAGCCTGCCCCGCGCATGCCGTCCCCCCTGATGTAGCAAGGAAGAACCCGGCCGCGCTGGCGGACACGAGCGCGCCGAACAGGGCCGAGACGCCGAGCACCGCCTGGAAGCCGCCCCACCCGTGCAGCAGGGCGATGAGCGGCACCGCGAGCCCGCTCGTCGTGAAGCCGAGGAAGTAGCGCACGCTGAACGCCTTGGCGCGCAGCCGGGGCGGCACGTAGCGCGCCACCATCGCGTCGTTGACCACCACCTGCCCGTAGATCGCCGCCATGGCGAGGACCAGACCGACGAGGAGTGGGAAGCCGGTGGACGCCGCCGCGAGCCCGAGCCCGACCGGTTGGAGCAGCGCCAGGCCCGCGAAGACCACCGGTAGGGCGAAGCGGTCGACCAGCCGGCCCATCAGCAGCTGGGTCAGCGCGCCGAACACGAAGACGAGGGTGGCCAGCGAGCCCGTGAGTACGAGCGGCAGTGCCATCCCCAGCCGCTCATCCAACACCTTCGGCAGGGCGATCGTGGTGACGTTGAACGTCATGCCGCCGGCGACAATCGCGACGGCGAAGATCGCCAGCAGCCGGAGCGGGTTGGCCACCGGGATGGTCGGCGCTCCATCCTTGGCCCTGCCGTGCCCCTCCCCGTCCGCCGGGACCAGCGCCAGGAAGGCGGCACCCGCCGCGAGGCACACCAGACCCGGCACGGCGAAGGCCACCCGCCAACCGAGCCACGCCGCGGTCAGCGCGGTGACGCCCGAGGCGAGGCCCGCCCCGAGATTGCCCCACACCCCGTTCCAGCCCAGGTCGCGCCCGAGGCGGCGGGCGTGGCTCACCAGCATGGCCGAGCCGATCGGGTGGTAGATCGCCGAGAACAGGCCCAGCACGAGCAGCCATCCCGCGATGACCACCGGCGCGGAGGCGGCCGCGAGGCCCAGGAGCGAAAGGCCGCAGCCGCCGAAGAAGGCCGCCAGCAGAGTGCGCCGTCCCCAGCGCTCCGCGAGCCAGCCCATGGGCAGGGAGAACAGGCCGAAGGCAACGAACGTGCCCGTCGAAAGGCCGATCAGCGCCGCGTAGGTC
Organism: Azospirillum sp. TSO22-1; assembly: GCF_003116015.1. Taxonomy (GTDB): domain Bacteria; phylum Pseudomonadota; class Alphaproteobacteria; order Azospirillales; family Azospirillaceae; genus Azospirillum. The sequence continues at coordinate 24,166 of NZ_LGQZ01000089.1, forward strand.
AGGCCGAGTTCGGGCGCCATCGCCAGCACGGCCGTGGGGTAGATCAGGAGCACGAAGTGATCGAGCGCGTGGGCGATGTTCACGAACAGGATCGTGCGGCGGGACAGGACGTCGGGGGCCATGGCTTCCTTCCGGCGACGGGGGCCAGGACTCCCGTATAGCTTGACCCGTTCGCGGCGTAGGGCCAATCTTGGCAGCGTTCGGGCCAAACTGCGGACGGCTGCCATGCGCTCGACCCTCGCCGACGACTACCAGGACGTACCCCGCCTCGTCGCGGTGATGGCGAAGGACTTTCCGCCCGGCGCCGCGACGGGCCGGCACACCCATCCCCGCGCCCAGCTCCTGTACGCGACGGCCGGGTTGATGGTCGCGACCACCGAGGGCGGGACATGGGCGGTACCGACCGGTCACGCCCTCCTGATCCCGCCCGGCGTGATGCACGACGTCGCCATGCACGGCGCGGTGTCGATGCGCACGGCCTACCTTGCCCCGGAGGCGCTCACCGCCGCGCCGCCCGCCTGCCGGGTTCTCCGCGTTTCGCCGCTGCTGGACGCCACCCTCGTCGCGCTCGCCGGTGAGCCGACCCTCTACGACTTGGCTGGAAGGGGTGGACACTTGGCGGCGCTGGTGCTGGACGAGATCGCCCGTGCCCCCGACACGCCGTTCGCGCTGCCCCTGCCACGGGACCCGCGCCTGCGGCGGCTCTGCCGCGCGCTGATCGACGATCCCGGCCTGGACGGCGGCATCGACGCCTGGGCGGAGGACGTGGGCATGAGCCGGCGGACGCTGACCCGCCGGTTCCGAACGGAGACAGGCCTGAGCTTTGGCGCGTGGCGCCGCCGCGTCCGCCTGCTCGCGGCACTGACCCGGCAAGCCCAGGGGGGCGCCCTGCACGAAGTGACCGCCGCGGTCGGCTACAGCAGCCCCCGTGCCTTCCGCGCCATGGTGCAGCGGACCATGAGGGCCACCACGCCAAGCTCCTGAGCTGTGGACACGCCAGCCTGCCCAGGATCCATGGTCCCGGATTTGGCGTCCCCTCTTTCACCACAGCCTCAGTAGCACTGCTTAGCTGAACGCCTGAACAGCAGCATTGTACCATGTGCGGATATGCCGGTCGGCCCGAGACGTCGCATCACGCTGCACGGTGGCGAGGAACCAAGATGTCAGTCCGTCCCAGTTCGGATCCGCTTGCGCCGGGCGGAGCGCCCAGCCGAGTTCCGACAGTAGAAAGTGTCCTGCATCCGCGACGACCTTCCCGGCAGGTGATCGCGTGCTATGCTCGCCCGCGTGCGCGAGGCGGAGGGGTGACGAGATGTTGGGACGAATCTTGGCGGTGCGCGATCAGATCCGCCCCTCGGAACGCAAGCTGGCCGACCATGTGCTGGCCCAACCGGGCGAGGTCATCACCCTGTCCATCGCGGAAATGGCCCAGCGGGTCGGCGTCAGCGAGCCCACGGTCGCCCGCTTTTGCGCGGCACTGGGGTGCAGCGGATTCCGGGAGTTCAAGATCAAGCTGGCGCAGGACATCGCCGCCGGCATGCCATTCATCGACCAGGACGTCCTCCCCGGGGATCAGGCGGCGGGCATCGCCGGCAAGGTTTTCGACCGGACCATCGCCACGCTGATGCAGGTGCGCAACAACCTCTCGGCCGACGCCGTCGAGCGTGCGGCCGATGTCCTGTCCAAGGCCCGCCGGATCGAGTTCTACGGCTCGGGCAATTCGGGAACCATCGCCGAGGACATCCAGCGCAAGTTCTTCCGCCTCGGCGTGCCCACCGTGGCCTACAGCGACGCCCACGTCTACTTCGTCTCGGCCCTGTCGCTGGGGCCGGAGGACGCGGTCGTCGTGGTGTCGAACTCCGGGCGCACGCGCGACGTGCTGGACAGCGTGCAGAACGCGCTGTCGGTGGGGGCCGCGGTCGTGGCCATCACGCGCGCGGATTCGCCGCTGACCCGGCTCGCCACCGTCAGTCTGCTGGCCGACGTCGACGAGGAGTTCGACATCTACTCCCCCCTGACATCGCGCATCAGCCATCTGGTCCTGGGCGACATCCTCTCCATCGCCGTGGCGATGCGCAAAGGGGATGCCCTGCGCGAGCGGCTCGCGCGCAGCAACCAGATGCTGCAACGGGGATCGAGCCCCGACTGGCCCGCCGGCTGAGTCGTCCTGTAGCCTAACTACATCACGCGACCCGATCCCCAGCACCAGCGTGCCGCCCGGCCGGCGGAAGAGACAGTTTGCCGCACCTCTTTAGAGCAAAAACGGCCGATAGCCACCCCGAACGTCCTTGTGCAGCACCGTCGCGCCCAGTAATGTAGTTTTACTACATGACGGCGCCATTGAGCGCCTCACCGATGCCGGACCAGAGAAGGTGGCATCGGCCCCTGGCGCTCCCGCCTCTGATCGACGAGCGCCTTCAACGGAAAGTGGACCCAAGCCATGCCCGTCACGTCGCTTGCCGAACTGCACGCCCTCGTCGCCCGTGTGAAGGAGGCGCAGCGCGCCTACGCCGAGTTCCCGCAGGAGACGGTCGATCTGAT
>NZ_LGQZ01000185.1 GCF_003116015.1 Azospirillum sp. TSO22-1
CAGCGGCGTGCAGGTGAGGCCGCTGCCCCCACCCAACCCTCCCCCATCGGGGATGGGGGAGGGCTGTTAGTCGTCCTCGTCCAGATCCACCGTGACGCCGCCGGTCCGCACGCGGACGCGGCCCTGGCGGGTGTCCACCACGACGTCGTCGTTCAGCATCGGCACGCTGGGGCAGGCGTTCCGCCCCTTGCGCGTGTCGCAGACGACGCGTTGGTTCGGTGAATGGCTGCAGGCGGTGCGGCCGTTGACGGTCTGGCAGGACAGCGTGCCCGAGCCTTCCACGCAGGTGGTGTGGCCGTTGACGGTCTGGCAGGCAAGGTTCTCCGCCGCCGCCGGTTTCGCCACCAGGGGCAACGCCAGCAGGGGCAGGGCGAGCAGGGCGAGGAAAAGCGTGCGCATGGTCCGCGGTCTCCGTGCCGATGGGGAGCGCCACCCTGCGGCGACGCTGCCCCGGCCGCTGTGAGCCGGCTCACATCCTGCGCCCGTTTCTTCCGAGATCCGGCGGCGCGGAATCGGTAATCCTGGAGGACAGGCCAGAAGGTGTCCTGTGTTTCCCCGGGCACACCCCCACGATCCGGAAGTACATCTGCGGTTCGCCAAGACACCGACTGCGCGCGTGCAGTGTTAACGTCACGCCGAAGCTGTGGAGGTGGCGGTGGCGCGGGTCCTTGTTCATCTGGTGTTGTGCGTCGTCCTGCTCGCCGGCGGTCCGGTCCTGGCGGCCGAGAAGCGGGTGGCGCTGGTCATCGGCAACGCGCGGTACGAACGCGGCGGCGCCGTGCCGGCCGTGGCGGCCAACGCCGCCGCGGTGGCGGAGGCGTTGCGGCAGACCGGCTTCGACGTGACGGTCGCCAACAATCGGGAGCACCGCGGCTTGGTCGCCGCGCTCAGCCACTTCGCGGCGCGGGCGCGGGGGGCGGAGCTGGGGGTGATCTACTACTCCGGCCTCGCGCTGTCGGCGGGCGGTCGGAACTTCCTGGTGCCGGTGGACGCCAAGCTGGAAGCGGAGGGCGACGTGGTGCTCGACACCCTCGACCTCGACCAGGTGCTCCAGCAGATGCAGGCGCCGAAGCGCGGCGTGTTGCTGCTCGACCCCGTGGTGCCGAACCCGGTTGCGGAGGTGCTGAAGACGGTGCGCCCGGTGCCCGGTCCGCCGGGGCCGGCGGACACTCTGCTGATCGCCTACGCCCATCAGCCCGACACCCCGCCGACGCCGGTCCGCGGCAACGGCCCCGGCCCCTTCGCCGCGGCGCTGGCGGAGGAACTGGTCAAACTGGGCGCCGACCTGCGCGGCGCGCTGACGGAAGTCCAGCGCGGCGTCGCCGCCCGCACCGGCGGCGCGCAGAAGCCGTGGATGCAGGACCGCCTCGGTCCCACGGTCGCGCTGCTGCCCGAGGCGCCGCCGGAACCGAAGCCAGAACCAAAGATCGAGCCGCTGGACGGTTCGTTCGTCGTCACCCGCGACGTGAACCTGCGCCAGACCCCCGACAGCAAGGCGCCAGTGGTGCGCCGGCTGGCGCGCGACACCACGGTCGCCGCCACCGGGCGCGTGCGCCAGGGAAGCTGGACGCGCGTGACCGTCGACGGCCAGCAGGGCTTCGTCTCCAACGAATACCTCAAGCGTCCCGGCGCCGCGCCGCCTCCGCCGGCGCCCGCGGTGGCCGACACCGGCGTCCGCCGCGTGCTGCGCGACGCCACGCTGTTCGACCGCCCGGTGCTCGGCGCCCGCGGCGTGCGCGAGCTGCCGGCCGGCATGATGCTGACCGTGGTCGAGCCCGCGGCGGACGGCAACTGGGTCAAGGTGCGCGACCGCTTCGGCCAGGAGGGTTACGTCAGCGCCGGCACGCTGGGCATCGGGGAGGGCGAGGAGCGCATCCTGTCCGGCACCTCCGCTCCGACGCCATCGCCCGGCGGTTCCTCCGCCCCGGAGCCGGCGCGGGCGGCGCGTGAGACTGTCGCCGGTGGCGAGAGCGTCGCCAACCGCGCCCGCGCCATGGCGCAACGGGGTATCGAGGCGCAGCGCCGCGCCCGCGAGGCGGCGGAGGCGGCGCGCGGCATCACGGCGACGGCGTGGGTGCAGCGCTTCGCCAACGGTGACGTCTATGAGGGGGAATGGGCGTCCACCGCGGTCGGCGGCATCCGGCAGGTGCAGCGCGGTGGCTATGGCGTCTACCGCTTCGCCGACGGCCAGCTCTACGAGGGCGAGTGGCGCAACGATGAGATGGCCGGCCTCGGCGTCATGGCCTTCCGCACCGGCGACCGCTACGCCGGCGGCTTCCGCGCCGGGCAACCGGAGGGGCTGGGCGTGTTCCGCTACGCCAACGGCGACGGCTATGCCGGTGAGGTGCGCGCCAACAGCCCGGACGGCGTGGGCGAGCTGTCCTTCGCCAACGGCGACCGCTACCAGGGCCCCGTCTCCGGCCGGCGGCCGAGCGGCAACGGCGCGTCGGACCGGCTCGGCGCGTGGCAGGGAGCGGGAGCGGGGGAGTAGCCCCTGGCCTCGCCGCCGCCCCGGCGTTATACCGGAGGAACCACCTCCGGAGGTCCCCGCATGTCCACCATCCTGTCCCTGGCGGCCGAACTGGCGTCCGGCCGCACCACCAGCGAGGAACTGACCGAGCGCGCGCTGGCCCGCATCGCCGATCCGGGTGGGGAGGGGGCGCGAACGTTCACCCGCGTCGATCGCGAGGGTGCGCTGAAGGCGGCGCAGGCCAGCGACCTGCTGCGCGCGGCCGGCGTGGTGCCGTCGCCGCTGGCCGGGATTCCGGTGTCGGTGAAGGACCTGTTCGACCTGGCCGGGCAGCCGACTCCCGCCGGCTCCGTGGTGCTGAAGGACGCACCGCCAGCCGCCAAGGACGCGCCCGTGGTCGCCCGCCTGCGCGCGGCCGGCGCGGTGATCGTCGGGCGCACCAACATGACGGAGTTCGCCTTCTCCGGCCTGGGCGTCAACCCGCACCACGGCACGCCGGGCAACCCGTTCGACCGCACGCGCATCCCTGGCGGCTCGTCCTCGGGGGCGGCGGTGTCGGTGGCGGACGGCATGGCGGTGGCGGCGGTCGGCAGCGACACCGGCGGCTCGGTGCGCATCCCCTCCGCCTTCTGCGGGCTGGTCGGGCTCAAACCGACCCAGGCCCGCGTGCCGCGTGACGGCGCGCTGCCGCTGTCGTGGACGCTGGACACGGTCGGGCCGCTCGCCCGGTCGGTGGCGTGCTGCGCGATCATGGACGCGGTGATGGCCGGCGGCGCGCCGGCGGTGCCGGAGGCGCTGGACCTCGCCGGGCTGCGCATCGCCGTGCCGACCACCGTGGTGCTGGACGGCATGGACGACACCGTCTCCGCCGCCTTCGAGCGGGCGCTGGAGGCCTTGTCGATGGCCGGTGCGCGGGTGGTCGAGATCGACTTGGCCACGCTGGCTGCCATTCCCAAGGCCAACGCCAAGGGCGGCTTCGCCTCGCCCGAGGCCTACGCGTGGCACCGCGAGCTGCTGGCGCGCTCCGGCGACCGGTACGACCCGCGGGTGAGCGTGCGCATCCTGCGCGGGCAGGAGCAGAGCGCCGCCGACTACATCGAGCTGACCCGCCTCCGCGCCTCGCTGATGGCCGAGGCGGAGGCGGCGACCCGAGCCTTCGACGCGCTGGCGATGCCGACGGTGCCGGTGGTGCCGCCACGCCTCAAGGAACTGGAGGACGACGCGGAGTACGCGCGCATCAACATGCTGGTGCTGCGCAACCCGTCGCTGTGGAACTTCCTCGACCGTCCGGCGGTGTCGCTGCCGATGGCGACCGGCGGCCTGCCCGCCGGCCTGATGCTGGTCGGCAAGCGCGGCCATGACAAGAACCTGCTGCGCGTCGCGCGAGCGGTCGAGCCGGCGGTCGCCTGAATCGTCCCACTTGCCTTTCGGTGGCGCTCTGCGGTAGGATATAAATCCTCGAAGGGCGCCGTGTGCCTCGGCGGTGAAGAGTGAACTGAACAGGGTCCGCACACTGTTTCATAGTGTTTCACTCTGTTCCATTCGCTCCCCTGGCAGGGCCGTGGGCGGTCAGATACAGCGGCCGCCGTCCACCTCCAGGCACACGCCGGTCAGGAACTCCGCCTCGTCGGAGCACAGGAACAGCGCGGCGTTGGCGATGTCCCTGGGCTGCGACAGCCGGCCCAGCGGCACCGAGGCGCGGAATTGCGCGCGCTTTTCCGGCGTGTCCTCGCCCATGAACAGGTGCAGCATGCCGGTCTCGCCGGCCACCGGGTTGATGGCGCAGACGCGGATCTTCTCCGGCGCCAGTTCGACCGCCATCGACTTGGTCAGCGTGATCGCCGCGCCCTTGGAGCCGTTGTACCACGCCAGCCCCGGCCGCGGCCGCACGCCGGCGGTGGAGGCGATGTTGAGGATCATGCCGCCACCCTGTCGGCGGAACACCGGCACCGCGTGCTGCGCGGCGAGATAGATGGACTTCACGTTGACCGCGTAGACGCGGTCGAAAGTGGCCTCGTCCACCTCCAGCATCGGGCCGTTGCGGTGCGTGTAGCCGGCGTTGTTGACCATGACGTCGAGCCGGCCGAAGGCGCTCACCGCCGCCTCCACCATCGCCTTCACCTCGGCGTTCACCGACACGTCGGCCTTGACCGCGATGGCGCCGTGGCCGGTCTCGGACGCCACGCGCTTCGCCGCCTCCTCGTTGATGTCGGCAACGACGACGTGCGCGCCCTCCGCCGCGAACAGCTTGGCCATGCCCTCGCCGAAGCCCGAGCCGCCGCCGGTGACGATGGCGACCTTGTCCTGTAGGCGCATCTCTCCCTCCCTCAGTCGTGCTTGATGGCGACGGTCTTCACGGCCGAGAAGCCGTACAGCGCCTCGAAGCCCTTCTCGCGGTTGAAGCCGCTCTTCTTCACGCCGCCGAACGGCAGCTCGACGCCGCCGCCGGCACCGTAGTTGTTGATGAACACCTGCCCGGCGTGCAGGCGCCGCGCCATGCGCAGCTGTCGGCCGCCGTCGCGCGTCCACACGCCGGCCACGAGGCCGAACGGCGTGCCGTTGGCGATGCGCACCGCCTCCTCCTCTCCGTCGAAGGGGATGAGGGCGAGGGCGGGGCCGAAGACCTCCTGCTGCTCGATCGCGCAGCCGGGCGTGACATCGCCGAACAGCACCGGGGCGACGTAGAATCCGCCCTGTGGCGCGCTCTCCACCACCGTGCCCTCGGCCAGCACCGGGAAGCCGTTGGCGCGCGCCGCGGCGACCATGCCGGCGACGCGGTCGCGCTGCTGCACGTTGATCAGCGGGCCGACGTCGTGGTCCTCCAGCGCCGGGCCGACCTTGAGGGCCTTGAAGCGTTCGGCGATCATGGCGGCGAAGCGCTCGTAGACCGGCCGCTCGATCAGCACGCGGCTGCCGGCCGAGCAGGTCTGCCCGGCGTTCTGCACCGAGGCGCGCACCACGAAGGTCAGCGCCTGCTCCAGGTCGGCGTCGGCGAACACCACCTGCGGCGACTTGCCGCCCAGTTCCAGCGTCACCGGCACGATGTTGCGCGCGGCGGCCTGCTGCACCAGCACGCCGACCTCCTGGCTGCCGGTGAAGGAGACGTGGTTGATGCCGGGGTGGCCGGACAGCGCCGCGCCGGCCTCCTCGCCGTAGCCGGTGACGACGTTCAGCGACCCCGCCGGGAAGCCGGCCTCGTGCGCCAGCCGGCTGAGGTACAGCGTGGTCAGCGAGGCGTCCTCGCCCGGCTTCACCACGCAGGCGTTGCCCATGGCGAGCGCCGCGCCGACGCTGCGGCCGATGATCTGCAGCGGGTAGTTCCACGGGATGATGTGCGCGGTCACCCCGTGCGGCTCGCGCAGGGTCAGCACCGTGTAGCCGTTCTGATACGGGATGGTGTCGCCGTGCACCTTGTCGGCGGCGCCGCCGTAGAACTCGAAATAGCGGGCGCAGGCCGTCACGTCGGCCTTCGCCTGGGCGAGCGGCTTGCCGACGTCGCGGCTCTCCAACTCCGCCAGAGTATCGGCGTGCTGGAGGATGAGGGCGGAGAGCCGGAACATCAGCCGCCCGCGCTCGACGGCGGTGAGCGTGCCCCAGTCGCCGTCCAGCGCCTCGCGGGCGGCGGAGACGGCCCGGTCAATGTCCGCCGCTTGGCCCCGCGGGATGGCGGCGAAGGTCTCGCCGGTCGAGGGATCGACGCAGGGGATCGTCCCGCCGCCCAGCGCATCGGCGAACGCGCCGCCGATCAGGAGCTTGGTTTCCATCATGACGAATGTCCTCAGTACACCAGCCCGCGGAAGAACAGCGTAACCGCGGGCACGTAGGTGATGACCATCAGGCAGGCGAAGACCACGATGACGAACGGCACCAGCCGGCCGATGATCTGTTCCAGGCTCAGGCCGGCGACCTGGCAGGCGGCGAACAGGTTCACGCCAAAGGGCGGCGTCACCATGCCGAGCGCCAGGTTGACCACCATGATCAGCCCGAAATGCACCGGGTCGACGCCGAAGTGCGTGGCGACCGGCGCCAGGATCGGCGCCAGCACGATGATCGAGGCGGAGGTCTCGACGAACATCCCCACCACGAACAGGAACAGGTTGACCGCCAGCAGGTAGCTGCCGGCGCTGCCGAACGTCTCGGAGATCCAGGCGCCGATGGCCGCCGGCACGCCGGCCCGGGTGATCAGGAAGCTGAACAGCCCGGCCGCGGCGATGATGAACATGATCACCGCCGAGGACAGCACCGATTTCCGCAGGATCGGCGCCAGATCGGCCCAGCCGAACGCCCGGTAGACGAACATGCCGACAATGAAGGCGTAGACCACCGCCACCACCGAGGCCTCCGTCGGCGTGAATACGCCGCGGTAGATGCCGCCGATGATGATGAAGGGCATCAACAGCGCCAGCGCCGCGCGCTCCGTCGCCTTGACGAAGCCTATGCGGCCCTCGCGGTCCCGCTTGCCCCAGCCATGATACTTGCAGGTCAGGTAGGTGAACAGCGTCAGCGCGCCGCCGATCAGCAGGCCCGGCCCGAAGCCGGCGGCGAACATCTCGCCGATGGAGACCTCCGCCGACACGCCGTAGAGGATCATCGGGATCGACGGCGGGATGATGACGCCGAGTTCCGCCGAGGTGGCCTGCAGCGCCGCGGCGAACTCCTTCGGGTAGCCGTGCGCGATCATCGCCGGAATGATGATGGCGCCGATGGCGAAGGTGGTCGCCACGCTCGACCCCGACACCGACGCGAAGATCATGCAGGTCAGCACGCAGGAGCAGGCCAGCCCGCCCTGGATGTTGCCGACCACCGACTTGGCGAACTCCACCAGCCGGGCGGAGATGCCGCCGGCCTCCATCAGGTTGCCGGCCAGGATGAAGAACGGCACCGCCATCAGCGGGAAGCTGTCGATGCTCGTCATCAGCTTCTGCGCGACGACGATCAGCGGCATGGTGGTGAAGAACGAGATGCCGCCGATGGCCGCCGCGGCGATCGCCACCGCGATCGGCACGCTCAGCGCGAACAGCGCCACCATGACGATGAGCATGAAGCTGGTCATGGCGTCACACCTCGTACACTTCCTGGGGGGCGGTGGAGACCGGCTCGTGTCGGCGGGCGGCGGCGATCTCCTCCGCCGCGCGGGCGAGGAGGCCGACCATGGACAGCACCGCCCCCACCGGGATGGCGGCGTACACCCAGGCGATGGAGATGCCCTCGCCGGTGAACGGGTTGTCGACGCCGGCCAGCATCTGGAACTGCGCCCGCCCGACCATCTGCCAGCCGGCCCAGGCGATCACCGCCAGCACGCCGAGCGACAGCCCGGTGATCGCCGCCACCAGCGCGACGCGGGCGGTGCCGCTGGTGCGGGCGTGCACGAACTCCACGGTGATCAGCGCGCCCTGCCGGAAGGCGACGGCGACGCCCAGGTAGACCATCCAGATGTCGATGGAGCGTGCCGTCACCTCCGACCATGTCGAGGGCTCCTCGAACACGAAGCGGGTGATGACCTGATAGAACGACACGATGCAGGCCAGTACCAGCAGTGCCATCGCGGCCCGCATGGTCCAGCGCATCAGGAACTTCTCGAACGCCGACAGGGCCGCGAGCATGGGGGAGTCCTCAAAGGGCGGTGGAGTTCCCTCCCCCGTCCCAGGGGAGGGATAGGGTGGGGGTGCGGCCAAGGGGCCGTTGCCGATCCTTGGCTGCACCCTCACCCTCCCGCTCGTTCCGAGCGGGCCCCTCCCTCTCCCGGACGGGAGAGGGACGTTCTCAGTACTTGTAGTTCCGGATCTCGTCGATCTTCGCTTGGCCGAACTTCTTGGCGTACTCGTCGTAGGCCGGCTTCAGCGCGGCCTGGAAGGCGGTGGCGTCGACGCCGGGAGTCACCTCCATGCCCTGCTTCTTCAACTCCTCGATGCCGTTGGCGGCGTCGTCCTCGGCCTTCTGGCGCATGGCCTTGGCGCCGGCCAGCGCGGCCTGCTTGAACCAGCCCTTCTCCTGGTCGGAGAGCTTGTTCCACACGCTCGGCGACAGGATGATCAGCGCGGGCGAGTACACGTGCTGGCTCACCGTCAGATACTTCTGCACCTGCGAGAACTTGGCGCCGAGGATCACGCCGATGGGGTTCTCCTGGCCGTCCACGGTGCCCTGCTGCATGGCGGTGAACAGCTCGGGGAAGGCCATCGGCGTGGGCAGGACGCCCAGCGTCTTGAAGGCCGTCATGTGCACCTGGTTCTCCATGGTGCGGATCTTCAGGCCCTTGGCGTCCTCGGGCGTCTTCACCGGCTTCTTGGAGTTGGTCAGGTTGCGGAAGCCGTTCTCGCCCCAGGCCAGTGCGATCAGGCCATGCTTGGGGAACTGGTCGAGGATCTTCTGGCCGATCGGGCCGTCCAGCACCGCGTGTGCGTGCTTGTAATCCTTGAACAGGAAGGGGATGTCGGTGACCAGCGTATCGGGCACGAAGTTGCCGACCGGGCCGGTCGAGGTGGCGACGATATCCACCGTGCCGATCTGCGCGCCCTCGACCATCTCGCGCTCGCCGCCCAGCGCGTTGGCTGGGAACTGCTTGATGGTCCACTTGCCGTTGGACAGCCGGGTCAGCTCCTCGTTCATCGCCGTGACGCCGACGCCGTAATGCGAGGTCGGCGGCAGCGAGTAGCCGGCCTTCAGCTCGTCCGCCGACGCGGCCGTCGCGGCAAGCCCGATGCCGAACACGGTGGCGGCGATGATCGTCCTCAGGTGCATTCTTCTTTTCCTCCCGTTTGTCTTGTTCGTTCAGGCGCCGCCGTGCAGGTAGCGTCGCGCCCAGCCCAGCCCGTCCAAGGTCCCGGTCCGCGGTCGGTACTCGCAGCCGACCCAGCCGGCGTAGCCGGTGGCGTCCAGTTCACGCAGCAGGTGGTGCGGGTCGCACTCGCCGCTGTCCGGCTCGTGGCGGTCCGGCACGCCGGCGATCTGCACGTGGCGGATCGCGGGGCCGAGCCGGCGCATCCGCATGGTCAGGTCGCCCTCCATGATCTGCGCGTGGTAGAGGTCGAACTGTAGGCCGAGGTTCGGCGCGCCGACCCGCTCGATCACCGCCATCGCCTCGTCCGAGGTGCGCAGAAGGTAGCCGGGCATGTCGCGGCTGTTCAGCGGCTCAATCACCACGTCGCGGCCGTGGTCGTCGACGCGATGCGCAGCGTGGCGCAGGCGCTCCACGTAGAGCGTCAGGGCGTCGGCGCGGTCCAGCCCGGCGGGCGGGATGCCGGCCATGACGTGCAGCGTCGGGCAGTCCAGCGCCTCGGCGTAGATCAGCGCGCGCTCGACCGACTCCACGAAGGCCGTCTCGCGGTCAGGCAGGCAGGCGAGACCGCGCTCCCCCGCCGCCCAGTCGCCAGGCGGCAGGTTGAACAGGACGACCTGCACGCCGGCGAACTTGCGGGCGCGGGCGACCTCCTCGGGGTCGTGGTCGTAGGGGAAGAGGAACTCGACGCCGCGGAAGCCGACCTCGGCGGCCGCGCGGAAGCGGTCGAGGAACGGCAATTCGTTGAACTGCATCGTTAGATTCGCGGCGAGCCGGATCATGGCGGCTTACCGGAGCGCGGACATGGTTCGGGCGGCGTGGTTCATCATGGTCCTCCCCTGCGCGTCTGGTGCGCGCGTTCTTGGGAGGCGATTGTCGATACGAATGCTTTGGTCGTCAAGCGATTAGCGCCGCGCCGCCGGGACGTCGCCCGGCGGCGCGGCAAGGAAGGTCAGTGGTCCCAGAAGGTCGGCATCGCCGTGCTGGCGGTGTAGCCGTGCTCGCCCATGGCCGACCAGCCGAGGTCGTGGATACCCATGCCGAAGGCCGGCGAGGCGGCCTGCAGCATGTATTTGCCGTAGTAGGCGTCCACGAACATCGGGTTGCCGACCACGTCCGCCTGCCCGTAGGTCGGGGCGTTGTAGATGAGGTTCTGGTCGATCACCGGATTGTTGGCGGTCAGCAGCTCGTGGTAGTCGTCCACCGGCAGGGTGCCGGCGACGATGTTCTTGACCACCACGTTGTTGATCGGCGTGCCGAGGTCGCCGAACTTCGGGTTCCAGCCGATGCGGATGAACTCTTCGGCGTTGCTGGTCATGATGGCGACGTTGTTTTCCACCAGGTTGTTGTCGCCGCCGTGGATGTGCACGCCGGCCTGGCTGGTGTGCTTGAGGAAGTTGTCGCGCACGGTGACGCCGCCGGCCAGGTCGTCCAGGTAGACGCCGAAGCCCTTCCACTGCGTCAGCCACTGGTCCGAGGCGTTGGTGGCGAGGCCACCCACCCCCTCGATCCAATTGTTGCGCACGATCATGCCGGTATCGACGCTGGAGCGGCCGAGGATCTCGATGGCGCCGGCATCCGCCGATTCCCGCACGGTGTCGGTGATGTGGTTGTTCTCGATGACGTTGTTGGTGTTGATGTTGGTGGAATTGTAGTTCTTGAACGAGATGCCGTAGCGCGCGCTGTGCGCGATATCGTTGTTCGAGATGACGTTGTCGTCGGCGCCGGTGGCCATGATGCCGGCCACATGCTTGCGCACCTCGCCGATGTACTGGATGTCGTTGGCGTAGATGCGGTTGGCGTTGCTGTCGTTGACCAGCTCGATGCCGTGGTTGGCGACGTGGGCGATCTCGTTGCCGCCGATCAGGTTGTTGCCGGCCGACTTCAGCAGGATGCCGGTACCGACGTTCTCGAAGCTGTTGTTGCCGATCTTGTTGCCGCTGGCCGAGACCACCTCCAGCGCCGCGTAATCCGTGCGCCCGTCGGTGAAGCCCAGGCCTTCCACCGTCACGCCGCTGGTGCCGTTCAGCTTGATCATGGTGCCGAGCCGGCCGACGGTGACGCCCGCCGCCTCGAACCCGGCGGGATCGGCCGGCTTGATGACCAGACGCCCGTCGGCGGCGCGGTAGGCGAATTCCCCGGCCTGATCGACGAACGAGGCGTTGTCGAGCAGGCGGTAGGTGGCGCCCTCCTGCAGCACGAAGGGGATGGCGTTCTTGAAGGTAATGGTGCGGGTGGCGTCGTCGATGCGCGTCACCTCGACGATGGCGTCGGTCAGCCGCTCCACGTCGAAGACCTGGATCTTGGTGCCGGGTGCGAGATCCGTGGCGGAGACGTCGCCGGCGTGGTAGCGGATCGCCGAGGCGCTGGGGCCGGTGGAGGCGGCGTCGGCGAAGAACCAGCCGGACTTGACGTCGGCTGCGTCCCAGGCGCCCTTCTCGGCGAGGTGCTGGCGCACGCCGCCGATCATCACGTCGAAGCCGCTGGCCGCCGACACCTTGGCGGAATAGACGCCGTTGCCCTCGCTGACCCAGCCGGTGACCTTCTCGCCGCCGCTGAGGACCGGCGTCTCGCCCGGGTAGTTCTTGAAGGAATGCCCGTTGTCGAGCGACGTCAACTCCAGCGTCTTGGTCAGGCCGTACTTGCCCTCGCGGACGTAGGTGGTGTCGATGTCGCTGCTCCGCATGGCGTCGCGGGCGCGCTCCAGCGTGCCAAACGGGCCGTCGGTGCCGTCGGCGTTGGGGGCGGACAGCTTGCCCGACCAGGTGTCCTTGCCGTTGGCGGCGACGTAGAAGGCCGGGCCGGTCGGCGGCGGATAAATGGGCTTCTCGAAGTAGACCGACGGCGCGGTGAAGCCGAGGGTGCCGCCCCAGTACAGGCCCTCCTGCCCGGCGACCACGTCCTTGCCGTCGAAGGCGCCCTTGTCGTAGGTGACGCCGGCGTCGGTGACCTTCACGTCATGCCCGTTGATCGTCACCGACTTGACGAACAGGTTGCGGTCCTGGCCGTTGATGGTCGCGTCGTTGTCGTAGTGGATCTGCACCTTGTGGGCGAGGGTCGGGTCGAGGTCCGTCTTGAAGGTGTAGGGGGTGAGGATGCCGGAGGTGGCACGGCCCTCGCCGATCTGCACGCCGTCCACCAGCACCTTGAAGTGCGGCGCCACGCCGCCGGCCGAGGAGCCCCAGGCGTTGACGACGATCTCCGCCGGCTTGGTCGGCGCCGGCTCCGGCGGGGGCGGGGGGCGGACGATGGGGCCGCCGAACTCCTCCTCACCCAGGCCCCAGGTGAGCGCGCCGCCCCAGTACAGACCCTCCTGCCCAGCGACCACATACTTTCCGTCCACCGGGCCCTTGTCGTAGGAGGCGCGCGAGTCGGTCGCCGCGAACTCCTTGCCGTCGATGCTGACGGAGTGGACGTAGAGGTTGCGGTCCTGGCCGTTGGCGGTGCCGTCGTTGTCGTACCAGACCTGGACCTTGTGCGCCTCGTCCGGGTTCAGCGTGGTCTGGAAGCTGTAGGCGGCGAGCGATCCCGTCGCCGTGCCCTCGCCGACGACCACGTCGTCCACCAGCAGCTTGAAGTGCGCCTGCTTGCCGCCTGCGGCGTCACCCCAGGCGTTGACGGTGATGGTGCTGGTCATGGAGGGCGGAAGCACCACCGGCGGCGGTGGCGGCGGCAGGAAGGCGGAGGCGGGCAGGGCGACGTTGAGCGCGCCCTTCCAGTACATCCCTTCCTGGCCCGAGATCACGTCCTTCCCGTCCAGGGCACCCTTGTCGTAGGTGACGATGCGGTCGCTGGACTTGAAGACGTTGCCGTTCACCTCGAACGACTTCACGAACAGGTTCATGTCCTGCCCGTTGATCGTGGCGTCGTTGTCGTATTCGAGCTGCAACTGGTGCCCGCTGTCGGACGGGACGTCGGCGGTGAAGACGTACTTGGTTGGATCGGAGGAACTGACCGTCGCCTCGCCGATCTTCTGCCCGTCGAGCCGCAGGATGAAGTGCGGCCATCGCCCGCTGGCGACTTGGCCGTAGGCGGTGATGGTGAAGGTGGTGGGGATGGTGGTCATAGTCGGAGCCCTCGCTCGTGCGTTTGCCGGGGATGCTCCGTCCGCGGGGTTAACCGCGGGAAACCAATGATGGTTAAGATTTGGCAACGTGTTGTTTGTCACAGTGACAATTATCGGACGTGGCGGTTGAGCCCCCAGGCCGCGCCCCGCGCATGCGCGCCATGCGGCGCCGGCCGGCCCTGGACAAGCGGCCGGCGAAGGTGCTTGGCTAGGCGCCAACAAACGTACAGGCCAACGGGAATCTGGAGGGACGACGGGACATGGCGTTGTTGGACGAGTCCGCCAAAGGCGTCTTCATCATTGCGGTCACCCCGTTCACGGACGGCGGCGACCTCGACCTCGCCAGCACCGACCGCATGGTCGATTTCTACCTGGAGCGCGGCGTCACCGGCATCACGGTGCTGGGCATCATGGGCGAGGCGCCCAAGCTGACCGCCGAGGAATCGCGCACCTTCGTGCGCCGAGTGCTGAAGCGCGTGGACGGCCGGATCCCGACGGTGGTCGGCGTCTCCAGCCCCGGCTTCGCGCCGATGAAGGAACTGGCCGACGCGGTGATGGACGACGGTGCGGCCGGCGTCATGGTCGCCCCGGCCGGGCACCTGCGCAGCGACGACCAGATCTACGGCTACTACGCCGGAGTCGCCGAGACGCTGGGCAAGACGCCGTTCGTGCTGCAGGACTACCCGCTCACCACCAACGTGCAGATCCCGGTGGGCGTGCTGAACCGCATCCTCAAGGACATGCCCACCTGCGTGATGGTCAAGCACGAGGACTGGCCCGGCCTCGCCAAGATCGGCGCGCTGCGCGCCGCCTCGGACAAGGGCGAGGTGCGCCGCGTCAGCATCCTGACCGGCAACGGCGGCCTGTTCCTGCCGGAGGAGATGGGCCGCGGCGCCGACGGCGCCATGACCGGCTTCGCCTTCCCGGAGATGATGACCGGCGTGGTCGCCGCCTACGCCAAGGGTGACGTCGAGCGCGCCCACGACGTCTTCGACGCCTACCTGCCCTACGCCCGCTACGAGCAGCAGCAGGGCATCGGGCTGGTGGCGCGCAAGTACGTGCTGGCCAAGCGCGGCGCCATCGCGTCGGCGGCGCTGCGCAAGCCCGGCGGCAAGCTCTCGCCCGCCGACATCGCCGACATCGAGCGCTTGCTCGCTCGCCAAGGGAAGCGCCTGAAGGAGATCGCCTGATGGATCTGGGAATCGCCAATCGCCGCGCCCTGGTGCTCGGCGCCAGCCGCGGCCTGGGCGCCGCCTCCGCCCGCGCCCTGCTGGCCGAGGGCGCCACGGTCATCGCCGCCGCCCGCACCGAGGCGCGCACGCAGGAGTGGATCGACGCCCTGCCCGACGACCAGCGCAAGCGCGCCCGCGCGTTGCCGCTCGACCTCGCCGACCGCGCGTCGGTGGACCGGCTGGCCGACGCCGTGCTGGCCGAGGGCGGGGTGGACATCCTGGTCAACAACTCCGGCGGCCCGCCGCCGGGCACGGCGCGCGACGCCACGCTGGAGCAGTGGACGCAGCAGTTCGCCATGATGGCCGGCCACCTGTTCCACCTGACGCAGCGCCTGCTGCCGCCCATGGAGGAGCGCGGTTGGGGCCGCATCGTCACCATCGGCTCGTCGGGGATCGAGCAGCCGATCCCCAACCTCGGCCTGTCCAACGGCATCCGCGCGGCGATCCTCGGCTGGTCGAAGACGCTGTCCAACGAGGTGGCGGCCAAGGGGATCACCGTGAACATGGTGCTGCCCGGCCGCATCCAGACCGAGCGCATCGGCGAGCTGGACGGCGCCAACGCCAAGCGCCTGGGCAAGACGCAGGACGAGATCGCGGCGTCGGCCAAGGCCGCCATCCCCGCCGGCCGCTACGGCGAGCCGGAGGAGTTCGGCGACGCGGTGGCCTTCCTGGCCAGCGAGCGGGCGCGCTACATCACCGGCGTGAAGCTGCGCGTGGACGGCGGGCAGACGAAGTCGGTGTGATCCTCATTTCCCCTCTCCCCTCGCGGGAGAGGGGGCAGGGGAGAGGGGGATTACGGCTCGGCAGAGCCGGAAAAGGGCACTGTTGCACCGCGCCTCCGCGCGGCATCCCCCCTCTCCCCAACCCCTCTCCCGCAAGGGGAGAGGGGCTTTCGAGATTCGGAGGTGAGTGTGCCCCAGCCCGTCTGCCTGATCGTCCAGCCGATCCACATCGCCGGCGAGCGCCGGCTGGAGGAGGCGGGGATCGCGCTGAAGCGCGCGCCCTCCGCCGACACCAGGGACGTGGTGCCAATGATCGGCGACGCCGACGCCGCCATCACCCGCAACGCCGGGCTGAAGGCGGCGTCGATGGACGCCGCACCCCGGCTGCGCATCGTCGCCAACCACGGCGTCGGCGTCGACCAGATCGACATCCCGCACGCCACCACCCTAGGCATCCCCGTCACCAACACGCCGGGCGGCAACACGGTGTCGGTGGCCGAGCAGGCCATCGCGCTGATGATGGCGCTCGCCAAGCAGATCGTGCCGGCGCATCTGGCGGCGCAGGCCGGCGACTTCGACGTCCGCTATCGGCTGCCCTTCGCCGAGGTGTCGGGCAAGGTGCTGGGCATCGTCGGCTTCGGCGACATCGGCCGGGCGACCGCGCGCATGGCGCACCACGGCTTCGGCATGCGCGTCATCGTGCACAGCCCGTCGGCGCCGCGCGAGCAGATCGAGGCCCTGGGCTATGCGAAGGTGGACAGCCTGGACGACCTGCTGCACGCCGCCGACGTGGTGTCGCTGCACCTGCCGCTGCGCGACTCCACGCGGAACCTGATCGGCCGGCGCGAGCTGGCCCTGATGAAGCCCACGGCGCTGCTGCTCAACACTGGCCGCGGGCCCACGCTGGACGAGGACGCGCTGGTCGAGGCGCTGCGGGAGAAGCGCATCGCCGGGGCTGGGCTGGACGTCTTCTCGCGCGAGCCGCTGCCGGCCGGGCACCCGCTGTTCGGCCTGGAGAACGTAGTGCTCAGCCCGCACACCGCGAGTTCGACCGAGGAGTGCCTGGTGCGCATGGCGCTGATGGTGGCGGAATCGGTGATCGACGCGCTGGCCGGGCGCCAGCCGCTGCATCTGGTGAATCCGGAGATGTGGGAGGGGCGGCGCACCTGACCGCTCTTTCCCGTCATGCCCGACCTTGTCCCGGGTATTCACGTGCCCGGACCTTTGGAACAGCACGCAGTGCGTGGATGGCCGGATCACAAGCCCGGCCATGACGATGAAAGAAAGAGTGTCGACACGAGAAAGGGCCGCTCCCGCACATGGCGGGGGCGGCCCTTTCTCGTTCCTCCAGCGGTGTTTTACTGCTGGATGAACGCCTTCAGGTACGACTGCGACAGCGGCTGCACGATGTAGTCGAGCGGCGTGCGGCCGGCCAGCAGGATGCGTGCCTCGACCGGCATGCCGGCGCGGATGGCCAGGTTGTGCACGGTGTGCGCGTCGCCGTCCTTCAGGCGGATGCGGGTCAGGAAGTAGTCCTGGCGGGTCTGCTGGTCGGTCAGGCGATCGGCCGAGACGTACTCCACCGTACCGTCCAGCGTGCCCAGCACGCGGCTGTCGTAGGCGGTCAACTGCACCTTCACCGGCAGGTCCGGCATCACCGACTTGATGTCCTTCGGCTGCACGTGCACCTCGGCCAGCAGGGTCTGGTCGTCGGGCACCACATCGAGGATCGGTTCGTTGGCGGCGAGGGCGACGCCCGTCGTCGGGTGGCCGTGCATCACCACGATGCCGGCGTCCGGCGCCTTGACGTCGCGGTTGGCGAGGCGGTTGGCGGCGTCGCGCATCTGCTCGGCCAGCTTGGCGGTCTCGCCGCGGGCCTTCTCCAGGTCGACCAGCACCTTCTCGCGGAAATCGTTGCGCCGCTTGACGATGTCGGCCTTGGCCTCGAGCGCCTGCTGCTTGTTCTGGGCGATGCGCGACTCCAGCTCGGCGTCGCGGCCGCGGATCCGGGCGTTCTCCTTCTGCGCCTCCACCAGCCGCGTGCGGGTGGTGTTGCCGCGGTCGAGCAGGCCCTGGTTGATCTTCACGTCCTCGTTGCTGAGCTTCAGCTCCTCGGCGAGGTGCTTGCGCTGCTCGGCGAGGTTCTTCGAGTCCTCCTCCAGCGTCGCGATGCGCTCGCGCAGAACACCCTCCTCGGCGGCGAGCTGCTGCCGGCGGACGTCGAACAGCTTCTGCTGGTTGCCCATCAGCTTGACCACGGCCACGTTGTCGCCGCGCGTGACGAGTTCCTGCGGCCACTCGATGGCCGGCTTCTCGAACAGCTCGCCGTCGAGGCGGGCCAGCATGGCGATGGTCTCCAGCCACGTGGCGGTCAGCATCTCCAGCCGCGTCGCCGCCTCGGTGGTGTCGAAGCGCATGAGGACCTGACCGGCCTTCACCGCATCGCCCTCGCGGACCATCATCTCGCTGATGACGCCGCCCTCGGAGTGCTTGACGTTCTTGCGGCCGGTCTCCGGCACCAGGACGCCGGCGGCGCTGACCGCGCTGTGCAGCGGGGCGAAGGCGGCCCAGGCGGTCATGCCGCCGAAGCCGACCGCCAGGATGGCGGTGCCGCCGATCAGAAGGTTGCGCACGCTGGTCTCGGGCAGGAGGACGCGCAGGTTGCTGAGGGTGCTCATGTGTTTCTCTCCTTACCCGGTTCAGCCGGCGGTCGCGGGAACGGCGGCGACGGTGCGCAGGCGGTTCCAGGCGGCAGCATTGCCGGCCGCGGTGCCGGGCTGCGGCTGCTGCTCCTGGCGGGGCTGCGCCTCGTGCAGCATGCCGTTCTGCAGGACGAAGGTCTTGTCGGCGAGATCGACGAAGACCGGCATGTAGCTGAGCAGCACGACCGTGGTGCCCTGCTCCTTCATGGCGGCGATGAAGCCGCGCACCGCCTTCAGGCCGTGGTCGTCGAGGCCGGCGGCCGGCTCGTCCAGCACCACCAGGGCGGGCTTGCCGAAGCCGGCGCGGGCCAGCGCGATCAGGCGGGCCGGGGTGCCGGTCAGCGGGAAGATCAGGTTGACCGCCTCGCTCTCGTAGCCCTGCGGCAGCGCCTCGATCCAGTCGTGGATGCCGGCGCGCTTGGCGGCGGCGACCACATCGGCGGCGTCGGCGTCGGTGAAGCGGGCGATGTTCTGCCCGATGGTGCCGGGCAGCAGCTCGGACGTCTGCGGCAGGTAGCCGATGCCGGAGGTGATGTCCTGTGGCGTCAGCGAGGCCAGCGACAGGCCGCCCAGGCGCACCGTGCCCGAGGAGGGCGGCATCACGCCGGCCAGCAGCCGCGCCAGCACCGACTTGCCCGAGCGGTTGGCGCCGAGGAGGCACACGGTCTCGCCGGCCTCGATGGAGGCGGTGACGGCGCGCAGGATCGGCTTCTGGTCGATGGGGGAGATGAACAGCACGTTCTCGGCGGTCAGGCGCTCCGGCTGCACGTTGACGGCGTCGCGGCGCGTCTCGGCCGACAGGCGCTTCAGGTGGGCCGACAGGCGCTTCCAGGACTCCCACGACTTCAGCATGGGGCCCCAGGAGCCGACCGTCTGCTCGATCGGGGCCATGGCGCGGCCGACCAGCATCGAGGTGGCGATCATGCCGCCGAAGGACAGGTGGTGCTCCATCACCAGCCAGGCGCCGACGCCGGTGCAGGCGACCTGCAGCAGCATGCGCACCCACTTGGTCACCGCCTGGATGGCGGCCTGACGCTCACCGCTCGCCGAGGCGAGGGCCGAGTTGGCGAGCTGGTCGGTGGCGAGCACGTCCAGCACCGCCGGGCCCATGCGCTGGCCGCGGATGTTGGCGGCCTGCACCTGCATGGCGTCGAACAGCCGGGTTGAGCGGGTGGCCGGGGTCTTCGCCTGCTCCATCGGGCCCTTGGCGGCCATGTGGCCGAGCCAGCCGAGACCGGTCAGGATCACCGCGCAGGCCAGCATCATGCCGGCCAGCAGCGGGTGGATCAGGTAGATGCCGATCACGTACAGCGGGGTCCAGGGCATGTCCATCAACGCGCCGAAGGTCGGCCGGGTGATGGTGCCCTTGACCTCCATCAGGTCGTTGAGCGGACCCGGCTCGGGCCGACCCTTGGCGGCGGCGTCGAGCACGTCGCTGCTCAGCCGGCGGCGCCACGCGACCTCGAGCGCGTTGGCGCAGCGGGCCAGCAGGCGGGTGCGGACGGTTTCCAGAAGCGCGATCATCGACAGCGCGATGACGACCAGCACCGTCAGCATCACCACCGTGTCGACATTCTCGGACGGGATGGCGCGGCTGAAGACCTGCAGGGAGTAGAGCGGCATGCTCAGTTGCAGGATGTTCATCGCGGCGCTGAAGACGAAGGTCGCAACCAGGATCCGGACGTAATACGGGCTGCCGAAATCGGGACGGTCGCTGCCAACCTTGGACGTGCGGCTGGTCGGGGATGGCATGCAAGTTCCTCCAGTTGTCACTCATGGAAGCCCACCGAGCGCAGGCAGGAGGATGAGGCCGTTTTTAAGGTAAACGACATATTAAATTTATCGGGGATCACAGGATTGTCGCCATAGCTGGCCCATGTCTGTCACAGACGGTTTGCGGGGCCGCGCTCCGCACCTCATGTGAAGAGGAACGCGACACCGGAGGCCCGCATGAGCGCACCGTTCGTCCTTTCCCCGGGAACCCTGACGCTGCCCGACGTGCGTCGTCTGGCGCGGGGGCCGGTCACGCTCGCGCTGGATCCCGCCTGCCGCGGCGGCATCGAGGCGTCGGCGCGCACGGTGGCCGAGGCGGCGGCGGGGGATCTCCCGGTGTACGGGGTGAACACCGGCTTCGGTCTGCTCGCCAAGCGGCGCATCCCACCGGAGAAGGTGCGCGACTTGCAGCGTCGCCTCGTGCTGTCGCACAGCGCCGGCACCGGGCCGGAGTTGCCGGTGTCCGCCGTGCGGCTGATCCTGGCGCTAAAGGCCAACGCGCTGGCCCGCGGCTATTCCGGCGTGCGTCTCGCCGTGGTCGAGGCGCTGCTGGCCCTGCTCAACGCCGACGCGCTGCCGGTGGTGCCGGCGAAGGGCTCGGTCGGGGCGTCCGGCGATCTGGCGCCGCTGGCGCACCTGACCGGCGTGCTGCTGGGGGAGGGCGAGGCGGTGGTCGGCGGCGAGCGCCTGCCCGCCGCGGCGGCGCTGGAGCGCATCGGGCTGGCGCCGCTGGAACTGGAGGCGAAGGAGGGCTTGGCGCTGCTCAACGGCACGCAGGTGTCGACGGCGCTCGGGCTGCTCGGCCTGTTCGCGCTGGAGGACGCCTACGCGGCGGCGCTGGTGGCCGGGGCCTTGAGCGTCGATGCGGCGATGGGCAGCGACGGGCCGTTCGACGCGCGCATCCACGCGCTGCGCGGCCAGCCGGGGCAGGCGGAGGTGGCGGCGGTGTACCGGCGTCTGCTCGCCGGATCGCAGATCCGGGAGAGCCACCGCGGCGACCACGACACCGTGCAGGACCCTTACAGCCTGCGCTGCCAGCCGCAAGTGATGGGCGCGGTGCTCGATCACATGCGCTTCGCCGCCGGCGTGCTGGAGCGCGAGGCGAACGCGGTGTCCGACAACCCGCTGGTCTTCGCCGACACGGGGGAGATCCTGTCGGGCGGCAACTTCCACGCCGAGCCGGTGGCACTGGCTGCCGATATGCTGGCGCTGGCGATCTCGGAGACGGCGGCGCTGGCCGAACGGCGCATAGCGTTGCTGATGGACGCCAACCTGTCGGGGTTGCCGCCCTTCCTGGTGCGCGACGGCGGGTTGAACAGCGGCTTCATGATCGCCCAGGTCACCGCCGCCGCGCTGGCCAGCGAGACCAAGCAGATGAGCGCCCCGGCCAGCGTCGACAGTCTGCCGACCTCCGCCAACCAGGAGGACCACGTCAGCATGGCGACGCACGCCGCCCGGCGCTTGTCGGATATGGCCGACAACCTCGCCGGCGTCGTCGCCATCGAATTGCTGGCCGCCTGCCAGGGCGCCGACCTGCGCGCGCCCCTGCGCAGTTCACCGTTGCTGGAGGAGGCCAAGGGCCGCCTGCGCGCCCGTGTCGCGCGTTGGGACCAGGACCGCGCCATGGCGCCGGACATCGCCGCCGCCAAAGCGCTGGTCACCGCGGGAACGTTCCACGACCTCGTCGGCGGCGGTCTGCTGCCGACAGCCGTATGAGTGTGCGGTACACGTGGGTTGGGCGCCCTGGCACTCGACCCAAACTCACGTGGGTCACGCAGATCACCGGGTGGGAGTGGGAGTGGGGAGCGGAACGCTCGCGTTCCCAGTGCAGCTGTAACCGCCAGAGAGAGTAGCGCTACAGCTTCTTCCATCGCTGTAGGAGTAGCCGCCGTCGAGCTTTTTCTGGCTGCTGACCCCATTGTTGTAGGTGTATCCACCCGAAAGATTAGCGCTGCTGGATACACCGTTGTTGCAAGTCTGACCACCGGCAAGATTTGGTTCGCAGGTTACGCCGTTGCTCCACCTCTGACCGCCGGACAGGGTTCCATGCGACGAGAGGCCGTTGTCACAGAAATAGCCGCCCGAAAGATTTGGATGGCAGGTTTCCGCTGCCGCGGCTTGCGCATGCAAGGCAAAAAAGACGCATACCAACAACGCTGAGCGCATGGTCGTCTCCATAATCTGAGCACACGGAGACAAACACGCCTCACCTTCCACTATTCCGGGCCGCTGGCCATCGTAATGCGAAGCCGAAGACTGATTGATACGGGCTGCGACAACCGTTTGCAGACACCCGCCCTCCAGCAGGAGCGGTTCAGGGGAGCCCGGTGGCTCCATACGTCTCCGAAGAACGCAGGAGCCAAGCCGGCCTCGCGGACATAAAGGCCCCCTCCCGCGACGGGAGAGGAGCTTTGTGCGGGCGTGCGTTCACGTCGCCGGGACGGTCTTCGGCGGAACGATGATGGTCAGCGGCTGCTTCTTGCCGTTCTCCAACTCCGCCGCCTTCTTCTCGTCGGTCAGGCCCTTCGCCATGTCCTCCAGCAGTTGGTCGGCAGCCTTGCGGCCGTATTCGAACTGCGCCTTGAGGTTGGAGCGCTTCCAGGTCAGCGCGTCCGGCGAATGGGCGGCCTTGCGAGCGTCTACGCGGTAGACGTCCAACGTGGACTCGCCCTTCAGCCGGCGGATCTCGTTCTTCTGCATGAACGAGCGGTAGCTGGCCTGGGCGTTGGCGACGATGGTGTCGATGATCAGTTGGGTGAAGCCGTCCCACAGTGTCTCCGGTGCGTCGATCAGCGCCCGGTAGCCGAGCACGTCGAGGATCACGACGTCCTTGACGTTCTTGAGGTTGAACAGGCCCTCGTAGGGCACGTCCGACACCGCGGCGCCCTCGATGTACCAATCGCCCTCGAACTGGTGCGGCGGGTAGAGGAACGGGAACGCCATCGCCGAGTGGAAGGCGTCGACCGTGATCTCCTTGTCGCGGCTGTGGAACCAGCGCAGGCGCTTTTCGGTCACGTTGTAGGCGACCATCTCGAACTGCTGCTTGAGCTGGTTCGCCTTCTCGAAGTCCACCGCCTCGGTCACCCAGGGGGTGGGGGCGCACATGCCCGGCGCGATGCCCCAGTCGAGCGGGGCCGGCGTCAGCGCCGCCCAGCCGAACTGGATCAGGTCGCTCCACAGGCAGAAGGCGTCGGACTTGCCGTGCTGGTCCAGCACCAGCTTGCCGAACGGCGTGGCGGCTATGGCGTTGCGGAAGGCGTCCGCCATGGTGCCAGGCTTCTGGAAGACCTTATAGTTCACCGGGTAGAACTGGTAGATCTCGTCGCTGACGCCGGAGTTGGTCAGGTTCTCCAGCGCCTCCATGGGCGGCAGCCCCTTGGGCGCCAGCGCCACCAGCCCCACCAGCGCGCCGGCGCCGGACGCGGTGATCGTCTCGAACTTTTCCAGCTCCTTCTTCTCGATGAGCCGGTGCAGGACGCCCGCCATGAACGTCGCGTTCGGCGCGCCGCCGCCGATGACCAAGGCCTTACCCATCGCTTCCTCCGCTGAGATGTTCCTGCCGCCTCGCATTTCGCAGGTGCAAAAACATCTATCGGAAGCAATCAAGCCATTCAATACGCGTTATGGCCGAACCGTACTCCTTCCGGCGGACGGTTCATGAGTCCGGCGTGTCAGCCAGACACATCATGGTGGCGAGCATGAAGGCGATGGCCTTCTCCTCGCCGCCTTTCACGGCGAAGACCTCGGAACGCACGACGGTGATGGTGCGGCCGGCGCGTTCAACGGCGGCGCGGGCGAGGAAGCGCTCGCCGGCGGCCGGGGCCATCAGGTTGATCTTGTACTCGACGGTGAGCACCGAAGACCCCGGCGGCATGAGGCTGTACGCCGCATAGCCCGCCGCCGAGTCCGCCAG
Source organism: Azospirillum sp. TSO22-1 (assembly GCF_003116015.1). Lineage (GTDB taxonomy): Bacteria > Pseudomonadota > Alphaproteobacteria > Azospirillales > Azospirillaceae > Azospirillum. Next base: position 23,654 of record NZ_LGQZ01000185.1, read on the forward strand.
CGCCGTCGTCACCCCGGCGTGATGATACCCGTGCTGCTGGCATAGGTCGCGCCGGTGGTCCATGGCGAGCGTGCAGGTGCCCGGTGCAAGCTCCACCATGTCGACACCCATGGTCGACATCAGCGTCTGGCGCGCGAAGCTGTCGCGCACCCGGCGCTCGTAATCCGGGTCCTTGGCCACGAATCGCATGGCGTCTCCTCCCTGTATCGCATCTTCGACGGATGTCTTGGTATACGGTAGCGTATGGTGCCCGCGGCGTGCTGTCAATACGCAGGCGTATGCGGGACGGGCGAAGCAGGAAGGGGCGACGGGGGGCGATGGAGGCACGCGTCAACAAGGCCGACTGGGTGGAGGAGGCGCTGGGCCTGCTCGCCGAGTTCGGGGTGGACGGCGTCAAGGTGGAGCCGCTGGCGCGCCGGCTGAGCGTCACCAAGGGCGGCTTCTACTGGCATTTCAAGGACCGGCCGGAACTGCTGGTCGAGATGCTGGAGACATGGCGCTCCGGCCGAATCGGCGCCATCCGCCGCCACGCCCGCGACGCCGGCAAGAGCCCGCAGGAGCGCATCGAGGGCCTCGTCCGCCTCTACATCGAGAACGTCAACCCCAAGGGCGTCGCCATCGAGCTGGCGATCCGCGATTGGGCGCGCCGCGACGAGCAGGCGGCCGAGGCGGTCGCCGATGTCGACGCCACCCGCCTGGAACTGGTGGCCGCGCTGTTCCGCGAGCTGGGCCTGGAGGCCGAGGCGGCGCAGGCGCGCGCCTTCCTGATGTACTCGTTCCTGTTCGGGCAGGTCCTGGTGATCCTGCGCAGCGGCGAGGATGACCGCCGCCGGCTGGTCGGCGACTGCGTGCGGACGCTGCTGGCCTGACGCGGCGCGGCCTACGCGCCGCGCCGCACCGTGTCGCCGAACTGCCGGACCTCGGTGGACAGGCGGGTGGAGCGATCGTTCAGGTCCGACGCCAGTTCGTGCACCGCCGACGCCGTGCCCTGGATGTCGCGCGCCACCTGAACCACGGCCGACGCGTTCCCCGACAGCTCGCCCATGGTGGCGACGGTGGTGTGGACGTGGCGGCTGATCTCGCTGGTGGCGGCGGATTGCTGCTCGGCCGAGGCGGCGATGCTGGCGGTGAAGCCGTCGATCTCCTTGACGCCGTGCACGATCTTGCCGACCGCGGCGACCGAGGCGCGGATCGCCGCCTGGATGGTCGCGACCTGCCCGGCGATGTCCTCCGTGGCCTTGCCGGTCTGCGTCGCAAGGTTCTTCACCTCGCCGGCGACCACGGCGAAGCCCTTGCCGGCATCGCCGGCGCGCGCCGCCTCGATGGTGGCGTTGAGCGCCAGCAGGTTGGTCTGGGCGGCGATGTCGTTGATCAGCTTGACCACCTCACCGATGCGCTGGGCGGTGTCGGCCAGTTCGCCGATGGTGCGGTCGGTGAAGCCGGCGTCCTCCGCCACCTCCTTGGTGCGGCGGGCGGCGTCGCTGGTCTGGCGGGCGACGTCCGACACCGAGGAGGACAGCTCCTCGGTGGCCGCGGCGACCGCTTCCAGGCTGCTGGTGGTGCGCTGGCTGGCCTCGGCGGCGCGGTTGGCACGGCCGGTGACGTCGGTCATGCCCTTCGACAGCGCCTCGGCCTTGCCGTCCAGGATGTGGGCGTCCTCGGACAGGCGGTTGACCAGCGTGCCGACGCTGCTCTCCAGCGTTGCTGCCAGCTGCAGCATGGCCTTCGAGCGGTTCTCGGCCTCGCGGCGCTTCAGGATGTCGCCCAGGTCGGAGAGGTAGGCGAAGAGGATCGGCCTGCCGTCGAGCGTGTGGGGAACCAGCGTCACCAGGACGGAGAAGTCGGCGCCGTCGCGCCGGCGGTGCACCCATTCGAACTGCGCCCGGCCGGTCTTGATCGCCTCGCCGATCAGCGCCGTCGCCTTCTCGCCGGAGTCACGGCCGTCCGGCTGCTTGGGTGGTGACAGCGTGCCGGGGTTGACGTTCCGCATCGCCTGCTGGTTGTCGAAGCCGAACATGCGGAAGCAGGAGTCGTTGCATTCGATGATGCGGTCGTCGGCGATCGCCATCAGCGCGTCGGCCGAGCGCTCGAAGAAGGCCTGCTTGATGAGCGCGGCCGGATCGGAAGGCTTGTTGCCGAAAAGGAACCCCATGATCTCTCTCCAGTGCTCGGCTCGACGTTAGGTTGCCAAACATAGCACCAAGCCTATGGAGTACCTAAAGGTCATAGCACCGCGGAGGACGATGCCCCGAAACAAAAGAGGGACCGCGATGCGGTCCCTCTCGTGCGCCCGGCGATGTGGGTCCGGTCAGGCCTTGAGGATGCCGCGTCCGGCGAAGCGGGCGGCGGCGCCGAGCTGCTGCTCGATGCGGATCAGCTGGTTGTACTTGGCCAGACGGTCGGAGCGGCTGAGCGAGCCGGTCTTGATCTGCCCGCAGTTGGTCGCCACCGCGAGGTCGGCGATGGTCGAATCCTCGGTCTCGCCCGAGCGGTGCGACAGCACGGCCGTGTAGCCGGCCTTGTGCGCCATATCCACCGCCTCCAGCGTCTCCGACAGCGTGCCGATCTGGTTCACCTTGACCAGGATCGAGTTCGCCGTGCCCTTCCGGATGCCCTCGGCCAGACGCGTCGGGTTGG
>NZ_LGQZ01000123.1 GCF_003116015.1 Azospirillum sp. TSO22-1
TCCTCCACCGTGTTGCTGCCCGACTTCCAGCGCAGCAGGTCGAGGAACACGCCCTGGTCCATCAGCGCCTTCAGCTCGTCCGCCGGCTTCAGCTTGTCCGCCCCACCGCGCGGCTTGTCCTTGAGGGAGATCGCCGTGCGGGTCTGCGGCAGGTACTTGGTGACGCCGCCGCCGGCCGGGGCGTCGGGCATCGAACGGGCGTCGTGGTGGCAGGTGCTCCAGCAGCCGGAGCGGTCGGCGTCCTGCACATTGCCCTGGTCGATCAGCATGGCCAGCTTGACCGGGTTGTCCGGGTCCATCTTGCCGCCGTCCACGAAGGGCGCCGGGGTGTGCGGGCTGGCCGGCCAGCGGAAGCGCATGGTCATCGTCTCGCCGTCGTGCGCCGCCTGCACGGTCAGTGGGATCGACGCCGGCTTGCCAGGGATGGGCGTCGGCTCGGCCTTCTGGCCGGAGACCATCTTGGCGCCCATATCCGCCTGCTCGCCCTCATGGCAGTTCGAGCACGCCTCGCCCTTCTTGAAGGCACGCGCACCGCCGTGCTCGGTCTGGATCCACTCGAACGAGGTCTGACCCGGGTAGAACAGCGTCACCTTCTTTTCCGGCACCGCGCTCCAGTCGATGCCGGCGGTGTCGGCGGTGGGGGCTGCAGCAGGGGCGGGAACCGCAACCGGTGCCGGGGTCGGAGCGGCGACCGGAGCCGGAGTGGACGTCGGGGCGGGAGCAGGCGCCGGAGTGGGTGCCGGGGTCGGCTTCGGCGGTTCGGCGGTGGCAACCTTGGCGCCGCCCTCCTCCTGCTCCAGCAGGTGGTGGACCGGCTTGTGCGCGATGCCCTTGTGGCAGTCGATGCAGGTCATGTTGTCGGCCTTGGCCATCTCATGCTGCTTCTTGGCGCGCTGCTTCTGCTTCTCGGCCGACATGCCGTCGAAGCTGTGGCAGTTGCGGCACTCCAGCGAGTCGTTCGCCTTCATGCGCGCCCATTCGTGCTTGGCGAGCTCCAGGCGCTTGGCGTCGAACTTCTCGGGCGTGTTCACGCTGCCCAGGATCCAGTGATAGACCTCGTTGGAGGCCTGGATCTTGCGCATGATCTTGTGCACCCAGTCCTTCGGCACGTGGCAGTCCGGACAGGTCGCGCGCACTCCGGTGCGGTTCTCGTAATGGATGGTCTTCTTGTACTCGGCGTAGACGTTGTCGCGCATCTCGTGGCACGACACGCAGAACTCCATCCGGTTGGTGGCCTCCAGGGCGGTGTTGAAGCCGCCCCAGAACACGATGCCCGTCACGAAGACCACCGCCGCGCCGACCAGCGACGCGCCGAGAATCCGGACGCGACCGAGACGCGACCAGAGTGTGCCCAACGCCATGACCCGAAATCCCCGACCAATCCACTCGGCCGAAGCTTAACCGGGCGGGCGCCGCCAGGGGTTGACCGTCGTCAAGTCGTGCCGGGCGCGGCGCGCTCCACCGCCGCCCCGGCGAAGGGGACGAGAACGGAGAAGGTGGCGCCGCGGCCCGGTTCGCTCTGCACCCACAGGCGGCCGTCCAGGTGCTCGACGATGCGCTTGCAGATGGCGAGGCCGAGGCCGGTGCCCTGCGGCTTCTCGGTCATGGTGTCGCCGACCTGCCGGAAGCGCTCGAAGACGATGGCCTGATGTTCCGGCGCGATGCCCGGCCCGTCGTCGCTGACGTCCAGCCGCGCGCCGTCCGGCGTGGCGTAGGCCCTCAGCCGCACGTGGCCACCCGGCGGCGTGAACTTGGCGGCGTTGGACAGCAGGTTGACCACCACCTGCACCAGCCGGTCGTCGTCGCCACGCACGTGCGGCAGGCTGGGCGGCAGCTCGACGGCGAGATCCACGTCCTTGTCGCGGAACAGCTGGCTGGTGGCGTCGACGGCGTGTTCGGCCACCGCGCGCAGGTCGACCGGGCCGATGTTCCAGTCGACCTCGCCGGCTTCGATCTTCGCCATGTCCAGCACCTGGTTGATCAGGCGGGTCAGGCGCTCGCTCTCCTTGACGATGACGGACAGGAACTCCTGCCGGGTCTCCGCCGCGGTGTCGGGGTCGTCCAGCAGGATCTCCGACAGCGCGCGGATCGAGGTGAGCGGTGTGCGCAGCTCATGCGTCACCGTGGACAGGAACTCGTCCTTCAGGCGGTCCAGCTCCTGCAACCGCTCGTTGGCGGCGCGCAGGGCGTCCGAGGCGCGCTCCAGTTCCTCCGTCTTGTGTTCGAGTTGGCGGGAGTACTCGATGACATGGCTGGTCTCGTCGAGCATGCGCATCAGCTCGGGCTGGCTGACCTCCGCCCCCCTGACCGCCGAGGCCAGCGCCACCCGCGCCGACGCCGCGCCCAGGGCGCCGGCCAGCAGCCGCTCGGCGAAGCGCACCATGTCCACCCCGGCACGGCGGGTCGGGTCCTGACTGCGGCCGCCGTACTGCGCGAAGGCCTGCTCGGCCCGCTGCGGCCCCAGGAAGCGGGCGACGATGCGCTTCAGGTCGCCCACCGTAGCGCTGCCGCGCCAGGGGACGGCCGCCGCCGTGTCGCCGCGCTGCTGGAACACCTCGACGAAGGCGGTGGCCTGCACCCGCTCGCCCACCGCCGGACGGTCGAACAGCGATACCGCGACGTACAGGCCGATGTTGGCGAGCATGCTCCAGAACAGCGCATGGGTCAGCGCGTCCAGCCCCGCCAGCCCGAACAGCGCGTAGGGACGCAGCAGCTCCACGCCCCACGGCCCGGCGTCGAGGAAGCTCCCCGGCAGCCAGCCCGACCGCGCGAAGGACGGCAGCAGCAGCGTGTACGCCCACACCAGGATACCGGCGCTCAAACCGGCGAGCGCGCCGCGCCGGGTGGCGCCGGTCCAGTAGATGCCGCCGATCAGCGCCGGCGCGAACTGCGCCACCGCGGCGAAGGAGATGAGCCCGATGGCGACCAACGCGTACGCCGACCCGGCGAAGCGGAAATACGCGTACCCCAGCAGCAGGATCGCCGCGATGGCGACGCGGCGGATGGTCAGCAGCAGCCGCGACAGGTCGGTCTGCCGCTCCAGCGCCGCGCCGCGGAAGCGGAACAGCAGCGGCAGCACGAGGTCGTTGCACACCATGGTGGAGAGCGCGATGGCCTCGACGATGATCATGCCGGTGGCTGCCGACAACCCGCCGATGAAGGCGAGCAGTGCCAGCCCCTCCGCCCCGCCGGCCAGCGGCAGCGCCACCACGAACACGTCGGGATCGACCCCGCGATCCGGAAAATGCAGCAGCCCGGCCGCCGCCAGCGGCAGCACGAACAGGTTGATCAGCAGCATGTAGAGCGGAAACAGCCACAAAGCGCGGGTCAGGTGCCGCTCGTCCACGTTCTCGATCACCGTCACCTGGAACTGCCGCGGCAGGCACAGCACCGCCGCCATGGACAGCACGGTCGAGGTGCCCCACGACCCGTCGGCCAGCGCCGGCGCAACGGTGAACAGCCGGGCGATGTCCGGATGCGCCGCGGCCTGGGCGAACAGCGCGCCGGCGCCGCCGTACAGGCCCCACACCACGAAGCCGCCGACCGCCAGGAAGGCCAGCAGCTTGACCAGCGATTCGAAGGCGATGGCGGCGACCATGCCCTCGTGGTGCTCGGCCGCGTCGATGTGGCGGGTGCCGAAGACGATGGCGAACGCCGCCATCGCCACCGCCACCAGAAAGGCGTTGTCGAAGAACACCAGCGACGGCGCGCCGAGCCGGCCCGTCGGGTCGCTTCCCGTCAGCACATCGAAGCTGACCGACACCGCCTTCAGCTGGAGCGCCATGTACGGCGTGATGCCGACCACCGCGATCAGCGCCACCAGTCCGCCGAGCACTTGGCTCTTGCCGTAGCGCGACGCCAGGAAGTCGGCGATGGAGGTGATGCGCTGCGCCTTGGCGATGCGCAGGATCTTGCGCAGCACCAGCGGCCCCAGGAGCATCAGCAGCGTCGGCCCGAGGTAGATCGGCAGGAAGCCGATGCCCAGCGAGGCGGCACGGCCGACCGAGCCGTAGAAGGTCCAGGTCGTGCAGTACACCGCCAGCGAGAGCGCGTACACGTACGGGCTGGCGATCACGCTGCGCTTGTTGTCTGCCCGGCGGTCCGCCCACCAGGCGATGGCGAACAGGAACAGCAGGTAGGCGAGCGAGGCTGCGACGACGGTGGGCCAGGTCATGCCCGTACCCCCACCCTAACCCTCCCCCGCTGGGCGGGGGAGGGAACTTCGTCGCTTCGTGGGCAAGGGCAAGAATGCCCCCTCCTCCGCCCAGCTCTCGCGCAAACCTTTGGTTTGCGCTGACGCGGCAGGCGGACCCCCGGTCCGCCGAGAGCGGGGGAGGGTCGGAGTGGGGGCAAGTGCACGCCGCTCACCGCTCCCCTCCCCGCTCCAGGTGCAGCGCCGCCAGGGCGATCACGCCCGCCCAGATCCCCAGGATGTAGACGTACACCAGCGGCCAGCCGAACAGCGTGTCGCCGGCGCCGAAGACGCGCAGCAGCGGCGGGTTGAAGGCGACCGCGGCAACAAGGAACAGGGCGACGAGGCGGTCGGTGCGCGGCTGCCTCGGGGACGGGGAGCGGTCGCCCCCGGCGCTCAAAAGGCGCGCTCCCGCGCCGCCAGCTCGACCAGGATGTTGGCGCCGCGGATGGCGTCGTCGAGCGTGCGGATGTCGCGCTCGCGCAGCATGTCGATCATCCGCAGGAAGATCGCCGCGGTGACCAGGCTGTCGCCCAGCGCGGTGTGACGGTCCACCACCTCGATCCCCAAGCGCTGTGCGATGCCGTCCAGCGTGTGGTCGCCGCCGTCGCCCTGCAGCATGCGCGACAGCAGCATGGTGTCGAGCACCGGCCCGTCGAACCTCACCCCCGCCGCGCGCTCCTTCATCTTCAGGAACTTCAGGTCGAAGGCGGCGTTGTGCGCCACCATCACGGCGCCGGAGACGAAGCTGCGGAACTGCGGCAGCACCTTGTCGATGGTCGGCTGATCCGCGACCATGTCCTCGGTGATGTGGTGGAACGGAATGGACTCCGGCGGGATCTTCCGGCCGGGATTGACCAGCTGGTTGAAGGTCTCGCCGGTCAGGATGCGGCCGTTGACGAGGCGCACCGCCGCCACCTGGATGATCTCGTCGCCCTGCGACGGCGACAGGCCGGTGGTTTCGGTGTCGAACACCACGTAGTGCAGCGCATCGAGCGGCGTGCGGCCCAGTTCGCTGGTCGCCAGCGGCTGGTGCAGCAGGTTGAAGTCGAAGAACTCCGGCCGCGAGGTGGTGCGCACGGCGGCTTGGTGGGCGGTCGGCGGCGACAGCGCCGGCGGCAGCGGCACGCGCAGCCGCGCGCAGCCCTCGCGCCCCTTCAGCGCCTCGCACCACAGCGTGCTCTTGTGGTGCTGCAGCACGTCGCCGACGGTCAGCCCGCCCAGCGCGTCGGCCAGCGGGTCGTCGAGCCAGCCGTCCACCGTGCCGCTTGGCACCGGAGCACCGCTCCAGGTCACGTCGACGTAGATCCACTGTCCCTCATGGTCGGCGGACAGGTCGAACTCGGCCACGCCGCTGATTTCGTGGATACGCCGGATCAGATGGTCCACCAGCACCACCGCACTGAAGCTGTCGCAGTGCGTCCACTGCGGCAGGCCGGTCAGCGTCACCCGATACCCCGCGTCGTCGCGCACCCGGTGGCGCACGAGATTCAGCAGGTTGTTGGAGTGGATGTCGCTCATCGGCCAGGAGCCGCTCATCACGCTGCGGTAGTCGCTGGTGACGTGTTCCAGCCGCTCGGCCAGCGTGGTGCAGGAGTCCATCATCGCCCGCTCGAAGGCGCGGCGGTCCTCCGGCCCCAGGTCCGGCGTATCGATCAGCGTCTCCAGCGCCGCCTGCAGGTTGGCGATGGGGCCGCGGAAGCCCTCCGTCGCCTCGCGCAGCAGCGCGTCGCGCTGGCCCAGCGCCGCCAGCTCGCGCGTCGCGTCGGACAGCGTGATGACGTAGCCGGTGATTTCGGGGCCGGTGATTTCGGGGCCGGTGATCTCCGGCGCCCCCTCGGCGGCGTCCGTTTCCTGGAGGATGACGCTCATCCGCCCTTCCAGCAGGATGCGGCCATCCGTGGTGGAGCCCACGAACTGCGCGGTGGTGCCGTGCGCGTGGTCGATGTGGCGGCCTTCGCGCACGCGCAGCGTCAGGCGCTCCAATGTGTGGTGGATCGGCTCCGGCAACACGAAGTGCAGCAGCGAGCGGCCCAGCCCCAGGTCGCCGGTCAGATGCAGCAGGTCCAGCGCCGTCTGGTTGTACAACAGGATCTGGTGCTTCAGGTTGCAGACCAGCACGCCCTCGTGCAGTTCCTGCAGGATGGCGGCCAACCGACTCTTCTGCTGCTCGGCCTTGGCTGTGGATTCGGCCACCGCGCGGTCGATGTCGCGCCGCGCGCCGGCCAGCTTGTCGGCCAGCTCGTTGACCGCGCGCGCCACCGGGGCGAGATCGCCGTAGCGCTCCACCGGGATGCGCGCCCCGGCCGTGCCGTGCGCGATGACCCGCGCCTCGGCGGCCAGCGTGGTGCCGGCGCGCAGCACGTGGCGGCCGATCACCGTCCACAGCGCGCCGACGCCGGCCGCCACCGCGCCGGTCATCAGCAGCGCGTAGTTGAGCAGCGGGTCCGGCCCCGAATCCTTCAGCAGCACCGCGCCGCCGATGGCGGTGCCTGCGAGCAGCGCCGCCGTGCCCTTCAGCGCCAGCGGCACCCAGCGGCGCGGTTCCACCGCAGCGGCCGGGGCAGGAGCGCCATGAGCGCCGGTGTGGGGTTCGGCCGCCGGCACGCTCACGGGGCCACCTCCGCAGGCAGGTACTTGCGCACGGTGGCGACGAGGTCGCGGGTGGAGAACGGCTTGGTGATGTAGTCGGTGGCGCCCAACGCGAGGCCCTTCTGCCGCTCCACGTCGCGGCTCTTGGCCGTCAGCATGATGATCGGCAGGTCCTTGAGCGCCGGGTTGGCGCGCAGCGACTGGCAGACGTCGAAACCGTCGCGCTTCGGCATCATGGCGTCGAGCAGGATGAGGTCGGGCGCCGCGGCCTCGACCGACTGCATGGCTTCCTCGCCGTTGCGGGCGACCCGCACCTCGTATCCGGCCTTCTGCAGCAGGACCTGCAGGGACAGCACGATGCTGGGCTCGTCGTCGGCGACGAGAATCGTCGGCTTCACGGCGGCGTCCTCCGGTGTGTCGGCCTCTCGGGAATGGCCGATCTTTGTTTGCCAGGCATTGTTTGTTGGTAACAGCAAGCAGCCCGATGCCGCATGTTAGCGGCATCGATTGTATCAGATCAAGCTGAAGCCCGCACAAGGAGTGGGGTTGCGGCGCGCCGGAAATGCTTTCTGCACAAAGGGATCAGCGGGCCGAGACCACCATCGGCGACAGGCCGAAGGCGCTCTTCAGCTCCCCGGCCACGCGCTTGGCGTCGGCCGGGTTGTCGTAGCCGCCAACGCGCACGACCTTCCACGAGCGCTGCGAGGCGTCGGTCCAGTCGATGACCTGCGCGCTGTAACCCTTGGCGGCGAGCTTGCGCACCACCGCCTCGGCGTTCTCCACCACGCTGAAGGAGCCGGCCTGCACCATCCAGCGGCCCGACGCGCTGGCCGCCGGACGCGACGCCGACGGAGCCGCGGGCGCCGCCGGGGTGGCGGCCGGAGTGGCCTTCGCCTTGCCGCCCTTGGCGGCGGGCTGCGTCGCCTTCGGCGGCGACAGCATGGCCTGGAGGTCGGCGGCGTTGCCCTCCGGAGCCTTGGCCTCGGCCGGCGGCGCCGCGGGTTCGGCCGGCTTGGTTTCGGCAGCCTTGACCTCGGGGGCCTTGGCCTCGGGCGCCTTCGGTTCGGGGATCTTGAAGAGTTCCGGCGCCTTCGGCTCGGCCGGCTTGACCTCGGCAGCCCTGACCTCGGCCGGCTTGGTCTCCGCGGGCTTGGCGACGGGAGCCTTGACCTCGGCCGGCTTGGGCGCGTCGATCTTGGGGATCGTCGGCGGCTCGATGGGCTTGACCACCGTCTGCGTGCCCGATGGCGCGGCGGGCAGCACGGGCGGGGGAACCGGCGCTGGCTCGACGCGGCCCGGCGGCGCCGGGATCGGCGGCACGGGCACCGGAGCGGTGGCGGCCGGCGCAGCGGGCGTCGGCGCGGGTGCCGGGCCGGGAGTGGGGGCGCGGGCGATCAGCGATTCCGGGGCGCCGCCGCCGGCCGGCTTGGGGTTCAGCGTCAGCGGCGGTGGGGACGCCGGCGAGGCGCCGCCGGGCGCCGCCGGGGCAACCTGCGCGGTCTGGGCGGGCGGCGGCGCGTCGTTGTTCGAGCCGTCGAACATCACCACGCCGATGCCGACGCCGCCAGCCGCCAGCAGCGCCAGCGCGATCTTGCCCAGCGGGAAATGCCGGCCGCTGCCGGCCTCCGCCTCCTCGTCGTCGTCGTCCACGTCCTCGTCGGTAGGGACGGCGCGCGGGTCGGCCTTCAGGTCCTCGTTGAGGGCGCGCAGGAGCCGGGCGATGTCGTCGTTGTCCGACGGCGCCGCGGTGTCGGTCTTGCTCTCACCCTTGCTCTCGGGCGCCTTGGCGGTGGCGGCCTTGATCTCGTCCTTGAAGGTCACGGCGGGGGGCGCCCCATGCTGTCGCGGTACTCGTTTCGGGCTGCCGAGGCGGCTCGAACGGATTAACCTCGTTCTACAGCATTTCGGCGGGTCTTCAAACCGCGTTGCGCCGCCGGGCCGTGAGAAACGCGGGACTTTTTCGCCCCATAAGCCTTAGGGAAAGCCTTACGGCGCGGCGGCTTCGTCGCGCGGCTGCTCGTCGGCGACTTGGTGACGCAGGATGAACGGCGCCTGCAGCATGCTGAACAGCAGCGTCAGCGGCATGATGCCGAACACCTTGAAGTTCACCCAGTCGTCGGTGGACAGCGTGCGCCAGACCGCCTCGTTCAGCCCGGCCAGCACCAGGAAGAACCAGGCCCAGCGCAGCCCCAGCGTGCGCCACCCCTCGTCGGTCAGGTTCAGCACGGTGCCCAGCACGTGCTTCATCACATTGCGCCGCGTGGCGTGCCCGACGAACAGCACGGTGGCGAGCAGCAGGTTGACCAGCGTCGGCTTGATCTTGATGAACAGGTCGTCGTTCAGCCACAGCGTCAGCCCGCCGAACACCAGCACGAACCCGGCGCCGACCACCGGCATCACCGGCACCCGCCGCTCGAAATGCCAGGACACCAGCAAGGCGACCAGCGTCGCCGCCATGAACACGGCGGTGCCGGTCATGATGCCGAACTTCGAGTTCGAGACGAAGAAGGCCGCCAGCGGCCCGGCTTCGACGATCAGGCGCATGTATGGGTTCATGCCCCTTCACATAGCCCGGAGCGGCGGCGGGTTAAAGGGAGAAGAGGGGTGCCTACCCGTGCTACACTCCCCCACGCCCCACCCGCGTGGATCCGCGCCATGCCCGACACCCTGCCCGAGACGCTGCTGCTCACCCCCGGCACCCGCGCGCGGCTGATCGGCCTGCCGAAGTCGCTGGCCCCGCTGTTCGAGCCGCTGCCGCCCGGCGTGCACCTCAACGAGAGCGGGGCCGAGCCGGCCGGCTGGCTGATGCTGTTCGCCAAGGACCGGCCGGCGCTGGACGCCTTCGCCACCGTGGCGGTCAGCGAGGTGGCCTACGACGGCGTGCTGTGGATCGCCCACCGCGAAGACCACCTGCCCGCCGACACGGTCCGGCAGGCCATGGAGCCGTTCGGCTTCGACGCCGTGGCCGCCGCGCCGCTCACCGAAGCGTGGATGGCGTTGCGCTTCCGCCCGAAGGAACGGGTCGCCCCCGAAATTTGACGCCGAAATTTGACACGGGTCCGATTGCCGCAGGCGCGGCGCGGACTCTTGCCTTCGGCCTATCTCCTTAACGAATCCTTATCCGTGTGCTGGCAGGTTTCGACCTCATACCGGGTGTGGGTTCCGCGCGAGGGGTTGCCGTGACGCTGATCAAATGGAGCGAGGAGGCCGGCCAGGTCCGTCTGGCACTGCCCAGCGACCTCGACCTCGCCATGGCCCAGCCGTTGGTCGACAGCCTGCGGCACGGGCTGGGCACGTCGAACGACGTGGCTGTCCAGGCCGACGCGGTGGAGCGGGTCAGCACCGCCTGCGTCCAGGCGCTGCTGGCGGCATCGCGCCACGCCGGGCAATCCGGACAGTCCTTCATCATCGCCAAGCCGTCTGAAGCGCTGGCCGAGGCGTGCGACGACCTCGGCCTGTCCGCGTGGCTGAAGCAGTGGAGCCAGCCGTGAAGAAAAAGGTCCTGACCGTCGATGATTCCCGCACCATGCGCGACATGGTGACCTTCACCCTGAAGGGCGCGGGCTACGAGGTCGTCGAGGCCGCCGACGGCCAGCAGGCGTTGAGCGTCATCGCCGGCAACAAGGTCGATCTGGTGATCACCGACCTGAACATGCCGGTGATGGACGGGCTGACGCTGATCCGCCGCCTGCGCGCCACCCCGGCGCATCGCACGCTGCCGATCCTGATGCTCACCACCGAATCGGACGAGAGCAAGAAGGCGGAAGGCCGCTCGGCCGGCGCCACCGGCTGGATCGTCAAGCCGTTCAACCCCGACAAGCTGATCTCCGTCGTCCAGAAGGTCTGCGGCTGACGCCGCGCGAGAGGGGTGCGCCCGTGGAAGACCTGAGCCGCTTCAAACAGACCTACTTCGACGAAAGCGCCGAGCTGCTGGCGGTCGCCGAATCCGGGCTCCTCAACCTGACGCCGGGCGCCTTCGACCTGGACGAGGTGAACGCCATCTTCCGCGCCGTGCACTCCATCAAGGGCGGCGGCGGCGCCTTCGGCTTCAACGACCTCGTCGCCTTCGCGCACGAGTTCGAGACGGTGATGGACGGCGTGCGCAACGCCACCATCCCGGTCACCACCGAACTGGTGGACACGCTCATCCGCGCCAACGACGTGCTGGGCCAGATGCTGGCCTACGCCCGCGAGGGCGCCGACGCGCCGGCCGGCACCACCGACGCGGTGGTCGCCAAGCTGCGCCGCTTCCTGGACGGCGGCCCCGCGCACGCGGCGCCGGCCGCGGCACCCGAGCCCACCCCGACCGCGCCGGTCTACCCCGACGACGAGGACGACGAGGCCGGCATCTTCGGCGACGCCATGGCCGCCATCGAGGCCGCCCGCACGGCCGAAAAGCCGCCGGTGCCCGAGGGCAAGGTGCGCTGGACCATCGTGTTCCGCCCGAAGGCGGACCTGCTGCTGTCCGGCAACGAGCCCACCTTCATGCTGCGCGCGCTGAGGCGCCTGGGCGAGGCGGAGATCGTCTGCGAGGACGACCGGCTGCCCGCCCTGCTGGACCTCGACGCCGAGCAGTTGCACCTGTCCTGGACGGTGACGCTGGTTGCCGACCCGGACGTCGACCGCGCGCGCATCGACGACGTGTTCGAGTTCGTCGCCGACGAGTGCGACATCCGCATCTCCGCCGAGGCGCCGCCGCCCGCCGTCACCGCCCCACCGCCGGCTGCGGAGGTGCCGCCTCCCGCGGCCGAACCGGCCGCCGTCGCCGCGCCGTCGCCGCCTCCCGTGGCCGCGGCGCCGAAGAAGGGCAACGGCGGCGAGCACGCCGGGTTGACCAGCCACACGATCCGCGTCGATCTCGACAAGATCGACCGGCTGGTCAACATGGTCGGCGAGATGGTCATCACCCAGGCGATGATCGCCGAGCACGTCCGCGAGCTGCCCCCCGGCGAGTTCCAGGAACTTCTGGAGGGCCTGGAGCAACTGGCGCAGCACACCCGCGAGCTGCGCGAGAGCGTCATGTCGATCCGCGCCCAGCCGGTGTCCAGCGTCTTCAGCCGCATGCCGCGCCTGGTGCGCGAACTGGCGACCGAGACCGGCAAGGAGGTCGTGCTGGTCACCTCCGGCGAGACCACCGAGGTCGACAAGACGGTGGTCGAGAACCTGGTCGATCCGCTCACCCACATGATCCGCAACTCGATCGACCACGGGCTGGAGACGCCGGACGAGCGCGAGCGCGTCGGCAAGCCGCGCGCCGGCACCGTGCACCTGTCGGCGCAGCACCGCTCCGGCCGCATCGTCATCGAGGTGGCGGACGACGGCCGCGGCATCAACCGGGCGCGGGTGCTGTCCAAGGCCATCGAGAAGGGCCTCGTCCCGGCGGGATCCAACCTGTCGGACGAGGAGATCGACAACCTGATCTTCCTGCCCGGCTTCTCCACCGCCGACAAGGTCTCCAACATCTCCGGCCGCGGCGTCGGCATGGACGTGGTGCGGCGGAACATCTCCTCGCTCGGCGGGCGCATCGGCGTCTACTCGACGCCGGGCGAGGGCTCGCGCTTCGTGCTGTCGCTTCCGCTGACGCTGGCGGTGCTCGACGGCATGGTGATCTCGGTGGGCGAGGAGCGCTTCGTGCTGCCGCTCACCAACATCGTCGAGAGCCTGCGGCCCAAGCCCGCCGACCTGCACGGCCTGGTCGGCCGGTGCGAGGTGATGATGGCGCGCGGCGAGTACGTGCGGCTCGTCCACCTGCACCAGCTGTTCGGCATCCCCGGCGCCGTCACCGACGCCACCAAGGCGCTGGTGGTGCTGGTGGAGACCGAGGACGGCTCGCGCCTCGGCCTCGTGGTGGACGAGGTGCTGGGCCAGCAACAGGTCGTCATCAAGAGCCTGGAGGCCAACTTCCGCCGCCTCGACGGCGTGGCGGCGGCCACCATCCTGGGCGACGGCCGCGTCGCCCTGATCCTCGACGCGGCGGGCTTGCGCGAGATGAGCAAGCACACCGACTCCTCGGGCTTCGGCCGGCCGCCGGCCGCGCTGCCCGCCCCCGAACTCGCAACGGTTTGAGGCCAAGCATGAGCACTTCGACCGCGCTCGCCCCCGTCGGCACTCCCATCGGCGCCCGCACCGACGCCGTCGTCGCCACCGCGCACGAGGAGCAGTACGTCACCTTCACGGTCGGCTCGGAAGAGTATGGCGTCAACATCCTGGCGGTGCGCGAGATCCGCGGCTGGACGCCGGAAAGCCGGCTGCCCAACCTGCCGGACTTCGTGCGCGGCGTCATCAACCTGCGCGGCATCATCATCCCGATCTTCGACCTGCGCGCCCGCTTCGGCGGCGGCCCGACCGAGGTGACGCCGCGCCACGTGGTGGTGGTGATCCAGGTCGGCGAGCGCACGCGCGGCATCCTGGTGGACGCCATCTCCGACATCCTCGCCATCGGCGCGGCCGAGATCAAGCCGCCCCCCGACGTGGACGCCGGCCTGATCGACGCGGAATACCTCAGCGGCCTCTACACCGCCGAGAACCGCATGGTAACTCTGCTGAACGTCGAGCGCCTGTTCGCCGTCGAGACCAGCGACGCGGACCCGAGCGGCGTCAAGGCGCTGGAGGCGCGCTAGATCACGTTTCCACCGTCACCCCGCGAAAGCGGGGATGACGGAACAGACGAACAAAAGAAAACCATAAAACTGGGGGCACCGGCATGGCGCATGGGGGCGGCGGGTTCGTTTCGAACATGGGCATCGCGCGGAGGCTGTGGCTCGCCTTCGGGATCCTGCTGGTTCTGATCATCGCGCAGGCGGCGCTGGCGCTGGTCAACGTGTCGCGCGGCAGCGGCAACGTCGAGTCGCTGATGCGCTCCTCCGATCTGTCCACGCTCGCCAAGGACCTCGAGACGCGCATGGCCAACCTGCGCATCGAGGCCCGCAACTATCTCTATTCCGGCGACAAGGCCTTCATCGCCCGCCTGCGCGAGGGGCGCACCGAGATCGAGCGGGTGCTGGCCGACGCACAGCCGCTGGTCCGCGCCTCCGGCCATGCCGGCAAGTTCGACGCCTTCGCCAAGGCCCACGCCGAGTACCACGGCGCGTTCGACCGGGTCCGCGAACTGCGCGAGAAGAACGACGCCACCCAGGCCGAGCGCATGGTCCCCGCCGGCCGCCGCGTCACCGCGCTGTTCGAGCAGGTCACCCAGGCCGCCGAGCAGGCCGGCGACAAGGATCTCGCGCTGCTGAACAACCGCGCGCTCAACCACTGGGTCCTGGTCCGCTTCGCCGCCGCCCGCGTGCTGGGCAGCGGCGACGCCGCGTCGGTGGCGGTGTTCGACGACAACACCCAGAAGGCGCTCGCCCTGGTGCGTCAGGCTGCGGCGCTCGCCCCGCCGGCCGAACAGTCGAAGCTGCGCGAGATCGAGCAGACGCTGCCCGCCTATCAGAGCAACTTCCACGAGGCCGCGCGCCTGACCAGCGAGGTCGCCCGCCACCGCGACGAGACGATGGTCGCCATCGGCAAGCGCGCCGCCGAGACCGCCGAGGCCATTGTGCACGCGTCCCACGCCGACGAGGACGTGGTGGGCGCCGCCGCCGAGGCGGACGCGCGCTTCAGCCTGATCCTGACGCTGGTGATCGCCGGGTCCTCGCTGCTGCTGGGCGTCGGCGCGGCCAGGGCCATAGCCGGGTCGATCATGCGGCCGGTCACCGGCATCAAGGCGGTGATGACCCGCCTCACCGACGGCCACCTGACCGTCGAGGTGCCGCACACCCGGGACGGCGACGAGTTGGGCGACATGGCGCGCGCGGTTGCCGCCTTCAAGGACGAGTCGGTGGCGGCGCTGCGCTCGCGCATCGCGCTCGACCGCGTCTCGGCCAACATCATGATGGCCGACACCACGGGCACCATCACCTACGCCAACGCCGCGCTGGTGGAGATGTTCAAGGTCGCCGAGGCGGACATCCGTGCGGTCATCCCCGGCTTCGCAGCGGATACGCTGATCGGCGGCAGCGTCGACCGCTTCCACAAGGACGTGGCCGGCGTGCGCCGCCTGCTCGACGGGCTGACCGGCACGCACCGCTCCTCGGTCAAGATCGGGCGGCGCACCTTCTTCATTACCGTCAACCCGGTGGTCGGCCGCCACGGCGACCGGTTGGGCTCGGTCGTCGAGTGGAAGGACAAGACCGACGAGCTGGCCGTCGAGGCGGAGATCGCCGGCATGGTGGAGGCCGCGGTGCGCGGCGACTTCGCGCGCCGCATCGACCTGCACGGCAAGGCCGGCTTCTTCAAGCTGGTCAGCGAGGGCATCAACCGGCTGGCCGAGAACGTCGCCGGAGTGGCGGACGAGCTGGCCTCGGCGCTGGAATCGCTCTCGCAAGGCGACCTGTCGCGGCGCATCGACAAGCACTACGACGGCGTCTTCCACCGCCTGAAGGAGGACTTCAACGCCACCGTCGACAAGCTGTCGGAGATCGTGAAGCGCATCAATTCGGCCTCCGAGTCCATCGGGCAGGCCAGCCGCGAGGTGGCCGACGGCAGCCTCGACCTGTCGGAGCGCACCGAGCAGCAGGCCTCCAACCTGGAGGAGACCGCCGCCAGCATGGAGCAGCTGGCCGCCACCGTGCGCTCCAACGCCGACAACGCCCAGCAGGTCAATGCCTTCGCCACCCAGGCCCGCACCGCCGCCGAGAAGGGCGGCGAAGTCGCCGTCCGCGCCGTCGACGCGATGCGCGCCATCGAGGAGTCCTCGCGCAAGATCAGCGACATCATCGGCGTCATCGACGAGATCGCCTTCCAGACCAACCTGCTGGCGCTCAACGCCGCGGTCGAGGCGGCGCGCGCCGGCGACGCCGGCCGCGGCTTCGCGGTGGTGGCGCAGGAGGTGCGCAACCTCGCCCAGCGCTCCGCCCAGGCATCGAAGGAGATCAAGGCGCTGATCCTGCACTCCGGCAGCCAGGTGCACGACGGGGTGGATCTGGTGCGCTCGGCCGGCAGCACGCTGACCGACATCGTCTCCGGCATCGGCCGCGTCGCCGACCTGGTGTCGGAGATCGCCCGCGCCACCGCCGAGCAGGCCTCCGGCCTGGACGAGGTGAACTCGGCCGTCGCGCAGATGGACGAGATGACGCAGAAGAACGCCGCGCTGGTCGAGGAGAGCACCGCCGCCGCCCGCTCGCTGGAGGAGCAGGCGGGCAACCTGCGTCAGCAGATGGCGTTCTTCGCGCTGGACGCCGCGGCGGCAGCCGGACGCGCCGGGCTGGCGCGGCACATCCAGTTGATCGAGAACACCAAGATCGATCACGTCACCTTCCTCGGCAACGTGAAGAAGGCCATCGAGGGCACCGGCGACGCCACCGCCGACAAGCTGGCCGACCACCACGGCTGCCGGCTCGGCAAGTGGTACGACACGGTGAGCGACGGCACCGTGCGCGCCTGCCCGGCCTACGGCGCGCTCGCCGACCCGCACGCCCGCTTCCACGCCACCGGCAAGCGCGCGCTGAAGGCGCACGAGTCCGGCAACGCGGCGGCGGCGCGGGCGGAACTGGCGGAGCTGGAGCGCATCTCGCACGAGGTGCTCGGCCTGCTCGACGCGCTGGCCGGCGAAGTGCGCGTGAAGGCGCGGGAGCGCGCGGCGTGATGATGCGGTCCACGTGCCCCCACCCTCCCCGCGCCCTACGGCGCGGGTCCCCTCCCTCCCCCGCTGCGCAGGGGAGGGCCAAGCTCCCCTCCCCTGCGCAGCGGGGGAGGGGTTGGGGGTGGGGGCACGTGGCGGAGACCTCTCCATGACCGCCCACGCCCCCGCCCGCCGTGAGTTCGCCTTCGAGCGGCGGCACTTCGACGTCATCGCGCGGATGATCCACCAGCTCGCCGGCATCAGCCTGGCGCCGCACAAGGTGGAGATGGTCTACTCCCGCCTCGCCCGCCGCCTGCGCGAGCTGCGGCTGCCCGACTTCGACGCCTACTGCGCGCTGCTGGAGAGCGACGAGGGCACCCGCGAGGTCAATTTCCTGGTCAACGCCCTGACCACCAACCTGACCAGCTTCTTCCGGGAATCGCACCACTTCGACCACCTGCGCGACACCGTGCTGCCGGAGATCCGCGCCCGGCAGGCCGACCAGTCGCACCCGCGCCTGCGCATCTGGTCGGCCGGCTGCTCGTCCGGGCCGGAGCCCTACACCATCGCCATGGTGCTGGCCTCGGCGATGACCGACCTGCGGCGCTGGGACGCGAAGATCCTCGCCACCGACATCGACACCAACATGGTGGACACCGCCCGGCGCGGCGTCTACGCGGCGGACTCCGCCCAGAGCATCCCGCCCAGCTTGCGCGAGCGCTTCACCCGCCGCATCCGCGACGAGGACGGCGAGCCGAAGATCGTCATGGAAGACGAGCTGAAGCGGCTGATCACCTTCAAGCCGCTGAACCTGCTGGAGCCCTGGCCGATGAAGGGGCCGTTCGACGCCATCTTCTGCCGCAACGTGCTGATCTATTTCGACCGGGTGGGGCGCACCCAGGTGATCGAGAGCTTCGCCCGCATGCTGACGCCGCAGGGCTTCCTCTACCTCGGTCATTCGGAAAGCCTGTACGGCGTGTCGAGCAACTTCCGCCAGAGCGGCCCGACCATCTACCGGAGGCTGTGAGGCGATGAGCATAGACGCCGGCCGCCGCTCGGCCGAACGCCGCCACGGCGGCAGCTACTACAACCCACAGTTTCGCGCCCACACGCTGAAGGTCTTCCTCGGCCACCATCTGGTCAGCGACAAGGCGGACGTGATGATGGTGACGACTCTGGGCTCCTGCGTCGCCGCCTGCGTGTGCGATCCGGCGGCGGCGATCGGTGGCATGAACCACTTCCTGCTGCCCGACGTGCCCGACACCGAACTGGACCATGCGGGCGCCGCCGCGCGCTACGGCAGCGTCGCCATGGAGCGGCTGATCAACGAGATCCTGGCGCGGGGCGGCAGGCGCTCGCGCCTGGAGGTCAAGCTGTTCGGCGGCGCCCGGGTGATCGACTCCAGCTTCGACATCGGCCGCAAGAACGCCGCCTTCGCGCTGGACTACGTGCGGCGCGAGGGGCTGAAGCTGGTCGGGCAGGACTTCGGCGGCACGTCGGCCCGGCGCGTGCACTACTTCCCGCACAACGGCCGCGCCATGCGCAAGCTCTTGCGTCCGGAGGCGCTCTCCGACACCATCAACCAGGAATTGAACTTCATGTCGTCCCTGCGGCAGCAGCCCATCGAGGGCGACGTGGAACTGTTCACGGAGGATTGAGTCGCCATGCCGAGGCCGATCCGCGTCGTGATCGTCGACGACAGCAGCCTGATGCGCGAGATGCTCACCGCCATCCTGGAGGCCGAGCCCGGCATCGAGGTGGCGGGCGCCGCCCGCGATCCCTACGAGGCGCGCGAGCTGATCAAGACGACCAACCCCGACGTCATCACCCTGGACGTCGAGATGCCGCGCATGGACGGCCTGTCCTTCCTGGAAAAGATCATGACGCTGCGCCCGACGCCGGTGGTCATGGTGTCGAGCCTGACGCAGGAGGGCTCGGAGGCCGCGGTCAAGGCGCTGGAGCTGGGCGCGGTGGACTGCGTGGCCAAGCCGGCCGGCTCGGAGGGGCACGGGATCGAGGAGATGGCGGGGGAACTGATCGCCAAGATCCGCGTGGCCTCCACCGCGCGCCTGACGATGCGCCGCCCCACCCCGACCGCGAAGACGCTGCCGACGCCGAGGCGCGCCGGATCCGGCACCCGCCTCATCGCCATCGGCGCCTCGACCGGCGGGGTGGAGCGGATCCGCGACGTGCTCACCGTCATGCCGCCGGACTGTCCGCCCATCGTCATCGCCCAGCACATGGGACCGAGCTACGTGCCGAGCTTCGCCGCGCGGCTCGACAAGCTGACGCCGCCCGGCGTGCGGCTGGCCACGCACGGGGCGCGGCTGATCCAGGGGGTGGTCTACATCGCCCCCGGCGACCGCCACCTCGCCGTCGCCAAGGACCACCAGGGCTTCCACTGCCGCATCGAGGACACGCCGCCGGTCAGCGGTCACCGCCCGTCGGTGGACGTGCTGTTCCAGTCGGTGGCCGCGGCGGCCGGCCCGAACGCCGTGGGTGTGATCTTAAGCGGGATGGGGCGCGACGGGGCCTCGGGAATGCTCGCCATGCGCGAGGCAGGGGCCTATACCATTGGTGAGACGGAGGCCAGTTGCGTGGTGTATGGGATGCCGCGCGCGGCCCGCGAGGCCGGCGCGGTGGCGGTGGAGCTGCCGCTGGCGCAGATCCCGGCCGAGATGCTGCGGGCGTTCGACGCCATCGGCGAACGCCCGCGGACGATGTGAGGAGCAGGACATGGCTTTCGACTGGCGCGACCAACCGACGCTGACGGCGGCGCCCGAGCCAGCCGCCGCACCCGCCAGTGCGCCCGCCAGCGCCCAGCGCGTCGAGGTGGACGTCAGCCTGCTGGCGACGTGGCTGGGCTTCGCCGACATGCAGCGCCGCACGCTCGAGGCCATCCAGGGCGAGTTGACGCGCACCTCGGACCATGTGGAGGAGTCCACCCTCGACCTCTCGCACCGCTTCCGCGACTTGGCCGAGAAGGCGCTGGAGCAGTCCTCGCGCGTCGAGCAGATCGTCGCCATGGCCGGCTCGGTGGACATCGACGGCGAACGCCTGCCGCTGGACCAGCTGGTCAACGGCATGCAGGACATGATCGCCGAGATGATCGCCAACATCGTCCAGCTCTCCATGCGCGCCATGAGCATGGTCTACCTGCTGGACGACGTGCAGAAGGACGTGGGCGAGCTGGAGAAGTCCATCGGCGACATCGACGCCATCAACCGGCAGACCAACTTCCTGGCGCTGAACGCCACCATCGAGGCGAGCCGCGCCGGCGAGGCCGGGCGCACCTTCGCCGTGGTGGCGCAGGAGGTGCGGCACCTGTCGCGCACCACCTCCGAACTGGCGGATCGCATGCGCACCAAGGTCGGCGCGGTGGTCACCGGGGTTCGGAACGGCCACGACATCCTGCGCGAGATCGCCAACACCGACATGTCGCCGCAGATGCTCGCCAAGGAGCGCGTCGACAAGACCATGGAGAGCCTGGTCGAGCAGACCGCCCACTTCCAGTCCGTGCTGGAGACCGCGGCCGGCGCATCCAACGAGATGTCCGGCACCATCGGCCGCATGGTCACCGGCATGCAGTTCCAGGATCTGACCAAGCAACGCCTTGAAGCGGTCGGCGACAGCCTGACCGTGATGTCCGCCGGCCTGGAGGAGTTGGAGGACCGCACCCGCGGCAGCCTGCCGGCCGGGTCGGACATCCCGGTGCCGCAGGCGTGGCTGGATCACCTGCTCGACCGCTTCCGGCTCAGCGACATGCGCCAGCGCTTCGTGCGCAAGCTGCTGATGGAGGGATCGGCGCTGGACCTGCACGGCGCGCTTGACGTGGATGCGGGGCAAGACGACAGTTCGGGCGGCGACATCGAACTGTTCTGAGCAAGAGGCCCCCATCCGGGCGGGCCGCGCAAAAAAATCCAGTGGGGACCAAGGAGCGATGGATTACGGTATCGACGTCAAGGAGCAGGAGGCGGTGGTCCAGCTCAAGGGCCGACTCACGTTCAACGATCACGCCAAGCTGCGCGCGCTGATCCGCGAGATGCTCCAGAACAAGGCGAAGCGGCAGGTCCTCGACCTCAGCGCGCTGGAGTTCGTCGATTCGGCCGGCATCGGCATGCTGCTCATCGCCCGCGAGGAGATGGCGAACGTCGATAAGCAGCTGGTCCTGCGCGCCGCCACCGGCCAGGTCAAGCGGGTGCTGACCGTGGCGCAGCTCAACAAGATCGTCGCCATCGAGGATTGATCCCGTTGGCCTTGGCCTCCCCTTTCACCGGCAGCCTGCACGGCCTGGACGTTCCGCCCGACCGCGTCCGGCGCATCGCCACGATGCTCGGCCTGCCCGAAGAGGGGCTGGCGGCCGGGGATGGGCGCGTCGTGGCGCTGCTGGGCGACGCAGAGGCCGCCGCCGATTCCGCCCACTGGGCGCGGCCTTTCGCCGCATGGATCGAGGCCGGGCCGCTCGATGACGCCGCCGTTGCCGCGCAGGTGGCGCGGGCCGCGCAGGCCGACCTCTACGCCTGCCTGACCACGGCCACGGCGAACCAGCTGCACCTCGCCGGGCGCATCGTGCACGCCATCGACAGCCACCGCCCGCTCACCGAGTCCCAGCGCGACGACATCGAGCTGGTGCTGCACGAGGCCATCTCCAACGCCGTGGTGCACGGCAACCTGCAGGTCGAGGGCATGAAGGGCCTGAGCGTCGACGCGCTCGACCGCTTCTCGTCCGCACTGGCCGCCCGCATGGCCGACCCCGCCTTCGCCGCCCGCCGCGTCGAGGTGAGCTGCTGGCTGGCGCCGCAGGGCGAGCTGCTGGTCGAGGTGGCCGACGAGGGCTCCGGCTTCGTGCCGCAGAACCGCGCCGACGCCGCCACCGACGCCTCGGGCCGCGGCCTCGACCTCATCACCGCCATCGCCCGGCAGGTGGAACTGCTGGACAACGGCCGCCGCATCCGCATCCGGTTCGCGCTGTGACGGCGGGCCCTGCCGACGGCGCGCTGCGCCTGCCCATCCGCGACTGCCACGTCCTGGTGGTGGACGACACCGACTTCAACCGCACCCTGATCGGCGCCATCCTGGAAGAGGCGGGCTTCACCGACATCGGCTACGCCAAGGACGGATTCGAGGCGCTGGAGAAGATCGCCCAGCGCACGCCGGACCTGCTGATCCTCGACATCATGATGCCGGGCATGGACGGGTTCGAGGTGTGCCGCCGGCTGCGCGCCGACCACGCCTACGCCGACCTGCCGGTGCTGGTGCAGACCGCGCTGTCGTCCAGCGACGACCGCAACCGCGCCTTCGCGGCCGGCACCACCGACCTGATCTCCAAGCCGCTGGACCGCGCCGAGCTGCTGGCGCGCGTGCGCATCCACCTGGAGAACCGGGTGCTGATCCGCAGCCTGCAGACCTACCGCGCCCGCGTCGAGGGCGAGCTGGCGATGGCGCACTCGATGTACGAGCATCTGCTGCCCTCGGCGGCGTTGCGCGACGGGCTGGAGTGCTCGTCCGGCGTCGCCGTGCGCTCGCACACCGTGCTGTCCTCCGACATGGGCGGCGACCTGTGGGGCGTGCTGCGGCTCGCCGAAGGCCGTTTCGGGGTATTCCTGCTGGACATGGCCGGGCGCGGCGTGTCGGCGGCGCTGAACGCGTTCCGCATGCACACGCTGATCCACGAGCTGTCCGACCTCGCCGAGGATCCCGCCGCCTTCCTGACCGAGCTGAACGACCGCGCCGTCCGCCTGCTGGAGCTGGGCGAGCACGCCGCCGTGCTGTACGGCGTGGTGGACGCCGCCGCCGGCCGCTTCCGCTACGCCGGGGCCGCCGGCACCGCGCCGCTGCTGCTGCTGCCCGGCGGCGCCCCGGTGCTCGGCGACGCCGCCGGGCTGCCGGTGGGCGTCGCCGCCGACACGCGCTACGAGGCGCGCGAGTTGCCCTTCGCCGCAGGGGCAACGCTGATGCTCTACTCCAACGCCGTGCTCGACGCCCTGAACGCTTCCGCCCACGAAAGCCTGGAGCCGCTGGTGCGCCAGGCGCTGGACTCCGCCGCCGGCGACCGCTTCGCGGCCGTGACCGAGGCGCTGGAGCGGGCGCTGGGCGAGGCGCCGAGCGACGACCACACGCTGGTCTGGCTTGACCGGACCGGAGGAGCGTCATGAGCGACGTGCAGCGGGCCTTGCAGCAGCAGGACTTGGGGCTGCTTGCCGGTGCCCGCGTCATGATCGTCGACGACAACCGGGTCAACCGCCATCTGCTGCTGGCGCTGCTGGAGCGCGGCGGCATCTCCCAGGTGGAGATGGCGGAAGACGGCAACGACGCGCTGGCGCGCATGGAGAGCTTCCGGCCGGACCTCATCCTGCTCGACCTGATGATGCCGAACCTGGACGGGTTCGAGATGTGCCGGCGGCTGCGCGCCGACCCGCGCTGGGCCGACCTGCCGGTGCTGGTGCAGTCGAGCCTGAGCCGCGCCGAGGATCGCGCCCGCGCCTTCGCCGCCGGTGCCACCGACTACGTCACCAAGCCGATCAACGCCATCGAGCTGCTGTCGCGGGTGCGCATCCACCTGCAGAACCGGGCGCTGCTCAGCGACCTGCGCATGTACCGCCGCCGCACCGAGGCGGAGCTGGACCTCGCCCGCAAGATGCAGGAGCGGCTGATGCCCTCCGCCGACCGGCTGGTCGAGAGCGAATCGGCGACCGGCGTGGCCATCGACGCGCACTTCGCCCCCTCGTCCGAGCTGGGCGGCGACTTCTGGGACTTCCGCCGCGACGGCCGCGGCCGGCTGGTGGTCTATCTGGTGGACTTCTCCGGCCATGGGGTGGCGGCGGCGCTGAACACCTTCCGCCTGCACGCCATCGTCCAGCGCATGGACTTCGACGCCTTCGACCCGTCGGAGTTCCTGGCGGCGGTCAACCGGCGCCTGTGCGCCCTGCTGCCCAACGGCCAGTTCGCCACCATGCTGGCCGGCGTGGTGGATCCGGAGACCGACCGCTTCCTCTACGCCTCGGCCGGCTCGACCCGGCCCATGGTGTGGGGCCCCGGCGAAGCGGAGCCGACGCTGTGCGACAGTTCCGGCCTGCCGCTCGGCCTGCTGCCATCGGTGACCTACGAGACCCGCTCGGTCGCGCTGCCGCCGGGCGGCCGGCTGTTCCTCTATTCGGACGCCGCCATCGAGATCCCGGTCGGCCCGGCCGGAGACGACGTGCTGGACGAGGCCGGCCTCGCCGACCTGATCCGCGGCGACCTGCACGAGCCGGACGGCCGCCGCTTCCTCGACTCACTGCTCCCCCGCCTCGCCGCCGCCGGCCCGATCGACGACGATCTGACGGCGCTGCTGGTGACCCGCCGCAGCGACGCCCCGCCGCAGCCCGGCCCGACGCCGGCCCGGCGGGTGGCGTGGCGGAGCGAGTGAGGGCGGGTTACCCGCCCAGCCCCTCCAGCGCCCGCCGCACCGCCTCGCGGAAAGAATCGAGCGAGGCGAGGTCGAGCAGGAACAGCACGTAGCCGCTGGCGTCGCCCGCGGCCAGCGCCACGTCGATGCGCACGAACAGCACCGGCTCGGCCGCGCCGCCGATCAACTGGCCCGGCGGGCCGGCACGGTAGTCCGGCACGCTGCCCGACACCTCGCCGTCGATCAGGTTGGAGAAGCTGGCCAGGCAGCCGTTCAGGATGATGTTGCCGATCTCCGCCAGGGCGTCCTGCTCGTCGGCGCCGGCGGTGTCGCCCTCGCCGGGGATCAGGCGGCGCACCAGCGCCAGCCCGCCGGCCTCGGGGAAGATCAGCATCGCCTCGCCGGCAAAGGGGCCGGTGAAGGTCTCGCGCACGGCGCAGACGGACTGCAGCCCGACCTCCGCGGCGATGCGCTGGCGGGTGGAGACGGTGAGCGCCGGCACCGACAGCAGCACCTCCTCGCCGATCATCTCCGACAGCGCGGCGGCGGGCTGGCCCATGCCGATGTTGAACAGCTCGATGATGGCGTCGGCGTCCGCCTCGTCCAGCGCGGGGGGAAGCGCCGCGCTCACAGCCCGGCCCCGGCGAGGAAGGCGCGGATCTTGTCGGTGGTGATCGGCTTGGGAATGAAGCCGCAGCCCAGCGCCTCCGCCTTCTTCTTCAGCGAGTCCTGCACGTTGGCGGTGAGGAAGCCCATGGGCAGCGCGGGGAACCGCTCGCGCAGGTGGCCGGCCAGCTCCAGCCCGTCCATGCCCGGCATGTTGTAGTCGAGGATCGCCGCGTGCGGCGTCCGGCCCTCCACCATCGCCAACGCGTCGGCGCCGCTGGAGGCCACCAGCACCGTCCAGTCGGGGTGCAGCGAGGTGACCACGCTGCTCACCATGTCGCGCGCCAGCCGACTGTCGTCAACGATGAGAACGGTCGCCATACCCGGGGCATCCCCTTTCGAATTACGGTCTTCCCCTTCCTAGCGCACTGCATGCGGCCGGACAAGCGCACATCCGCGCCTTCGTTGCCCCAGTAATGATCAAGGCAACTCTAATACTCGCATCACCACTTTTTATCGCGCGAACGGTACACTTCTTTCTTGAATGGCAAAGCCATCGGAACAACATCTGCGACGACGGTGGCGAGTTTGCCGGACCCGATGACAGGGCCGCCTCTCCTCCGCCATGTTCCCGGCGGCACCGGTCCGGTGCCGCGTTCGGGGGACGCGCAGAGATCCGACCGTCCGGTTGCCGCGGCACCAGGGGGTTCCGCGGCATCGCGTGCATGCGCGAGAGGCGGTCCCGTTGGGGAAGAGCCATGACCATCATCGCACGCGACATCGGCGACCGCGCCGGAAACACCACCCCGAATGCCCTCGACGGGGCTTGGCGCGGTTTCGCGCCCGGCGGTTGGCGCCACGAGGTGAACGTCCGCGACTTCATCGTCCGCAACGTCCGCCCCTACGAGGGCGACTCCCGCTTCCTCGCCCCGGCGACCGAGCGCACCAAGCGCCTGTGGGACAAGACCCGCGCCCTGCTGCGTGAGGAGCGCGATAAGGGTGTGCTGGACGCCGACACCGAGGTGGTGTCCTCCATCGTCTCGCACGCGCCCGGCTACATCGACAGGAACCTGGAAGTCGTGGTCGGCCTGCAGACCGACAAGCCGTTGAAGCGCGCGGTG
Organism: Azospirillum sp. TSO22-1; assembly: GCF_003116015.1. Classification (GTDB taxonomy): domain Bacteria; phylum Pseudomonadota; class Alphaproteobacteria; order Azospirillales; family Azospirillaceae; genus Azospirillum. The sequence continues at coordinate 25,503 of NZ_LGQZ01000123.1, forward strand.
ATGCCGTTCGGCGGGGCGCGCATGGTCAAGGCGGCGCTGGAGGCCTACGGCTACACGCCCAGCCCGACGCTGGACGAGGTCTTCCCGGCGCTGCGCAAGACCCACAACGACGGCGTCTTCGACGCCTACACCGAGGAGATGCTGCGCTGCCGCAAGTCCGGCGTCATCACCGGCCTGCCCGATGCCTACGGCCGCGGCCGCATCATCGGCGACTACCGCCGCCTCGCCCTCTACGGCGCCGACGCCCTGGTCGCCGACAAGAAGGCGCAGCTCAAGTCCCTGGAGCTCGACCAGATCACCGAGGAGACGCTGCGCCTGCGCGAGGAAATCAACGAGCAGATCAGGGCGCTCGGCGAGCTGAAAACGATGGCCGCCAGTTATGGCTTCGATGTCTCCGGCCCCGCCGCCACCGCCGCCGAGGCGGTGCAGTGGACCTATCTGGCCTACCTTGCCGCGGTGAAGGAGCAGAACGGCGCCGCCATGTCGCTGGGCCGCGTCTCCAGCTTCCTCGACGTCTTCATCGAGCGCGACCTCAAGGCCGGCCTGCTCTCCGAGGAGCAGGCGCAAGAGCTGATCGACCAGTTCGTCATCAAGCTGCGTCTGGTGCGCTTCCTGCGCACGCCGGACTACAACGAGCTGTTCTCCGGCGACCCGACCTGGGTGACCGAGTGCGTCGGCGGCATGGCGCTCGACGGCCGCACGCTGGTCACCAAGACCAGCTTCCGCATGCTGCACACGCTGGCCAACCTCGGCCCGGCTCCGGAGCCCAACCTGACCGTGCTGT
>NZ_LGQZ01000130.1 GCF_003116015.1 Azospirillum sp. TSO22-1
CGCGGCGGTAGTCGTCGACGATCACCGTCGCCCGCCCGCCCAGCCCGCGCACCGCGAGGTTGGCGCGCAGCAGCCGGGCGGCCAGCGGGTCGCGCTCGACGCCGATCAGGCGCGCGTCCGGGAAGGCGTCCGCCGCGGCAAGCAGGTAGCGGCCGGAGCCGGCGCCGATGTCCACCACACGCTCCGGCGCGCCGTGCTCGGCACCCCAGGCGGTCATGGCGTGGACGATCTCCCACGGCGTGTAGGTGGCGCCGTCCGGCCGGCGCTGCTCGGCGCTGCGAAGGGTCATCAGCGCCTCGCCCAGGGGGTCCTCGCCGCGCAGGATCGCGGCGCGGGCGTGCGCGACGAGGGCCGGGTCGGCGTCGGGATCGTGTTTGGGGCTCGGGGCGCCGGCCAGCGCGGCGGCCACCGCGGCGAGCTGCCGTTCCGAGCGGAACGCGCCCTCCTGCCCGCTGATGCTGCTGGATACCATCACCGCCCTGTTGCTCACCGCGCCCGCCGCTGCCTTGACGGTAAACCTAATACGCCCCCGCGCCGCGAGCAACGCGCGCGTCCGGACCGCCGGTCGCCGCCCTCCTCCCTTTTCCTGGCGGCCCCTCCCAAGGGTGGAGGCGCCCCAGCAATCCCAAGGGCTTGTGGGCGTCCCTACGCCGTTCGGCCAGATTTTGGTAAAAGGCAAGCTTTTGAGCCGTCTTGCGTCCGAACAATTGCCATCCTCATGATGGACTCGCCCGCTGCTTACAGGAGGACGTCATGGCCGAAGGACGCCTTGTCTCGCAGATCGAAGACGTCGACCGGCAGATTCGAATTTTGCGCGGCCGCAACGCCCTCCATGACTTGCTGCGTCTTGAGCGGCTGGTGCTCGACCGCGACCGCCTGCACCACGAGCTGCGCCGCCTGCGCGGCGGGGGCTCGCCATGAGAGGCGCGGCCGTGCTCGCCACCCTGCTGCTCGGCGCCTGCGCGATGCAGGACGGGCTGCACGAGGCGCTGTACCGGGTCGGCAATCCGGACGGCGGGCGGATGGGAACGGGTGTGCTGGCGCTGCTGCCGCCGTGGAAGGTCCACTCCCCGCAATCCTGCGCCCGGCTGATCGTCCCCGGCGCCGCGCTGGGGACTCGCGACAACTACGCCTCCCTGGTCGACCTCTGCCGCAAGGACGACCGCGGCGTCCTGGTCGCCAGCCGCTAGCGCAGGGGAACCGCGCGCTCCACCACCAGCGCGGCGATGCCCTCGGCGTCGTCCAGGTCGAAGACCGGCACGTCCACCTCCGGCACCGGGCCGTCGCTGGCCACCGCGACGATGGTCGGGTCGTCCACCGCGATCAGCGGCTTGCCGACCTCCCGCCGCCACACCTCCAGCTTCGGGTGGCGGTCGCGCTTGAAGCCCTCGACCAGCAGAAGGTCCACCGGCGTGACCTTGGCGATCAGTTCCTCCAGCGTCGGCTCCGGCTCGCCGCGCATCTCGTGCATCACCGCCCAGCGCGTCGGGGAGCTGACCACCACCTCGGTGGCGCCGGCCAGACGGTGGTTGTGGCTGTCCTTGCCGGGATGATCGATGTCGAAGCCCTTGTGGGCGTGCTTCAGCGTCGATACGCGCAGGCCGCGCGCGATCAGCGCCGGCAGGAGCTTCACGATCAGCGTCGTCTTGCCGCTGCCGCTCCACCCCGTCAAACCGAAGATCTTCATGCGGAACGGGCCGTCGTCTTGGTGGCGTGGGGGGGCCGCCGCGGTGGTGCTGCCATCATGTGCCGGAGGCCGACGCGGGTGTAGTCCCATCCGGTCACGAAGGTCAACAGCGCCGCCACCCACAGTCCCAGCGTGCCGATCAGCACCGAGGGAATCTCGGGCGGGCCGTAGTCGCCGACGATCAGGAAGCCGATGGCTAGCATCTGGATGGTGGTCTTCCACTTGGCCAGCCGCGTCACCGGCACGCCGACGTTGAGCCCCGCCAGATACTCGCGCAGGCCCGACACCAGCACCTCGCGCAGCAGGATCACCACCGCCGCCAGCACCGAGACGCCCGTCAGGCGCCCGAATCCGACCAGCATGATCAGCACCGCAGCCACCAGCAGCTTGTCGGCGATGGGGTCGAGGAACTTGCCGATCACCGACTCCTGTTCCCACACACGGGCGAGATAGCCGTCGAAATAGTCGGTGATGCAGGCCGCCGCGAACAGGCCGCAGATGGTCCAGGCCGCCCAGGCCTCCGGCACGTAGAACAGCCCGACCACCGGCGGAATCACCGCGATGCGCGACAGCGTCAACAGGTTCGGCAGACTGGTCAGCATGGGTCCCGGCGGCAGGAGGGCGGTGGGTGCTCAAGCGCTGGGCATTCTAACCATCCGGATGGAAATGATCGTAGATCTTTTTCGCAACGGCCCGATTGATCCCCTCGACCGCCTCCAGATCAGCCAGACCGGCCCGCGACACCGCCTTGCCGCTGCCGAAATGGTGCAGCAGGGCGCGCTTGCGCGCCGGGCCGATGCCGGGGATCTCGTCGATCGGCGACTTGGTGATGGCCTTGGCCCGCTGCGCCCGGTGGGTGCCGATGGCGAAGCGGTGCGCCTCGTCGCGCAGCCGCTGCAGGAAGTACAATACCGGGTCGCGCGGCTCCAGCTGGAACGGCGCGCGGTCAGGCAGGAAGAACCGCTCGCGCCCGGCGTCGCGGTCCGGCCCCTTGGCGATGCCGACCAGCGGTACGTCGTCGATCCCCAGCTCGGCCAGCACCCCGCGCACCGCGTTCAGCTGCCCCAGGCCGCCGTCGATCAGCACGAGGTCCGGCCAAGCGCCGCGGACGCGCTCCGGATCCTCCTTGAGCGCACGGGCGAAGCGGCGCTGGAACACCTCGCGCATCATGGCGAAGTCATCTCCCGCCGCGCCCTCGGTCTGGATGTTGAACTTGCGGTAGGCGTTCTTCGTGAAGCCGTCCGGCCCGGCGACGATCATCGCGCCGATGGCGAAGGCGCCCTGCACGTGGCTGTTGTCGTAGACCTCGACGCGGTTCGGCGGGCCGTCCAGCCCGAACACCTCGGCCACCCCCTCCAGCAGGCGCATCTGCGAGGAGTGTTCGGCCAACCGTCGTCCGTGCGCCTCGCGGGCGTTGGTCAGCGCGTGGTCGAGGATGCGGCGTTTGTCGCCGCGCTTCGGGTTGGCCAGTTCCACCCGGTGCTCAGCGCGCAGGGACAGCGCCTCGACCAGCAGGTCGGACTCGGGCAGCTCGTGGCTGACCAGGATCAGCGGCGGGGCGGCCTTGTTGTCGTAGAACTGCGCGACGAAGGCGGCCAACACCTCCTCCACCTCCTGCGCTTTGTCGTGGCTGGGGAAGTAGGCGCGGTTGCCGTAGTTCCGCCCGCCGCGGAAGAAGAACACCTGAATGCAGGTGGAGCCGCCCTCGGCGTAGGCGGCGATGACGTCGGCGTCCTCGACCACGCCCTCGATGTTGATGTCCTGGTGCGCCTGGATGGCGGTCAGCGCCTTGATGCGGTCGCGGATCTGCGCCGCGGTCTCGAAGTTCAGGTCCTCCGACGCCTGCATCATCTGCTGCGCCAACTCGCCCTGGATGTCGCGGCTGCGGCCGGACAGGAAGGCGCGCGCCTGCTCAACCTGCGCCTGGTACTCCTGCGGCGTCACGCGGCCGACGCACGGCGCGGTACAGCGCTTGATCTGGTGTTGCAGGCAGGGCCGGGTGCGGCTGTTGAAGATGGTGTCCGCGCAGTTGCGCAGCATGAAGGCGCGCTGCAGGGCCGTGATCGTCCGCGTCACCGCCGAACCCGAGGCGAACGGCCCGAAATAGGAGGCGTCCGCGCCCCGGCTGCCGCGGTGCTTCAGAAGCTGCGGGTAGTCGTGCCCCTTGGTGATCATGATGTAGGGGAACGACTTGTCGTCGCGCAGCAGCACGTTGTAGCGCGGCATCAGCCGCTTGATCAGGTTCGATTCGAGGAGCAGCGCCTCCACCTCGGTGTGGGTGTTGACGAACTCCATGGTCTCGGTCTCCGCCACCATGCGCTGGAGGCGGATCGGCAGGCGGTTGACCTGCGTGTAGTTGAAGACGCGCCGCTTCAGGTTCTTCGCCTTGCCGACGTACAGCACGGCGCCGTCGGCGGCGCACATGCGGTAGACGCCGGGCGTGGCGGGCAGCGTCTTCAGGTAGCCTTGGATGACCTCCACCCCGCGCGCCAGATCGGACACGCGGCGGCGGCGCGGTTTGGATTCGACGGGAGGCTCGGGCGGATCGGCGACGGGGGCTGACATGCCCCGGAATGTCGGCGACCATGGGGTTGTGGTCAACCGTCCCCTCACCATAAGCGTTAATACCCCCGACTCACCGATGGCCAGGGACTATCCACCGTTCCTGTGGATAAGTGTGTCGATAACCCCTTCGGGACTCACCCCGCAGCAAGGCGCCGCAAGGGTCGGCCAAGAGATGCATATTTTTTAGGCAAATTTGGCAAGATGTTGATTTTGCTGAGTTTGCCGGTTGTCAAGACGCGATGGGGAGGCCCCCTCATAAAATTGTCACGGGGACCACATGGCCCCTTGCAGGACGGGGGACGCCTGTGTAAAAGGCTGCGCTCCTGAATTCCCGCGCCGTCACCGTACGGTAAAGAATCCCTGCCGGAGGCCGTAGAACGGCCGCTATTCCGACGGCACGAAGCCGCGCGACGCCTGCGCCCAGCCCAAGTGCTCGCCACCGTCCAACGCGATCATCTGGCCGGTCATCGCCGGGGCCGCGATCAGGAAGCGGAGGGCGGCGCAGATCTCCTCCGGAGCAGAGCCGCGCTTCAGCGGCGTGGCAGCCTGCTGGGCGGCGAACTGCGCCTCGGACTGGCGCTCGCTGCGCAGGGTCGGACCGGGGCCGATTCCGTTGACGCGGATGCGCGGGGCCAGCGCCAGCGCCATGGTCTGCGTCAATGTCCACAGCCCGGCCTTCGACAGCGTGTAGGAGACGAAGTGCGGGGTGAGATTCCACACCCGCTGATCCAGCAGATTGACGACCAGCCCATAGTCGCCCTCCGGCAACTGCGCGGCGAAGGCCTGCGTCAGCACGAAGGGCGCGCGCAGGTTGGCCTCCATATGCAGATCCCACGACTCGCGGGTAACGCTGTCGACCTCGTCGCGGACGAAGGGCGAAGCGTTGTTGACCAGCACCGTCAGCGGGCCCAGCGCCTCGGTCACCGCCGGCAGCAACGTCTGGACTTCCGCCTCCACCGTCAAGTCGGCGGCGACGGCGACGGCACGGCCGCCCGTCGCCCGGATCTCCGCCACCACGGATTCGGCGTCCGCGTGCGAGCAGTTGTGGTGGACGCCCACCGCCCAGCCCTGCGCCGCCAAGTCGAGCGCGATGGCCCGTCCGATTCGCTTGCCGGCCCCAGTCACCAGGGCCGCTTTCCGCTTGATCTCACCCATGGGGCCATAGGTACCCTGCCCCGTCCCCAGGTCAAGTCGGATGGTTCGGCATGCTGCGCGAGGTGTGGGAATACCTGACCACCCCCGCCTCGCCGCTGGCGCGCCGGCTGGGCTACGTGACGCAGGCGGTGGCGCTCGGCGCTCGGCACCGCCGCCAGCGCCACGCCTGGGCGCCGCACGTGGCCGAGGCGCGGCGCTTCACGCTGGAGGCCGTCGGCAACGGCGGACGGCTGCTGGTCGCCGGGTCGGGCCGGCTGATCGAAGTCCCACTGGCCGAGTTGGCCGAACGCTTCGGCGAGGTGGTGCTGGCCGACCTTGTCCACCCCCGCGCGGCGCGGCAGCAGGCCCGGCGATTCGGCAACGTCACGCTCGTCGAGGCGGACCTCAGCGGAGCGCTGGCCGGTGTGTTGGCCGGCGAGCCGGCGGTCGGGACGCCGCCGGACCTCGGGTGGTTCGACGCGGCGGTGTCGTGCAACCTGCTCTCGCAGCTGCCACTGCTGCCGATGGAGGCGCTGGAAAGGCGCGGTGTGGCGGAGGCGGAGCGGACGGCGTTCGCGCGGGCGCTGGTGGAGGGGCATGTGGCGTGGCTGCGGACCAGCGCGCCGGTGGCGGCGCTGTTCACCGACGTGGAGACGGAATGGGTCGAGAACGGCCACGTGGTGGCGCGGGCGGATTCGCTGTGGGGAGCCGCACTGCCGCCGCCGGACCTCGGCTGGGTCTGGGACGTCGCGCCGCACGGCGAGCAGGAACGGCGCCGCGACCTGCGGCACCGTGTCGCGGCGTGGCGGAACCTCAACGCCGGAGGCGGCGCCGGCTAGGCCGTCACCTTGAAGCCGTTCTGGGCGACGGCGGTGAGGGTGGCGCCGGTGTCGGTGAAGCTGAACTGCGTCTGCGCCGTCACATACTGGCCGGTCGTCGCGTTGTAGCCGATCGACGACTGCAGGACGCTGTTCGACTTGCCATCGGCGGTCAGGATCATGAAGCGGCGGTAGTATTCCTTGTTCGCGGCGCGGGATTCCTCCGACTGGCTGGCGTCGAGCGGATCGCCGGTCAGGTGGCCGTTGGTCAGGAAGCTGAAGGTGGTAGTGGCGGTCTTGCTGCCGTTCTCGATGATGGTCATCGGCGTCACCTCGGTGGCGCCGGGCGGCATGTTGTCGAGGTTGAGGCCGCCGTCGAAGCCGAACAGCTCCTTCTCGCTGTCGATGTAGCCGTTGTTGTTCACGTCGAAGCCGAGCAGGCCGACGGACGCGGTGCCGCCGAAGTCCTTCAGCACGGCGGTCTGCTGCTGGTTGACCTGCGTCTCGTACTGGTCGTAGGCGTACCTGGCGTTCTTCAGCCACTCGCCGTAGCTCTTGCCGGTGTCGGCGCTCCAGGGCGTCTTGGTGACGAAGCCGCTGGCGTCGATGTCCATCTTGACGAACGGGGTTTCGGCCAGCGCCGGGTCGTCGCTGAAGAAGCCGTAGGGGTTCTGCCCGTGCTGCAGCCGGCCGTCGTTGACCAGCAACTCGCCGGCGCTGCCGTCGTACGGCCGCTCGCCCGCCGCCGAGGTGCCCTGCCGGACCTTGACGAAGATGGCGCCACCGTTGACGGCGCTGGTCGCCCCGGTGTCCGGGTCGGTGAAGGCGGTGAGCTGCGCCTGCAAGGCGGCGTCACTGGTCCACAGCTTGGAGAAACCGGTGACGACGTCGGAGCCCGGCGCCGCGGACCGCGCGTCGGTACGGTTGTCGAAGGCGGCCCCCGACAGTTGAGTCGTGCTGGTGCCCTGCGAGACGAAGACCTTGCCGCCGCTCGTCGTCGTGCCGGAGGTGCCGGAGGTGCCGGACGTCGAACTGCCGGAACCGGACGTCCCCGACGTGCCGGTGGACGAGCCGTTCGTGTACTTCGCCTGCTGCTCAGCGGTCAGTGCGTTCCACAGCGACTGGCGATTCAGGTCGGTGACGCCGCTTGACAGGTAGCTGGCTGGAGGTGTGGAGACCATGGCCCTACGTCCGAGCTGGAGTTTTTCCGACTTCGGGAATCATTCCACCCTACCCCGAAATCGCACAACGCGCCATGAGACATTTTGCATAGATGTATTGCATTTTATGGAAATGCCGTCAATGCGGGAGGAGACGCCACTCTCCCGAGGTCGCAGCGCTCATCCCTTCCCAAGTCGCAACGGAAGCTTGACAGATTTGAATTGCATTTGAAATGTAAGTGAACGTTGTACGCCGACCGAAGCGCAGGCGGATCGGCGACGGGAGAATCAGGCACGCGATGGCAACCATTTCCGCAACGCCTCCGACGACCTACCTGTCGGGGCTGAACGTCTCGGCAGCGAGCAGGGTGAGCCTGTGGTCGCAGCTGACGGACGCGGACAAGCAGCGCTACCTGAACGCCGCCTCCAGCGGCACCGCGGCGCCGACGATCATCAAGGGCCAGGTGATCAGCAACCCGGTCGCGGCGACCTCGACCGGCGGCACCACGAGCACCACCGGCACCAGTTCCACCAGCGGCACGGGGACGACCGGCGGCACCGGCAGCTCGGGCGCGGTCAACCTCGCCGTCCCCGCCTCGGCCTACCTGTCCGGGAAGAACGTGTCGGAGGCCGGCCGCCTCAACATGTGGTCGCAGCTGACCACCGCGGACAAGCTGCGCTTCTATCAGGCGTCGCAGCCGACCACCACCCCGCCGGTCAGCGGATCGACGGCCGTCGAGGCGCAGGCGAGCGGCAACACGAACACCGACGCGAGCACGGGAACCGGCTCCTCGGCGAGCAGTGGCTCCACGACGGGCAGCGGGACGACTTCGGGCAGCGGCACCAGCACCGGCAGCTCCACCAGTTCCACGACGGGCACGGGATCCACGACCGGCAGCGGCACGACGTCGGGGACCGGCAGCACCACGGGCAGCGGGACCACCAGCGGGAGCGGCTCCACTTCCGGCAGCGGGACTGCAACGGATTCCGGCAGCGCCACCGGTTCCAGCGGCACCACCGGCTCCACGACGGGCACGGGGTCTACGACCGGCAGCGGGACTACGACGGGTTCCGGAACCACCTCGGGCTCCGGCAGCAGCACCGATTCCGGCAGCACCACCGGCTCCACGACGGGCACGGGGTCCACGACCGGCAGCGGCACCACGTCGGGGACCGGCGACACCACGGGCGGCGGGACCACCTCCGGCAGCGGCTCGACCACGGGCTCCACGGGCTCGACGACGGGCAGCGGGACCGGTTCCACCTCCGGCAGCGGGACAACGACCGGTTCCGGGACCACGTCGGGCTCCGGCACCACGGGCGGTACCGGCTCGACCTCCGGTTCCGGCACCACCACCGACACGGGCTCGACCTCGGGTTCGGGAACGACGGGCGGTACGGGGTCCACGTCCGGCAACGGGACCACCGGCGGTACCGGCTCGACGGGTGATACCGGCTCCACTGGCGGAACGGGCTCCACCGGCGGCACCGGCACCACCACGCCGCCGCCTCCCCCACCGACGGACGATGACGACGACGGGCGTGGCCACGGCCACGGCCATGGCCACGCCTACGGCCACGACCGGAATCACGGCAACAACGGCCTGCACCTGGGCCAGCTGCTGGCGCAGTTCCTGACCGGCAACAACGGGCACGGCATCGGCCGCAGCGATTTCAACACCCGCCGCAACGACGACGACCACGGCAATGGCAACGGCCAGGGCTCCGGCAACGCCCCGGCGACCGCCGCGTCGTACCAGTCCGCGGTGCTGGAGGTGTACCAGCGGGCGCAGGAGCGCTCGGGCTACGGAAACGGGCGCGGCAACGCCTACGGGGTCCGTGGCCACGGCGTGTCGACGAGCGTCTGACCGCCGCCCTCCCCGCCGCTCCCGCAGCCTGGGCGCGGCCACCGATGATACTCTATGAAACGCTATGAAACGCCGCACGGCGGTCGGTTTCACGGCAGGTTGTCCACCGTGAGCGGCGGAGTCATGACCTCGTCGGCCGTCAGGCCGCGATAGCCCTCCATGCCCGATTCCATGCTGTCGGCCTCGCGCTGGACGACCTCGGGCGGCGGGCAGAACTCGCCGCGGAAGGCGCCGGGATCGTCGTCCGGCGGGTCGGCGGCGTCGAGCCCCATCATGCCGAGCCGGTCGGCCAGCCAGCGCACGGTGGTCATGTCGCCGCTGAGCACCGCGTGCTCGAGCTGGGTGGCGACCATGTTGCGCAGCGAGCGGATGCGCGCCTTCGACTCGCGGATGAGGTGCTGGCGCTCCCACCAGATGCGGACGCGGAAGTCCTTCGAGGTGGTGTAGGCCCGCCAGATGGTGGCGCGGCTGGCGCCCATGGCCTTCGCCACCTGGATCATGGCGCAGCCCGAGGCGATCATGTAGGCGGCGCGCTCCCAATCCTCGTTCGAAAAGCGCGAGCCGGGCACCAGCTGATCGCTCACCCGCGGCGGCTCGTCGAGATAGCCCATGCGGACGCCGTCGTTGGCCAGCGGGACGGTCTGGGGTTCGTGGTCCTTTTCCTTGCGGGCGTAGTCGCCGTGGCCGGGCTTGCGCGTGCGCGGCGGGGGCGGCTGGTCGCGGTACTTTTCGACGGGGTCGTAGCCGGGCATGGGCGGAGAGCCTTCATGATAGGAATTAGTTTTTATTCCTATCATGAAGGGACAAAAATCTCAATAGTCGGTGTCAGCGTGCGCCGGCGGGAGTGCGCCCGGCCATCGCACGCAAAGCCGCGTGGATCAGCCTTCCGACACAGAAGCCAACTCATCGTTTTGCGCACGCTGGTCGGCCAGTTTGCGCTTCAATTCCTTGACGGTGACGCCACCCACGGCGATGTGCTCATCCGGCAGTTCGTGGATCGATACGAAGAAAAGCTCCTTCGGAATCCCGGTGACCTTTACGGAGACATCGGTCAATTGCCGGATCAGCTCAGCCCTGACTTCTGCCTTCAGTTCACCGGATTCAAAAATGATCAAAGGCATGCCTCATCCTCCAACTCGGGTAGCTGCAACAGCAATACAGAGAAATCCCGCTGATGCCATTTCCCGATGATGCCATTTCCCGATGATGCCATTTAAAGCCGAAAGCGGCTCCGGCCGCCCCGCAACGGGCCGACAGCATGCCTGGCCCCACCACGTTTCAGCTTGCCGGAATACCGCATAGCGGGCAAAATATCAACGCTGCGTCACGCGACAGTGGCAAGGCGGCCGAGCGGGGAAGGTGAAAGCTCCCCACACCCGGCCTGACCACAACCCAGCTTAACAGGAGCTTGGATCATGGCTGATCCCGAGAATAGCATAACCATGTCTTTGTCTCGCCGTTCTTTGCTGACGGGCGGCGGAGGCGTGCTGATCGCCGGGGGAGCCGCGGGGGCGGATCCGGCGGAGGGAGCGCTGTTCCGCGCGTGGGAGCGCTCGGTTTGGGAGTCGGATGCGCTGGCGGCGGCGGCGGCGCGGCTCGCCAGGGTGGAAGGCGACACGGAGGCGGTGGAGCGGGCGTGGGAGCGCTCGGATGCGGCAGACCGGACCTGCGACGTGGCGACCAAGCGGTTGCTGGAGGCCCGGCCGGCGAGCTGGGGCGGGCTGTTCGGGAAGGCCGAGTGCGTGCGCTGGCGGATGGAGGCCTGCGCGGACCGGGACCTGCTCGGCATGCTGATGGGGGATGTGCGGCGGCTGGCTGGGGCTTAGGACCCTTGGGGGGACCCTCACCCTCCCGCGCTTCGCGCGGGCCCCTCCCTCTCCCGGGGCGGGAGAGGGTTTCCCCCTCAACCTAACCCTCTCCCCAGGGGGGAGAGGGGATTGGGGGCGGCGCTCCAGACAGTCGGGATCCAAGGGCCGACCGGCCCTTGGCGGGTGGGTGCGGGAGGGCGGAGCCCTACCGCCGGCCCTTCTTCGCCTTGATCGCCGCCTTGCCCGACTTGCTGTAGGGCGCGCCCGGCGCGTTGGCGGGGACGCCGCGGGCGTAGCGGCCGGTCGAGATGCCGATGGAGGGGTTCTCGATGCCGAGGTCCATGGCCTCCAGGCGGCGGATCTCGTCGCGCAGGCGGCCGGCCTCCTCGAACTCCAGGTCGGCGGCGGCGGCGCGCATCTTCTTCTCCAGGTCGGCGATCACGGCCTTCAGGTTGTGGCCCACCGTCTCCGCGCCAGTGTCCACCGTGAGGTGGTCGCCGCGTTCGTAGACGCTCTCCAGGATGTCGCCGATGGCCTTCTTGACGGACTCCGGCGTGATGCCGTGCGCCTCGTTGTAGGCGCGCTGCTTCTCGCGGCGGCGGTTGGTCTCGTCGATGGCGTACTGCATGCTGTCGGTGATCTTGTCGGCGTAGAGCAGCGCGCGGCCCTCGACGTTGCGGGCGGCGCGGCCGATGGTCTGGACCAGCGAGGTCTTGGAGCGCAGGAAGCCCTCCTTGTCGGCGTCGAGGATCGCCACCAGCGCGCATTCCGGGATGTCCAGGCCCTCGCGCAGCAGGTTGATGCCGATCAGCACGTCGAAGGCGCCGAGGCGGAGGTCGCGGATGATCTCGATGCGCTCCAGCGTCTCGACGTCGGAGTGGAGGTAGCGGACGCGCAGGCCGGCCTCGTGCATGTACTCGGTCAGCGCCTCGGCCATCTTCTTGGTCAGGGTGGTGACCAGCACGCGGAAGCCCTGGGCGGTGACCAGCTTGCACTCGTGGATCAGGTCGTCCACCTGGGTCTCGGTGGGGCGGATGACGACCTCGGGGTCGATCAGGCCGGTGGGGCGGACGACCTGCTCGGTGAAGACGCCGCCGGTGCGCTCCAGCTCCCAGTTGCCGGGGGTGGCGGAGACGAAGACCGTCTGCGGGCGCATGGCCTCCCACTCCTCGAACTTGAGCGGGCGGTTGTCCTTGCAGCTGGGCAGGCGGAAGCCGAAGTCGGACAGCACGGACTTGCGCATGTAGTCGCCGCGGTACATGCCGCCGACCTGCGGCACCATGACGTGGCTCTCGTCGACGATCAGCAGGGCGTCCTTGGGCAGGTACTCGAACAGGGTGGGCGGCGGCTCGCCGGGGGCGCGGCCGGTGAGGTAGCGGCTGTAGTTCTCGATGCCGGCGCAGGAGCCGGTGGCCGCCATCATCTCGATGTCGAAGGTGGTGCGCTGCTCCAGCCGCTGCGCCTCCAGCAGCTTGCCGTCGGAGGTCAGCTCCTCCAGGCGCAGCTTGAGGTCGCGCTTGATCTGCTCGATGGCCTGGTGGAGCGTCGGCTTGGGCGTCACGTAGTGGCTGTTGGGATAGATGCGCACCGCCTCCAGGCTGGCCAGCTTCTCGCCGGTCAGCGGGTCGATCTCGTGGATCGCCTCGATCTCGTCGCCGAACAGCGAGATGCGCCAGGCGCGGTCCTCCATGTGGGCGGGGAACAGCTCCAGCGTGTCGCCGCGCACGCGGAACAGGCCGCGGCCGAAGGCGGCGTCGTTGCGCTTGTACTGCAGCTCGGTCAGCTTGCGGCCCAGCTCGGGCTGGGCGATGGTCATGCCGACCTTCAGGTCGACGGTCATCTCGGCGTACAGCTCGACCGAGCCGATGCCGTAGATGCAGCTGACCGAGGCGACGATGATGACGTCGTCGCGCTCCAGCAGCGCCCGCGTCGCCGAGTGGCGCATGCGGTCGATCTGCTCGTTGATCGAGGATTCCTTCTCGATGTAGGTGTCGGTGCGCGGAACGTACGCCTCGGGCTGGTAGTAGTCGTAGTAGGAGACGAAGTACTCCACCGCGTTGTTCGGGAAGAACGACTTCATCTCGCCGTAGAGCTGCGCGGCCAGCGTCTTGTTGGGCGCCAGCACCAGCGTGGGGCGCTGCACCTTCTGGATGACGTGCGCCATGGTGAAGGTCTTGCCCGAGCCGGTGACGCCCAGCAGCACCTGGTCGCGGTCGCCGCCGGTGATGCCGGCGGTCAGTTCCTCGATGGCGCGGGGCTGGTCGCCGGCAGGCTGGAACTCCGACACCACCTCCAGCGGCCGGTCGGCCTCCAGGCGGGCGAGTGGCTTGCGCGGAATGGCTTCGAGCACGGGGTGCGACATGGCGGGCCGGGCCTTACGGGGTACGGAACGGGAACCGAGTATATGGCGATCCGGGGGGAGGCTGTCGAGCGCGGGCTTGCCCGTGCGGGGTCGTGATGGGCGGGAAAATCCCCGAATCAATTCCGGTTAATAATACGCAAGTATTCGTGACGGGAGTCCTATACAACTTGGCCGATGCGCGGCGTCTTGCACCGCAATGATTACCCCGCTACGCTGATTTCCTGATCGGCGCGAGGACAAAAACCACCCGCGCCATGTCCTGGGATGGGAGAGTACCATGCGGAGCAACGGCGGCTCGGCCTCCGGCCAGTCCTATGACGCGGTGAGCATCGCGTTCCACTGGATCACCTTCCTGCTGGTGCTGGCGATCTTCGTGCTGGCGCTGTTTCCGGGCATCGTGAAGGGCTCGATCGCGCTGCATAAGTCGCTGGGGCTGCTGCTGCTCGCCGTGGTGCCGCTGCGGCTGGCGTGGCGGCTGAGCCTGGGGCGCAAGCCGGCGCACGACACCGGCGATCCGGCGATCCTGCGCCTCGCCGCGTCGGGCGCGCACCTGGCGCTGTACGCGCTGCTGATCGTCACGCCGCTGCTCGGCTGGCTGTTCGTCGACACCAAGGGCATGGAGCTGAAGTTCTTCGGCGCCGACATCCCGGCGCTGGCGCTGTACGACCGCGCCTTCGCCTGGATGGTCTACGCCTGGAAGCAATGGATCGCCTACGGGCTGCTGGCGCTGATCTTCGCGCACGCCGCCGCCGCCATCGGCTACCACGCGGTGATCCGCAAGGACGGCGTGCTGCGCTCCATGATGCCGCACCGCGCCACCCCGAGCGTCCCCGCCTGACCCGCGCACGCCCTTAAGGAAGCCCCGCCCATGCGTTCCGTTCGCCCGCTGCGCGGCCTGTGCGCCGCCGCCCTGATCGCCCTTGCCTCCGCCGCCGGTCCCGCCGCGGCGCAGATCAAGGATTTGGAGGCCTACGCCGCGGCGCTCGCCGCCTCGCTGGCCAAGGCCTGCCCGATGGCGCCGCCGGGCGACACCGCGGCGCACGAGGCCTGTCGCAAGGCCATCGGGCTGGGGGCCGAGGCGAGCATGCGCGACTACATCTTCCAGTTCGGCGGCGATCAGGCCGGCAAGCGCATGAAGGACAAGAAGACCTCGGTCTTCCGCGGCGACCTGTACCAGGACCTCTACATGTCGCTGTACATGTACACCGGGAAGTCCAAGGTGTTCACCGCGCCGGACGGCGAGCGCGGCATCGCCGTGCAGGCCTATTTCCGCAACACGCTGCCGCCGGGCCGCTACCCCTACCCGTTCTGGCACACCGACGGCGACGCCAACGCCAACGACAAGTGGGACGCCTACGAGACGGCGAACGAGCTGCGCTTCTACTTCGACAGGAGCGGCCGGGTGTACTACGCCTCGCGCTCCGACGCCGGCTCCGACGAGAACCGCGGCCCGTACGGCCACATCGACCGCCCGACCTTCGTCGGCGAGTGGATGTGGCGCGACGACCAGGGCGGGGCGCAGCCGGTGGTGACGCTGTTCTCCGAGGCCTACAGCGCGGACAACCCGCACCTGCCGGCGCTCGACGCCGCCTACCGCAAGATGGCGATCGGCTTCCGCAACGCCGACTGCACGGTCTGCCACCAGCCGGAAGGCCATCGCAAGATGAACAAGCTGACGCTGCTGCAGACGCCGATGCACGCCGCCACCAGCATCGACGCGGTGCTGGACGAGGTGCGCAGCGGCAAGATGCCGGTGGACGACTACAACGACCCGAAGCCGCTCGACCCGAAGCTCAAGGCGTCGCTGCTGACCGACGGCGAGGCGTTCCGCAACCTCATCACCACCGCCGACGCCTGGGAACGCACCAACGGCCGTCCGAAGGCGCGCAAGCTGGTGGCGAACTGAGGCGCAGGGGGCACTATGCCTCCACCGCCTCCGCCCCGGCCCGTCTCGCCTCGGCCAGCCGGCGGTTGATCGCCTCGACCAGGGCTTGCGGCGTGTAGGGCTTGTGGAAGATGGCGCAGGCCTCCAGCGCCGCTTCCTCGGCGATGGCGGCCTGAGTGTCGCCGGTCACCAGGATCGCCGGGATGAAGCGGTCGTAGCGGGTCCGCGCGGTGCGGATGATGTCCAGGCCGGACGCGCCGTCCGGCAGGCGGAAGTCGGAGACGATCAGGTCCGGCTGACCGCGCTTCAGCGCCCACTCGGCCGAGCGCCAGTCGTTCGCCGCCAGCACGCGGAAGCCGGCGCCCTCCAGGATCGAGGACAGCGCCATCGCCTGCATCGGGTCGTCCTCGACCAGCAGCAGGCTGGCGCCCTCGACCGCCGGGGCCGGCAGGTCGAACGACGGCTGCACCTGCACGGTGGACGGCGGCAGGCACGGCACCTCGACCGAGAAGGCGGAGCCGTGGTTCTCCCGCGAGCGCAGGCCGAGCCGGTGGCCCAGCAGCTCCGCCGTGCGCGCCACGATGGCGAGACCGAGGCCCATGCCCTTGGCGCGGTCGCGCTCGGGGTTGGAGAGCTGGCGGAACTCCTCGAAGATCACTCCGCGCATCGCCTCGGGCACGCCGCAGCCGGTGTCGTAGACCACCACCCGGACCGTGCGCCCGGCACGCCGCAGCCCGACCAGGATGCCGCCCGACGGCGTGTAGCGCAGCGCGTTGGACACCAGGTTGCGGACGATGCGCTCCAGCAGCACCGGGTCGGACACGGTGGCGCACGGGAAGGTGCGGGCGCGCAGGGTCAGGCCCTTGCGCTCCGCCTCCGGCGTCGCCTCGGCGGCGATGCGGGCGACCAGCTCGTCCAGGCGGAACGCCTGCCCGGCCACCGTCACCTTGCCGCTCTCCAGCGCCGCGAACTCCATCAGGCGGCCCAGCATGCGCTCGGTGCTGTCCAGCGCCTCGCCCATGCGGCCGGTGACGCGCACCAGCGACGGGTCGGGCGCCGCCTTCTCGGTCAGCAGGTAGAGCAGCAGCCGCAACGCCTGGATCGGCTGGCGCAGGTCGTGGCTGGCGGCGGCCAGGAAGCGGGTCTTGGCGTCGTTGGCGCGCTCCGCCGCACGCTGGGCGCGCACATGCTCGGTGACGTCGTAAGCGACGCCGGTCAGCCCCTCCACCGCGCCCGTCGTGCCGCGCACCGGCTCCACCGCCAGATCGACGTGGCGCTCGTGCGCCCGGCCGGGAACGCGCACCGGCACATCGACGCGGCCGCCGCGACCGTTGTCCCACACCCGCTGGTACAGGCCGTTCAGCGCCGCCGCGGTGGCCGGCTCGAACAGCTCCTCGCTGCGGCGGCCCAGCATCTCGGCGGCGTTCAGCCCCATCGGCCCGGCGCTGACCCAGGTGTAGCGGAATCCAGCGTCCAGACGGAAGGCGATCAGCCGGCCGACGGTGATGGCGAGGCGGAAGTCCTGCTCGGTGCGCTCGGCGTCGTCGCGCAGCCGGCGCTCGCGCTCCGCCGCAACGTCTGCGAGGCGGAGCGCGGCGCGGCGCATGGCGTCCACCGCGGCGTTGACCTCCTCCACCGGCGAGGCCGGCGCCTCGGGCATGGCGGCGTCGCCGTCACCCGCACGGTTCATGGCGTCCGCGGCGCGGCCCAGCGCCAGCATCGGCTGCACGATGCGCTGGCCGAGCACCAGCGCGAACCCGACCGACAGCAGCAGCACCGCCGCGCTGCTGGCCAGGCCGTAGCTCAGCGTGCGCAACAGCCCGGCGTCGAGCACGTCCGCCGGCGCGCCGAAGGTCAGCGTCCACGGCCCCAGGGCGGAGCGGCGGAAGGCGACCTCCACCCGGCCGCCATCGATGCCGTCGCCGGTCAGCGTGCCCTCCACCTGCCCGCGGCTGCCATCGACGAACCAGCGCGCCGCCGGCTTGCCGATGCTTTCCTCCAGGTTGCGGGCGCGGGCGACGATGGTGCCAGCGCCGTCGATGATGGCGCCTTCCCAGCGCTCCGGCACCCGCTGCTGCAACAGGATCTCGCCGAGGCGCTCCGGCGCGATGCCGGCGGCCAGCACGTAGCGCACCGCGCCCTGCACGAACACCGGCGCCGCCGCCGTCACCAGCGGCCGCCGGACCACGTCGCCATGCAGCAGGTTGGACACCGCCGGCTCGCCGGTGCGCATCACGCGCTGCACCACTTCGGCGTCGATGCCGCGGGCGAGCGCGGCGTCCGGCGAGGGGGCGACGGTCAGCACCGGCACCCCGGAGCCGTCGAGCAGCAGGACTGAACTCCACTCCGGCCGCTCGCGCAGCACGGCGTTCACGGTATCGCCGAAGCGACCGAAGTCACCCTCGACCAGACTGCGCAGGTGGGCCAGCGTGCGCAGCGTGGCGAACGAGGCCTCCACCTGCTTGTCCATCGCCAGGGTGAGCGCGCGGGTCGTCTCGATGAGCCGCTGCCGGGTGTCGAGCCGGCGCGTCTCGGCGTCGCGGACGATGAACCAGCCGCCCAGCACGATGAGCGGCAGCAGCGCACCCAGCACGAGCAGCACCAGGTGCAGCTTCAACGGTTTGGCGTGGCGCTGGCTCATCGGTCGCGGCGGTCCGTGCATCCCTGACGGGAGTATGGGCCGGGCAATCGAGCGCTGTCACCCCGTCAAAGATGGTTCCGCAACCTGTGACGAAAGGGCCTGGGAGCAGCGCGCGGCATTCTGCTATCGTCGGTTTACGACGCAGCGGAGATAAGCCACGATGGCGGAACCTACGGCCGCCGAGTACCTGGAAAAGCTGTTCACGGACTCGTTTAAGCGCGAATGGGACCAGGACGAGAACGTCGTCCGGAGCTTGCCGTTCTTCGCCACGGCACTGGCCCTTTCGGTGACCCTCCTCGGACTGGCCGGCGAGGCCTTGCCGCCGTTCGAGTTTTCGCCGTCTTCCTTCCGCTTCTACGTCCTTATGCTCGAAGGTGCGTTGCTGAGCGGCGTCCTGTGGACCCTGGCAAGCGTTCTCTGGCACCTGTTCGCAGCGATACGGGCGCGGACGTACATCATACCGCCGCCCGAAACCGAACTCATCGCCTGGACGGAGCAGATCCGGGCCTTTCACTCCGCGGCCGGGTTGTCTGGCACGGACTTGGAACGGGCCATCGTCGGTGATCTCCGCGACCTGATGATCCAGGAGTATGCAAAGGCCGCCATGAACGCCCGCGCGAACAACGTCAAGCGGCTGTTCGCCCGCACCCAGGCCCTGTCACGCCTCATCATGGCGTTGACGCTTTCATTCGCCATCGCCGTCGTTATATTTGTCGATGGACGGGTTGCATCCTTCGTCGCGCCAGTTCCTGGAGGCCCAGATGTCTCAAGCACCAAACCCGCCGACGGCAAAGCCACCGGAGAAAACGCCGGCCCAGCCAAAGCCGGAGCCCCCCAAGAGCCAGTATCTCATCAAGGGGGCGCGCCTTCCATGGGTGAAGGAGGCGGGCATGGCCGGCAGCCGTGAGCCACGGAAATGAGCGATAACGCCCCCAAGCCGGCGAGCGCTCCGGCGCAGCCGCCCACCCCTCCGAAGCCTGCACCGCCGGCTTCCCAGACATTCCAGCGGTCCAACCCGCCATTGACGCCGAAGACGTGACGGCGCCCCTCAGTTGTTGAGCGTCGCCGCCGGTTCCTCGTAGCGCACCCAGGCGACCTCGGCGACCAGCGGGGTGCCGGGATAGCGGAACTCCTTCAGCCACGGGCCGTTGCCGACGCCGTTCCACAACTGCAGGTACAGCCGCCCCGGCGCCTGCGGCAGGTCGGCCGGCGCCGCCTTCACCGTGTGCACCGGCTTTCCATCGACCATCCAGGTGATGCCGTCCGGGCGCCGCTCGAAGCCGTAGGTGTGGAAGCCCTTGGCGGCGTCGAAGCCAAGGTCGACGATCACGTCGCGGTGGCCGACGCCGTTGGTGACGTAGCCGATCTCCAGCTTGGTGGTGTCCTTGCCGGCGATGCCCAGGGTGACCTCGTCCCACGGGTCGCCGAACGGCCGGCCGGTGAAGCTGGACACCGTGGTCATCACGCCGTCGGCACGCACCGCCTTCAGGTTGACGCTGTAGATGCCCAGGCCGTAGTGGCGGTGCGTGCGGTACTCGGCGCAGGCATAGCGCTCGCGCGTCACCGGCTGGTCGGTGATCGACAGGGACAGGTGGCCGTTGGCCACGATGGTGTTCCCCGCGCTCCAGCCGCAGCCCATGTAGGACCCGTTGCTCCAGCCGTCGGAGCGCTGCCAGCGCGACGAGTCGAAGCCGGAGAAACGCTCCTCGAAGCTGCCGCCGGTGCGCCCGAGCAGCGAGGCGGCCTTCACCGCCGATCCACCGAGCACCGCCAGACCCACCGTCGAAGCAATGAGAAACGCCGCCGTCCGAGTCCGCATCGCCGCCTCCGTCCATCCCGACACCCGGCGGGACACCCCGACCGGGCAGATCCTCACCCGATATTGCGGGGAGGGGGCCGGCGGAACAACGGAGCGGACGGAGCGGCGCCGGCCGCGGTGGGGCTATCCCCACCGCGGCGGCCGGGGTTACCCCCGCACGCAGGCGTCGTAGTCGCGCACCAGCGCCTCGCAGACCCGGCCGGGGGTGAAGCGGTGCTCGCCCACCTCGCTCACCGGCGTCACCTCGGCGGCGCTGCCGGTCAGGAAGACCTCCTGGGCGGTCGCCAGTTCC
The DNA here is from genome assembly GCF_003116015.1 of Azospirillum sp. TSO22-1. Lineage (GTDB taxonomy): Bacteria > Pseudomonadota > Alphaproteobacteria > Azospirillales > Azospirillaceae > Azospirillum. Next base: position 20,040 of record NZ_LGQZ01000130.1, read on the forward strand.
TCCGGCCGGATGTGGCGCTCGACCACCTCGATGCCGCGCTTGGCCGCGAGGTCGATGACGGTGCGCCGGGTGATGCCGTCGAGGAAGCAGTCCGGCGTCGGCGTGTGGATCTTGCCGTCGATCACCAGGAACAGGTTGGCGCCCGTCGCCTCGGCCAGCAGGCCGCGGTAGTCGAGCATCAGCGCGTCCTGATAGCCCTGCGCCTCCGCCGCGTGCTTGGACAGCGTGCAGATCATGTAGAGGCCGGCGGCCTTCGATGCGGTCGGCGCGCACTCCGGCGCCGGGCGGCGCCACGGCGCCCACATCAGGCGGATGCCGGCCATCTTCGCCTCCGGGCTGAAGTAGCTCGGCCACGCCCACACCGCGATGGCGAGGTGGATCCGGCTCTGCTGCGCCGACACGCCCATCACCTCGCTGCCGCGCCACGCCACCGGGCGGACATAGGCGTCCTGCAGCCCCGCGGCGGCCACCGCGGCGTTGGTGGCGGCGTCGATCTCGGCCACCGAGTACGGGATCCCGAAGCCCAGCAGCTCGGCCGAGCGGACGAGGCGGGTGCTGTGCTCGGTCAGCTTGAAGACCCGGCCGTTGTAAACCCGTTCCCCTTCGAATACACAGCTGCCGTAATGCAGGCCGTGCGTGAGGACGTGGATCTTGGCGTCGCGCCACGGCACCAGGGCGCCGTCGAACCAGATGGAGCCGTCGCGGTCGTCGAACGGGATCATGGTCATGGTGGGGTTCCTCTCCTTGCGCGGGCTGGATTGTTCGTTTATGTCTGCATTGCTGACCCAATTGGTAACATCCGGACCCGGATTACGTCAACATGGCTGACATAAAGGCAGGCGCAAGCCAGCTATTCCTCCGCGAGGAGGAGCTGCGCACGGGCATGGAGCTGCTGTTCTACGCCTACCGGGAATTCACCGCGGAGCCGGACGAGATCCTGGCGCAGCTCGGACTCGGGCGGGCGCACCACCGGGTGATCTACTTCGTCGGCCGGCATCCCAGGATAACGGTGTCGGAACTGCTGGCGATCCTCAAGATCACCAAGCAGAGCCTGTCCCGCGTGCTGGGCGAACTGGTGCGGCAGGGCTTCGTCACCCAGGCCACCGGCCTGCGCGACCGCCGCCAGCGCCTGCTGGAGCTGACCGAGAAGGGCGTCGAGCTGGAGCGCAAGCTGTCGGAGACGCAGCGCCAGCGCATCGCCCGCGCCTACCGCACCGCCGGGGCGGAGGCGGTGCAGGGCTTCCGCAAGGTGATGATGGGCATGCTGGACGACGAGGACCGGGCGAAGTTCGCCCCTCCGGGCGACGTGCGGGCCGTGGGGCGGCGATAGGCCGCCCTACCCGCGCGGCGCGGGCGCGGGTATAGTCCCGGCCATGACCGACGAAGAAGTCCAGTCCCTGCCCCACATCCTGGTCGTCGATGACGACACGCGGCTGCGCGAGCTGCTGCGCAAGTACCTCGCCGGCAACGGCTTCCTGGTGACCACCGCGGCCGACGCGGCGGACGCGCGGGCGAAGCTGCAGAGCCTCGCCTTCGACCTGCTGGTGCTCGACGTCATGATGCCGGGGGAGAGCGGGCTGGAGCTGACCGAATCCCTGCGCCGCGACAGCAACGCCCTGCCGATCCTGCTGCTGACCGCCCGCGGCGAGCCGGACGACCGCATCGCCGGGCTGGAGGCCGGGGCCGACGACTACCTCGCCAAGCCGTTCCAGCCGCGCGAGCTGGTGCTGCGCATCACCTCGATCCTGCGCCGGCAGGCCGCCCCGCCGCCGGCCCCGCCGCCGGCACAGCCGGTGAAGCTGGGGCCGCTGGTCTACCTGCCCGACCGCGACGAGCTGCGCAACGGCGAGGAGGTGATCCGCCTGACCACCGCGGAGGCCGGCCTGATGCGCGTGCTGGCCGCCCAGCCGGGCGTCACCTTCACCCGCGAGGAGCTGGCCGAGCGCGCCAAGGCCATCGGCAACGCCCGCACCATCGACGTGCAGGTCACGCGGCTCCGCCGCAAGATCGAGCCCGACCCGCGCGAGCCGCGCTACCTGCACACCGTGCGCGGCGAGGGCTACGTGCTGAGGCCCGACGCATGACCGCGCCGGCCGAGACGCAGCTGACCTCGGCCCGCGTCGGCCTGGCGTCCGGCGGCGCACCGTCGGGGCTGAAGCGGTTCCTGCCGCGCACGCTGTTCGCCCGCACGCTGCTGATCATCGTCACGCCGGTGATCCTGGCGCAGGCGGTGGCGACCTGGATCTTCTACGACCGGCACTGGGACACCATGACCAACCGCCTCGCCACCGCGGTGGCCGGCGACATCGCCATGGTGGCGGAACTGCTGGAGCGCGACCCCAGTTCGGACAACCGGCAGCGCGTCATCGCCATGGCGGCGCGCAGCAGCGACCTGATCGTCACGCTGGAGCCCGGCCACACGCTGGCCGAGCCGCGGCGCCAGCTGCGCGGCCTGCTGGAGAAGACGCTGGGCCAGGCGCTGAACGAACGCGTGCACCGCCCCTTCACCATCAACACCGAGGTGGCGCGCGAGTGGTACGAGATCCGCGTGCAGATGACGGACGGCGTGCTGTCGGTGATGTCGCCGGAGCGGCGGCTGTTCAGCCCGACCACCTACATCTTCATCCTGTGGATGGTCGGCTCGGCGCTGGTGCTGTTCGCCATCGCCATCGTCTTCATGCGCAACCAGATCCGGCCGATCCGCCGCCTCGCCATCGCCGCGGATAGCTTCGGCAAGGGCCGCGACGTGCCCAACTTCAAGCCGGAGGGGGCGCAGGAGGTGCGGCAGGCGGCCAGCGCCTTCCTGAAGATGCGCGAGCGCATCCAGCGCCAGATCACCCAGCGCACGGAGATGCTGGCGGGTGTCAGCCACGACCTGCGCACCCCGCTGACGCGGATGAAGCTGGCGCTCGACATGCTGGGCGAGGGGCCGGAGATCGAGGAGCTGATGACCGACGTCGCCGAGATGGAGACGATGATCGAGGGCTACCTCGCCTTCGCCCGCGGCGAGGGGACGGAGGCGGTGCAGCCCACCGACCTGTCGCGCCTGCTCAACGAGGCGGTCGCCGGCGCCCGGCGCGAGGGGGCCGACGTCACGCTGGAGGCGGCGGAGGACCTGGCGCTGCCGCTGCGCCCGAACGCCTTCCGGCGCTGCCTGGCCAACCTGCTGGCCAACGCGCGCCGGCACGCCGGCCACATCTGGGTGAGCGCCCAGCGCCGCCGCAACCTGATCGAGATCGTCATCGAGGACGACGGCCCCGGCATCCCGGCCAGGATGCGCGAGGACGTGTTCAAGCCGTTCGTGCGGCTGGAGACCTCGCGCAACAAGGCGACCGGCGGGGCGGGCCTGGGGCTGACCATCGCGCGCGACGTGGTGCACAGCCACGGCGGCGACGTCACGCTGTCCGACAGCCCCTACGGCGGCCTGCGCGTGCTGATCCGCCTGCCCGTCTAAGGCTTACCGGAACGGCACGAAGACACCGATGTTGACGCCGGCCGGCGGCGGCGGGGCGTACACCACGCGCGGCGGCGGCGGGACGTAGTAGGCGGGCGGCGGCGCGTAGACGACGCGCGGCGGCGGGGGCGGCATCACCACCACCGGCGGCGCGTAGTAGGCGCCCCAGCCGCCCCAACCGCCGCCATCGCGGTGGTGCTTGTGGTGTCCCCAGCCATGGCCGCGCCCGTGATCCCAGCCGTCGGCGTGCGCCGCCGCCGGGAGCGCCAGGGCCAGCGCCGCGGCCACCGCACCGGCCGCCAGAACCCGAAATCCGCTGCTCTTCGACATGATCGTCCACCCGTGTGTCCTGCGGGGACAGGCCCCGTTGTCAGCACGAACACGGGTGCAAGACCTTTATTCCCGTACGGGGGAGGTAACCTGAATTCGCCCCCCTTGCCGGGCCGGCACCGCCACCGCATCCTTGCTCGGCACAACGGGAGGGGGACGCGTCATGAAGGTCGGCATCGTCGGAGCGGGGTTCGTCGGCAGCACCGCGGGGTTCGCCATGGTGACGACGGGCGCGGCCAGCGAGGTGGTGCTGGTGGACTCCAACGCGAAGCTGGCGCTCGCCCAGGCGCACGACATCGCGCACGCCGTGCCCTTCGCCCACGCCGCCGTGGTGCGCCACGGCGACTACGCGGAGCTGGACGGCGCCGGCGTCGTCGTGCTGGCCGCCGGGGTCGGGCAGAAGCCGGGCGAGACGCGGCTGCAGCTGCTGGAGCGCAACGCCCGCATCTACGCCGACATCATCCCCAAGGTGCTGGCGGCGACGCCCGACGCGGTGCTGCTGGTGGCCAGCAACCCGGTGGACGTGATGACGCAGATCGCCACGCGCATCTCCGGGCTGCCGGCCGGACGCGTGGTCGGCTCCGGCACCATCCTCGACACCGCGCGCTTCCGGGCGCTGCTGGGGGCGCGGCTCGGGCTGACGCCGCGCTCGGTGCACGCGGTGGTGGTCGGCGAGCACGGCGATTCCGAGGTGCTGCTGTGGTCCGGCGCCACCGCCGCCGGGTTGGCCGTCGAGGACTTCGCCGCGCAGACCGGCCGGCCGATGACCGCCGGCGACCGCGCCGCCATCGACGACGGCGTGCGCCGCGCCGCCTACCGCATCATCGACGGCAAGGGCCACACCGCCTTCGGCATCGGCGGCGGGCTGGCGCGGCTGGTCGCGGCGATCGGCGGCGACGAGCGGGCGGTGATCACCTGCTCGATCCTCAACCCGGACGTGGCCGGCGTGCCGGAGGTGGCGCTGTCGCTGCCGCGGGTGGTCGGGGCCGGCGGCGTGCTGGGCACCGTCATGCCGCCGCTGACGGATGAGGAGGAAGCGGCGCTGAAGCGCAGCGCAGAAATCCTCAAGGACGCCGCGGTGTCGGTGGAGGGCGCGCTGTAGCCCCCTCCCCCATCGGGGGGAGGTTTTCGGCAATTTGTCCGACCATTGACGGACTGTGCCCGAAAACCGTCAGTCTGCTAACCTTTCGGGTGGGTAGGAAACACACGCCTTCCCGGCCAGAGAGCGGGTTCACAAACAAAAATTTCGCGGCGAACGCGGCATCCCCACGGCGGCGAACCTCCGTTCGTCCGCTGTCGCAACGATAACGCTGCAGGTCAAGGGTTCGACGACCGTCGGGGCGCGTCCACGCCGCCCGGCGCTGTCGCCGTAGGCCCATGGCTTCGCTCCGCCCTGTCCGGTGTCGCGCGTGCGGTCCTGCCCGAGGTCCACCCTGGGGCATGACGAGACGAGGTCCGAACCGATGAACAGCGACGAGCGCCGGCCCGGCATCCACCGACGGGATTTCCTGTTCCGCACCACCAGCGGCGTCGCCCTGGGCGTCGCCGCCGCCATGACGGCCGCCCCCGCCCCCACCCAGGCGGCCGAAGCCGCTCCGGAGTCCGGCTACCGCGAGACGGAGCACGTCCGCACGGCCTACGCCCTCGCCCGCTTCTGAGGAGCCCCGCGATGCTGAAAAAGAAATCCGCCGCCACCGGCGCGGGCCGCACCCTCGCCAAGGCCGTGTCGGGCCTGACCGGTTCCACCGTCGACCGCCGCGCCTTCCTGCGCTCGTCCGGCCTCGCCGCCGGCACCGCCGCGATCGGCCTGCCGCTGGGCATGGTGCGCAAGGCCGAGGCCGCCGCCCCCGCGGCGCCGGCCGGCGCCCCCATCAAGCAGGTGAAGACCATCTGCACGCACTGCTCGGTCGGCTGCACGGTGGTCGCCGAGGTGCAGAACGGCGTGTGGATCGGCCAGGAGCCGGCGTTCGACAGCCCGCTGAACCTGGGCGCCCACTGCGCCAAGGGTGCGGCGGTGCGCGAGCACGCGCACGGCGACCGTCGCCTGCGCTACCCGATGAAGCTGGTGGACGGCAAGTACACCCGCATCTCCTGGGACCAGGCGATCCAGGAGGTCGGCGACAAGCTCCTCGCCATCCGCGAGGCCTCCGGTCCGGATTCGGTGTTCTGGCTCGGCTCCGCCAAGTTCTCGAACGAGCAGGCCTACCTGTTCCGCAAGTTCGCGGCGTTCTGGGGCACCAACAACGTCGACCATCAGGCGCGCATCTGTCACTCGACGACGGTGGCCGGCGTGGCGAACGTCTGGGGCTACGGCGCCATGACGAACAGCTACAACGACATCCAGAAGTCGC
>NZ_LGQZ01000161.1 GCF_003116015.1 Azospirillum sp. TSO22-1
GGGTAAGCTCCGCCGCCGGCTCGAGACGGAAAACGGGAGGAAACCAAACCATGAGCGCCGCCATCACCGCCGAAACCGCCGATGCGCCGCTGCTCCTGCGCCACGACCACGGCGGCGTGGCGACGCTGACGCTGAACCGCCCGGCCGCGCGCAACGCGCTGTCGGTCGGCCTGATGACCGAGCTGCAGGCGGCGCTGGACGCCATCGACGCCGATCCGTCGGTCAAGGTTGTGGTGCTGGCCGGCGCCGGCCCGGCCTTCTGCGCCGGCCACGACCTCAAGGAGATGCGCGCCGACCCGCGGCGCGAGGCGTATGAGGCGCTGTTCGCCCAGTGCGCCCGGCTGATGATGACCATCACGCGGATCCGCCAGCCGGTGATCGCCCGCGTGCACGGCATCGCCACCGCGGCCGGCTGCCAGCTGGTCGCTACCTGCGACCTCGCCTACGCCGCGGATACCGCGCGTTTCGCCACGCCGGGGGTGAACATCGGGCTGTTCTGCTCGACCCCGATGGTGGCGCTGACCCGTGCGGTCGGCCGCAAGGCGGCCATGGAGATGCTGCTGCTCGGCGAGCTGATCGCGGCGGAGGAGGCGGAGCGCATCGGCCTCGTGAACAAGATCGTCCCGGCCGAGCACCTGGACGCCGCCATCCAGACGGTGTCCGCGAAGATCGCGTCGAAGTCGCCGCTGACGCTGTCCATCGGCAAGGAGGCGTTCCACCGCCAGCTCGAGCTGCCGACCGAGCAGGCCTACGCCTACGCGGCCGAGGTGATGACCCGCAACATGCTGGCGCAGGACGCCGCCGAGGGCATCGACGCCTTCCTGGGCAAGCGCGACCCGGTGTGGTGCGGCCGATGAGCGAGGTCATGGGCCACCACGACTCGTACACCGACGACTTCCTGCGCGGCGTGCTGCAAAGCGTGCGTTCGGTGGCCGTCGTCGGCTTCTCGGCCAGCCCGGTGAAGGCCAGCTACTTCGTCGCCAAGTACCTGCGCGACAAGGGCTACACGGTGTACCCGGTCAACCCCGGCATCGCCGGGCAGGAGGTGCTGGGCCTGACCGTCCACGCCAGCCTGAAAGACCTGCCGCAGCCGCCCGATCTGGTGGACGTGTTCCGCAACGCCCAGGCCGCGGCCGGCATCACCGACGAGGCGATCGCGGTGGGTGCCAAGGTGGTGTGGATGCAGCTCGGCGTGCGCAACGACGAGGCGGCGGCGCGGGCCGAGGCGGCCGGGCTGACGGTGGTCATGAACCGCTGCCCGAAGATCGAATACCAGCGCCTGTTCGGTGAAATCGGCCGGATCGGCGTCAACTCCGACGTTCTCGTGACCAAAAAGCAGAAGCTCACCAGGACATTCAAGAAACTCATCTAGGGGAAGCACAGGACATGAGCGAGCAGAAGACCTTCGGCTTCGAGACCCGCGCCATCCACGCGGGCGCCGCGCCCGACCCGGCGACCGGAGCCCGGCAGACGCCGATCTACCAGACCACCGCCTTCGTCTTCGACGACATCGACGATGCGGCGTCGCTGTTCAACCTGCAGAAGCTCGGTTTCATCTACTCGCGCCTGACCAACCCCACCGTCGCGGTGCTGGAGGAGCGGCTGGCCAACCTGGAGGGCGGCGTCGGCGCCACCTGCACCTCGTCCGGCCACTCGGCGCAGATGATGGCGCTGTTCCCGCTGCTGTCGCCGGGCGACGAGTTCATCGCCTCCACCAAGCTGTACGGCGGCTCGCTCAACCAGTTCGCCAACAGCTTCCCGCGCGCCTTCGGCTGGAAGGCCGTCTTCATCGACACCGACGACCACGAGGCGGTGCGCGCGGCGATCACGCCGAAGACCAAGGCGATCTTCGTCGAGAGCCTCGCCAACCCCGGCGGCGTGGTGACCGACCTGGAGGCGCTGGCGAAGATCGCCGACGCCGCGCAGATCCCGCTGGTGGTCGACAACACGCTGGCCACCCCGTACCTGTGCCGCCCGATCGAGTTTGGTGCCACGCTGGTCATCCACTCCACCACCAAGTTCCTGTCGGGCAACGGCACCTCGCTGGGCGGCGTCATCGTCGACAGCGGCAAGTTCGACTGGAGCAAGGCCGGCAAGTACCCGGCGCTGACCGAGCCGGAGCCCGGCTACCACGGCCTGAAGTTCCACGAGACCTTCGGCCACCTCGCCTACACCATCCACGGCCACGCGGTCGGCCTGCGCGACCTCGGGCCGGCGCAGGCGCCGATGAACGCCTTCCTGACGCTGAACGGCATCGAGACGCTGGCGCTGCGCATGGAGCGGCACGCCGCCAACGCGCTGAAGGTGGCGCAGTTCCTGGAGACGCACCCGGCGGTCGCCTGGGTCAGCTACGCCGGCCTGGAGTCGTCCCAGTACCACCAGCTGGCGAAGAAGTACCTGCCGCGCGGCGCCGGCTCGGTCTTCACCTTCGGCGTCAAGGGCGGCTACGCGGCCGGCGTCAAGGTGGTGGAGAGCGTGCAGCTGTTCAGCCACGTCGCCAACCTGGGCGACAGCCGCTCGCTGATCATCCACCCGGCCTCGACCACGCACCGCCAGCTCTCCGAGGAGGGCCTCGCGGCGGCTGGCGCCGGCCAGGACGTGGTGCGCCTGTCCATCGGCATCGAGAGCGCCGACGACATCATCGCCGACCTCGATCAGGCGCTGAAGGCGGCGGTGGCGTAAAACACGCCCTCTCCCAGCCCTGCTGGGAGAGGGAGGGACCCAAGCGAAGCTTGGGAGGGTGAGGGCAAGGTCTTCCCGAAAGGCCGTTGCCCCCACCCAACCTCCCCCAGCGGGGCTGGAGGAGGGGCTGGCTTTCTACCCCACCACCAGATTGCTGGTCGCGTCCGCCGCGTCGGCAACCATCAGGTCCGGCGGGTTCATGCGCTCGGCGCAGGTCATCGGCGTCGGCGGCACCGGCGCCGTCAGGTCGCCGTAGCCGCCCGGCCGCACCACGCCCTCGATCACCCCGTCGGCCCGCATGGACGGCGGCGTCAGGCCGTCCTGGGTGAGCATCTTCGCCAGGATCACCCGGTTGCCCGGCCGGCGGTAGTAGGCCCAGTGCGCGCCGCGCTCGTCCGGCGTGTCGGACAGGGTGGCGCCGTAGCGCGTCTGGAACCACGCGTTGAAGCCGACGCTCTGCTGCGCCGGGGTGCGGTCGCACTGCAGGTCGATCCAGTGGGCGGTCGGCTCCATGCCGTCGCGACCGATCACCCGCGCCTCCTGGGTGGCGACCTGCCGGTACGGGTGGCAGCCGGTGACGCCGCCCCACCTCAGCACCGGGTCGGATTGCGAGGCGAAGCTGAACACGTCGACCGTCGCGCCCGCCAGCGCGTCGCGCGCATCGACGCTGAACTGCGCGCCGCCGACCAGGATGGCGCGGCGCACCGCGGCGGCGTAGCCGTTGGCGGCGAGCAGATGGATTGCCTCGGTCGCCGTACGGGTGCCCAGGCTGTGGGCGAAGAGGTCCACCGGCACGCCCCGATCGGCCAGCGTGCGGATGATCGCCGCCAGCGCCCTGGCGGCCAACGGTGCCAAATCGAACACCGGGTACTGGTAGAGGTTGCTCCAGCACGCCGAGCCGTACTCCGCCATGCTGCCGATGGAGGTCCAGCAGAAGGCGACGGCGACGTCCGCCAGTTGGTTGCCCGCCTCGTCGGTCTCGCCGACGATGGGCAGCCAGCTCTCGCGCCCGCTCACCTTCGGGTTGGCGTAGACGCCGTTGTACGGATCGTCGTCGTTGCTCGGATCGACGCCGGCGCTCGGGTCGAAATCGAAGCCGTGCACCATCACCACGGCGCGGCCCTTGCCGCGCTTGTCCAGCCATGCGGACACACAGTGGGTCAGCGCATCGGTCGGCTCCGGCAGGCCGGTGGCCGGCTTGGGCAGCGGCAGCAGCGCGTTGCCGTCGTAGTCGCGCAGTTCGTCGACCGCGGCCCGGTAGGCCGGCGAGTCCGGCGCCCCCACGTGCTGTGCAATCCAGCGAAACCCGAGCATGCGCGCTCCTCCCGCATGTGTTGTCAAGGAGCGCACTCTTTCACGATAATCGCGCAGACGAAAGGGGTGCCCAGACTGCCGTCACATACCCGGATCGGGTTGTTCACTCCGCCGGGACTGGCACCGGTGCCGCGACGGGCTCGTCCTTGCGGTCCGCCGGCAGCAGCAGCGCCGCCAGGAAGGCCAGCAGCGCCAACGCGGTCAGCGTCAGGTACAGCGCCTGGAACTCGCCGAAGCGCTCGTAGAACCCCGCCACCATCTGCACCGCCACCGGGCCGGCGCCGAAGGACAGGATGAACTTGGCGCCGAAGGCGAGGCCGCGGTGCTTGTCCGGCGTGTAGCGGGCGAGCAGCAGGTTCTCCGCCGGGATCTGCACCTGCGAGGCCATCACCACCGCCCCCGCCGCGACCACCAGCGGCAGCCCGCCGAGCACCGCCATGCAGGCCATCATCGGCACCTGGAGGATCAGGCAGATGGCGTAGATGCGCTTCAGCGGGTACTTGTCGGCGAGATGCCCGCCGATCAGCTGCGGCACCGCCGCCAGCAGATAGACCAGGGTGACCAGCCCGCCGACGCCCAGCGTGCTGCCGCCCAGCATCGCGCCCAGCCGCGTCTCGAACAGTTTGGGCAGCACCACCTGCATGCCGTTGAACATCAGCCCGGCGCAGATCATGGTGACCGACAGCACGAGGAAGGCGCGCATCGCGTCGCCGCGCGACGGCTTGGCCTGCGGCTTCAGGTCGCCCCGGCGGTCCTGGACCAGGCCGAACCCGATCAGCGCCGCCAGCGCCACGCCGAACAGCACGCACACCACGCCGGGGATCAGGAAGGCCGAGCGCCAGCCCCACAGCTCGGTCAGGCCGCCCGCCACCACCGCGGCGACGGCGATGCCGATGGTGCCGAACAGGCCGAGGTAGCCCAGCGCCTTGCCGCGGTTGACGGCGTTCTTGACCATCCACGCCATGCCCACGGGATGATAGATGGAGGCGCCGAGGCCGAGCACCGCCAGCGCCGCCGTCATCTGTGCCGGCGTCTCGGCCAGCCCGGTGGCGACGGACCCGCCGCCGGTGATCAGGAAGAAGACGGCCATCATCCGCGACTCGCTCCAGCGGTCGCCCAGCCAGCCGGCCAGCGGCGCGCCCAGCCCGATCAGCAGAGCGCCCAGCGTCCACAGCCGGATCAGGTCGTCGTAGGGCAGGCTCCACTCCCGCTCCAGCGCCAGCACCACGGTGAGGTACAGCGCGGCCACGATGTGCATCATCGTGTGGCCGATCCAGGAGAAGCCGACGGACAGGCGGGCGGACAGGTCGGTCATCAACATCTCCGGGGGCGGATGAATCCGGACAAAAAGTCGCACGCGCCTCCGGCACCGGCAACCGCGCCGGCCGCATGGCGGTCATGCAACCCGGAGGTCAACCGGTCTCGGTCTCCAGCCAGCCGAGGTAGTCCGGGTTGCCGCGCCCCAGGCGCAGTTCCACCACGCAGGGCACCTCGTAGCTGTGCAGCTCCTTCACCCGCGCGCTCAGCGCCTCGAACAGGTCGGCGCGCGTCTTGGCGATCAGCACCGTCTCCTCGGCGGTCTCGACGGCACCCTGCCAGCGGTAGATCGAGATCATGCCGGGCAGGATGTTGACGCAGGCGGCCAGCCGCTCCTCCACCAGGGCGCGGCCGATGCGCCGGGCCTCGTCGGGCGAGCTTGCGGTGACGTAGGCGAACACGAGGTCCATGGATCCGCTCACGGTTCCGGATTAGAATGTCCCGACTTTGCCACAGCCCCTCCCGAGACCGCCATGCCCGCGCCGCGCTCCTCCGGCTCCCGCCGCACGCCCAGCGACCAGCAGGCGGCGTGGCTGCGCCGCGGCATGGAACAGCCGGGCGGCAAGCTGCCGCTGTTCACCAAGCACGGCCAGCGGGTGAATGCGCGCACCATCCGCGCCTGCATCGACGCCGGCTGGGCCGAGCGCTGGTTCGACAACCCGCTGAAGCCCGACTGGCTGGTCTGCCGCCTGACCGACTCCGGCCGCGCCGCGATCATGGCGCGCTCGACGGTGATCCAGGTGGATTTCGGCCAAGGCTCCCTGTTCCCTCCCCCGCTCCCGGCGGGGGAGGGTTAGGGTGGGGGCAGCGGCCTGCCGGGAAAGACGTAGCCCCCACCCCGCCCCTCCCCCGCCGGGAGCGGGGAAGGGAGTAGTCACTCCGCCGCCTGCATCTGCCGCTCCAGGGCGGCGCCCAGCTCGCGCGGGGTGACCGGCTTGTGCACCACGGTGAAGTGGTGGAGCGCCGCGTCGTGCTGGCATTCCGGACCGGTCTCACCGGTCAGGATGACGCCGGGGATGTCGGCGCCGCGCAAGTCGCGCACCCGCAGGATCGCCTCGGTCCCCACCCGCCCCTCGCGCAGGCGGTAGTCGGCCACCACGATGTCCGGCCGGCGCCCGTCGGCCTCCAGGCGCTCGACCGCCTGGTCGGCGGAGCCGGCGATCAGCACGTCGTAGCCCCATTCGGTCAGGATCGCCTGCAACCCCATCAGCACGATGGCGTCGTCGTCCACCAGCACGGCGAAGCGCCCCTCCCCGCTCGCCGGCGGCTCGGCCGGCGTGGCGGCGGCTGGCCGGGTGGTGGTGGCACCGAGCGGCACGCGGATGCGGAACGCCGACCCGCGCCCGACCTCCGAGCGCACCTCGACCGGATGCCCGAGCAACGCCGACAGGCGCCGCACGATGGCGAGACCGAGGCCGAGGCCCTGCGTCCGATCGCGCTCCGGGTTGCCGACCTGGTGGAACTCTTCCCAGATCCGCCCCAGCTGGTCGGGCGGGATGCCGATGCCGCTGTCGCGCACGGTGAGGGTCAGCGCCTCGGTCTCGACCCGGCACTCCAGCGCCACCGCGCCGTCCGCCGTATAGCGCACCGCGTTCTCGACGAGGTTGCGCAGCATGCGCGACAGCAGCGTGCGGTCGCTGCGCACCACCGCCATGCACGGCGCCACCCGCCACAGCAGGCCCTTGGCCGCGGCGACCGGCGCTGTGGCGGCGGCGATCTCGTCCAGCACGTCGGAGATCGGGAAGTCCTCGATCTCCGGCACCACCAGCCCGGCGTCCAGGCGCGACACGTCGAGCAGGCTGTCGAGCAGCCCCTTCAGCGCGTCCAGCCCGCGTTCCAGGTTGCGCAGCGCCTCCGTCCCCTTCGGGGTGACCTGCGCGCCCAGCGCGGCGGTGAAGAAGAACAGCGACTGCAGGGGCTGACGCAGGTCGTGGCTGGCCGCCGCCAGGAACTTGGTCTTGGCGAGGTCGGCGCGCTCCGCCTCCTCCTTGGCGCGGTGCAGCGCCGCCTCGGCGGCCTTGCGCTCGCCGATGTCCTCGACGACGGAGATCCGGTAGGCCTCCTCGGTTCCGGTGATGCGGGCCAGCGAGGAGGTGACGCGCACCCACACCGGGCTGCCGTCCTTGCGCAGGTAGCGCTTCTCCACGGCGTAGCTCGGGATGTCGCCGACCAGCAGGTGGTCGAGCAGCGGCTCCTCGGCAGCGCGGTCGTCAGGGTGCGTCAGGTCGCGGAACGAGCGGCCGGCGATCTCCTCCGGCGCGCAGCCGAGTATGGCGCCGAGCTTCTCGTTGGCTTCCAGGATGCGACCGTCCAGCGCGACGCGCTCAAGGCCGACGGCGGCCTGGGCGAAGACCGAGCGGGCGCGCTCGTCGCTGCGCCGCCGCGCCGCCTCGGCCTCGCGCAGCTCGGTGACCTCCATGGCGACGACGCCCACCGCGGTGAGGGCCCCCTCCTCCCGGACCGGGTAGACGTTGGCCAGCCAGTGCCGGCGTCCGCCATCCGGTTCGTCGCCCACATCGACGATCTCGTGGGCCTGCACCGCCTCGCCGCTGGCGAACACCCGCTCGATGACGGGCGCGAGCGCCTGCGCGTTGTCGGGCAGCACCGCCTCGACGGGCTGGCCGAACAGCGCCCCGGCGTCGCGGCCGGTACGGCGCGCCAGTTCCGGGTTGACGCCGATGCAGCGGCGCGCGCCGTCGAAGAAGGCGAAGCCGACCGGCGCGTGCGCCAGCAGCGCGTCGTGCCGGGCCAGCAGCTCGCTTTTCTCGCGGGTCGCGTCCCGCAGCGCGGCGTCGGCCCGCTTGCGCGCGGTGATGTCCTGGAAGAACACCGCCAGCCCGTCCCGCGACGGGAAGGCGCGCACCGAAAACCACGCCTCCAGCGGCGGATAGAAGCCTTCGAACTCGACCGGCACCTGCTCGGCCATGGCGCGCTCGTATTCGCGGCAGAAGACGCTGCCGACCGCCTCGGGAAAGGAGTCCCACAGCCGCTGGCCGAGTAGGTCCCGGCCCCCGGCGATCAGCGCGCGGGCGCGGTCGTTGATGAAGGTGATGCGCCAGCCGCGATCCACCTCGAAGACGCCGTCGGTGGTGCTGGCCAACACCGCGGCCATCTTGTGGGCGAGCGCGTTGGCCTGCTCGCGCACGGCGGCCTGGTGCTGGAGGTCCTCGGCCATGGCGTCGAAGGCGCGGGCGAGCTGCCCGATCTCCGACCCGCCGTCGATGCCGGTGCGCGCCGACAGGTCACCGACCCGCCAGCGCCGCGCGGCGTCGGCCAGCGCGCCGAGCGGCCGGTACACGAAACGGTCCGCACCCCACCACGCCGCCGCCAGCGTCAGCAGCGCCACGGCGCCGATCACCGCCAGCGTGCGGTGCATGGCGGCGCGCATCGGCGCCGTGGCCGCCTGCTTGTCGACGCCCACGGCGATGAACAGCCCGTCGATGCCCGCCGCCGCCGGCCGGAACGCGACGACGCGCGCCACGCCGTCCGGACCGGTCAGCTCCACGGTGCCGGGCGCCTCGGCGCGCAGCAGCGCCCGGAACGGCTCCGGCAGCGGCGCGCCGACCGCGCCGCCGATCTCCGGCACGCGAGCCAGCAGGCTGCCATTGCGGTCGGCGACCAGCAGCATCGCCCCGTCCGGCAGCGGCTTGCCGGCGACGTAGGACTTCAGCCAACCGAGGTCGAGCAGCGCGGTCACCACCCCGTCCCGCCCCTCGGCGTCGCGGAAGGGCAGCGCGAAGGGCAGCGCCGGCAAGCCGGTGGTGCGCTGGCGCAAGTGCTCGCCGACGACGAAACCCTGGCGCTCCAGCGCCATGCGGACATGCGGGCGGTCGGCGATGGAGAAGCCGACCGCCGCGTCGGTGGCGCAGCGGATCACGCCGGTCGGCCCGGTGACGTGCACCGTCAGATGCGCGGGGTAGTCGCCGCCCAGCCGGTCCAGCAGGTCCTGGCAGCGCTCGTCGCCGCCGCCGCGCACCGCGGCGGTGCGGCCGAGCGTCAGCAGCACCTGCCGCACGCCCTCGGCGATCCGGCCCTGCTCCGCCTCGATGAGGCCGGCCAGCCGCTCGGCGGTCTGGCGCACCTCCGCCTCGCGGGCGGTGCGCAGTTCGAACGCGTTGCCGATCTCGATCACCGCCGCCGGCACCAGGACCAGGACGACCAGCAGCATCAGGCGCTTCAGTAGACTCATCGGACTGGGAATGCCGGAGAATGGAAAACGGCGGCTCAGCGCCGCTGGTTGCGCCAGATGCCGGAGCGCAGCGCCCCGGCGGCGACCCGGCGGTCGGCGATCTCGGCATCGTCCACCTCGGCGATGCCGGCCAGCTTCAGCGCGTGCAGCAGGATGCTGCGCACCGTGGTGCCTTCCTCCTCGGCGCGGCGGCGCACGGCGCGCTTGACGCTCTGCGGCACCATGGCGGCGAGTTGCACGTCAGGCTCTCGGGCGCGCTCGCGGTTCGCCGGGGCGGCGGGGGCCGGCAGTTCGGCGGCATCGGACAGGACCACGGTCAGTCGGTTCTTGGACATTTGGGACGGGCGCTCTCAGGTTCGGACTTTCGAACCCTCACACGTTTTGGTTAATGGTACATTAACCATGAGCATGGCCGTGGGCGGGCGCCGCCGCGATTGCGCCGGGGTGGAGTGGCCACATATACAGTTTGCACACGTCAGAGGGCGAGGCGCCGGATGAGCAGCGGGCACATGTTTCACACGTTCGACCAGGAACTGGCCGAACTGCGCAAGACCATCGAAACCATGGGCCGGCTGGTCGAGAGCCAGTTCGCCGGCGCGATGACGGCGATCACCACGGGCGACGCGGAGCTGGCGGCGACAGTGATCGCCGGCGACCCGGAGGTCGACCGCCTGGAACTCCAGGTGGAGAGCATGGCCGTGCGCCTGCTGGCGCTGCGCCAGCCGATGGGCGGCGACCTGCGCGAAATCGTGGCGGCGTTCCGCATCTCCTCCGACCTCGAGCGGATGGGTGATTTCGCCCGCACCATCGCCAAGCGCGCGATGACGGTGAGCGCGCTTCCCGTGCCGCCCCCCGCGGTGCCGTCGCTGGGCTGGATGGGCGACAGCGTGCTCGGCATGATCCGCGACATGGTCACCGCGCACGCCACCCGCGACGTCGAGCTGGCGACCGCGGTGCGCAACCGCGACGGCGAGGTCGACCACGCCTACACCGCGCTGTTCCGCGAACTGCTGACCTACATGATGGAATCGCCACAGCAGATCACCGGCTGCACACACCTGCTGTTCGCCGCCAAGGCGATCGAGCGGGTCGGCGACCACGCCACCAACGTGGCGGAGAACACCTGCTTCCTGGTCAAGGGCAAGCTGCCCAGCGACGAACGCCCGAAGGACGACCACACCAGCGAGGTGACCTGACGGCGCGTCCGCGTCAGGCGCCCCAACTCACGTGAAGGCCCGCAGGTTGCCAAGGAACTGCTCCGCCGAACGGCGCCAGGAGAAGGTCAGCGCGTAATCCCGGCAACGCTCCGCCGGAATGGCCAGCGCCCCCTCGACCGCGCGCTTCAGATCCTCGTCCAGGCAGCCGGTGCCCGAGCCGTTCACCACGTCGAGCGGCCCCGGCACCGGGTAGGCCGCCACCGGCACGCCCGAGGCCAGCGCTTCCAGCAGCACCAGCCCGAAGGTGTCGGTGCGCGAGGGAAAGACGAAGACGTCCGCCGCCGCGTAGTGCTGCGCCAGCTCCTCGCCGTGTTTGGCGCCGGCCCAGACGACGCCCGGGTACTTCGCCTCCAGTTCCGCCCTGGCCGGCCCGTCGCCGACCACGACCTTGGAACCGGGCAGGTCGAGCTTCAGGAACTCCTCGAGATTCTTCTCCACCGCCACCCGGCCGACGTACAGCGCGATCGGACGCGGCAGGTCGAGGAAACCCTTGGCGCGCGGGCGGAACAGGTCGGTGTCGACGCCGCGGGTCCAGCGCCGGATGTTCCCGAAGCCGCGCGCCAGCAGGTCCTGCTCGATGGACGGCGTGGCCACCATCACCGCCGAGGACGGCTGGTGGAAGCGGCGCACCACGGCGTAGCTCAGCGCCAGCGGCACCGGCAGACGGTCGCGCACATACTCGGGGAAGCGCGTGTGGTAGGCGGTAGTGAACGGAACGCCGCGCTTCAGGCACCAGCGCCGCGCCGCGAAGCCCAGCGGCCCCTCGGTGGCGATGTGGATGCAGTCGGGCCGCAGCCCCTCGATCATCCGCGCCAGCTTGCGCCCGGCGCCGAGCGCCAGGCGGATTTCCGGGTAGGAGGGCATGGGGATGGTGCGGAAGCGGTCGGGGCCGATGACCTCGACGGTCTGGCCCATGGCCTCCAGCTCGGCGCGCACGGTGGTGATGGTGCGCACGACGCCGTTCACCTGCGGGTGCCAGGCGTCGGTGATGATCAGGATGTTCACGCCGCCGCCCGCTCCTGCGCCGGCGCGCTGTCCCGCCGCTGCATGATCTCCGCCCAGTGCAGGATTTCCAGGGCACCGCTGGCGTGCTCGACCAACGCGGTGCAGGACTCGACCCAATCGCCGTCGTTGCAATAGAGGATCCCTTCCATCTCGCGCATCTCGGCTTGGTGGATGTGGCCGCAGACGATGCCGTCCACGCCACGCCGCCGCGCCTCATCGACCAGGGTGGATTCGTACTCGCCGATGTACTCGACCGCCGACTTCGCTTTGTGCTTCAGGTAGGCGGACAGCGACCAGTAGCCGAAACCCAGCTTGCGCCGCACCCAGTTGAAGGCGGTGTTGACGTTGAGCAGCGCCACGTAGGCGTGATCGCCGATGATGGCGAGCCACTTGGCGTACTTCACCACCGCGTCGAACTGGTCGCCATGGGTGATCAGCAGGCGGCGGCCGTCGGCGGTGGTGTGCACCGCCTCCTCCATCACCTTGACGCCGCCGAAGGCGAAGCCCAGGAAGTCCCGCGCCCCTTCGTCGTGGTTGCCGGGGATGTAGAAGACCTTGGCGCCCTTGCGCGCCCGCCGCAGCACCTTCTGCACCACGTCGTTGTGCGCCTGCGGCCAGTACCAGCCCTTCTTCAGCCGCCAGCCATCGACGATGTCGCCGACCAGGTACAGGTAGTCCGACTCGTTGTGCTTGAGGAAATCCAGCAGGAACTCCGCCTTGCAGCCGCGGGTGCCCAGATGGACGTCGGAGATCCAGATGCTCCGGTACCGCTTCACCTCGGATGCCGTCTCCATGCGCGCGCTCCTCGCCGCCGGACCATGATGCAAAGATCACGCTCCGTATACCGGTAAAGTTATCCATTGACAATGCTTAGTGATACAGAGCCTATACACCGACATCATTTAGTATTGCCGTCACCTATGTGAAATATATTCGTAACAATGCGGCAATGATGAAGCTTCACTTGGAGCAGCCCGTGGATACGATAACCGCCCCCGCCGCCCTGGACTCCGCCGGCGCCGCTCCGCCGCCGCGCCGGCGCATCCTGGTGATCCACAACCCGGTGGCCGGGGCGCGGCGGGCCCGCCGGCTGCGCGCGACGGTGGAGGCGCTGACTCAGCGCTTCGGCAGCGAGGTGACGGTGGTCGCCACCACCGGCCGCGGCGACGCCGAGGCCATCGCCCGCGCGCAGGTGCCGGGATCCTGCGACGCGCTGGCGGTGGCCGGCGGCGATGGCACCATCAACGAGGCGATCAACGGACTGGCGGCGCGCGGCGCCGGATCCGCTGGCATCCCGCTGGGCATCGTGCCGCTGGGCACCGCCAACGTGCTGGCGCACGAGCTGGGCCTGCCGCTCGACCCCGAGGGCACGGCGGCGACGCTGGCGCTGGGCACGGTGCGGCCGGTGCACCTCGGCGTGGCGAACGGGCGCTGCTTCGCCATGATGGCCGGTGCCGGGCTGGACGCCCGCGTGGTCGAGCGCGTGTCGACCCGCCTCAAGCGCCTGATCGGCAAGGCGGCCTACGTCGCCGAGACGCTGGCCCGCCTCGCCGAGCCGGGCCGGCGCTACCGCGTGACCATCGACGGGCAGTGCTGGGAGGTGGCGTCGGTGATCGCCGCCAACGGCCACTTCTACGGCGGTCGCTTCGTCTGCGCCCCCGACGCCTGCCTGACCGACCCGCGGCTGCACGTCTGCCTGTTCCAGCAGCCCGGGCGGTGGAACGCCGTGCGCTACCTGTGGGGCGTCACCGCCGGACGGCTGCACCGGTTCGCCGACTACCGCGTCGTGCCGGCCGAGCGGCTGACCATCACCGGCCCGGACGGCGAGCCGGTGCAGGGCGACGGCGATGTGGTGGCCCGGCTGCCGGTGGAGATCGCGGTGTCGCCCTGGACGCTGCCGGTGATCGTGCCGCCGCAGACCGAAGCGCCGAATTGACGGCGGCACCGTGGGCGGTGCCATATGGGGCCATGCTGGACAGTTTCCTGCTCGCCTTCACCGCGCTGTTCTCGATCGTCAACCCGGTCGCCATGGCGCTGATCTTCAGCCAGGTGACCGCCGCCCGCACCCCGCGCGAGCGCGCGCAGCTGGCCCGGCTGGTCGCCGCCTATTCGGCGGCGGTCATGCTGACGGCGCTGTGGGCCGGCGCCTACGTGCTGAACTTCTTCGGGATCTCGCTCGCCGCGCTGCGCATCGCCGGCGGCTTCGTGGTGGCGGAGCGCGCCTGGGCCCTGCTCACCGCGCCCGAGGCGCATGAGGCCCGCAAGCAGGAGCAGGCCACCCAGGAACAGCCCACGCCGGCCGGCAGCGTCGAGGAGTCGGCGTTCTTCCCGCTCACCGTGCCGTTCACCACCGGGCCCGGCACCATCTCCGTCGCCATCGCGCTGGGCGCGACTCGGCCGGCAGACCCGGCGGTGCTGGGACGGTTCTTCGTCGGGATGTCGGCGGCGGCGATCGCCATCGCGCTGCTGATTTGGCTGTCCTACCGCTCGGCCGACCGGCTGGTGGCGCTGCTCGGCCAGACGCGGGCGCGCGTCCTCACCCGGCTGTTCGCCTTTCTGCTGTTCTGCGTGGGCGTGCAGATCCTGCTGACCGGCGTGCTCGACGCCGTCGCCCCGCTGCTGGAGCGCGCGCGGAACCCTTGACCGGGGGTCGGGTTTAAACCGTATGCTTGAACCCTTGGGGCCTCCCGATCCACCGGCGCGCCGCGGCCGGGTTGGCGACCCTGAGCGCATGCCAAGCCGAGGGACGTTCGCATGATGTCGCCGATGTCGGTCAACTGGACCACGCTCACCACGCTGCGCGCCACGCCGGGGCCGGACATCCTGATCCCCCCGGCCACGCTGCTGGCGATCACCCAGGCGACCAACCTGAAGCCCGCCGTGGTCCGCCCCGCCCTGGAGGAACTGGTCCGCGAGGGCTGCGTGCGCGAGTACCAGACCCGGTACGGCAAGTCCTACGCCCGCACCGAGCAGGGCGACCGGCGCATCCGCGAAGTCCGGGAGTGGCTGCGGTAGTCATCCGAAACGGAGACGGCGCCCCCGAGGGGGCGCCGTGCCGTGGCCGGTAGTTCGGGGTACTGGCCGTCGGACTGCCGTCAGACCGCCTTGGCGGCGTGCAACTCGGCGATCTGCTCCTTGCTGTAGCCGATCTGGGCCAGGACCTCGTCGGTGTGCTCGCCCAGCAGCGGCGAGCCGGTGACCTCGACCTTGAGGTCGGAGAACTTGACCGGGCTGCCGACCGTCAGGTAGGTGCCGCGCTGCTTGTGCTCCACCTCGACGATGGTGCCGCTCTTGCGCAGCGACGGGCACTCGGCGATTTCCTTCATGCTCAGCACCGGCGCGCAGGGGATGTCGAACTTGCGCAGGATATCGACCGCCTCGTACTTCGTCTTGTCCGAGAGCCAGGTCTCGATGATGGCGAAGATGTCGAAGATCTTGTCCTGGCGGGCGCGCGGGGTGTTGTAGGCCGGATCGTCGATCCACTCCTCCCGGCCCAGCGCCTTGCAGATCGGCGCCCAGGCGTGGCCCTGGATGGTGAAGTAGATGTAGGCGTTCGGGTCGGTCTCCCAGCCCTTGCACTTCAGGACCCAGCCCGGCTGGCCGCCACCACCGGCGTTGCCGCCGCGCGGAACGACGTCGGTGAACTCGCCGTGCGGGTACTGCGGGTACTCCTCGAGGTAGCCGACGCGGTCGAGGCGCAGCTGGTCGCGCAGCTTGACGCGGCAGAGGTTGATGACCGCGTCCTGCATGGACACGGCGACCTTCTGGCCCTTGCCGGTCTTGGTACGGTGCATCAGCGCGGTCAGGATGCCGATGGCCAGGTGCATGCCGGTGTTGCTGTCGCCCAGCGCCGCGGCGCTGACGGTCGGCGGGCCGTCCCAGAAGCCGGTGGTCGAGGCCGCGCCGCCGGCGCACTGCGCGACGTTCTCGTAGACCTTGAGGTCCTCGTAGTGGTGGCCGTCGCTGAAGCCCTTCACCGAGGCGACGATCATGCCCGGGTTCAGCTCGCGGATGTAGTCCCAGGTGAAGCCCATGCGGTCGAGCGCGCCGGGGCCGAAGTTCTCGACCAGGACGTCGGACTGCCGGATCAGCTTCTCCAGCACTTCCTTGCCCTGCTTGGTCTTGGTGTCGAGGGTGAGGGAGCGCTTGTTGCTGTTCAGCTGGGTGAAGTAGAGGGCGTCCGCATCCGGGATGTCGCGGAGCTGGCTGCGGGTGACGTCGCCGGCACCCGGACGCTCCACCTTGATGACGTCGGCGCCGTACCACGCCAGCAGCTGCGTGCAGGCGGGACCAGCCTGGACGTGCGTGAAGTCGATGATCTTGATCCCATCCAGCGGCTTGCTCATGTGTGTCTCACTCCCTAATGGATCTTCTCAGCGGTTCCCAGGTGGGGGTTCCCGAGGTGGAGCCAGAAAGCCGTCGCTTTTTGGCGATGCGGCGCCGGGGGCCGATGCCCGGCGCCGAAGGCGGTCGATTCAACCGGACGCCGACTCCAGCTCGGCGACGCGGCGGCGCAGGGCGCGCTCCTCGTGCCAGCGGGCGGTCTCGTCACGGACGACGGCGACGATTCCCGTCACCGTCCCGTCGGCCCCGCGCAGCAGGGCGACGGTGAACGCGATGGAGAGCGTGTGCCCGTCCTTGTGCAGCGCCGGGACCCGCAGCAGCTCGGTGCCGTAGCGGGTCTCCCCCGTGCGCATGGTCTTCTCGTACCCGTCCCAGTGACGCTGGCGCTGCCGCACCGGGATGATGAGGTCGAGCGACTGGCCGAGGGCCTCGTCCCGGCCGAAGCCGAACATCCGTTCGGCCGCCGGATTCCAGACCGTGATGGCTCCCTTGGCGTCCGACACGATGATCGCGTCGCCGATGGCCGTCACGAACTGGTCGATGTCGATACCCGCGGTCATGGCACTGCTCATCCCAAACGTCTCTGCCCCTTCGGCCGGTCGGAGCGCCGTAGCGCTCGGTCGCGGCCGTCATTGGCATCGTTGATACGGTATACCAGATGCCAAATCCCTGGCAAGCGTTTTTGATGGGGACGCGAACTAATCGCCGGCCGAGCATTCGCACCCCTGTTCCGGACACGCGAACGGCGCGGCCATAAGGCCGCGCCGTTCCCTGGTTCCATTGGCCTATCCGCCGACCGGCGATTCGCTGCTGATTTGCACTGCAACATGGTGTAGGGTGCGCTATTGTTCGCCAAACGAACGATGCGCGAAGCGTGCAGGGAAAGCGCCCACGATGCCCGACACCCTAGGACCGCCGGTCCCGTCCCCCGACGCCGAGGCCCGACGCCGGCCGCTGCCGCCCGGCGCCTTCCGGGTGCAGCGGCCGATCCGCTTCTCGCACACCGACCCGGCCGGGATCGTCTATTTCCCGGTGTATTTCGACATGTTCAACGGGGTGGTGGAGGACTGGTTCACGCATGGGCTGGGCATCAACTACGCCGACCTCATCCTGGAGCGGCGGATCGGGCTGCCGATCGTCCATGCGGAGTGCGACTTCCTGATCCCCAGCCGCATGGGGGAGACGCTGACGCTGGGCGTGCTGGTGGAGCGCATCGGCCGCAGTTCGATCGCCATCGGAATCACCGGCGAGATCGACGGCAGCGTGCGGCTGGCGGGGCGGCTGACGGTGGTGGCGACGGCGCTGGACGATTTCGCCTCCATCCCGATCCCGAGCGACCTGCGCTCGACCCTGGAGGCCTACCGGGCGGCCTGCGGCGCCCCCTGAGGCGCCTGAGCGGCGCCGCTCACTGCAGGCCGGCGCCGATGAAGGTGCCGGCGTGGGGCTCCGGCTCGACCGCGACGATGTGCAGCGTGTTCTCGGGGAAGGAGCAGGCCTGCGGCGGAGCCGCCTGGCTGCCCGGGTGGAAGGCGTAGGGGCGCGGCGGCGCCGACGGATCGACCTGCTGCTTGCTCCACGGCCCGGCGCCGAAGACGCGCGGAGTCGATTCCTCCGCCCACAGCCAGATGATCTGCGCGCCCGAGCGGGACTGCTCGACGAAGGTGTCCATCATGCGACGGCAGGTCTGCTGGTCCAGGCTGGCCACGGCGCGCTCGGTAACCACCTCTCCCTGGGGCGGCGGCGTCAGGATCAGCGCAGCGATCACGACGCTGCTGGCGACGAGGCCCCCCAAGCTCCACCCGACGACGCACTTCAGGCTATCAACGTCGTTCATATCCACCGACTCTTGCCACATGCCTTTCGAACCTATCGTTGTCCGTCAGCCAATAGCGTTTGAAACAACGGATTGCCAAACACCGGCGGCGGCGAGTCTGTTTCGCGCCACCCCGGAAGAGGCGGCGCATTGTAGCGGCTAAGCTTCGGAAACGACAGCGGGCGGCGCCGCATGACGCGGCGTCGCCCGGCGGGGCGGCTCAATGGGTCAGAGCGCGGTAGACGAGGTAGGCCGGGGTCGCCTGGAACCAGGCGATCAGGAACTCGCGCACCGCCTGGACGGCGTGCGGCGCGGTGTGCGCGGAACCGGCGTGGTGCGGGAAGGTCGAGGTCGTCATGGCTGATCTCCATCGTTTGGATAAGGAGATCCTACACTGGCATGCCACATACCCAGATGCGCAAATGCTGCAAAGCAGCAAGCTGGAAAGATTACGGCCATGCAAACAGTTAGGCTGCCGATCATTCCGTTGCGCGCACGTCCCGCAGCCGGATCGGCACCGCCCGCTCCATCACCAGCGCGGCGATGGCCTCGGCGTCGTCGAGGTCGAGGACCGGCACGGGGGACTCCGGCACCGGGCCGTCGCTGGCCACCGCGACGATGCTCGGGTCGTCCGCCGCGATCAGCGGCTTGCCGACCGCGCGGCGCCACACCTCCAGCTTCGGGTGGCGGTCGCGCTTGAAGCCCTCGACCAGCACCAGATCGACCGGGGAGAGCTTGGCCAGCAGGTCCTCCAGCGTCGGCTCCGGCTCGTCGCGCAGCTCGCGCACGAGAGCCCAGCGCGTCGGCGAGCTGACCAGCACCTCGGTGGCGCCGGCCATGCGGTGGGTGTGGCTGTCCTTGCCGGGGTGGTCGATGTCGAAGCCCTTGTGCGCGTGCTTCAGGGTCGAGACCTGCAGGCCGCGCCCGATCAACACCGGCAGCAGCCTGGCGAGCAGCGTCGTCTTGCCGCTGCCGCTCCAGCCGGTCAGGCCGAACAGCTGCATGCCGAGCACGTCGTCGCAGCGGGCCACGCGCGGGAAATGGCGGAAGCGCCGGCGGCTGCCCCCTTGTATGCCATCATGCAGCAAGGCCATGGGAACTCTCCTCCTCTCAGCCCAGCCGGACGAGGCCGGCGGCGACCTCGGTGGGGGTGTAGCCGACGCCCTCCGGGATGCGCAGCACCGGGCCGGCGGCGGTGTCGGCGAAGCGCGGCAGGATGGGGACCAGTGGCTGGTGTCGGGCGGCCGCCTCCAGCGCCTCGCGCGCCGTCCGGCACGCCGCCAGCCGCGTCAGGTTCATGCGGGTGGCGAACACCAGCGAGAGCCGGCCAGCCTCGGCCGCCTCCAGGATCGCCTGAGGCCCCGCCCACAGCCCCTCGACTGCCTCGCCGCCGTCCACCACCGCGTCCTGCCCGGCCGGCGCCGGAGCGAGGTAGAAGGTCGCGTCGAAGCGCCGCCACACCGTCTCCGGCGTGATCCAGCGGGCGAACGGCACCAGCGCCTCGGTGTCGGGGCGCACGCCCGCCGCCCGCAGGCGTTGGCCGAAGTCGAGCAGCGACGGCGCCCGCAGCGCCGCCAGCCGCGCGCCGTCCAGCGGTTCGCGCGCCAGCAGGATGCCGGACTCCTCGAACGCCTCGCGGATGGCGGCGAGACGGAGCGGCAGGTCGGCGGCCGGCGCCTCGGGCGGCGTCCAGCCGTGCAGCGCGCGGTCCTCCGGATCGACCCGGCCGCCGGGAAACACCGTGGCCCCGGCGGCGAAGCGCAGCCCGGCGTTGCGCCTGATCATGAACACCTCCAACCCCTCCGGCGCGTCGCGCAGCAGGATCACGCTGGCGGAGGGGATGGGATCGGGCGGGGCCATCGTGCGGTCTCTCAATTCGCTTCACGCCGATTGCCACACGCCGGCCGCGGCAGGGTCAACGCGCCCGCGCAGGCTTTCCCATCATATGGAAAAGCCGGGCGGTTTCGTTGACCCTTCCCTCCGCCCGGCCTCAGCATCGCCCCATCACCGCCAGTCGTCACACGAGTTGGGGAGGGCGCCATGCCGCGCAACCGCAGCACCAAGATCGTCGCCACGCTGGGTCCGGCCAGCTCGACCTACAGCCGGATCTTCGAACTGGCGGAAGCCGGGGTCGATGTCTTCCGCCTGAACGCCAGCCACGGCACCCAGGCCGAGCACGCCGAGCGCTACCGCCAGATCCGCGCCGTCGAGGAGACGGTCGGCCGGCCGATCGGCGTGCTGCTCGACCTTCAGGGGCCGAAGCTGCGCGTCGGCACCTTCGCGCAGGGGCCGGTGGCCCTGAAGAAGGGCGAGCGCTTCCGGCTCGACCTCGACACCACGCCGGGCGACGGCGCGCGGGTCTGCCTGCCGCACCCGGAGATCTTCCAGAGCCTGGAGCCCGGCCACGACCTGCTGCTGAACGACGGCCGCATCCGCCTGCGCGTGCTGAGCTGCGGGCCGGACCACGCGGACACCGAGGTGCTGGTCGGCGGCAACCTGTCCGACCGCAAGGGCATGAACGTGCCCGGCGCCACGCTGGCGCTCAGCGCCCTGTCCGAGAAGGACCGCAGCGACCTGCGCTTCGGCCTGTCGCTCGGGGTGGACTGGATCGGCCTCAGCTTCGTGCAGCGCCCGGAGGACATCCTGGAGGCGCGCGAGCTGATCGGCGACCGCGCCCACGTCATGACCAAGATCGAGAAGCCGGCCGCCCTGCCCCAGTTGCAGGAGATCATCCGGCTGTCCGACGCCGTGATGGTGGCGCGCGGCGATCTCGGCGTCGAGCTGCCGCCGGAGGACGTGCCCGGCCTGCAGAAGCGCATGATCCGCATGAGCCGCCAACTCGGCAAGCCGGTGATCGTCGCCACGCAGATGCTGGAATCGATGATCAGCGAGCCGAGCCCGACCCGCGCCGAGGCGTCCGACGTGGCGAACGCCGTGTACGACGGCGCCGACGCGGTGATGCTGTCGGCGGAGTCCGCCTCGGGCAACTTCCCGGTGGAGGCGGTGGCGATGATGGACCGCATCGTCCGCCGGGTCGAGCGCGACCCGCTCTACCGCCGCATCATGGACAGCGAGCACCCGAACCCGGAGGCGACCACCCCCGACGCGCTGTCGGCCGCCGCGCGCCAGATCGCCGAGACGATCTCCGCCGCCGGCATCGTGACCTTCACCGCGACCGGCTCGACGGCGCTGCGCGCCTCGCGCGAACGGCCGACGGTGACGATCCTCGGCCTGACCGTCCGCCGCGACACGGCGCGCCGGCTGGCGCTCGGCTGGGGCATCCATCCGGTGTGGACCAGCGCCGACATCGAGAACTTCTCGGAGATGGTCGAGCGCGCCAGCCTCGTCGCCTCGCAGGAGGGCATCGGTGCGCCGGGTCAGTCGCTGGTAGTGACCGCCGGCGTGCCCTTCGGGACGCCCGGGGCCACCAACGCGCTCCGCGTCATCAGCATCGCGCCGAGCGACGACACGCCGCCGCTGGAGGACGCTACCCGCAAGCCGGTGCTGGAGCCGGTGTGAGGAAACTTCAAAGCCCTCCCCCAGCCCCACTGGGGGAGGGTTGGGTGGGGGCAACGGCGGAGGTGGCAGGCGTTGATTCTCGATCACGCCGCTGCCTCCACCCGCCCAAGCTTCGCTTGGGTCCCTCCCTCCCCCTGCGGAGCAGGGGGAGGGGCTCAAGAAGCTAATTCAAAAAGTCGCAGTGCGTCTCGACGTGCCGGGCCAGGCCGATGGTGTGCTCGCGGATCAGCTTTTCGGCCTGACCGGCGTCGCGGCGTTCCAGCGCCTTGATGATTTCCTTATGGTCGTGGATCGACCGCTCGGCGCGGTCCTCCTGGCCGATGGTCAGCTTGCGGATCGCCCGCATGTGGATGAACAGGTTGTCGGTCATCTCCTGGATCAGCTTGGAGCCGCTGAGCCGGATGATGCTCTTGTGGAAGGCGATGTTGGCTTCCGAGTACTCGCCGACGTTCTCCTTCGGGCTGCGCTGCTCGAAGTTGCGGAACAGGTCCCACAGGGTGCGGATGTCCTCGTCCGAGGCGTTCTCGGCGACGAGGCGGCCGGCCATGCTCTCCAGCGCCGCCCAGACCTGGACCATCTCGATGATCTCGGCCTTGGTCTTGCGGATCACGAAGATGCCGCGGCGCGGCAGCAGGCGGATGAAGCCCTCCTGCTCCAGCAGGGTCAGCGCCTCGCGGATCGGCGTGCGGCTGACGCCCAGCAGGTCGCTGAGCTGCCGCTCGTCGAGGCGGATCTCCGACTCGTGGTCGTAGATGTCCATCTCGGAGATGGCCTGCTTCAGCGTGTGGTAGACCTGGGTGCGGAAGGTCGTCCCGGTGTCGAGCGGCTGTACGTTGAGCGCCGGAGGAGTCATCGTCGCTTGGTCCCCTGCTTATGGCCGCCCCGGCGAGGATCCACGGCAACGCCGCGGCTCCGAACGCGGGCCGATTCTTGTTTCCCGTATCTGCCATACCAGATGCACATTCGGCACGGAAATGTCCAGATCCGCCGCTCGGAAGACCCCTATCGGGCAACCGCGCGCAGCAGCTCCGGCAGCCCGCCCGGGTCGCGCATTGAGGCTCCCATGACCGCCACGCCGGCCGCCCCCGCCGCCATGCATGCCGAGGCCCCGGCCGCGTCGATTCCGCCCAGCGCCAGCACCGGCAGGCCCGCCGCGGCGACACAATGCCGCAAGCCGTCCACCCCCAGGATCGGCCCGTACCCCGGCTTGCTGGCCGAGGCGAACACCGGCGAGACGGTGGCGTAGTCGGCCCCCGCCGCGCGCCGCAGCCCGTCCACCCCGTGCGCCGACACGCCGACCAGCGCGTCGGGCCCGAGGATCCGCCGCGCCGCCGCCGGGTCGCCGCCGTCCGGCAGGTGGACTCCGCCGGCTCCCGCCGCCCGCGCCAGCCCAGCGTCGCCGTGCAGCGTCACCACCGCCCCCCACGGCCGCGCGCGCTCCACCAGCGTACGGGCGAGCGCCGCCTGCTCCGCGGCGGGCAGGTCCTTCTCGCGCAGCGACAGCCAGCGCAGGCCGCCGGCGAACAGCGCCTCGGCGAGGTCGGGAAGCGGCAGCGCCGCCTGCCGGCGATCGGTGATCGCCAGCAGCGGAGGGGTCGGCAAACGGCTCATGCGGCCACCATGGCAGGCCCGCCCGCCCGAGCCCACCCCCACTTTCGGTGCGCTTTCCACGACGCGGAAAGATTTCCGGGTTGGTTTGCCCAACGGACGTCTCCCGGCGAAAGCTGTCCTCAACGCGACGGCATTCCGTCGCCCATAGGAGGAGACGAGACATGGCAAGGATGCGGGCAATTGAGGCGGCGGTGCACGTCCTGGAGAAGGAAGGCGTGAGCGTCTGCTTCGGCGTCCCCGGAGCGGCCATCAACCCGTTCTACGCGGCGCTGCAGGCCAACGGCCGGATCGGCCACATCCTGGCGCGCCACGTCGAGGGCGCCTCCCACATGGCCGAGGGCTACACCCGCGCCAACGCCGGCAACATCGGCGTGTGCGTCGGCACCTCCGGCCCGGCCGGCACCGACATGATCACCGGCCTCTATTCGGCCTCGGCCGACTCCATCCCGATCCTGTGCATCACCGGCCAGGCGCCGCGCGCCCGCCTGCACAAGGAGGATTTCCAGGCCATCAACGTGCCCGACATCGCCAAGCCGGTGACCAAGTGGGCGCTGACGGTGCTGGAGCCCGGCCAGGTCCCCTACGCCTTCCAGCAGGCGTTCCACATCATGCGCTCCGGCCGTCCGGGCCCGGTGCTGATCGACCTGCCGATCGACGTGCAGATGGCGGAGATCGAGTTCGATCCCGACACCTACAGCCCCCTGCCGGTCTACAAGCCGGCCGCCACCCGCGCCCAGGTCGAGAAGGCGCTGGAGATGCTGAACGCGGCCGAGCGGCCGCTGATCGTGGCCGGCGGCGGCATCATCAACGCCGACGCCAGCGACCGCCTGGTGGAGTTCGCCGAGCTGGTCGGCGTGCCGGTCATCCCGACGCTGATGGGCTGGGGCACCATCCCCGACGACCACGCGCTGATGGCCGGCATGGTCGGGCTGCAGACCAGCCACCGCTACGGCAACGCGACGATGCTGGAGTCCGACTTCGTGCTCGGCATCGGCAACCGCTGGGCCAACCGGCACACCGGTTCGGTGGACGTCTACACCAAGGGCCGCAAGTTCGTGCACGTGGACATCGAGCCCACGCAGATCGGCCGCGTCTTCACGCCGGACTTCGGCATCGTGTCGGATGCCGGCGCCGCGCTCGACCTCTTCGTCGAGGTGGCGGAGGAGTGGAAGGCGGCCGGCAAGCTCAAGGACCGCTCGGCCTGGGTGAAGCAGTGCCAGACGCGCAAGCGCACGATGCTGCGCCGCTCCGACTTCGACAACAAGCCGATCAAGCCGCAGCGCGTCTACCAGGAGATGAACGCCGCCTTCGGCCGCGACACCTGCTACGTCAGCACCATCGGCCTGTCGCAGATCGCCGGCGCGCAGTTCCTGCACGTCTACAAGGCGCGCAACTGGATCAACTGCGGGCAGGCCGGCCCGCTGGGCTGGACGCTGCCGGCGGCGCTGGGTGTCCGCGTCGCCGATCCCAAGCGCAGGATCGTGGCGCTGTCCGGCGACTACGACTTCCAGTTCCTGATCGAGGAGCTGGCGGTGGGCGCGCAGTTCAAGCTGCCCTATATCCACGTGCTGGTGAACAACTCCTACCTCGGCCTGATCCGGCAGGCGCAGCGCGCCTTCCAGATGAACTTCCAGGTGCAGCTGAGCTTCGAGAACATCAACGCCCCGGAGGTCAACGGCTACGGCGTCGACCACATCGCGGTGGTCGAGGGCCTGGGCTGCAAGGCGATCCGCGTCACCGACCCGAACGACCTGTCCTCGGCCTTCGCCCAGGCGGCGAAGTGGATGGACGAGTTCCAGGTGCCGGTGGTCGTCGAGGTCATCCTGGAGCGCGTCACCAACATCGCCATGGGCACGGAAATCAACAACGTGACCGAGTTCGAGGAGGTCCTCGACCTCCCGGCCCAGGAACCGCAGCTGGTCAACGCATAAAAGGCAGGGAGATCGAAATGCCCAAGTTCGCAGCCAACCTGACCATGCTCTACAACGAGGTCGGCTTCCTCGACCGCTTCGCGGCGGCGGCGAAGGACGGCTTCAAGGGGGTGGAGTACCTGTTCCCCTACGCCTTCGAGAAGGAGGCCCTGGCCGAGCGGCTGGAGCGCTACCGGCTGGCGCAGGTCCTGCACAACCTGCCGGCCGGCGACTGGGAGGCCGGGGAGCGCGGCATCGCGATCCTCCCCGACCGCGTCGGCGAGTTCCAGGACGGCGTCGGCAAGGCCATCGAGTACGCCACGGCGCTCGGCTGCCCGCAGCTCAACTGCCTGGTCGGCAAGGCGCCGGCCGGCGTGTCGTCCGACGCGCTGGAGCGCACGCTGGTGGACAATCTCGCCTTCGCCGCCAAGGCGCTGAAGGCCGCCGACATCCGCCTGCTGGTCGAGCCGATCAACACCCGCGACATCCCGGGCTTCCACCTGAACACCACGGCGCAGGCCGAGCGGCTGCTGGACGCGGTGGGGTCGGACAACCTCTTCATCCAGTACGACGTCTACCACATGCAGATCATGGAGGGGGACCTCGTCCCCACCATCCAGCGCCTGCTGCCGAAGATCACGCACGTGCAGGTCGCCGACAACCCCGGCCGCAACGAGCCGGGCACCGGCGAGATCAACTACCCCTTCGTCTTCGCGACGCTCGACCGGCTCGGCTACCAGGGCTGGATCGGCTGCGAATACAAGCCCGCCCGCGGCACCAGCGAGGGCCTGGACTGGCTGCGCGCCTACCAGCCCCGCGAAACCGCCACCGCTTGACCTGAGGAGAGACCCATGAAGGTTGGATTCATTGGCCTTGGCATCATGGGCCGTCCCATGGCCGGGCACCTGATCGACGCCGGCCACACGCTGTTCGCCCACGACATCGCGCCGGTCGGCACCGAGCTGCTGGAGAAGGGCGCCACCGCCTGCCGCTCCGGCCGTGAGGTGGCGCAGCGGGCCGACGTCATCATCACCATGGT
>NZ_LGQZ01000162.1 GCF_003116015.1 Azospirillum sp. TSO22-1
GCCAGATCCCCCACCAGCCCCCGAACCGCCACCGCCGCCAGATCCCCCACCAGATCCCGAACCGCCGCCACCGCCGGATCCCCCACCAGCCCCTGAACCGCCGCCACCACCAGATCCGCCACCGGATCCCGAACCGCCGCCGCCAGATCCCCCACCGGACCCCGAACCGCCATCACCGCCAGATCCACCGCCTCCCGCGCCTCCAGAACCGGAGTTACCCCCGCCCTTTCCCGATGCGGAACTGCCTGCGGCTCCGCTGGCGGATGCGGCCGACCCACTCGCCGCGGCGCCGCTCCCGGAACCGGCCGAGGCACTGCTCCCCTCCCCCGACGTTCCGGAGTCACCCGCCGCAGACGTAAAACCGCGGGCCGATCCGGCACCGCCGGCCATCGCCGTGCGCTTCCACGCCGGCAAGGGCGGCGGCAAGGGTGGCTTCACGACGGTGTTGAGCGCCAGCGCGTCCTGGCACAGGCCGTCGGCGCGCGCCCGGTACAGCGCCGCCTTGTCGAGCGTCCAGCAATCGAGCACGACCGTCGGCCCGGCCTGGAGGCAGCCGGCGAGCCCCACCGCCAGCGTAAGGCAAGTCCCCGTCGTCCACCATTGCCGGACCATGGCGCCCCTCCCCATCGGATCACCGCTCGATGGGCCAACGCCGGCGGCCAAGCCGTCGTTCCGCCGTATCGCCGAAAGGGAGGGAGCACTCGTCCGTTCAGGGGAACGGGCGCACCGTATGCAGGTGGTTGAGCGGGCCGTGGCCGTGGCCCAGGCCGGGGGCGGTCAGGATCGCCTCCATGACGTAGGCCCGCGCCCGCGCCACCGCGTCGCGCATGCCCATCCCCTGGGCGATGCCTATGGCGATGGCCGAGGCCAGCGTGCAGCCGGTGCCGTGGGTGTGCGGGGTGTGCACGCGCGGGCTCTCGAAGATCTCGGCGCCGTCCTCGGTGACCAGCAGGTCCTGCACGAGGTCACCGTCCATGTGGCCGCCCTTGAGCAGCACCGCCTTCGGGCCGAAGGTGCGGATCAGGTCGGCGGCGCGGCGCATGTCGTCCAGGTCGCGGATCTCGATGTCGGTCAGCGCCTCCGCCTCGGGGATGTTCGGCGTGACGATGGCGGCGAGCGGCAGCAGGCGCTTCTTCAGCGTCAGTTCCGCCTCATCGGCCAGCAGGGAGTGGCCGCCCTTGGCGACCATGACGGGATCGACGACCAGCGGAATGTTCACCGCGCGCTCGATGTACTCGCCGGCCACCGCCTCGATCACCTCGGACGTCGCCAGCATGCCGACCTTGACCGCGTCGGCGCCGAGGTCCTCCAGCACCACGCGCATCTGCTGCACGACGAAGGCCGGGGCGATCGGGTAGACGCCGTGCACGCCCAGCGTGTTCTGCGCCGTCAGCGCGGTGATCGCGGTCATGGCGTAGCCGTACAGCGCGCTGACCGCCTTGATGTCCGCCTGGATGCCGGCGCCGCCGCCCGAGTCCGACCCGGCGACGATGAGGACACGCCCTTTCATCACCGGGCCGCCTCGGCCTGGAGCGCCGCGGCGCGCTGCACGGCGGCGACGATGTCGCCCACCACCGCATCGACCAGGGCGGCGTCGTCGCCCTCGGCCATCACGCGGATCAGCGGCTCGGTGCCGGACTTGCGGATCAGCAGGCGGCCGCAGCCGTTCAGGCGGCCCTCGCCCTCGCGGATCGCCTCCTTCACCTCCGCGGCCTCCAGCGGCGCGGAGCCGGCGGTGAAGCGCACGTTGGTCAGCTTCTGCGGCACCGGGTCGAACAGGCGGCAGACCTCGCTGGCCGGTTTCTCGGAGCCCTGGATGCAGGCCAGAACCTGCAGCGCCGCGATCAACCCGTCGCCGGTGGTCGAGTAGTCGGACAGCACGACGTGGCCGGACTGCTCGCCGCCGACGTTGAAGCCGAAGCTGCGCATGTGCTCGACCACATAGCGGTCGCCGACAGGAGTGCGCACCAGCTCCAGCCCGAAGCCCTGCAGCGCGCGCTCCAGCCCCAGGTTCGACATGACGGTGGCGACCACGCCGCCGCCCTTCAGCCGCTGCTCCGCCGCCCAGGAACGGGCGACGAGGCCCATCACCTGGTCGCCGTCCACCACCCGGCCGCGCTCGTCCACCATGATCAGGCGGTCGGCGTCGCCGTCCAGCGCGATGCCCAGGTTCGCCCCCTCGGCCACCACGGTGTCCTGGAGGAGCTGGGTGGAGGTCGCGCCGCAGCCGCGGTTGATGTTCAGGCCGTCCGGCTGCACGCCGATCGGCACCACGTCGGCGCCCAGTTCATACAGCACCTTGGGCGCCACGCGGTAGGCGGCGCCGTGCGCGCAATCGACGACGATCTTCAGCCCGTCCAGCCGCAGGCCGCGCGGGAAGGTGTTCTTGACGTACTCGATGTAGCGGCCGGTCGCGTCCTCCATGCGGCTGGCGCGGCCGAGGTCGGCGGAGCCGGCGAGATCCGGCGCGAAGGGCTGGTCCATGCGCGCCTCGATGGCGGCCTCGACCTCGTCCGACAGCTTGTAGCCGTCCGGGCCGAACAGCTTGATGCCGTTGTCCTGGTACGGGTTGTGCGAGGCGGAGATCATCACGCCCATGTCGCAGCGCAGCGAGCGCGTCAGCATCGCCACCGCCGGGGTCGGCAGTGGGCCGACCAGCACCACCTCCATGCCCATGGAGATGAAGCCGGCGGTCAGCGCCGGTTCCAGCAGGTAGCCCGAGAGGCGCGTGTCCTTGCCGATCACCACCCGGTGGCGGTGGGCGCCGCGGCGGAATTGCAGGGCCGTCGCCATCGCCACGCGCAGCGCCGTCTCGGCGGTCATCGGCTCGGTGTTGGCGGTGCCCCGGATGCCGTCGGTGCCGAACAGTCGTCGCGTCATGTGGAAACCCTCGGGTGGGAACTGCGCTGATGCCTATTTCTTCACCGCATCGGCGGCCGGGGTCAAGCGCCCTTCCGCGCTGGCGCGAAAGGGTTGCGCTTCCGGCTCCCCGGCGCGAAAGGCGATGCTCCGGCGAAACGCCCCGCGCCCAGCGTTGTTCATGCCGTGAGCGACACCATAAGGCGCCCGGGACACGTCCGCCATGCAACCGCAAACCGCACCCCCAGAAGTGGCCACCGACGACCGCCCCCTGCACGCCGACCCGGTGACCGGCATCCTCGACGGTGCCCCGGGCAGCCACGAGCGCGGCGCCGGAAAGCTGCCGGCGCTGATGCTGGCGGCGCTCGGCATCGTCTACGGCGACATCGGCACCAGCCCGATCTACGCGCTGAAGGAGTGCTTCGGCCACACCGTCGGCGTGCCCCTGACGCCCGCCAACGTGCTGGGCTTCCTGTCGCTGATCGCCTGGGCGCTGATCCTGGTGGTCACGGTGAAGTACGTGGTCTTCGTGATGCGCGCCGACAACCGCGGCGAGGGCGGCATCCTGGCGCTGACGGCGCTGGCGCTGCGCGGCACCGAGGAGGCCGGGGCGTCGCGCCTGCTGCTGATGGGGCTGGGCGTGTTCGGCGCGGCGCTGTTCTTCGGCGACGGCATGATCACGCCGGCGATCTCCGTGCTGTCCGCCGTGGAAGGGCTGGAGGTCATGGCGCCGGACCTGGAGCGCTTCGTCGAGCCGGCGGCCATCGTGATCCTGGTCGGGCTGTTCATGATGCAGCGCGGCGGCACCGCCCGCGTCGGGCGGCTGTTCGGGCCGGTGATGGTGGTGTGGTTCCTGACGCTGGGCCTGATGGGCGCCTGGCAGGTGGCGCAGGAACCGTCGGTGCTGCGCGCGCTGTCGCCGACCCACGCCCTCGCCTTCCTGACGGAGAACCGTTGGCTGGCCTTCCTCGGTCTCGGCACCGTGGTGCTGGCGATCACCGGGGCGGAGGCGCTGTACGCCGACATGGGGCATCTCGGCCGGCCGGCGATCCGCTACGCCTGGATCGGCTTCGTGCTGCCGGCGCTGCTGTTGAACTATTTCGGGCAGGGGGCGCTGCTGATCCGCGACCCGGCGGCGCTGGAGCACCCGTTCTTCCGCCTGGTGCCGGAGTGGGGGCTGCTGCCGCTGCTGGTGCTGGCCACGGCGGCGACCATCATCGCCAGCCAGGCGATGATCTCCGGCGCCTTCTCCATGGCGCGGGAGGCGATCCAGATCGGCCTGATGCCGCGCCAGGCGATCCGCCACACCTCGGAGAGCGAGATCGGGCAGATCTACATCCCCAGGGTCAACTGGTTCCTGCTGGCGGCGGTGATCCTGCTGGTGCTGGGCTTCCAGTCGTCGAGCAACCTCGCCGCCGCCTACGGCATCGCGGTGATGGGGACCATGACGTGCACCAGCGTGCTGTTCGGCGTGGTGGCGCGGCGGCAGTGGGACTGGCCGCTGCCGGCCGCCGCCGCCGCCTCGGTGCTGATGCTGTGCATCGACCTGCCGTTCCTGGGGGCCAACCTGCTGAAGGTGCCGGAGGGCGGCTGGTTCCCGCTGCTGGCCGGCAGCGTGATGTTCTACCTGATGTGGGTGTGGCGGCAGGGCCGGCTGGTGGTGATGAAGCGGCTGGAGGACGCCAGCATGGACATCGACGACTTCCTCGCCTCGATCAGCCGGCGCGGGCCGCAGCGGGTGCCGGGGACGGCG
This sequence comes from Azospirillum sp. TSO22-1, assembly GCF_003116015.1. GTDB lineage: Bacteria > Pseudomonadota > Alphaproteobacteria > Azospirillales > Azospirillaceae > Azospirillum. Next base: position 4,613 of record NZ_LGQZ01000162.1, read on the forward strand.
GTGTTCCTCACCTCCAACATCGGCCGGGTGCCGCACGCGCTGCTGCACAACCTGAAGCACAACATGGTCCTGCACCAGAGGGTCGTGCTGCTGACCGTGGTGACCCGCGACGTGCCCTGGGTGCGGCCGGAGCGGCGGGCGGAGGTGACGCCGCTGGGCCACGGCTTCCACCGGGTGGTGCTGCGCTACGGCTTCAAGGAGAGTCCGCGGGTGCCGGAGGGGCTGGAGCAGTGCCGGCGCTTCGGCCTCGACATCGAGCCGATGCGGACCTCGTACTTCCTGGGGCGGGAGACGCTGGTGGCCTCGGTGCACCCGGACATGTCGCCGGTGAACGAGCGGGTGTTCATCCTGCTGTCGGCCAACGCGCTGTCGGCCTCCGACTTCTTCTGCATCCCGCCCAACCGGGTGGTCGAGCTGGGGACGCAGCTGGAAATCTAGACGGCCATCTGGAGATGGGCGACCGCGCGGGGCTTCTCCGCGCCGGTCTCCTGCAGCCATTCGCCGAACTTGCGGTCGGCCGACTGGATGTGCAGCACCAGCCAGTTCAGCATGAAGCGGCCCAGAACCTCGCGGATCTCCTCCTCGCTGGCGGTGCCGGAGGCGAGGCGGTGGACCTCCTGTTCGGCGATGTCGTGCATCATGTGGTGCTGGTCGAGGAAGGGATAGCCGGCGTCGCGCATCAGCCCCTCCTCGTTGGTGAAGTGCTGCTCGGTGTAGAGCACCACCTCGGCCAGCATGGCGTACAGCTCCGCCTCGGGCAGGCTGCGCGTCTCGGCGTGGTTGAAGCGGTCGAGCAGGCGGATGAAGTGCTGGTGCTCCTCGTCGATCTGGTCCACGCCGACCGACAGCACCTCTGTCCACTGGGTTCCCCGGCTCTCCATAGCCCCCTCCCGCCCGCGGTCCGGCCCGCAGGCATACCACACTTTCGAACTAAGACTTTCGAAAGATAAAACTGGTATTACCAAAGTTCAAGCAAAATCCAGCCGTTTCAATTGCCGGGCACGGGCATCACCCAACCGCTGGGTGCATACCTTCCCACACGGCGCGGGCCTGGAAGGTCTCCGCCACATCGTGGACGCGCAGGATCTGCGCGCCCTGATTCAGGGATTCCAGCCCGGCGGCCAGCGAGCCGGCGACGCGCTGCTTCGGTGGTTCGCGGCGCGACAGGTGGCCGATGAAGCCCTTGCGCGACACGCCGATCAGCAGCGGCCCGCCCAACGCGTGATACAGCGCGGTGTGGCGCAGGACGTCCAGGTTGTGCTGGTGAGTCTTGCCGAAGCCGACGCCGGGATCGACGCAGATCCGCTCCAGCGGCACCCCGGCGGCGAGGCAGCTCTCCACCCGCTCCTCCAGCCAGTCGAAGACGTCGAGCGCCACGTCCCCGTAGGTGGGGTTCTGCTGCATGGTGACGGGGTCGCCCTGCATGTGCATGAGCACGACCGGCGCCTGGGCCTGCGCCACCACGGCGAGGCTGTCCGGATCGCCGGTCAGGCCGCTGATGTCGTTGACGATGCGCGCCCCGGCCTCCAGGGCCGAGCGCATGACGCGGGCGTGCCTCGTGTCGATGGAGACGCACGCGCCCTTCGCCGCGAAGTGCCGGACGACGGGCAGCACGCGCTCCTCCTCCTCCTCCGGCGACACCGGGGTGGCGCCGGGACGGGTGGATTCGCCACCAATGTCGAGGATGTCGGCCCCGGCCTCGAGCAACTCCTCGCCATGCCGCAGCGCCGCCGTGTGGTCGAAGAAGTCGCCGCCGTCGGAGAAGCTGTCGGGCGTGACGTTGACGATGCCCATGATCTGCGGCCGGTCGAGGCACAAGCCGGCGAACGGTGGACGGGCGCGGGTGAGCGCGCCCAGCCGGCGGTCGAGGGATTCGGCGACGGCGCGCGAGCGCTCCCAGCCCCAGGCCATGATCTCGGACAGCGGGGCGAACGCCTTCTCGATACGGCCGGGCTGGCGGACGGCCAGTTCCGCCATGGCGAAGGCGAAGCGCCCGCCGGCCAGCGGCACCGCCGCCCCCTTGGCCCAGGCGGCGACGGGCAGCAGCCCGACCGGACGCAGAGCGACACGCACGCCCTCCTCCGCGGCCCAGGGGGCGAAGCTGGCGAGCGATCCGGCGGCAGAGCGGGGCTTGGTCATGGCGGGCTCAGTGGTACGCGGGGGCGGATGATACCGAATGAAACGCTATGAAACGCACATCCGCGGTGTGTTTCATGACGCCCAGGCACGGCGGCAGGACCGTGAAAGGACTTTTATCCTATATCATGCCGTACGCCGGATCAAGCCCGGCTGGCGGTCGCCATGATGCCGCCGATGCCAACGAACATCGAGCCGGTGACGCGGTTGAACCAGCGGCCGTGCCGGCTGAGCCAGGGGGCGATGCGCTGCGCCATGCCGGCGAGGACCAGCTCGTAGATGAACTCGACCACCGCGAAGGTGCCGCCCAGCACGACGAACTGCATCCAGAAGCCGGCCTCCGGCACCATGAACTGCGGCAGGAAGGCGGCGAAGAAGATCATCGCCTTGGGGTTCGAGGCGGCGACCAGGAAGCCCTGCAGGAACAGGCGCGCCGCGCCATCCTCTCGGGCGGCATCGTCGGCTGCGGGGGTGCTCACCGCCGGCGGCGGCGCCTTCCACAGGCGCAGGCCAAGGTAGACGAGGTAGGCGGCGCCGACCCACTTGGCGACCGTAAAGGCGCTCTCCGACGCGGCGAGCAGCGCGCCAAGGCCGGCCAGCGAGGCGGCGACGAGGACGAGGAAGCCGACCACGCCGCCGAGGACGGTGAACACCGTGCGCCGGGCGCCGAAGCGCACGCCGTGCGACAGCGACAGCAGGCCGTTGGGACCGGGCGTCAGCGACAGGCCGATGGCAGCGAACAGGTAGATGATCCAGAGCTCGGTGGTCATGGTCGGGGTCCCCAGGGCTTTGCCGGGGACGGTAGCATGACGGAGCTGAGCGGGCTATGGAAGGAAGGATGTAGGGAAGGAATCATACCGGTGAGCCGAAGTACCGACGCACCCCTTTCGTCATCGTCATGGCCAGGCTTGTCCCGGCCATCCACGACCTGAACCTTCATGGACGTTCGAGTGCGTGAATGCCCGGGACAAGCCCGGGCATGACGGCAGGGAGGCGTGTCAGGACTTCCGCTCGCCGGTATCACTCCCGCCCGGCCTCAGTATGGCGATCCGTAATCAGTTCATCAGCGAGCGACACGTCCGTCGGTACGAACTGCGCAACCATCGCCTGTGCTCGACGGATCGCCTCGTCGATCGTGCGCTCGTTATCCAACGTTGAGAATGTTGGATCTGCCACGTCCGGGCGCTGCTTCTGGCTGTTGCTCGGCATCATGAAATCCGTCCCTCGCCCGGATACATCCTACCCCGCTCTGGTTCCGCGCCATAGCGTTCGAAGACCCTCACCCGGCGCTATGCGCCACCCTCTCCCGGGACGGGAGAGGGAAATCGTCCCGTCATCGACGCTGTGCGGGGCTCCCCTCACCCTAACCCTCTCCCCAGAGGGGAGAGGGAATTGGCGCCCATGTCCCAACAGCCGGGATCCAAGGGCCCACCGGCCCTTGGTGGGGAGCGCGAGGGGCGAAGCCTCTCGCATTTTCCCCTTTCCACAAACGAAAACGGCGCCCCGGAGGGCGCCGTCTCGTTGCTCAAGGCCGCTACGCCCCGTGCGGTTCCGGGTCCATGCCGCCCGTCCCGCCGGTGGTCGGGGGGACCGAGGCGCGGCGGCCGGGGGTGGGCTGCTTGGGCGGGGGCGACATCGCGGAGTCCCGGTCCTCGCGGACGATCGGGTCGCCGCGCAGCAGCGTCGAGATGTCGTCGCCGCTCAGCGTCTCGTACTCCAGCAGGCCCTTCGCCACCGTGTGCAGCTGGTCGATGTTCTCCGTCAGGATCGTGCGGGCGTCGGCGTAGGCCTCCTCGACGATCCGGCGGATCTCCTCGTCCACCGTCTGCGCGGTGTGGTCGGACATGTTCTTGTGCTGGGTGACGCTGTGGCCGAGGAAGACCTCCTGCGTCGGCTCGCCGTACAGCAGCGGACCCAGCTTCTCGCTCATGCCCCACTCGGTGACCATGCGGCGCGACATCTCCGTGGCCATCTTGATGTCGCCGGACGCGCCGGTGGTGACACGGGCCGGGCCGAAGATCAGCTCCTCGGCGATGCGGCCGCCCATGGCGACGCGCAGGTCGGCCAGCAGCTTGGCCTTGGACAGCGAGATGCGGTCGCCTTCCGGCAGGCGCATCACCATGCCCAGCGCACGGCCGCGCGGGATGATGGTGGCCTTGTGGATCGGGTCGCTGTCGGCGCAGTGCAGCGCGACCACCGCGTGGCCGGCCTCGTGGTAGGCGGTCAGCTTCTTCTCGTCCTCGGTCATGACCATGGAGCGGCGCTCCGCGCCCATCATGACCTTGTCCTTGGCGGCCTCGAACTCGGCCATGCCGACGACGCGCTTGCCGATGCGGGCGGCGAGCAGAGCGGCCTCGTTCACCAGGTTGGCGAGGTCGGCGCCGGAGAAGCCGGGGGTGCCGCGGGCGATGATGCGCGGGTCCACATCGGGAGCCAGCGGCACCTTGCGCATGTGCACCTTGAGGATCTTCTCGCGGCCGAGCACGTCGGGGTTCGGCACCACGACCTGACGGTCGAAGCGGCCGGGACGCAACAGCGCCGGGTCGAGCACGTCCGGACGGTTGGTCGCGGCAATCAGGATAACGCCCTCGTTCGCCTCGAAGCCGTCCATCTCGACCAGCAGCTGGTTCAGCGTCTGCTCGCGCTCGTCGTTGCCGCCACCCAGGCCGGCGCCGCGATGGCGGCCGACCGCGTCGATCTCGTCGATGAAGATGATGCAGGGGGCGTTCTTCTTGCCCTGCTCGAACATGTCGCGCACACGGCTGGCGCCGACGCCGACGAACATCTCGACGAAGTCCGAGCCGGAGATGGTGAAGAACGGCACGTTGGCCTCGCCCGCCACGGCGCGCGCCGTGAGGGTCTTGCCGGTGCCGGGAGGGCCGACGAGCAGCACGCCCTTCGGGATCTTGCCGCCCAGGCGCTGGAACTTCTGCGGGTCCTTGAGGAACTCGACGATCTCGGCCAGCTCCTGCTTGGCCTCGTCGATGCCCGCCACATCATCGAAGGTGACACGGCCGACCTTCTCGGTCAGCAGGCGGGCGCGCGACTTGCCGAAGCCCATGGCCTTGCCGCCGCCGGACTGCATCTGGCGCATGAAGAAGATCCACACGCCGATCAGCAGCAGCATCGGGAACCAGCTGAGCAGCACGGAGAACAGCGACGGCACGTTGCTGTCGTCCGGAACGGCGCTGATGCGCACGTTCTTGCTGGTCAGCCGCTCGACCAGATTGGCCTCGGCGGGGATGTAGGTGCTGAAGGAACGGCCGTCGGTGAAGTGGCCGCTGACCTGGTTGCCCTTGATGGTGACGTCGGCCACCTGCCCCCGGTCGACTTCGGCGACCAGCTCGCTAAACGGCACGGTCGTCTGCGGGCTGCGGGTGGAGGAGCTCTGGAACAGATTGAACAGCGCCACCAGCAACAAGCCGATGATGATCCAGAGCGCGAGGTTTTTGCCGAAGTTGTTCACGTGTTCACGCCTTTCTGCGAACCCTACCGGTCGGAACGTCTGGTCCGGAGGCCCCACCCCCCAATCCCGCGGGTACGTTCCCAGATTAAATAATGCCGGTGGTCCCCGAAACAACCGGAAAAGCAGGACCGGCCAGGGGGTGTGCCGGCGCGAACGCGGCGGAGGCCAATTCCGCCCCCAGGCCGAGCACCGGAACGGCCGTAAGAACGGCCCCGTCCCACAGCGCCGGAAGCGCCGCGCGGGCCGGTTCGGGCAGCGGGGAATCCCTGAGCGCGGAGGCCTGCGCGCAGGCCGTCCGCCAGCCGTCGGGACCCAGACGGGCGACGGTCAGCGGCCGGTCCGCGGCGGCATCGAGGCGGACACGGAAGCGGCGGTCCCACCAGAGCTCGGTGCCGGGGGCGAGGATCGGGCGGTCGGTGGCGCCCTCGGGCTCGCGGACCACCAGCAGGCCGCCCTTGCGCGGCAGCACCCGGCAGCCGCCGAGCGTGCGGCCGACGCCCAGGCCGGCGCGGACCTCGGCGTGCAGGCGCTCCAGCCGCTCGGCGCGCGGGGCGTACGGGGCGCCGCCGACGCAGGCGAGGACGCGGGCGAGCGCGCGGAGGCCAATCTCCTCCGGCGCGGCGGCGAGGGCGGCGGGGTCGAGGCGCAGCCAGCCCTCCGGGTGCAGCGCGGCGGCGCGGCCGAGCAGGTCGGCGGTCAGCTCCTCCAGCGCGCGGCGGGCGCGGGCGGCGCGGCGGGCGGTGTCGGTCAGGCGTTCGGTGGTCAGCCCCTCGGCGGCCAGGGAGTCGGCGGCGGCGCGCAGCCGGCCGCGGGCGTAGGCGGGGGAGCGGTTGGACGGGTCCTCGATCCACTCCTGGTCGTGGGCCTGACACGTGGCGACCAGCGCGGCGTGCGGGAGGTCGAGCAGCGGGCGCAGCACGCGGACGTGCGGCTCCCAGCGCACCGGCGCCATGCCGGCGAGCCCGTCGATGCCGCTGCCGCGGGCGAGGCGGAGCAGCACCGTCTCCGCCTGGTCGTCGGCGTGGTGGGCGAGAGCCAGGTGGAGGATCCCCCCGGCGCGGCAGCGCCCGGCGAGCAGGCGGTGGCGGGCGTCGCGGGCGGCGGCCTGGATGCCGGATGCCGGCTTTTCGCCCTCCCAGCGCAGGGTGTCGTGCGCGATGCCGCGGGCGGCCATCCAGGCGGCGACGCGGGCGGCCTCGGCCGCGGCCCCGGGGCGCAGGGCGTGATCGACGGTGAGCGCCAGCACGGAACCGCCCTGCCCCGCCGCCCAGCCGTGCGCCAGCAGGGCCAGCGCGAGGCTGTCGGCGCCGCCGGAGACTCCGACCGCGAGGCGCGGGGCCGGCTCGAAGCCGCCCAGCCGCGCCATTAGGGCGGCGAAGGCCTGTGCGGTGACGGGAGCGGCTTGTGGTCCCACGACCTCGGCACCCTTTTGGCCGTCATCCCCGCTTTCGCGGGGATGACGGAGAAGAAGCGGGCGTCAGCCGCAATTCAGCTTCTTGCGCTCCATCTCAGAGCGGCGCTTCACGCTGGGGGCGGCGTCCGGGTACATCTTGTTCATCTGGCCGAGCGCGGTGCACGCCTCGGTCTTCTTGTTCAGCGAGGCCAGCGACAGGCCGAGCTTCAAGAGCGCGTCCGGCGCCTTGTTGCCCTTCGGGTACTTCTGCAGCACCTCGCCGAAGCTGGCCGCCGCCTCGCCGAAGCGGTTGCGCACGTAGTAGGTCTCGCCCAGCCAGTACTGCGCGCTGCCGGTCAGGCTGTGCGTCTTGTTCTTGGCGATGAAGGTGGAGAACTCCTTCTCCGCCGCGTCGTAGCTGCCGTTGCGCAGTTGCTCGAAGGCGTGCTCGTACTGCTTGTCGGGGTTGGCGTTGGCCGGCAGCGCCGCGACCTGCGGGCCGGCGGGCAGCTTCTCCGACGGCTTGGTGCTGCCGAGCTGGCCGGCGGCGGGTGCCGCGGCCGGCTTCTCCGGCGCCTTCTCGGACGCAGCCGCGGCGACCGCTCCACCGGCGCCGCCGCCCTTCTCGAGCTGCTGGAGGCGGAAGTCGATGTCGGCGTTCAGGCGCTCCAGCCGGTCCTTCAGCTGGGTCGACTGGTAGGTGCTCTCCTCGTAGCGGCCGGTCAGCTCGGACACGGCGCGCTCCAGGCGCTGCAGGCGCACCTCGAAGTCGGCGGCGAGCGACGGCGCGATCTGGGCCACCTGAGTGGACTCGGCGACCTGCAGGCCGAGCTGGGATTCCAGCCGCTCCAGCCGGTCGGCGATCCCCTCGGCGTGCGCCGGGCCGATCCAGAACACCCCGCCCAGCAGAAGGGCGGCCACACGCGTCGTCGTCTTCATCGCAGATGCCCACATTGACCGGCGCCAAGCCTTTGCCGCCGCAACCCGGCGAAAATATGGCGGCCGTCGCAATTCTGCAAACGCGAAACGCCGCCCCGGTCACCCGGAGCGGCGTTTCACAGCAGACCGGTCGGTCGTGCGCCGGCCGACTTAGTCGACGACGGTCACGCCGCGACGGTTCTGGGCCCAGGCCGCCTCGTTCGAGCCGAGCACCGCCGGGCGCTCCTTGCCGTAGGAGATGACCTTGACGCGCGACGGGTTGGTGCCCTGCGCGACCAGGTAGTTCTTGGCCGAGTTGGCACGACGCTCGCCCAGGGCCAGGTTGTACTCGCGGGTGCCGCGCTCGTCGGCGTGGCCTTCGACGGTCACGGTGACGTTCGGGTACTGCTTCAGCCAGGCGGCCTGACGGTCCAGGGTGGCGCGAGCCTCCGGGGTCAGGTCGTAGCGGTCGAAGCCGTAGAACACGCGGTCGCCGACGTTGACGACCAGGTCCTCCTGCGAGCCCGGACGGATGGTGGACTGGGTGCCGGTGCCCGAGGCGTTGCCGGCGTCCTTCGGAGCGGTCTCGCAGGCGGAGAGCAGAGCCAGGGCGGCGCAGAGGCTCACGATCTTGAGATTCATTGTATAGGACCCCCTATAGCACAGTCGGTATTTGGTTCGGAGAAGGAAGAAGCGGATGCGCGAGGCCTCCGCCAGCCCCGACGGAAGACGGCACCGCCGCAAAGATCCAGCGAACCTTTGCCGCAGTGCCGCACGCGCGGGGCGCAAAATAGGGCTACTCCACTAGGGAATCAAGGGCGACCATGCAGGATCCGACGCATCGAGCGGCGTGGACACGCGACGCTCGTTGAAGCCGGTGACGTCGATGGAGTAGAGTCGTGCGTTTCGGGCGTTGCCCGACGGCAGGTCCTTGAAGAACATCAGGACGCGGCCGTTCGGCGCCCAGGTCGGGCCTTCCACGTGGAAGCCTTCCGACAGGATGCGCTCGCCGGTGCCGTCGGGGCGGATCACGCCGATGGCGAAGTTCGAGCCGCGCTGGCGGGTGAAGGCGATCAGGTCACCGCGCGGCGACCACACCGGCGTGCCGTAGCGGCCCTCGCCGAAGGACAGGCGCTTCACCCCCGAGCCGTCGGCGTTCATGAGGTAGAGCTGCTGGCTGCCGCCGCGATCCGACTCGAAAACGATGCGGTTGCCATCAGGCGAGTAGCTGGGGCCGGTGTCGATGCCCGGGCTGTCGGTCAGCTGGGTCTGCCGGCGGGTGCGCAGGTCGAGCGTGTAGATATCGGTATTGCCGTTCTGCGCCATGCTCATGACGACCTTCTTGCCGTCCGGCGAGAAGCGCGGGGCGAAGGTCATGCCGGGGAAGTCGCCCAGCACCTCCTGACGGCCGGTGTCGATGTTGAACACGTACACGCGCGGCTTCTTGCCGAAGTACGACATGTACGTGATCTCCTGCGCCGTCGGCGAGAAGCGCGGGGTCAGCACCAGCGCCTGGCCGTCGGTGAGGAACTGATGGTTCTCGCCGTCCTGGTCCATGATCGCCAGGCGCTTCTGCCGCGCGTTGGCCGGGCCCGACTCGGAGATGTAGACGATGCGGGTGTCGAAGTAGCCGTCCTCGCCGGTCAGCCGCTTGTAGATGGCGTCGGCGATGATGTGGGCGATGCGGCGCCAGCTGTCGGCGGTCGCCGTGTAGGACAGGCCGGCCATGTACTGGCCGGCGGCGACGTCCCACAGGCGGAAGTCCACCTTCATGCGGCCGTCCGGGGTGCTCTGCACGCCGCCGGCGACCAGCGCCTGGGCGCCGATGGCGCGCCAGTCGGCGTAGCGCGGCTCGCCGGTCTGCAGTTGCTGCGGCGTCTGCAGAAAGGCGGCCGGGTTGACCGGCTTGAAGAGCCCTGAGCGCTCCAGGTCGGCGGAGATGACGCGCGACATGTCGTTGCCGACCTGCGCCTCGCGCCCGCCGGCGCCGAAGAAGCTGGTGATGGCGATGGGCAGCGGTTCGATCACGCCCTTGGTGATGTCGATGCGCAGCTCGGCCCGCGCCGGGGCGGCCACGCCGACCGCCAGCAGCAGCGCCCCGGCCCAGCCGGCAAGCCGCAGCAGAAACGTCTTCCTCATGGTCAGAACATGTCCCTCGGATCGAAGGTGAATACGATGGTTCGCCACTTGTCGTAGGTGTCCGGCGTAAATTCGCTCGTCAGTAGATCCAGCTTTTGTGTCCGCAATACGGCGCGCAGCGCGGCCTCCGCGGCCGAACGGTAGTGGCTGTCGGAGCCCATGCGGGCGCGCGTCTCCGGCTCGAAGTCCGCCTTGATGACGGTGCCGTCGAGGGCGACGTCGATGCGCAGCTGCACCACCATCGACGAGGAGTCCTTGCGACCCGGGTCGAAATTCCAGTTCTTCGACACCTGCCCGCGGATCGCGTCGATGGCGCGGCCCGACGGCTTGAACGCGCGGTCCGGCCCGGCGACGTTCTTCGGCCCGCTGGGCGCCGCCTGCGCCGAGGCGGTCTGCGTCGAGGACGGCGAGGGCTTGGCGTCGGACTTCTGGTCCGACGGCTTCAGCTTCGCCACGTCCTTCAGCAGGTTGGCCAGCGGGTCGGCCTTCTCCGGCGCCGGCTTGGGCGGCTGCGGCTTCGGCGGCTCCGGTTTCGGAGGCTGAGGCTTCGGCGGCTCAGGCTTGGGCGGTTCCGGCTTCGGGGGCTCGGGCTTCGGAGGTTCCGGTTTCGGCGGCTCGGGCTTCGGCGGCTCCGGCTTCGGAGGTTCCGGCTTGGGCGGCTCGACCTTCGGCGGCGGCGGCTTCGGCACCGGCTGCGGGGTCGGATCCGGCGGCGGGGGCGGAGGCGGCGGAGGCTCGCGCTTCGGCGGCTCCGGCTCGCGCGGCGGCGGGGGCGGCAGCTGGGCGACCTTCGGCGGCTCCGGCGCCTTGGGCGGCGGAGGCGGCGGCGGGGGTTCGGACACCGGCTCGGGCGGCGGGGGCGCCGGCGGAGTCGGCTTCGCCTCGGGCACCGGCGGCTTCGGCGGCTCCGGCTTGTTGTCGCCCTGGACGACGCGGGCAGCCTCCGTCACCTCGCCGATATCGACGATCTCGATGGGGATCGAGGCGGGGATGTCCAGCTTGCGATCGCTGGGCGGCAGGCCGAGCACGACGAGCGCGATCAGCGCGACGTGCAGCACCACCGAGGCGATCAGGGGTTGGCGCATCACGGCAGGGTCTGCCTCAGCGTTTGGCCGACGTGGGTCGGACCGCCGGAGCGGCCGGGCCGGTGGCGGTGTTCGGCAGTTCGGCGACGAGGCCGACCTTCTTGAAGCCGGCGGCGCTCATGGTGCCCATCACCTCCAGCATCTTGCCGTAGGCGATCTTCGCGTCGCCGCGCACGAAGATGCGGGCCTCGGCATTCGACTGGGTGATGGCGACCAAGAGCGGCACGAGGTTGCCGACGTCGGTGCGCTGCTCCTGCACGTAGACGGTGCCGTCCGACTGCACGGTGACGAACAGCGGGTCCTTCTGCGCCTCCAGGGGTGCGGCGTTGGTCTTCGGCAGGTCGACCGGCACGCCGACGGTCAGCATCGGGGCGGCGACCATGAAGACGATCAGCAGCACCAGCATGACGTCGATGAACGGCGTCATGTTGATTTCGGCCATGGCGCGGTAGCCGCGCTTGCGGCCCCGCCCGTGCCCCTTGCCGGCGAGTTGGGCGGCCATTTACGCGGCTCCCCGTTCCTCGAGGTGGCGCGACAGGATGGCGGCGAACTCGCCCGCGAAGGTCTCCAGCCGGTCGGCGTAGCGCGCCAGATCGGTCGAGAACTTGTTGTAGGCGATCACCGCGGGGATGGCGGCCAGCAGGCCCATGGCGGTGGCGAACAGCGCCTCGGCGATGCCCGGCGCCACCACGGCGAGGCTGGTGTTGTTCGACGCGGCGATCGAGGTGAAGGAGTTCATGATGCCCCACACCGTGCCGAACAGCCCGATGAACGGCGCCGTCGAGCCCACGGACGCGAGCAGCGTCATGTAGCGCTCGGCCCGCGCCATCTCGCGGCCGATGGTGACCGACATCACGCGCTCGACGCGCTGCTGCAGCGAGGTCTTCATCGGCGCGCCCAGGCCGCGGTCGGCGGCGTGCCGCCACTCGCGCATGCCGGCGGCGAAGGTCGCCGACATCGGGTCCTCCGGCCGCTTGCCGATGCGGTCGTACAGCGCGTCCAGCGAGCCGCCCGACCAGAAGCTCTCCTCGAAGGCGTCCGCCTGGGCGTTCAGCCGGCGGATGCGCATCAGCTTCTCGATGATGATGGCCCAGCACCACACCGAGGCCGCCAGCAGCATGATCATGACCAGCTTCACCAGCAGGTCCGCCTGCCAGAACAGGCCCCAGATCGTGATCTGGTGAGCCGTGGCTACCGCACCGGCCGCATTCATCGCTCGCTCCTTCCAGGGTCGTTCCGCATTTGCCGCTCGTACAGCTCCTTGAGCGCCATCCGAACCTCCGCGCCGAGGCGGGCGGGCCGTCCGGCCCGGTTCAGCGTCGCCAGCTTCAAATCTGCGCGCGCCAGCTCCCTGCCGTCGCGACGGATGGTTTGATCAACGGCAAACGAAGCGCCGCCGATATCCGTGATTCGCGTCTCCACTTCAAGCGTATCGTCGAGCTTGGCGGGAGCGACAAAATCGATCTCGCACCTGCGTACCGCAAATGACACACCTTGGTCCGCAAGAAGTCCCGTGTGGTGCCAGCCCATCAGGCGCAGCATCTCGGTGCGTGCACGCTCCATGAAGCGCAGATAATTGGCGTGGTAGACAATGTTGCCGGCGTCCGTGTCCTCGTAATAGACGCGGAGCGGGTAGCGGTGCACGCCGTTCTCGTCGAAACGGCCGGACAAATCAGGCATCGCCGTCACCGTCCGTTTCGTTGAGCTTGTCGAGCAGGTCGAACTGCCGCGTCGGCTGCGCCGGCGGGTTGAGGCCGAGGTAGCGGAAGCCCTGGTCGGTCAGCATGCGCCCGCGCGGCGTGCGCTGCAGGAAGCCCTGCTGAATCAGATAGGGCTCCACCACCTCCTCCAGCACGTCGCGCTGCTCGCCCAGCGCGGCGCCCAGCGTGTCGACGCCGACCGGGCCGCCGTTGTAGTTCTGCGCGATGATGCCGAGGTAGCGGCGGTCCATGCTGTCGAGGCCGAGGCGGTCGACCTCAAGGCGTGTCAGCGCGGCATCGGCGATCTTGGCGTCCACCTCCGGCACGCCGGCCACGGCGGCGAAGTCGCGCACCCGGCGCAGCAGGCGCCCGGCGACGCGCGGCGTGCCGCGCGAGCGGTTGGCGATCTCGCGCGCCCCCTGCGGGGTGATCAGCATGTTCAGCACGCGGGCGGCGCGGCTGACGATCAGTTCCAGCTCGTCCGGCTCGTAGAACTGGAGACGGACGGGGATGCCGAAGCGCTCGCGCAGCGGCCGGGTGATCAGGCCCGAGCGCGTGGTGGCGCCGACCAGCGTGAAGGGCGGCAGGTCGATGCGGATCGAGCGCGCCGCCGGCCCCTCGCCGATGATCAGGTCGAGCTGGAAGTCCTCCATGGCGGGATAGAGGATCTCCTCCACCGCGGGGTTCAGGCGGTGGATCTCGTCGATGAACAGCACGTCGTGCGGCTGCAGGTTGGTCAGCAGCGCCGCGAGGTCGCCAGCGCGCGCGATCACCGGGCCGGAGGTGGCGCGGAAGCCGACGCCCAGTTCGCGCGAGACGATCTGGGCGAGCGTGGTCTTGCCCAGGCCCGGCGGGCCGAACAGCAGCACGTGGTCCAGCGCCTCGCCACGCGAGCGGGCGGCCTGGATGAAGATCGACAGGTTCTCGCGCGCCTGCCGCTGACCGATGAACTCGGCGAGCGAGAGCGGGCGGATCGAGGACTCAGGTCCGTCGCCCGAGCCCTGGCCCGGTTGGACCAGCCGTTCGGGCCCACCGGCGGTGAGATCGCTCACTGGCTAAGCTCCTTGAGGCCGAGGCGGATCAGGTCGGCGACCTTGGCGCCGTCGCCCAGGCCGCGCCCGGCCGCGACCACCGCGCCGAACGCCTCCGAGCGGCCGTAGCCAAGGTTGACCAGCGCCGAGACCGCGTCCGCCATGGCAGCGTTGTCGGGGGACGGGCCGGCGGCGGGGGCGCCTTTGGCAGGTGCGCCGACGGTGGCGGAGACGCCGAGCGCCAGGTTGCCGACCTTGTCCTTGAGTTCGTTGACGATGCGCGTGGCGACCTTGACGCCGACGCCGTCGGCGCGGGTCAGCGCCGTCTTGTCCTGCGACGCGATGGCGCGCGTCAGCTGGTCGGCGTCAAGCACGCCGAGGATCGACAGCGCGAGGCGCGCGCCGACGCCCTGGATGGTGGTGAGCAGGCGGAACCAGTCGCGCTCGGCCGCGTCGGCGAAGCCGTACAGCACGATGCGGTCGTCGCGCACGAAGGTCTCGACCACCATCGACGCGCGCTCGCCGCCCATCAGGCGCGACAGCGTGCGGCTGGAGGCGGTGAGCTGGTACCCAACGCCGTTCACGTCGATCACCACCCAGTCGGTGCCGACCGAATCCACCACGCCGGTGAGCTTGGCGATCATCAGGTGTCTCCTTTACCCCTCTCCCGCCCCGGGAGAGGGAGGGGCCCGCCCGCAGGGCGGGAGGGTGAGGGTGCCGCCGCAGCGACAGGACGCCTCACCACTGTGGTTTCCTCAAGGCGCGCGCGGATCGTCTCCAGCACGCCGTCGAGGTTGTCGTTCACCTCGGTGTTCCAGAAGCGGATCACACGGAACCCGGCCTGCTCCAGCAGCCGGGTGCGGCGCTGGTCCTGCTCGGCCCGGTCGGCGTGCTGTCCGCCGTCCAGCTCGACGATCAGCCGGTGGTCGTGCGAGACGAAGTCCACCGTGTAGCCGAAGATCGGCTCCTGCCGCCGGAACTTGGCGCCGAGCTGCGAATTGCGGAGCTTCTGCCAGAGGACCTTTTCGACATCCGTGGAGTCGCGGCGCAGGATGCGGGCGCGTTCGCGCTCTTCCGGAAACGCCGCGCGTTTGGCCTGTTTGGCGGGGTCGAGCAATGCGAGACCCTCACCCTCCCGCTCTGCGAGCGGGCCCCTCCCTCTCCCCGGGGGGGAGAGGGGTTGAACGCTCTTCCGCCACATCGTCCAGGTGTTGCGGTGGTGCGCGTGGCAGATCGCCACCGCCAGCGCGTCGGCGGCGTCGGCGGTGGCGATGGCGCAGCCGGGCAGCAGCACCTTCACCATCATCTGCACCTGCACCTTGTCGGCCCGGCCGGCGCCGACCACCGCCTTCTTCACCATGTTGTTGGTGTACTCAGCCACCGGCAGCCCGGCCTGCGCTGGCACCAGCAGCGACACCGCCCGCGCCTGCCCCAGCTTCAGCGTCGAGACCGCGTTGGTGTTGACGAACGTCTCCTCCACCGCCGCCTCGTCGGGGCGATAGCGCTCCAGCACCGCGGTCAGCGCGTCGTGCAACTGGCACAGGCGCTCGGCCAGCGGGCTGTCGTCGCGCGAGTGCACGGCGCCGTCGGCAACGTGGGTGAGGCGGTTGCCCGACACGTCGATGACGCCCCAGCCGGTGTGCCGGAGCCCGGGATCGAGCCCCAGCAGCCGCACCGTCGTCATGCCCGTGCCGTCGCCCACCTCATCCGTTCCCTTACGCGGTCAGCTTTTCCATCAGCTCGGCCGGGATGTCGAAGTTGCCCTCGACCACCTGGACGTCGTCGTTGTCCTCCAGCACGTCCAGCAGCTTGAGCAGGCTGGCGGCGGCGTCCTCGGACGGGGCCACGGTGTTGAGCGGCTTCCACGACAGCCGCGCGCTCTCGGCGCCGCCGAACTTGGCCTCCAGCGCGTCGCGCACGGTGGCGAAGCTCTCGACCGTGGTGGTCACCTCGTGGCCGTTCTCGTCGGACTCGACGTTGTCGGCGCCAGCCTCCAGCGCCGCCTCGAACATGGCGTCGGCGTCGGCGGCCGCGACCGGGTAGTAGATCGCGCCGACCCGGCTGAACATGAAGCTCACCGAGTTGGTCTCGCCCAGCGACCCGCCGTACTTAGTGAAGGCGGAGCGCACCTCGGCCGCCGTGCGGTTGCGGTTGTCGGTCAACGCCTCGACGATCAGCGCGACGCCGCCGGGGCCGTAGCCCTCGTAGCGGACCTCGTCGTAGTTGGTGTCGTCGCCGCCGCCCGGCGTGCCCTGCTTGACGGCGCGGTCGATGCGGTCGCGCGGCATGTTCTGGGCGCGCGCCGCCAGGATCGCCGCGCGCAGGCGCGGGTTGGCAGCCGGGTCGGGCAGGCCCGACTTGGCGGCCACGGTGATCTCGCGCGCCAGCTTGTTGAAGATCTTCGACCGCTTGGCGTCCTGCGCGCCCTTGCGGTGCATGATGTTCTTGAACTGTGAATGACCGGCCATGTGTCGGACAAGCCTCGGATAGCGTCAGGACAAGGAGTGGTGAGCGTCTGGGCGGGCGGTGCGACACACGTACCAGATATAGTGCGCCCGCGCGCCCGTTTGGGGCGCAGACGACACCCATCCACTTAGAAAGTCAATATGGCGAGATTGCGGCGAGTCGCGGGCGCCGCCGCGGCACTCGACCGGCCGTTGCGGAACGGCAACGGATCAGGGTGGTCAGCCCCGCACCGGCATGTGCTGGCTCAACCGGCCGCCCAGGCGCAACGGCTCGATACGCGTCGCCAACCCGGTGCGGTCGTCGGTCTCGACGTAGCAGCCGCACACCGTGCCTTCGCCCTCGGCGGGGCTCAGGCGCTCGGTGGGGAGCTTGCGGATCAGCTTCGCCATGGCGACCTCCTTCTTCATGCCGATGGCGCTGTCGTAGTCGCCGCACATGCCGGCGTCGGTCAGGTAGGCGGTGCCGCCGGTGAGGATCATGTGGTCGGCGGTGGGCACGTGGCTGTGCGTGCCGACCACCAGCGAGGCGCGGCCGTCCAGGTAGTGGCCCATGATCATCTTCTCGGAGGTCGCCTCGCCGTGCACGTCCACCAGGACGGCGTCCACCCCGCCGGGGCCCAGGCGGTGCGCCCGCACCACGCGCTCCACCGCCGCGAACGGGTCGTCGAGCGGGTCCATGAACAGGCGCAGCATGACGTTCATCACCAGCACCTTGCGCCCACCGCGCGCCTGCAGCAGCACGAAGCCGCGGCCGGGCGTGCCCTCGGGGTAGTTGAGCGGGCGCAGGATGCGCGGCTGCTGGTCGATCTGGCCGACCAGCTCCTTCTGGTCCCAAGAGTGGTTGCCGAGCGTGATGACGTCGACGCCGGCCTCGAAGAACTCCTCGGCGATCTTGACGGTGATGCCGAAGCCGCCGGCGGCGTTCTCGCCGTTCACCACGGTCAGGTCGGGGTCCAGCTCGGCCTTCAGGCGCGGCAGCTGCGCCATCACCGCGTCGCGCCCGCTGCGCCCCACCACGTCGCCGAGAAACAGAAGCCTCATCGTCCCATCACCTCAAAGGAAAAGCGCTCGGTCACGATCCGGTCGAGCGGCTGGTCATAGGGGCCGTGCGGCACGGCGTCCACCTCCTGCGCGGCGAAGCCGACGCCGACCGCCAGCACGTCCCCCCTCGCCCGCAGCCCGGCCAGCGTCCGGTCGTAGTAGCCGGCGCCGTAGCCCAGCCGGTGGCCGCGCCGGTCGAAGGCGAGCAACGGCACGAACAACACCGCCGGCACCACCTCGGCCGCGTCCTCCGCCGGCTCGCGGATGCCGAAGCGGCCCTCGCGCAGCGGCGCGTCGGGAGTCCAGGCGCGGAAGGTCAGCGGCGTGCCCTTCGGGCCGGACACCGGCAGCGCCGCCGTGCGGCCG
Source organism: Azospirillum sp. TSO22-1 (assembly GCF_003116015.1). GTDB lineage: Bacteria > Pseudomonadota > Alphaproteobacteria > Azospirillales > Azospirillaceae > Azospirillum. The sequence goes on from NZ_LGQZ01000162.1 coordinate 22,353, forward strand.
GCCTCGTGGAGATGGACGAGCAGCGGCCGGACGTCGAGTTCCGAGCCGAGCGGCCAATATCCGGCGACCGGCCCGCCGGGCAGCGGCACGTCGGCCAGCACGCGCTCGCGCACGGCGTGCGAGGCCCGGCCGCGCGCGTCCGGGTCGAGGGCGGCGTCGCGCAGGGCCCGGGCGCGCAGCCGGGCGGCGTCCTTGGCCTCGCGCGGGTCGGTCATCGTCTTCGGTCGTGGTGCGGGAAAACAGGCGGAAGGTGCCGCCTCGGCCGTTGGCCTTTTTGCCTATCCTCCACGGCCTGCCAGTGCAGGTGGGCGCCATGTACCGAGACCACGGCCCCGGCAGGGACAGCTCCCAAGAGGTTAGGGTTATCGGCCCTGGGGATAAAGCAGCCTGACGAACCAGGCAGCGACCTTCCTGGAACGATACTTAGGCGCGTTCGAGCCGCGCGGCAACCTCTTCGATGCGCTTCGAGATCGCATCCATGGCGGCGACCGCCTCCGCCTCGTCCGCCGAGGGGCCGAGCTTGGGCGCCGACAGGCCGCGGCCGGCCATCACTTCCTGCAGTTCGTCGGCCAGCACGATGGCGGTCACCACCAGCATCTGCGTGTCGGTGCCCGACTTGCCGCCGCCGGTGAGCTGCCGCAGCCGCCCGTCCACGTAGGCGGCGATGTCGCGCAGGCGCTGCTCCTGCCCGTCCTCGCAGTTGAGCTGGTAGAAGCGGCCGTTGACCTCGAGATCGACGCGGGCCATGGGCTCAGTTCTCCAGCACGTTTTCGAGGCGCCCGATGGCGGCGGCGAGGCGCTGCGACACCGCCTCGGCGTTCTGCACGGCGCGCGCCTCGTCCAGGCGGGCCTGGCGCAGCTCCTCCGACAGTTCCTGTTCGCGGCGCATGGCGCGGACCTCGCGCGCGGTGGCGGCGATCTCCAGGCGATCGACGGCTTTGCCGAGGCGGTCGAGCGCGGTCTTCAAACTTTCCATGGGGATACCGGAGGCCGTATTGCGGATGCACAACTCAGGCGGAGAGTTACAGTTGGGCTCGTTCGCCGGTGGCGTCAACCGAAAAGGCTGGGATACGGGCGGCCTCTCCTCACCCCAATGCAGCCCCGCCCTTCCCCATTCGCGTGTTGACCTGGGAGGCGGGTATCTGCATGTTGCGCCGAACCGCCGGGAGGCCCCTTGGGCCTGCCGCGCGGTCGGCTATTTCTTTGTCGCGCGCACGCCGCAGGAACCCCCAATCGATGTCCGCTCCCGCCGTTTCCCTGCAGACCATGGCCAACGCCATCCGTGCGCTCGCCATGGACGCCGTCGAGGCCGCCAAGTCCGGCCACCCGGGCATGCCCATGGGCATGGCCGACGCCGCCACGGTGCTGTTCACCCGCTTCCTGAAGTTCGACCCGAAGAACCCGACCTGGCCCGACCGCGACCGCTTCGTGCTGTCGGCCGGCCACGGCTCGATGCTGATCTACGCGCTGGCCCACCTCACCGGCTACGAGCGCATGACCATCGACCAGCTGAAGCGCTTCCGCCAGCTGGGCAGCCTGACGCCGGGCCACCCCGAGGTCGATCCGGAGCTGGGCATCGAGATGACCACCGGCCCGCTCGGCCAGGGCATCTCCACCTCCGTCGGCATGGCGCTGGCCGAGCGGATCACCAACGCCCGCTTCGGCGACGCGCTGGTGGACCACTTCACCTACGTCATCGCCTCGGACGGCGACCTGGAGGAGGGCGTCAGCCACGAGGCGTGCTCGCTGGCCGGCCACCTGAAGCTGTCGCGCCTGATCGTGCTGTGGGACGACAACAAGATCTCCATCGACGGCCCGACCGACCTGTCCTTCACCGACGACACGCCGGCCCGCTTCCGCGCCTACGGCTGGGACGTGCAGAGCGTCGATGGCCATGACGCCGACGCGGTGGCCAAGGCCATCGAGGCGGCGCAGAAGACCGACCGCCCGTCGCTGATCGCCTGCCGCACCATCATCGGCTGGGGGGCTCCGAACAAGCAGAACACCCACGGCTGCCACGGCGCGCCGCTCGGCCTCGACGAGGTCAAGGCGACCCGCGAGAACCTGGGCTGGCCGCACGAGCCGTTCGTCATCCCGGCCGACGTCGCCGCCGCCTGGAAGGCCGCCGGCACCCGCGCCGAGGGGGCCTACAAGGATTGGGCCGGCCGCCGCGAGACGCTGGACGCCGCCCAGCGCGCCGCCTTCGATGCCGCCATGTCCGGCGCCGTCCCGGCCGGGCTGCCGTCGCTGATCGAGGCCTTCAAGAAGAAGGTCTCCGAGGAGAAGCCGAGCTGGGCGACCCGCGTCGCCTCCGGCAACGTGCTGGACGTGCTGGTGCCGGCGGTGCCGGAGCTGATCGGCGGCTCCGCCGACCTGACGCCGTCCAACAACACCAAGGCGAAGAACACCGCCGACGTGAAGGGCTCCGGCGAGTTTGCCGGCCGCTACGTCCGCTACGGCGTGCGCGAGCACGGCATGGCCACCGTGATGAACGGCATGGCGCTGCACCGCGGCGTCATCCCCTACGGCGGCACCTTCATGCAGTTCGCCGACTATTGCCGTCCGGCGATCCGTCTCGCCGCCCTGATGAAGCAGCGCAGCGTCTTCGTGATGACGCACGACTCCATCGGGCTGGGCGAGGACGGCCCGACGCATCAGCCGGTCGAGCATCTTGCCGCGCTGCGCGCCATCCCCAATCTCCTGGTGCTGCGGCCGGGCGACGCGGTGGAAACCGCCGAGTGCTGGCAGATCGCCCTGGAGCGCGCGGACGGCCCGTCGGTGCTGGCGCTGACCCGCCAGAACGTGCCGACCCTGCGCACCGAGCACACCGCCGAGAACCGTTCGGCCCGCGGCGCCTACGTGCTGCTGGAAGCCGAGGGCGAGCGGAAGGTGACGCTGCTGGCCACCGGGTCGGAGGTGTCGCTGGCCGTCGAGGCCCGCGCGGCGCTGCAGGCCGAGGGGATCGGCGCCGCCGTGGTGTCCATGCCGTCCTGGGAGCTGTTCGAGCGCCAGGACGCGGCCTACCAGGCAAAGGTGCTGGGCACCGGCGTCCGCGTGGCGGTCGAGGCCGCGGCGCGGCTGGGCTGGGACCGCTGGCTGGGCGCCAACGGCGCCTTCGTCGGCATGACCGGCTTCGGCGAGTCGGCGCCGTACCAGGAGCTGTACAAGCACTTCGGCATCACCGCCGAGGCCGTGGTCAAGGCCGCCAAGGCGCGCCTGTAAAAAACCGGGCCGCCAAGGCCCGTCTCTAACCGGCAGGATGACCCCGGGCCTCGCCCGGGGCCGCAAGACAGACTGGAGGAAGTCAACATGGCAGTTCGGGTTGCGATCAACGGGTTCGGCCGCATCGGCCGTCTGGTTCTGCGGGCGATCTACGAGAGCGGGCGCACCGACGTCGAGG
>NZ_LGQZ01000069.1 GCF_003116015.1 Azospirillum sp. TSO22-1
GCCGGAGCAGTGCACCCCGTCGCGATGACCAGAACCTAACCAACCAACCACACCGCGTCAAGAAGAAATTTCGATGCGATGCCGTTTTTCTTGTCGTTGCTGGAAAAGCAGAACAGCTTGTCTTGGCAACAATTTGAAAAACACCTTGCCACAACTTCGAATATCTCGGTCAGCATTGCTGTTCGCGCTGCTGACGTCGATCTTCAACCGTTCCGGCTGGGGTGAGGGCTTATATGGGATGGCCCGACCCGCTGTCCAGAGCTTTTTTCACCCCCTGCGGATGAAATCGGCGTACCAGCGGGCCGAGACTTTCGGCGTGCGCACCTGGGTGGCGAAGTCCACGTGCACGATGCCGAAGCGGCTGCCATAGCCCCCTCCCCACTCGAAGTTGTCGAGCAGCGACCACACGAAATAGCCGCGCACGTCCGCGCCATCATGAAGAGCGTCGGCCATCGACGCGATGTTGGCGCGCAGGTAGTCGACGCGCGGCGTGTCCGCCAAGCCGGCCTCGGACTTCGAGCCGTAGCCGTTCTCGGTGACGACGATCGGCAGACGGTAGCGCCGGTGGATGGTCAACAGGTTCTCGCGCATGGCCGCCGGCTCCAGCGGCCAGCCGACGTCGCTGCGCGGCATGTCGTCGGGCGGCGCGCCGAAGCCACAGCCCCAGACCATGTCCGGGTTGGGCGCCGCGTACATCGGCGCGTAGTGGTTCACGCCGAACCAGTCGATAGGGCGGCAAATGCGGGCCAGGTCGCCGGGCTGCACGTAGGGCTCGATGGCCTCGGCCAGCCGCGGCGGATAGGCGCCGAGGATCTGCGGGTCGGGGAAGGCGCGGTTCCACAGCTCGTCGAAGAGGGCGGCCGCCTCCACGCACGCCGGGTCGTCGCGCTCCGGCCGGCAGGGCTGATGGCTGTGGATGCAGCCGATGGAAGCGCCCGGCACCAGCGCGCGCAGCGCGTCCACCGCGCCGCCGTGCGCAAGGTTGAGGGTGTGGATGGCGCGCGCGTGCATGGAGCGGTCGGCGATGCTCGGCGCGCCCCAGCCGAACGCGTAGCCGAAGATGCTGTGCACCGACGGCTCGTTGATGGTGCCCCAGTGCTTGACGCGGTCGCCGTAGCGCCGGGCGCACAACGCGGCGTAGTCGGCGAACCAGCCCGCCGTGTCGCGGCTGGTCCAGCCGCCGAGGTCGTGCAGGGCCTGCGGCAGATCCCAGTGATAGAGACAAGCCCACGGCTCGATGCCGCGTTCCAGCAGCGAATCGATGAGGCGGTCGTAGAAGGCGAGGCCTTTCTCGTTCACCGCCCCCTTGCCGCGCGGCAGCAGCCGCGGCCACGCCAGGGAGAATCGGTAGGCGCGCACGCCCAGGTCCGCCATCAGGCGCACGTCGTCGCGGTAGCGGTGGTAGTGGTCGCACGCCACGTCGCCGGTGTCGCCGTGGTCAACGCGGTCCTTCAGCGTGCAGAAGGTGTCCCAGATGCTTGGGCCGCGGCCGTCCTCCTTCGCCGCACCCTCCACTTGGTAGGCGGAGGTGGAGGCGCCCCACAGGAAGTCCGGCGGAAAGCCCAGGTCTGCTGCTTTCGTGCGCATGGTGTGCTCCGTTCCGAGGCACGCTTCATGAAGCTTTTACCAAGGACGTATTACCATAAGATGCACGTCCGGGGAGGACAGCATGTCGGACAGCATCGATACCACCGGGTTTCCCGCGGGTTTCGTCTGGGGAGTCTCGACCTCGGCCTATCAGGTCGAGGGCGCGGTGACCGAGGACGGCCGCGGCGCCTCCATCTGGGACACCCGCTGCAAGACGAAGGGCGGCATCGGCGACGGCAGCAACGCCGACGTGGCGTGCGACCACTACCACCGCTGGCCCGAGGACATCGCGCTGATGCGGGACATCGGCGTCGATGCCTACCGCTTCTCCCTGGCGTGGCCGCGCCTTCTGCCGCGCGGCAAGGGCGCGGTGAACGAGAAAGGCCTCGCCTTCTACGACCGCCTCATCGACTCGCTGCTGGAACGCGGCATCGAGCCGTGGGCTTGTCTCTATCACTGGGACCTGCCGCAGACCCTGCACGACCTCGGCGGCTGGACCAGCCGCGACTGCGCCGGATGGTTCGCCGACTACGCCGCCCTGTGCGCCAAACGCTACGGCGACCGCGTCAAACGCTGGATCACCTTCAACGAGTTCTCGGTGTTCACTCTGTTCGGCTACGCCATTCCCTGGGCGGCGCCGGGGATCACCGACCGCGCGGCGCACCTCAAGGCCATCCATCACGTCAACCTCGCCCACGGCGCCGGGGTGGACGTGCTGCGGTCGCTGGTGCCGGGCGCCTCCATCGGCGCCATCCACAACCGGCAGAAGATCATCCCCGAGCACGGCCGCGAGGAGAACGTCGAGCCCGCCGCCCTGCTGGACGAGCACTGGAACAAGGCCTTCCCCGATCCGCAGCTTCTCGGCCACTACCCGCCGCGCCTCGCCGAGGCCATCGAGCCCTACGTGCAGCCCGGTGACATGGCCCGCATTTGCCGATCCATCGACTGGTTCGGGCTGAACCACTACGGCCCGATCTTCGCCAGGGCCGAGCCGAACAGCACCTGGGGCTACTGGTGGGGCGACGCGCCACCGAATTCGCCGGATTACGGAGTCGGCTGGGCGATCTTCCCCGACGCCTTCCGGGAGGAGCTGCTGGACATCCAGCGCACCTACCGCCTGCCGATCGTCGTCACCGAGAACGGCTGCGGCGGCAGCGACGTGGTGGACGCCGAGGGTCGGGTGAACGACCCGCACCGCATCGCCTACTTCACCATCTACCAGGAGGCCATGCGGGCGGCGATGCGCGAGGGCGCCGACGTGCGCGGCTACTTCGTGTGGTCGCTGCTCGACAACTTCGAGTGGGGCACCGGGTACGGGTCGCGGTTCGGCATCGTGCACGTGGATTTCCAGACCCTGAAGCGCACGCCGAAGGCCTCGGCGCGCTGGTACGCGGACCTCATCAAGGCGGCGCGCGCCGCCGGGAGCCAATCATGACGAAATCGGCCAAGATCGTCTTCATCGGCGCCGGCAGCGCCGCCTTCGGGCTCAGCCTGTTCCAGGACCTGTTCACCACCAGGAAGCTGGCCGGCTGCACGCTCACCCTGGTGGACACCAACGCCGACGCGCTCGACCGCATGGCGGACCTCGCCGGCGTGCTGAACCAGCGCGGCGAGGCCGGCATCGTCATCGAGAAGACCACCGATCGCCGCGCCGCCCTGCCCGGCGCCGACTTCGTGCTGAACGCCATTGCCATCGACCGCAACCGGCTGTGGAAGCTCGACTTCGAGGTGCCGAAAAAGTACGGCATCCGCCAGACCCTGGGTGAGAACGGCGGCCCCGGCGGGCTGTTCTTCACGCTGCGCACGCTGCCCTTGATCTTCGACTTCGCCCGCGACGTCGAGGAGCTGTGCCCGGACGCGCTGTTCATCAACCTCTCGAATCCCGAGAGCCGGGTGGTGATGGCGCTGGGCAAGTACGCCAGGGTCAAGGCGCTGGGCCTGTGCCACGGCATCTTCCTGGCGCGCTGGTTCATCGCCCAGATCCTCGGCATGACGGAGCCGGAGATCGACGTCTGGGGCGCCGGCCTCAACCACTTCCAGTGGCTGATGCACATCCGCGAGAAGGCGACGGGCCGCGACCTCTACCCGCTGCTGCGCGAGCGCGAGGCGACGCACGACCCGAGCTTCACGCCGCTGGCGCGCCGGCTGTTCCACGCCTTCGGGCTGTGGCCGACCTGCAGCGACGACCACACCGGCGAGTACCTGCCCTACGGCTGGGAAGGCGGCGAGCACGGCTTCGACTTCGACGGGGACGAGCGCGGCCGGGTCATCCTGAAGGACCTGATGGACGGCGTGATCGACGGCACCAAGCCGATCCCCGAGGACTGGACCAAGCCGTCCTGGGGCGAGCGCGTCGTCGCCGTGGCCGAGGGCATCCTCTACAACGAGAAGCGCTTCATCGAATCCGGCATCGTCTACAACCGCGGCGTCATCCCCAACCTGCCGCCGGACCTGGCGGTGGAGGTGCCGCTGCTGGCCGACGCCGCCGGCATCCATCCGGTCTCGCTCGGCCCCCTGCCCGACCCCATCGCCAAGCTGCTGACCATGCAGGCCGGCGTCCAGCAGCTCGCCGTCGAGGCGGCGGTGCGCAGCTCGAAGGAACTGGCGCTGGAGGCGCTGCTGATCGACCCGGTCGTCACCTCGACCGACGCCGCGCTGAAGATCCTCGACGAGCTGTGGGAGGTGAACAAGCCGTACATCCGCCCGTGCATCTGACGCCCTAAGCCCCTCCAGAAGGAAAACCCACCATGGCCGCCAACATTTTCCCCAAGGATTTCCTGTGGGGCGCCTCCACCGCCGCCTACCAGATCGAGGGGGCGCTCGACGCCGACGGGCGCGGGCCGTGCGTGTGGGACACCTTCACCGCCGCCGGCAACATCAAGGACGGCTCCAGCGCCGCGGTCGCCTGCGACCACTACCACCGCTGGCCGGAGGACATCGCGCTGATGAAGGACGCGGGCTTCAACGCCTACCGCTTCTCCATCGCGTGGCCGCGCATCCTGCCGACCGGCACCGGCGCGGTGAACGCGGCCGGCCTCGACTTCTACGACCGGCTGGTGGACGGGATCCTGGAGGCCGGGATCCGGCCGATGGCCTGCCTCTACCACTGGGACCTGCCGCAGCCGCTGGAGGACGCCGGCGGCTGGCAAGGGCGCGGCGTCGTCGGTCCGTTCGCCGAGTACGCCCGCGTCGTCGCGGCGCGGCTGGCCGACCGGGTCAAGGACTGGATGATGCTGAACGAGCCCAACGTCGTCGCCATCTTCGGCTACGGCGTCGGCGAGCAGGCGCCGGGCCACAAGCTGGGCGAGCAGGGCATGCTGCGCGCGCTGCACCACCAGAACCTCGCGCAGGGTGCGGCGCTGCGCGCCATCGCGGCGGAGCATTCCGGGCTGACTCTGGGCACCGTACTGAACCTCCAGCCCTGCCGGGCCGAGAGCGACCGGCCGGAGGACGTCGCGGCGGCGGCGCGCTGGGACGCGGTGTGGAACCGCGTCACCCTCGACGGGCTGCTGCGCGGCGAAATCCCGGCGCTGCTGGCCGACAAGATGAAGGGCTTCGTGCAGCCGGGCGACGAGGCGGCGATCCGCTATCCCATCGACCTGCTGGGCATCAACTACTACTCGCGCATGACCATGAAGCACGAGGAGGGGCATCCCTTCGACGTCTGGTGGGGCGACGCGCACTGCGACCGCTGGACCGGCATGGCGTGGCCGGTACAGCCGGACGGCCTCTACGACCTGCTGGTCTCGCTGAAGCGCGACTACGGCAACCCCGCCTGCTACGTTGCCGAGAACGGCGCCGCCTACGACGACGTGGTCGGCCCCGACGGCGCGGTGCACGACCCCGAGCGTGTCGCCTTCTTCCGCGACCATCTGGAATCGGTCGCCCGCGCGGCGGCGCAGGGGTGCAACGTCAAGGGATACCTGTGCTGGAGCCTGCTCGACAACTTCGAATGGTCGTTCGGGCTGGACAAGCGGTTCGGCATCGTGCGGGTCGATTACGACACGCTGAAGCGCACCCCGAAGGACAGCTACCGTTTCCTTGCCGCAACCGCGAAGGCCGGCCGCATCGTGGAGACTTTTTGAGACAAACCTTCGTGATCAACGGTTCCTTCGCTACTCCTTTGGTATAGCTTAGGCGTAGACGATGCGACTGGAGCCGGACATGCCGACGAGTGCCACCGATCAGCCGAAGCCGGGCTTCAGCCAACGGTTTCTCGGCCTCGTCCGCGGTTACTGGTCCAGCGAGCACAAATGGCGCGTGCGGCTGATGACCCTGGCCCTGCTGGTGCTGACCATGGGCCAGGTCGTCGTGCCGGTGCTGATCAACCTGTGGAGCGAGCGGCTGTTCGACGCGCTCGAACAGCGCTCCATGGACGGCTTCCTGATGATGATCGGCGCGGTCGGGCTGATCATCCTGTTCAACATCATCATCGTCACGCTGCACCTTCAGGTGAAGCGGCGCCTGCAGTTCGGCTGGCGGCAGTGGCTGACCACCACGCTGCTCGACGACTGGCTGACGCGCGGGCGGCACCACCAGATCACCTACCTTCCCGGTGACCACGACAACCCGGACGGCCGCATCGCCGAGGACATCCGCATCGCCACCGAGATGGCGGTGGACCTCGCCCACTCCCTGACCTACTGCGTGCTGCTGCTGATCAGCTTCACCAACATCCTGTGGATGCTCTCCGGCGCGCCGGAGGTCACGGTGGCGGGCGTCACCATCACGGTGCCGGGCTACCTGCTGTACATCGCGCTGCTCTACGCCGCGGCGGGCACCACCATCGCCATGGTCGTCGGCAACCCGCTGGTCAAGGCGGTCAACCGCCGACAGGGGCTGGAGGCGTCGTTCCGCTTCGGGCTGGCCCGGGTGCGCGAGAACGCCCCGGCCATCGCCCTGCTGCACGGCGAGTCCGAGGAGCGGCGGCGGCTGTGCGACCTGCTGGTCGGCGTGCGCTCGGGCTGGAACGGGCAGACGCGGGCGCTGACCCACATGATGGTGTTCAGCGCCACCTACTCGGTGCTGTCGGCGTCCTTCCCGATCCTGGTGGCGGCACCGCGCTTCATCTCCGGCGCCATCTCGCTGGGCATGCTGATGCAGACGGCGCAGGCGTTCCAGCAGACCGTGGCGGCGCTGTCCTGGCCGATCGACAACCTCGCCCGCGCCGCCGAATGGAAGGCGTCGGTGGAGCGCGTGCTGAGCCTGCAGGACGCGCTGGCCCGCCTCGACCGCGAAGTGGGCGGCGAAGGCACCGCGCGCATCACCGTCGACCGCTCGGACGAGGAGCGCACGCTGTCCTTCCGGCAGGTCTCCATCGCCGAGCCGGACGGCCACATGGTGATCAAGCCCTTCGACCTGGAGGTGCTGCCGGGCGAGCGCGTGCTGATCTCCGGCGATCCGGGGGCGGCGGTGCGGCTGTTCCGCGCGGTGGCGCGGGTCTGGCCGTGGGGCCACGGGCGCATCGCGCTGCCCGCCCACACCCGCGTGTTCTTCATGCCGGAGCGGCCGTACCTGCCGCGCGGCACGCTGCGGGCGGCGCTCAGCTACCCGGTCGGGCCGGAGAAGGTGACGGACGAGCAGGCGGCCGAGGCGCTGCGGCGCGTCGGGCTGGCGCAGCTGATCCACCGGCTGGACGAGGAGCTTCCCTGGGACGAGGAACTGGCGGTGGCCGAGAAGCAGCGCCTGGGCTTCGCCCGCCTGCTGGTCCGCCGCCCCGACTGGATCTTCATCGAGGACGCCACCGACGCCCTCGACCCCGCCAGCGAGGAGGAGATGCTCCGACTGCTCGACGAGGAGTTCCCCCGGGCGACTCTGCTGACCATCGGCAGCCACCCGGGCCTGGTGGCGCACCACAAGCGCAAGGTGGTGCTGGAGCGCGTCAACGGCGCGGTCCGTCTGATCGAGACGACGCGGGAGCCCGCGACCAACGCGTAGTCCGCGGTGCGGCGATGGGGGCAGGCGGCCCGATGATCATGAGTCTTGCGCGCCGCCACCGTCCAATGCTAGGATTATAGTCAGAAGCACCACACGTGCGCCCGGATGCCGCCGACGTGTGAACTGAACACGCCGCGCACAGTGTTTCACCGTGTTCCACTCTGTTCCATGCACCGACGGTGCACCGTGGCGCGGGGGGCGCTTACGACCGCGTGAACGTCACCGACCCCGGCCGGCCGGCCAAATCCAGCTCCGCCTGCACCGGCGCGCAGCGACTGACCACCTTGCCCCGCCGCAGTACGAACAGACGCGTCGCGCGGGTGCGGATCGCCTCCACCGGGTCGCCGGCCTGGAGCACCACGAGGTCGGCGTGGCAGCCCGGTTCCAGGCCGTAGCCCTCCAGGTGCAGCAGCTTCGCCGGGTTCGCGGTGACCGCCTGGAAGCAGGCGGCAATGCCGTCGGAGCCGGTCATCTGCGCCACGTGCAGGCCCATGTGCGCGACCTCCAGCATGTCGCCGGAGCCAAGCGGATACCAGGGGTCCATCACGCAGTCATGGCCCAGCGCCACCGTCAGCCCGGCGGCCATCAGCTCCGGCACGCGGGTCATGCCGCGGCGCTTGGGATAGGTGTCGTGGCGGCCCTGCAGCGTGATGTTGATCAGTGGATTGCTGACGACGCCCAGGTTCGCCTCCGCCATCAGCGGAATCAGCTTGGAAACGTAGTAGTTGTCCATGGAGTGCATGGAGGTGAGGTGCGAGCCGGTCACCCTGCCCTGCATGCCCAGCCTCTGCGTCTCGTAGGCCAGGGTCTCGACGTGGCGGGACAGCGGGTCGTCGGTCTCGTCGCAGTGCATGTCGACCAGCAGCCCGCGCTCCGCCGCGATTTCGCAGAGCAGGCGGACTGACTCCGCGCCATCGGCCATGGTCCGCTCGAAGTGCGGGATGCCGCCAACCACGTCGACGCCCATGTCGAGCGCCCGCTTCAGCAGCTCCACCGCACCGGGCGAGCGCAGCACGCCGTCCTGCGGGAAGGCGACCAGCTGCAGGTCGAGGTAGGGGGCGACGCGCTTCTTCACCTCCAGCAGCGCCTCGGTGGCGAGCAGGCGCGGGTCGCAGACGTCGACGTGGCTGCGGATCGCCAGCAGGCCGCGCGCCACCGCCCAGTCGCAGTAGACCAGCGCCCGCTCGACGATGGCGTCCTGCACCAGCGTCGGCTTCAGCTCGCCCCACAGCGCGATGCCCTCCAGCAGCGTGCCGGAGCGGTTGACCCGCGGCATGCCGTAGCTGAGCGTCGAATCCATATGGAAGTGCGCGTCGACGAAGGGCGGCGTCACCAGCCGGCCGGTGGCGTCGATCTCCTGCCCCGCCTCGCCGGGCAGGTTGGGCTCGACGGCGGCGACGCGCCCGCCGCGGATGCCGATGTCGATGCCGGTGCGTCCGTCGGGTAAGGTCGCGCGGCGCAGGATCAGATCGAACATCAGCGTTCTCCCTTGCGGTAGGGGATCATCAGGGCGCGCGGGTAGGCGGCGCGCCGCGCCACCAGCACCAGCGCCAGGATGCTCAACAGGTACGGCAGCATCAGGAAGACCTGGTACGGCAGCATCCCGCCGGCAATCTGCTGCAGGCGCAGCTGGAAGGCGTCGAAGGCGGCGAACAGCAAGGCGCCGAGCAGCGCTTTGCCCGGCCGCCAGGAGGCGAAGACCACCAGCGCGATGCAGATCCAGCCGCGCCCGTTGACCATGTTGAAGAAGAAGGCGTTGAACGCCGACAGCGTCAGGAACGCCCCGGCCAGCGCCATCAGCGCGCTGCCCGCCATCACCGCGCCGACGCGCACCGCGGTGACGCTGAGTCCCTGCGCCTCGGCGGCGCCCGGGTTCTCGCCGACCATGCGCACCGCCAGCCCGACCGGCGTGCGGTACAGCGCGTACGCCACCGCCAGAACCAGCAGCGCCGCGAGGTAGGTCAGCGGCGTCTGCGCCAGCGCGCCCGGCAGGTCGAGCGGCTGGAACGGCTGGATGGTCGGCGGCGTGCTCGCCTGCGGCAGCACGAGGCGGTAGACGAAGTAGGACAGGCTGGTGCCCAGCAGCGTCACGCCGATCCCCGCCACGTGCTGCGACAGGCCGAGCGGCACCGTCAGGGAGGCGTGCAGCAGACCCATCAGCGCGCCGCAGGCCATCGCCACCAGGACACCGGTCCACAGACCGCCGCCCTGGTAGACCGCCATCCACCCGGCCATGGCGCCCAGCGTCATAATGCCCTCGATGCCGAGGTTCAGCACCCCGGCGCGCTCGCACAGCAGCTCGCCCAGCGTGCCGAGCACGTAGGGTGTCGCGATGCGCAGCACCGCGGTCCAGAAGGCGGCCGAGACGAGGACGTCGAGAATCTCCATGGCGCCCTACCCCCGCCGCAGCCGGTAGCGCGCCAGCAGCCCGGCGACCAGCATGCACAGCAGGCTCGTGGCGACCAGCACGTCGGCGATGTAGTTGGGCACCGGCACGGCGCGGCTCATGGCGTCGGCGCCGACGAAGATGCCGGCGATGAACAGCGCCCCGCCGACCACGCCCAGCGGGTGCAGCTGCGCCAGCATCGCCACCACGATTCCGCTGTAGCCGAACCCCGGCGACAGGTCGAGCGTCAGGTAGCCTTTCAGCCCGCACACCTCCGCCGCTCCGGCCAGCCCGGCCAGCCCGCCGGACAGCACCGCGGTGCGCAGCATGACCTTCGTAACCGGCATGCCGGCGAAGGCGGCGGCGCGCGGGTTGGCGCCGACCGCCCGGTTCTCGTAGCCCCAGATGGTCCGGGTGTCGATCAGCCAGAGCACCGCCGCCAACGCCAGCGCGATCACCAGCCCGGCATGCAGGCGGGTGCGCGCCACCAGCTTGGGCAGTTCGGCGGCCTCGACCACCGGGGCCGACTGCGGCCAGCCCATGCCCATGGGGTCCTTCAAGGCACCCTCCAGCAGCAGGGAGACCAGCAGCAGCACGACGAAGTTCAGCAGCAGCGTCGTCACCACCTCGTCCACGCCGAAGCGCACCTTCAGCACCGCCGGCCCGAGCAGCGTCAGCCCGCCGGCCAGTGCGCCGGCGATCAGCACCGTGGGGATCAGCAGCCAGAAGGGCAGGTTCAGCATCCCGCCGCCCAGCACCACCGCGGCCAGCGCGCCCATGTAGAGCTGCCCCTCCGCCCCGATGTTCCACAGCCTGGCGCGGAAGGCGACGGCGGCAGCCAGCCCGGTGAGGATCAGCGGCGTGGCGCGGGTCAGCGTCTCGGTCAACGCGAAGCGCGAGCCGACGGCGCCCTCGACCAGCAGCCCGTACGCCTTCAGCACCGGCGCCCCGGTCCACGCCACCAGCAGCGCGCACAGCGCCAGCGCCGCCAGCACCGCCCCGACCGGCGCCAGCACGCGCACCGCCAGCGGCGTGTGCGTGCGCGGTTCAAGCCGCATGGCCGACCTCCTTCAGCACGTCCCAGTGCCCGGCCATCAGCAGGCCGAGCTGGCGGATCGACACCCGGTCGTGCGGCAGCAGCGGCGTCAGCCGGCCGTGGTGGATCACCGCGATGCAGTCGGCCAGCGCCAGGATCTCGTCGAGATCCTCGGAGATCAGCAGCACCCCCGCCCCCGCCGCCCGCGCCTCCAGCAGCCGCCCGTGCACGTAGGACACCGCACCGACGTCGAGGCCGCGCGTCGGCTGGCTGGCCAGGATCAGGTCCGGCCGGTGCGCCAGCGTGCGGCCGAGGATCAGCTTCTGCATGTTGCCGCCGGACAGCAGCTGCGTGCGCGCGTCCGGCCCCGGGCAGCGCACGTCGAAGGCGCGGATCACCTCGTCCGCGTAACGGCGCGCCGCGCCGCGCTTCAGCACGCCGAAACGCGAGAAGGCCGGGTCGCGGTAGCGCTCGGCGATCAGGTTCTCCCAGACCGACATCGCGCCGACGAGGCCGGCGGCGTGCCGGTCCTCGGGAATCCGCGCGACGCCGCGCTGGACCATGGCGGCGGGATCGGCGGCAACGACGGATTCTCCCTTCAGCGTCACGCTGCCGGAATCGGCATGGATCAGCCCGCTGATCAGATCGGCCAGCGCCGTCTGGCCGTTGCCCGACACCCCGGCGATGCCGATCACCTGATGCCGCCGGACCGTCAGGTCCACCGCGTCGAGCAGCGGCCGCCCATGGCCCGAGGCCACCGTCACGCCGGACAGCGCCAGCACCGGTTCGCCGGGTTCCATCGGGGCGGGAGTCGGCGGCTTGATATCGCGGCCGACCATCAGCGCGGCCAGCTCCTCGCGGTCGGTCTCGGCCGTCCGGCGGGTGGCGACCAGCCGGCCTGCGCGCAGCACGGCGACGCTGTCGCTCACCGCGAAGACCTCGTTCATCTTGTGGCTGATGAACACCACCGCCAGCCCGTCCGACGTGAGCCGGCGCAGCGTGTCGAACAGGCCGGACGCCTCCTGCGGGGTCAGCACCGCGGTCGGCTCGTCGAGGATCAGGATGCGGGCGTCGCGGTAAAGCGCCTTGAGGATCTCCACCCGCTGCCGCTCGCCCACCGACAGGTCGGCGACCAGCGCGTCCGGCCGCACACCGAGGCCGAAGCGCCCGGCCAGATCGAGCAGCCGTTTGCGCGCACCGCCGCGGTCGGACCACGGACGCCACAGCGGCTCGGTGCCGACGGCGATGTTGTCGAGCACCGACAGGTTGTCGGCCAGCGTGAAGTGCTGGTGCACCATGCCGATGCCGGCCTCCAGCGCGGCGCGCGGCGAGCCCGGCGGCAGCGGACGGCCGAACGCCTCCACCGAGCCCTCGTCGGCCACGTAATGGCCGAACAGGATGTTCATCAGGGTCGTCTTGCCGGCGCCGTTCTCGCCAAGCAGCGCCAGCACCTCGCCGGCATGCAGCGTCAGCGAGATGGCGTCGTTGGCGACCAGCGGCCCGAAGCGCTTGGTGATGCCGGTCAGGCGGAGGACGGGGGTCATCGGTTTTGAAGAGGGACACTCGATCCCTCCCCCAGCCCCGCTGGGGGAGGTCAGGTGGGGGCAACGGCGCTGTCGGCCGGCGGATGCTTGGCGGGGCCGCTGCCCCCACCCAACCCTCCCCCGCCGGAGGCGGGGGAGGGCTCATCTTCACATCGTCGACTTCGGCTCGCCGTCGTTGACCTTCACGGTGAACTTGCCGTCGCGGATCTCCTGCTCGCGGGCCTTCACCTTGGCCACCGCCGCCTCGGGCACCTTGCCCTCGAAGGTGCCGAGGGGAGCGAGGCTGGAGCCCTTGTGCTTCATCAGGCTGTAGGGGCCGTAGTCCTCGGCCTTGTAGGAGCCGGCCTTCACCGCGGCGATGGCGCGGTCCACCGACGGCTCCATGTGCCAGAGCGCGCTGGCGACCACCGTCTCCGGGTACTGCGGCTGCGTGTTGATGACGTTGCCGATGGCGAGCGCCTTGCGCTCCTTGGCGGCGTCGGACACGCCGAAGCGCTCGGCGTACATCACGTCGGCGCCGCGGTCGATCATGGCGAAGGCGGCTTCCTTGGCCTTCGGCGGGTCGAACCAGGAGCCGATGAAGCTGACCGAGAACTTGACGTTCGGGTTCACCTCCCTGGCGCCGTCCATGAAGGCGTTCATCAGGCGGTTCACCTCGGGGATTGGGTAGCCGCCGACCATGCCGATCACGTTCGACTTGGTCATCGCCCCGGCAATCATGCCGGTCAGGTAGGCCGGCTCCTGGATGTAGTTGTCGAAGACCGAGAAGTTCGGTTCCTGCGGCTGGAAGCTGGAGCCCATGACGAACGCGGTCTTGGGGTAGTCCTTGGCCGCGGTGCGTGCCGCGCGCTCGACGCCGAACACCTCGCCGAAGATCAGCTGCTGGCCGCCCTCGGCGTACTGGCGCATGACGCGCTCATAGTCGGTGTTGGCGACCGACTCGGCCCAGACGTAGTCGATGTCGCCGCGTGCCTCGGCGGCCTTCAGCGCGGTGTGGATGCGGCTGACCCACTGCTGCTCGATCGGCACGGTGTAGACGCCCGCCACCTTGAGCTTGCCCTGCGCCCACGCGGGCGCGGAAAGAGCGACCGCCGCCGCCGCAACGCCGCACAGCACGGCGCGGCGAGTCACGTCCCTGACCCAGGTCCCCATCTGCCCACCCTCTTCTTGTTCGTACGGTTCAGCAAACGGCGACGAGCGTGGCACGGCACCCGATGCTCGGCAACCGGTATCACCGCGTGCCGTACAGCCGGTCGCCGGCGTCGCCCAGGCCGGGCAGGATGTAGCCCTGCCCGTTCAACTGCCGGTCCACCGACGCGGCGTAGACCGGCACGTCCGGGTGCGAGTCGTAAAAGTTGCGCAACCCCTCCGGCGCCGCCACCAGCACTGCCAGCTTGATGGAGACCGCGCCGGCGTCCTTCAACCGGTGCACCGCCGCCTCGGCCGTGTGGCCGGTGGCGAGCATCGGATCGACCAGGATGACCAGCCGCTCCTCGATGTCCTCCGGCACCTTGAAGAAGTACTCGACGGGGGTCAGCGTCTCCTGGTCGCGGTACAGGCCGATGTGGCCGATGCGGGCCGAGGGCAGCAGCGTCCGCATGCCGTCCAGCATGCCCTGCCCAGCCCGCATGATCGACACCAGGCACAGCTTCTTGCCGGTCAGGATCGGCGCGTCGAAGGTGGTCAGCGGCGTTTCCACCGGCCGCGTCTCCAGGGCCAAGTCGCGCGTCACCTCGTAACCCATGAGCTGGGAGAGCTCGCGCATCACCTCCTGGAAGCGAAGGGTCGGCGTCTCCTTGCGGCGCAGCAGGGTCAGCTTGTGCCGCACCAGCGGGTGGTCGATGACGGTGAGCGTCGGAATGGGCATGCGCGGACCCCTGCGTCAGAAAACCGTGCCGTCGCTGCGGATGCGGATCGGCGGGCTGCCGTCCGGGCGCCGCTCGCGGGCGATCCAGCGGCCGGCCGTCCAGGTGCCGCCCTGCAGCACCTTGGCCAGCGGGAAGGCTTCCGCCGGCACGCCGAGCCGCGCCCGCACCCCGTCCGCCAGCCGGTCGAGCAGCGCCACGGTGAGCGCCCGCCACTCGACCACCGCCGGATCGCCGACCTCCAGCGCGTCGGCCAGCACGCGCGGGTCCTTCGGCGCCAGCACGCCGGTGTCCACCAGCAGCCCGCCGTTGCGGTATTCCGGCAGGCCGGTCAGCCCGTCCAGCCCGATGACGCGCATCCCGGCGTCCTCCAGCGGCTCGACCAGCGAGTAGGTCAGCCACTGCGACAGCTTGTGGAACGGCACCAGCCCGCCGGTCGGGTGGCGCCAGACGTCGCCCAGGTTGACGCCCTCCAGCTCGATCCGCCCCGGCCAGATCGGCCCGAGGCCGCGCAGCACCGCCGACAGAATCGCCGACGCCGGCAGCACGCCGCCGGGCGCCTGCGCCTTGAGGTGGTCGTACAGGTTGCCGACGCGCGCCGGGCGGCCGAACAGGTCGGGCGCCTTGTTCAGCGCCTTGCCCAGCCGGCGCAGCAGCGCCACCCGCCCGTCCAGCCCGACCAGCGGGTTGCCGGCGGAGACCTGGAAGCCGTCGGCGAGCGTGCTTTCCGCGATGTCCATCAATGCGTCGGCGTCGGCGCGCAGCCGCAGCAGGCCGGTGCTCTCGGCAAAGGCGCCGTGGCGGAACATGTCGAAGCTGGCGATGGCCAGCCCCTCCGAGCGCATCAGCTCCGCCCCGTCGGCGTCGCGGTAGCGCCAGAGGTCGCCGGCCCCGGCGTCGAGCAGCACGCTGACCACCGCCAGGTCGATGCGGATACGCGCCAGCTCGTCGGCGTCGAGGCAGTCCAGCGTCTCCGCCAGCTTCACCCAGCGGTCCTCGCCGTTCACCACGAAGTGCCGCCAGCGGCTGTGGTAGGGCACCGCGAGGTCGGGGTAGCAATCGCGCGTCACCTCGACCACCAGATCAGCGGCCTCGTCCAGACACTCCGGGTGCAGCTCGAAGTGGTCGAGCGCGCCGCGCTCGGCCTCGGCGAGCAGGGCGTGCGCCCGCTCCCGCACGGCGTCGGCCGACAGGAGCCATGCGACGCTGGTGTCCGGTCCGGCGCTCAATCCGTCAGCCCCCGGCCCTTGGCCCGCGCCAACTCATCCGCCGTCGGTACGGCGGGGGTGAAGTAGCCGGCGGCCTTCTTGGCGTCCATCTCCACCTTGGCGTCGTCGGGGATCAGTTCGTCGGGGATGGGGATCTGCTCGACGATCTCGATGCCGGCGCGGCGGATGGCATCGGACTTCATGTTGCTCATCGACACCATGCGGTCGATGCGCGTGACGCCCAGCCAGTGGAAGACGTCGGGCATCAGCTCCTGGAAGCGCATGTCCTGCACGCCGGCCACGCACTCGGTGCGCTCGAAATAGGCCTCAGCACGGTCACCGCCGGGCTGGCGCTTGCGGGCGTTGTAGACCAGGAACTTGGTCACCTCGCCGAGCGCCCGGCCCTCCTTGCGGTTGTAGATGACCAGGCCGACGCCGTTGTCCTGCGCGGTGCGGATGCACTCCTCGATGCCGTGCGTCAGGTAGGGGCGGCAGGTGCAGATGTCCGAGCCGAAGACGTCCGACCCGTTGCACTCGTCGTGCACGCGGCAGGCGACCTGGCGGTCCGGGTCGGTGATCGCGGCGACGTCGCCCAGGATGTAGACGGTCTGCCCGTTGATCGGCGGCAGGAAGACCTTGAGGTCGGGGCGGGTCACCAGTTCGGGGAACATGCCGCCGGTGTGCTCGAACAGGCCGCGGCGCAGCGCCGTCTCGGTGATGGCGAAGCGCTTGGCGACGCCGGGCAGGAACCACACCGGCTCGATGGCGATCTTGGTGACGCGGGCGTCGCCGCTCTCCAGCAGGATCCTGCCGTCGGGCTTCAGGCGGCCGGCCTGCATGGCCTCCGCCAGTTCCGGCACCTTGATGCGCGCCTTGGTGACGGCGACGGTCGGGCGGACATCGACGCCGCGGTCCAGGTGCTCCTTGAACGCCTCGCTGACCACGTGGCCGAACGGGTCCATGGAGACGATCTTCTCCGGGTCAAACCACTGCGGGTGCGGGCCGATGGCCTCGGCGGGGGCGGTGTTGGTCAGGTCCGGCACGTGGTAGGCGCTGAGCTGCCCGGCCGCCACCGCCAGCGCCCGGTACACCGCGTAGCTGCCGGCGTGCGCGCCGATGGCGTTGCGGTGCGAGGGATCGGAGAGCGAGGCGACCACCGGTCCGCGCTCCGCCGCCGTGGCCGCCCCCCAGTGCACCGGCGTGTAGCGCGGCTTGGCGCCGCCCGGATGCGAGGCGAGGACGATGTGTCGCTGCGGCTGGTTTCGGCGGCTTTCCATAGGGATGCCTTTGCGCTGCCCCGGACCGCGACATGGTGACACACTCCGGCCCCGAGGGAATACCGAAACAAAGGGCCGCCCCCTCTAACCTTCGGCCAGGACAAAGAAAGCCGCCGACGCCCGGTGAGGGACGGCGGCGGCCAGTGAATGTGCCAAACGTTGAGTGACGCCTTCAGCCTCGGCAGGCAACCGGGAGCCCGCAACGCGGCAAATGCACACAGGGTTATGCGGCGAGCCCGCGCGAGACGGCCTTGCGACTGCGGTGTTTTCACCACGGGAAGCATCCAGGGAAGCCAGCCATGACAGACCCGAAACCGACCGACCCGCGGGATCCGCGCGGAGACACCCCGGCCGAGGAGGAGGAGCGCACGCGTCCCGACCAGATCGGCATCATCCCCGGCAAGATTCCCGGCCGGCCCACCGATCCGCACGACCCGCGGTTCCCGGCGAGCCAGCCGGACTTGGCCTAGACGGTGCGCGTCACCCGCCCCTCGATGGCGTAGGCTGGGTCGTTGTACCCGGGTGTCGACGGGTGTCCGGTGGTCACCAGGCCGTCCACCAGCGCCTCGTCCTCCGCCGTGAAGGCGTAATCGAGCGCGCCCAGGTAGTCACGCCACTGTTCCTCCGTGCGCGGGCCGGCGATGGGCGCGGTGACGAGGCGGTTGTTCAGCACCCACGCGACGGCGAACTGACCCGCGGTGATGCCGCGCGCCTCGGCGTGGCGCCTGAGGGTCTGGGCGATCTCCAGGCTCTCGCGCCGCCACTCGGTGTTCATCATGCGGGTGTCCTTGCGGCCGGCGCGGGTATCGGGCGGCGGCTCGGCGTCGGGGGCGTACTTGCCGGTCAGCACGCCGCGCGCCAGCGGGCTGTAGGGCACCACGCCCAGGCCGTAGTGGCCGCAGGCCGGCAGCACCTCGACCTCCGGCATGCGGTTCATGGCGTTGTAGTAGGGCTGACATGCCACCGGCCGGTCGATGCCCATCCCATCGCACAGCCGGCAGATCTCGGCGATCCGCCAGGAGCGGACGTTGGAGACGCCGAACGTGCGGATCTTCCCCGCCCGGATCAGGTCAGCGAGGGCGGCCACCGTCTCCTCCAGCGGGGTGTCGGGATCCTCGCGGTGCAGGTAGTAGAGATCGATCCAGTCGGTGCCCAGCCGCGTCAGGCTGGCGTCGCAGGCCAGCGTCAGCCAGCGCCGCGACAGGCCGCGCCGATTGGGACCTTTCCCCATGGCGTTGCCGACCTTGGTGGCGAGCACCCAGCGCTCGCGGTCCGCGGCGATGGCGCGGCCGACCACCTCTTCCGAGCGGCCCTCGTTGTAGACGTCGGCGGTGTCGATGAAGTTGATGCCGGCTTGCGCCGCGTGCGCGACGATGCGGGCGCTGGTGGCCTCGTCGGCCGGACCGCCGAACATCATGGTGCCGAGGCAGAGCGGCGACACCTTGACGCCGCTGCGGCCGAGCTTGCGGTACTCCATATCCCCTCCCGGTGTTCCGGTTGTTGACGGGGATGATGCACCGGACCGACGCCGCCCTCCAGGCGTTTTCCGTCCGACAGGCAAGGGAGCGATACGATGGACACAATGACCGACGCCCGCCGCCAGGCCGGGCTGGAGCTGCAGGCGCTGGCGCAGGAGTTCGAGGCGAGCGACGAGGCCGCCTTCCACCGCACGCGCATCCTCTGCTGGGCGGTGCTGGCGATCGCCGCGCTGATCGAGATGCTGCTGCTGATCGGCGGGGGCGACTGGCGCTACCTGCTGGCGTCGTGGATCGCCATCGCCGGGCTGACATGGTTCGGCTACGCGGTCTCCACCAGCCGCCAGCGCCGGCAGACGGCGCGGCTGCGCGAATTGGCGCTGCGCTGGCTGGGCGTCGACCCGCCGGTGGTGTAACCTGCCCCCGGACCGGCGCGGAGAGCGGACATGGACGCGGGCGATCTCAGGGTGTTCGAGGCAGTGGCCCGGCTGGGCGGCATGAACCGCGCGGCGGCCGAGCTGAACACCGTGCAGTCCAACGTCACCGCGCGCGTCCGCGCGCTGGAGGAGGAGCTGGGCGTCCCGCTGTTCCACCGCCACAGCCGCGGCGTGACGCTGACCGACGCCGGGGTGCGGCTGCTGCCCTACGCGGTGCGGGTGGCGCTGCTGCTCGACGACGCCAAGCGCGCGGCGAAGGACGACGGCGCGCCCAAGGGGGCGCTGACGCTCGGCTCGCTGGAAACGACCATGGCGCTGCGCCTGCCGCCGGTGCTGGCCTCCTACGCCGCGTCCTATCCCGACGTCGATCTGGTGCTGCGCACCGGCACCACCGCCGAGCTGATCCGCGACGTGCTGGAGCACCGCCTGGAAGGCGCCTTCGTCTGCGGCCCGGTGGACCACCCGGATCTGGAGGAGGAGACCGTCTACCGCGAGGAGCTGGTGGTGGTGACCGCCCGCCCGCTCCGCTCGCTGGACGATCTGGCGCGCCGCGGCGACCTGAAGATCGTGGTGTTCCGTGCCGGCTGCTCCTACCGTCACCGGCTGGAGGCGATCCTGGCGCAGCGCGGCGTCGTCTCGCTGCGGCTCTTGGAGTTCGGCACGCTGGACAGCATCCTCGCCTGTGTCGCCGCCGGGATCGGCGTCACCATGCTGCCGCGCGCCGTGGTGGCGCGGGCGGTGCGCGACGGGCTGGTCGCCGCGCACGGCCTGCCGCCGGTGGACGCCAACGTCGAGACGGTGTTCATCCGCCGCCGCGACGCCTTCCGCTCCAGTGCGCTCACCGCCTTCCTCGACCACGCCCGGCCGCCGCTCCGGCACGCCGATGCGGCGGAATAGGGCGTCAGGCCTCCTTCGCGTATTTCCTCTTCGCCACCGCCAGCGAGGCCAGCAGCTGCTGGCCGGTGGCGCCGCCGTCGCCGCTGACGCGGCCATGCATCACCGCCTTGATCGCGTCGACGTGCGCCTTGAACAGCAGTTGCTCGTTCGGCGTGACGACCTTCAGCCCGCCGCTGGTCGCCTCGTAGAGCGACTTGGCGACCTGGGTGATCAGGGGATAGCCGAAGATGCCGCCCTGCCCGCGCATCTCGTGCGCCGAGCGGTTGATGTCCACCACCAGCCCGGCGATGTGCCGCGAGTCGGCGCCCAGCCGGTCCACGCGCCGGGCCATCTCCTCGACCTCGGCCGCGATCCAGGTGGCGTAGTCGCCGGCGCGGCTCTGGATCTCCGCCTCCGCCGCCTCCAGCACCGACTCTGGCAGCGCCGGCACCGGGTCGCGCGGGCCGACTCCGACCTTGGCGCCCAGGCGGTTCGGCAGCTCGAAATAGACCACCGGATGGCGGTCGAGCCCCATCGGGCGGGACCGGCTGTGCACCACCAGGATCTCCCGCTCGCTGGTCATGCGGCAGTCCATCATGACCGGCTTCGCCGCGCGCCGGCGGTCCGGCCCGAAATAGCCGGCGGCCAGCACGAAGCGGCGCGGCCGGGCGATGGCCATCATCAGCCGGGCGCTCACCGTGCCGGCCGAGAACGGCTTGGCGATGAAGTCGGTGGCGCCGAGGTCGCGCGCCTGCGCCACGTAGTGCCGGTCGGCGGCGCCGGAGAGCATCAGCACCGGCAGGAACTTGTCCGGCGACCGCGGGCTGGAACGGATCCAGCGCAGCAGCATCATGCCGTCCACCTCGGGCATGACGATGTCGGTGATGACCACGTCCACCGGCGCGGTGCCGGGCGGCAGCGCCGCCTTACGCTCCTCCAGGAAGCGGATGGCGTCGGCGCCGTTCCTCGCCGCGTGCACGGTGCCGACGCCGATCGAGCGCAACGCGCCCGTCAGCACCGAGCGGATGAAGGCGCCGTCCTCCACCACCAGCACGGACAGCGGCCCCAGCCGCGACCATCCCATGACCGAAGCGTCGTTCATCGCCTTTTGCCAAGTCAACGCCTTGAACTAACGGCGAATTGATGGCACGTCCGCGCCCCGCTTGGCGAGGGCGAAGTTCGGTATGGGCGTGCAGGGAAGGCTTGCGTCGGCGGCGGGTGCCGCTACCTTGGACGCGACGACAAGGGGAGGAACCCACGCGATGCCGCAACCCGATCACATCATGGCCCTGCCGGTGCCGGACCCGTCCACGCTGGACGACGACATGATGGCCTACTTCGACAAGTGCACGGAGAAGCTGGGCTTCATCCCCAACGTGCTGCGCGCCTACAGCAGCCGGCAGAAGAAGCTGCGCACCTTCGCCCAGTTCTACAACGAACTGATGCTCGGCGAGAGCCGGCTGTCGAAGCTGGAGCGCGAGATGATCGCGGTGGTCGTCTCCTCGGCCAACCACTGCTACTACTGCCTGGTGGCGCACGGGCAGGCGGTGCGCAAGCTGTCCGGCGACCCGCAGCTGGGCGAGATGCTGGCGGCGAACTACCGCGTGGCGCCGCTGGAGCCGCGCCAGCGCGCCATGCTCGACTTCGCCTGGAAGCTCACCAAGGAGCCCTGGTCGATCGGCGAGGAGGACCGCGAGGCGCTGCGCCGCGTTGGTCTCTCCAACGACGAGATCTTCGACGTCGCCGACGTCGCCGGGTTCTACAACATGTCGAACCGGGTCGCCTCGGCGGTGGACATGATCCCCAACCCGGAATACCACACCCTCGACCGCTGATAGGGAACCCTGCCCGATGCTGCGCTTCCTGGTCCGCCTGTTCGCCTTCATCGGTTTCCTGGTGGTGACCGGCATCGGCACCGCCGTCTGGTACCTCTGGACGCACGAGGAGCCGCTGCCCAACGCGGTGGTGCTGACGCTGGACCTCGACAAGCCGCTGTCCAGCCGGCCCGACGCCGACGCGCTGGGCAGCCTGCTCGGGCGCGAGGCCAGCCTGCGCGACGTGCTGGACGCGCTGGAGCGGGCGCGCACCGACGCGCGGGTCAAGGGCCTGCTCGTCCGCATCGGCGGGCACGAGCCGGGCTTCGCCGAGGCGCAGGAGATCCGCAACGCCGTGGAACGGTTCCGCGCCACCGGGCGCTTCGCGCTGGCCTTTGCCGAGGGGTTCGGCGAGGGCGGGGCGGGCAACCGCTCCTACTACCTCGCCACCGGCTTCGACGAGGTGTGGGTGCAGCCGCTGGGCGACGTCGGCATCACCGGGCTGGCGGCGCAGATCCCGTTCGCGCGGGGAGCCCTCGACCAGCTCGGCATCCAGCCGCAGGTGCAGCAGCGCGAGGAGTACAAGAGCTTCGCCGACACCTTCACCCAGCGCGACCTCACACCCGCCAACCGCGAGATGACGCAGGCGCTGCTGTCCGACCTCAGCAAGCAGCTGGTGGACGGCATCGCCAAGGCCCGCCGGCTCGACGTGAACGAGGTGCGGGCGCTGATCGACCGGGCGCCGCTGATGGACCAGGAGGCGCTGCAGGCCCGGCTGATCGACCGCATCGGCTACCGCGACGAGGCCGAGGCCGAGGCGAGGCGCCGCGCCGGCGGCGGCGAGACGGTGGAGCTGACCGACTACCTGGACGCGGCCGGGCCGCCGCACCGCGACGGGCCGGTGGTGGCGCTGATCCACGCGGTCGGCACCATCAGCCGCGGCGAGAGCGAGGGGCGCGGCATCAGCGAGGTCTCCGCCGGCTCCGACACCATCGTCGAAGCGTTCGACAAGGCGGTCGAGGACGACGACGTCAAGGCGATCCTGTTCCGTGTCGACAGCGGCGGCGGCTCGGTCACCGCGTCGGAGTCGATCCGCCGCGCCGTGGTGCGGGCGCGCGAGCGCGGCAAGCCGGTGGTGGTCTCCATGGGCGACGCGGCGGCGTCCGGCGGCTACTGGATCTCGATGAACGCCGACCGCATCGTGGCGATGCCCGGCACCATCACCGGCTCCATCGGCGTGGTCGCCGGCAAGATGTCGCTGGAGGGGCTGTCGGAAAAGCTGGGCGTGCACTGGGGCGTGGTGGCGGACGCGAAGAACGCCGGCATGTGGTCGCCGTTCCGGGCGTTCAACGAGTCCGAACAGGCGCGCCTGACGGCGATGATCGACCGCACCTACGCCAGCTTCCTCGCCAAGGTCGCCGAGGCGCGCAGGCTGCCCGCCGACAAGGTGCGCGCGGCGGCCAAGGGGCGCGTGTGGACCGGCCAGCAGGCGCTGGGGCTGGGGCTGGTGGACGAGTTGGGCGACACCGAGACGGCGCTGATGCGGGTGCGCGAGGCGATCGGGCTGAAACCCGACGCCCCGGTGGCGCTGGAGCCCTTCCCGCCGCCGAAGTCGACGCTGGAGGAGATCCGCAGCGTGATGTCCGGCAAGGGCCTGGTGCGCGATGCGGTGGCGCGCGAGCTGCGTGCGTGGCTCGGGCCGCTGCTGGACGTAGCGGAGCCTGGGGTGAGGGCGAAGATGCCGGCAGTGAAGTTTTAGGGGGGACTACTCGCGCATCGCCCCGATCAGGAACTCCTTGTTGCCTTCCGGGCCGGTGATCGGGCTCTCGGCGATGCCCAGCACGCGCCAGCCCGGCAGGCCATCCAGCCAGGACCGGATGCGCTCGCACACCTCGGCGTGCAGTTCCGGCTCGCGGACCACGCCGCCCTTGCCGACGCGGCCCTTGCCGACCTCGAACTGCGGCTTGATCAGCGCCACCAGCCGCGCCCCGGGCGCCGCCAGCGCCAGCGGGCCGGGCAGCACCACCTCCAGCCCGATGAAGCTGGCGTCGCACACCACGAGGTCCACCGGGTCGGGGATCTCGGCACTGGTCAGGTGGCGGGCGTTGGTCTTCTCCAGAACCACGACGCGCGGGTCCTGCCGCAGCTTCCAGGCCAGTTGCCCGTGCCCGACGTCCACCGCGTAGACCTTGGCCGCCCCGCGGGTCAGCAGCACGTCGGTGAAGCCGCCGGTCGAGGCGCCGACGTCCAGCGCCACCAGCCCGGCCGGATCGATGCCGAATTCGTCCAGCCCCTTCACCAGCTTCAGCCCGCCGCGCGACACCCAGGGGTGGTCCTGCCCCTTCACCGACAGCGGCGCGCCCTCGGCCAGCAGGTCGCCGGCCTTGTCGATGCGGCGGGTATCGGAATAGACCAGCCCGGCGAGAATCAGCGCCTGCGCCTTGGCACGGCTCTCGGCGAGCCCGCGCTCCACCAGCGCCATGTCCACGCGTACCTTCGCCATGCCGGCACCTCCCCCAGGATCAGGCGAGATGCATGGCGTAACGAGGCGCCCGCTGCAAGGGAATCAGGCCGGCAGGTCGACCACGAAGCGCGTGCCCGGCACGTTCGGCTCGGCGCGGAACTTGCCCTTGAGCTGGCTGGTGAAGGCGCGGACCACCTTCATGCCCAGCGTGTCGGCGCGCGCCACGTCGTAGCCCTCGGGCAGGCCGCCGCCGTGATCGGCGACGGTCAGGCTCTTGCGGCCATCCGGCTGCACGTGGAACCCCACCGCCACCTCGCCCGGATGCCCCTCCGGGTAGGCGTACTTGACAGCGTTGCTGACCAGTTCGTTCACCACCAGCGCGAGCGGGATCACCGTGTCGGCCGGCAAGTCGACATCGTCGGCCTCCACCGCGATGGTGCGGCCGGCCGCAGCGGCGCTGCCGCCCAGCTCGCGGCAGAGGTCGCGCAGGTAGGCGCCGAAGGCGACCTCGCTGTAGGTCTGACTCTGGTACAGGCGCTGATGCACCTGGGCGATGGTGCCGGTGCGGCCGCAGGCCTCCTGGAACTGCCGGCGCAGCTCCGGGTCCTTGGCGCTGAGCGCCTGCAGGGTGAGCAGGCTGGAGACCAGCTGCAGGCTGTTCTTGACGCGATGGTTGACCTCGCGCAGCAGCCCTTCCGTCTGCTTCAACGCCGCCGCCTTGGCGGACACGTCGTGCATGGTGATCAGCACGCCGTGCGCGCTCCCGGATCCGGACAGCGGCGCGCAGTCGACATCCCAGACATGGATCCGGCCGTCCGCACCGGTGACGGTCAGGTCGCTGACCCGCGCCGGCCGGCTGGTGCGGCGGACCTCATCCAGACCATCCACCAACCCCGGGACCCCCTCCGCCAACCGGTCGCCAAGCTGGGGGGCCGATGCCATGGGCAGCGCACGAAACGCAGCGTTCACATAGCGGTAGCGGTGCTCGGGCCCTTCGATCACGGCCATGGCGACCGGCGCCTGTTCCAGCGACGCGAGGAGAAGCGCCGTGTCGCCGGCTCCAAATGCGCCGGCAGCGGCGGTGTCAGACAGGGGAACCATTGTAGAACTGACGGTCCTTCGCAGTGTCCGTACGGAGTGAACCTCGTTTCCGAAATGTAGTGGAACGACGATGTCGTCTCCAGGGGAACCTATAGACACGAAACTACCCAAATCGGGGTAGGTCTTTCGATGCCGATCCTTGTCCTACGGACCAAAGACAGAGGGCCGCCCGGGCAGGCGGCCCATTATTGCAGTTATGTGACCTTGAACTATGTGACCTTGGATACGCCCTACGCGCGCACCTCGGCCAACGCGTCGATGCCGAGCGCAAGCAGCGCGGTGGCGACGATGGACTTGGCGCCGAGGCCGGCTTCCTCGTACTGCTTGGCCGGGGTGTCGTGGTCGAGGAAGCGGTCGGGCAGCACCATCGGGCGGATCTTCAGCCCGCCGTCGAGCAGGCCGGAGGTCGCCAGGAACTGCAGCACGA